>NZ_JBTMWL010000002.1:0-854127 GCF_054489605.1 Sphingomonas sp. RS2018
CGCAGGTCTTACACGCATCGCGCTGTGGACAGCCCTGGCGTAGTAGCGCGCCTCACGCCTCCCAGCGAGCCGCAGTGAGTCAAATTCGATCGGCATCGACCTCGACCTCGACCTCGACCTCGACCTCGACCTCGACCTCGACCTGGGCGTCAGCAGGTGTGTGGCGTCGCGGTCGCCGAACGCCAGTCCCGCACGACACCCTAAGTTCGTGCGTAAGACCATAAGACGAAAGTCGTAGACCGCTCAGCAAGCAGTTGCGGTGGCGATGTTTCTCGTCTTTCCGTGCGTGATGGTCACAGGACGTCCGCACGCGCATTGGCAGCCGTCTGGTATTGGCAAAATGGCCGAGGCGATCCGTGCGTACGACTGGTCGGCGACGCCGCTTGGGTCTTTCGAAACGTGGCCGCCCGCCCTTCGAACGGCCACGGACCTCATGCTCGCTGGGCCGGGCGCGGCTGCGATCCTGTGGGGGAATGATCGGGTCCGGCTGTACAACGACGCGTTCGCGCAACGTCTGGCGGCGGCATGCGCAGCCCTGTCGTTGCCCTCCGACATCGTGGATCGGGTTTTCGAAGGGGAGGTGGTTGCGATGCCGTCAGCCCCGTCGTCTTGCGGTGGCGGTGGCGCGGTCACCGAAGCGCCTTTGGCAGGCACCGTCATCCCCATCCGCGACGAGAGCGGTGCGGTCGTGGGCGCCTATCATGTGCCGGCAGAGGCGGCTTCCGCCGATCATGGCCGACCGGCACAAAAGCGGCATCATCTGCGTGTCGAGATCAGCGAAGCCCTTCGCCGATCGACCACTCCGTCGGAGATCATGGCGCTCGTCGCCGCCCGGTTGGGCGAGCATCTCGGCGTCGATCGGGCCGGGTATTACGAAAGAGACGACGACCATTTCATCATTGCGGAGGAGTGGTGCAGCGCCGGCTCGGTCGACATGCGGGGCCGCCACGCGATGGCGGCGTTTGGCCAGGGCACGATAGACCAGCTACGCGCCGGCGAGGCGCTGCGCCTCGACGATACGCGCGTCGCGGAGGGTGCCGATGCCTATGCGGTGAACGGCATGGCGGCGGTGCTGTCGGTACCGGTGCATCACGATGATGTCTGGGTGAGTGGCCTTCACGTCTCCCAGGCTGAACCGAGAGTTTGGACTGACGATGAAGAGGAATTCGTCCGCGAGATCGGCGTCCAGGCCTGGTCCGCCGTCGAACGCGTGCGGGCCGAGCTGGAATTACGCAAAAGCGAGGAGCGATATCGGACGCTGTTCAACACGATCGACGAGGGCTTCTGCGTCATCGAGTTGATCGACGGACCGCATGGCGACCTGAGCGACTACGTCCATCTTCAGGCGAACCCGGCCTATCTATCGAATGCCGGCATCCCCGACATCGTCGGCAAGCGACTGCGTGAAGTCCTGGCGGGGGAGGCGGATGAGTGGAGCAGTATCTTTCGCACGGTGCATCTAACCGGCGCGCCGGTTCGATTCGAGCGCGACCTGCAAGCCACCGGCCGGCACCTCGAGGTCGCGGCGTTTCGGGTCGAGCCGGCGGCTAACCGTCAGGTCGCGATCATCTTCAAGGACGTCAGCGCCCGCAAGCACGCCGAACGCGCAGTGCGGTGCCTGAACGCGACGCTGGAGGAGCAGGTCGCCAAGCGGACAGCGGAGCGGGACCGGATGTGGGACACCTCGCCCGACCTCATGCTCATCATCGATTTCGACGGCTATCTGCGCCGTGTGAACCCGGCGTGGTCGACCCTGCTGGGGTATAGCGCCGACGAACTGGTCGGCCATCACGTCAACGAATTCGTCCTGCCCGGCGATCACGGCAGCACGACGGTCGCCTATGAACTTGCGGCGGCCGGCGGACAGCCCAAGGTCGAGAATCGATACCGTCACAAGGACGGGTCGGTACGCTGGATCTCATGGACCGCGGCGCCTGCCGGCGATCTGACTTACGCAACCGGTCGCGACATCACCGCCGAGAAGGCGCGGCAGGAGGCGCTGGAAGCCGCCCAGCTAAAGCTGCGCCAGGCGCAGAAGATGGAGGCGATGGGCCAGCTGACCGGGGGCGTGGCGCATGATTTCAATAATCTGCTCACGCCGATCATCGGATCGCTCGATATGCTGGTCAGCAAGGGCATCGGGGACGATCGGGAACGCCGCCTGATCGATGGGGCGCTGCAATCGGCGGAACGGGCGAAGACGCTCGTTCAGCGATTGCTGGCCTTCGCGCGACGTCAGCCGCTTCAGCCGACGCCGGTCGATGTCTCCTTGCTGATCGCCGGTATGGCGGATTTGCTGGGCTTTACGCTCGGCCCCCTGATCGATATCCGCGTCGACCTAGCGCCCGTCCTGCCGCTGGCGTTGGCGGACGCGAACCAGCTCGAGATGGCGCTGTTGAACCTGGCGGTCAACGCGCGGGACGCGATGCCTGATGGCGGCGAACTGACCTTGGCGGCGCGACGGGAAAGCGTGCACAGCACGCAGGTGTCGGGCGTCGGGAGAGGGCATTACGTCACCGTCTGCGTCATCGACACCGGCGTGGGCATGGACGCCGATACCGTCGCCCGCGCGACCGAGCCGTTCTTTTCGACAAAGGGTCTGGGCCGCGGCACCGGCCTTGGCCTGTCGATGGTACATGGACTGACCGCGCAGTTGGGCGGCGGACTGACGATCGAAAGCTCGGTCGGTGGTGGGACCACCGTGAAACTATGGCTGCCGATCACCGTCGATGCGGTGGAGGAGGCCGAGCCGCGGCTCGAAGCATCGCCCGTCGCAAGCGCGATAGGCGTTGTACTGCTCGTCGACGACGAGGCTCTGGTCCGTGCCAGTATCGCGGAGATGCTGATCGACGAGGGGTACGATGTCGTCGAAGCGGTCAGCCCCAAGGCGGCGATGGACCTTGTCGATGACGGCTTCGTTCCCGACCTGCTGGTGACCGATCACCTGATGCCCGGCATGAGCGGCCCGCAGCTGGCGCGGGAGATCAGGCGCGTGCTGCCCGATCTGCCGGTCCTGATCGTGTCCGGCTATGCCGAGATCGAGGGGGCCGACGCCGAGTTCAAACGACTGACCAAGCCGTTCCGACGCGGTCATCTGGCGGCCGCGATATCCGACGTGATGCCGGGTGCTGCGGCGAGTTGATTGCGGCGCTGAGACGGTGGGTGCGCGTTCAGGCGCGCCGTACGGCCGCGGCGCCGATCCGACGTATCGCCGCGGTGCCGCGCCGTTCGCGCTTCGCATGGTACAGGGCGGCATCCGCGCACTCCAGCAAGGCCCGGCGGGACGCGTCCCGGACCAAACCGTGGCACAGGCCGAGCGTCGCCGTGACTTGTATCGCTTCAGCTCCCGTCCCGACCGGCACGACCAGCTCACGCAACAGGCGACCGGCGAGCGCGTCGAGGTCGGACAGTAAAGCGGGGTCGGTGACGACGAGGGCGAATTCGTCGCCCCCGAGCCGTGCCGCGTAGCTGTCGGCGAGCCACGGCGCGTTCAACGCGGCGGCGACGCGCTGCAGCACCTGATCGCCGGCGGGATGGCCATAGCGATCGTTGGCGAGTTTGAAATGATCCAGATCGACGAGCACCAGCGCGACTTCGCCGGACGTCGCGCCGGGCTGTAGAATGGCATCCAGGGCGGCGGTGAACCCGCGGCGGCCGCCAAGCTCGGTAAGCGGGTCGGTATTCGCCTGATGCTCCAGCGCCTGTTGCTGCCGGTGTCGGTCGGTCACGTCCTGGAAGACGCCGACCAGCGCGACGACGTTGCCGGCGACGCACTCCGGCTCGGCCATGGCGCGCACGCGTCGCTTGCGCCCGGTGGCGGTGACGAAGTCGAGTTCCAAGTCGTAAGGACGGCCCTCATCGATCGCGCGCTTCACCGCCGCCGCGATCACCTGGCGGTCGGGTTCGGGATAGAAGCGCAGCGCATCCTCCAGCGCGCGGGGCTGGCCTGGTTCGAGGTCGTGGATCGCGTAGACATGTTCCGAATACTCCAGCGCGCCATCGGCGACGGTCAGGCGCCACGATCCGATTTCTGCCATGCGCTCGGCTTGCTGAAGCTGGCTGTGCAGCCGGTTCCGGGCAGCCAATGCTGCCATTAGCCTCGCGGCATCGTCGCCGGCCTCCGCTGCCGCCAGCCGCGCTTCGATCAGTGTTTCGACGACACCACCCAGTCCGCGCAGGTCCGGAACCAGCGCCTCGCCATCGTCGCGGGACTCCTGATCGACGACGCAGACCGTGCCGACAATCTGACCGCGGATCCGCAGCGGCACGCCGGCGTAGAAACGAATAAACGGCTCGGCCCTCACGAGCGGATGGTCGGCATAGGCCGGATCGCTGGCAGCGTCCGCGATGATGGTGAGAGCGCCGCGCCGCAACGTGGCCGAGCAGAAGGACCGCTCGATCGCCATCGCGGCCAGCGGCCCGTTGCTGGACGATTTGAACCACAGCTGATCTTTGTGCGTCAGCGACAGAAAGGCCATGCCGCAGCCGGTAAGTCGCGCTAGCGCTCCGGTCAGCGCATCGAACTCGGGATCACTGGCGGTGCCCAGCACCTGCGCCAGCAACTCGTCGATCGGAGTGGATCCCTGAACGGGGAGATTGTCGCGCTGCCTCATGTGTCGTGCTTGCCACGAACGGGGTTAAGGGCGTGTTTTCACCGCTATCGTGGAACAACGTGGGTCCTGCCGCGGATACTGCAACGTGGCTTCACGCAACTGGTCGACCCGGCGCTCGACGATTAGGCGCGGCGGCAGCGTCGCGACGTGGTTTGTCCGCCCTAAGCTGCGCCATCATCGTCAACGGCGGTGCCGCGTGTTTGGCGATCCCCTGGATCGTCGCGCCGCTGAGCGGGTTGCTGACCCCGCCGGTCATCGGTCATTAAAGTGACCGCACCAAGGGCCGGTCCGGGCGGCCCTTGGTGCATTTCTTAACCGGTGCGGTGCGGTGCTGGCGGTGGCGCTGGTCGGCTTGCGCAACGCGCCCGGGCTTCTCGCGGCGGCTGTATTGCTGTGATTGCTCGATACGTCGCTCAATATCGCGATGGAGCCGTTCCGCGCCTTCGTCGGCGACATGCTCGACAAGGATCAGCACACCGCCGGCTACGCAATCCAGACCGCGCTCATCGGCGCGGGGGCGGTCGTGGGATCGATCACTCCGTACGTGATGGCCATCTCGGTATCGACAATGTTGCGGGCAGGGGAGGCGTGCCCGACACGGTGCGCCACAGCGTTTGATTCGGCAGCACCGCGCTGTTCCTGGCGGTGCTAGGGACCGAGCGAGATTGCTCTGCCGGACGCACCCGACCGTTATGCAATCGAACGTCCGACTGTCCATGCGTGTTTCTACGGAAGGAGCGGCCGGTCGTGCACAAGACGTAGACCGGCCGGATCGACGCGGTTCGCGCGGTGGGTGGTCGCGAAGCGGCCCAGGGTCCGGTTTGCTGCTGCCGATTGCCTACACTGCCTCCAAGACCCACAGGCTTGAGGAGAGATGCGGTGACGTGCGCGCAATGCGACGCAGGACGTATCTGCAAGCGCTAATCGCGATTTTCCTTTGCGACTTGGAAACGAGCCCCGCCGTCCCCGGTCGGATCAGTATCGCCGGACGGCCTTTGATTAAGGAGGGGTGCTTACGGGTCCAGTCTGCTGCCGGCCGTTCACCCTGACATCGTCGAAGCGCAGTCCCGTCACACCTGTCGATGCCAGCCGCGCGTCGTCGAGTGTCAGGTCGAAATCGGCAAAACGAATGTCGGCGATTGTCGTCTGGCCCGGGTTCGGGCGGATCGAACCGAACGCCCCGAACCGCCCGCGCAGACGCGTGAATGTCACGCCGCGGACGATCGAGCGGGGCAGCGTCTCGCCCGACGGGTTGTTGTACTGAGTCCATGGCTCGATCAGCACGATCCGACCGCCGTCATGATCCAGCGTGATGTCGCGCAGGTGGATGTCCTCATAGCGTTGCGGCGTGTCGGGTCGCAGCTTGAGGCGCAGGAGGTTGATCGCGCCGGTGACGCGGCAGTTTTCGATCACCACGTCGCGCACGATCGTCGCCTCGCTGCCGCAGGCGAAGGCCTGATGCCCGCGGCGGAAATGGCAGTTGCGGATGCGGATATGCTCGACCGGCGGGCTGGTGCGATCCTCCAGCGCGCGCGGGCCCTTCGTCCCCTTGGCGGCGATGCAATCGTCGGTGACCGAGAAATAGCAGCCGTCGATCAGCACGTTGCGGCAGCTGTCGAGGTCGATTCCGTCGGTGCTCGGCGCCTGCTTGTAATCGTCGGGGACTTCGAAGCGCGCGCGCCGCACCGTGATGCCATCGCAGCGATAGAGATGCAGGTTCCAGAACTGCGAATCCCTGAACGTCACATCCTCGAGCGTCACTCCCCTCGAATTCTCGATCAGCGCCAGCCGCGCGCGCGGCAGGCCGAGGTTCGGAAACTCGTTGGGAACGGGGGCGGCATTGCGCAGCGCCCAGAAGCGGTCCCAGACCGGGCGCCCGGCCCCGTCGAGCGTGCCGCGCCCGGTGATCCGCAGCCCGTCGCAGCGGTCGGCGTTCAGCAGCGCGGGCGTGAAGCTGTCCTCGAAATGTCCCTCGATCCGCGTGCGGCGGGGTGGGAAGTGCCGCATGTCGGTGGTGCAGCGTAGCACCGCGCCATCGTCCAGATGCAGATGGACGCCGGGTTTGAGAAACAGCGCGCCGCTGACGAAAACGCCGCGGGGGATCACCACCGTTCCGCCGCGCCGCTCGCTCAAGTGGTCGATCGCGGCCTGGATCGCGCGGGTGTTGACGGTCACCCCGTCGGCGACGGCGCCGAAATCCACGATCCGCACGCGCGTAGTTTCCGACCGGAGCGCGCGGGCAGTTGCCGGCCACGCCACGCTTGACAACAGGATCGCGCAACAGGCGCGGCGGGATCGAAGTGAGGCGAGGGGGCTTGATGTCATCGTTCGGTTCCTGCGCCGCGTGGCTTCACGCCGGTGGTGGAGGAGCCGTCATCGCATCGTTCGCAGTCGCCTGTCACGTTGCTCCACCCTATCGGCTCACCAGCCGCGGCTGCCCGGGATGCCCTTGAACGGCCCCGCCACGCCTGACGTGATCCAGCCGCCGTAGAATTCGCCCGGTTGCGGCACCACGGATTCGCCATCGACGCTGCAGCGATCGAACGGTGCCGCATAGAAAGCGACGTGATCGCGCAAGGCCTCGAAGGCGGGGGTCGGGTTGGCATAGCTCCAGCCGACACGAGGGAAGACGACATCGCCGACCACCACGTCCCAATAGGTCGCCGCGCCCTTCCATTCGCAGAACGAACTGCCCTCGGCACGGCGCAGCGTGTCGGGCGCGATGTCGCTGCGCGGGATGTAGTAGCTCGGCGGGTGGCTCGTCTCCAGCGTACGAATGGCCGCGCGCGTATCGGCGATGATCCGCCCGCGATGCTCGATCCGGATGCGCGCGTCGGTCGGCTGCGCGATGGCGGGGCGGGGGAAGTCCCATACGCTTTCCCGACCGGGACCGGCGGGATCGGGGCGCGGCCTCATGTCGGCACGCCCCGGCGGGCCATCCGCTGCAGTACGGGGCGGATCCGCAGGAAGCCGAGATAGGCGGCCTCCAGTATACGCAGCACCATCGGTGATCGCGCCAGCAACCCGATGGGTCGCAACAGCGGGATCGCGCGCCACATCGCGGCGAAGGCGGCGGCGCCCGACAGCAATCGACCGTCCTCGCTGGCGTGAAAACGCGCGAGCAGCACTCGGCGGTCGAGCGGGCAGGCGGTCGCATCCGATCTGGCCGCATCGACGAAGCGGATCGCGCCGCGTGTATCGAGCCGACGTATCAGCGCGATCTCGGCGCGGCAGAGCGGGCAGTCGCCATCGTGCCAGACGGTGAGGTTGGTCATGCACCGCATATGGGAGGCTCGTGGCCGAAGCGCATCGGCCAAACCGACGACAGCTCGCCCGTTCCAATACGGGGTCGCGCTTCCCATCTGTCCTTTATGGATGACGACCTGAACGAACTCGGCCTCATCGACGATGAGGAGATCGCCCTCGACGAGGCGGCGCTCACGCTGGCGTTGCTCGATCATCCAGACATCGACCCTGACCCCTATGACGGCCTGCTGGACGCGATGGCGGCGCGGCTCGAGGTGGCAGGCGGCGATGCCGAGACGCCGGCCGAGCGGGCCGACGTTCTGGCCGCCGTGCTTGCCGGCGAGTTCGGGTTCGTAGGGGATGCCGAGACCTACGATGATCCCGCCAACGCCGACCTCATCAGCGTGCTCGATCGTCGTCGCGGCCTGCCGGTCAGTCTCGCGATCCTCTGGGTTGCGATGGCCCGGCGGCTGGGTTGGGAGGCCGACGTGCTCGACGTTCCCGGCCACGTCCTCGTCGTGATCGGTGCGGAGGCCGTGCCGGTGATCGTCGATCCCTTCGCCGGCGGCGGGCGCGTCGACGCCGAACGGCTTGCCGCGCTGGTCGAGGCCTATGCGGGCGGCGGTCGCGCGGTGGCGCATATCGCGGCGATGCCGAACCGGGCGGTGCTGGTCCGCCTCCTCCAGAACCAGGCATCGCGCGCCGAGCATGCGGGGAAGGGGCGCCGCGCGCTCGAACTCTACGGGCGCATGACGGTGATGGCCCCGGCATATCCGCATGCGTGGTGGGAGCGTGCCCGGCTCGAAATGGTCGACCAGGATATCGCCGCGGCGCGCCGCAGCCTCGGCGCGATGCTGGAGATTACGCGCGACGCCGATTTGCGGCGGCGAGTGACGCAAGCGCTGGAGGCGCTGCCGGGCGGCTGACCCCCCTTTGGCTATGGCTGCGCCTGAAGCTTGTCCTGCGTGCGCGTCTCGAAATCGCCCGCGTCATGGCGTTCGTGCAGCTGGCTAGACGGGGCGCCGGTCACGCGATTGACCATGCGACCGCGCTGCACGGCTGGACGAGCGGCCAGTTCCGCCGTCCAGCGCTGCACGTTGCGATAGTCCTGCACCTGCAGGAACTCGCCCGCACCATAAAGCTCGCCTTGCACAAGCTGGCCGTACCAGGGCCAGATCGCCATGTCGGCGATCGTGTAGTCCGCCCCGGCGACGAACTCGCTATCCGCCAGCCTGCGGTCGAGCACGTCCAGCTGCCGTTTGGTTTCCATGGCATAGCGGTTGATCGGATATTCGAACTTCTCGGGCGCATAGGCATAGAAATGCCCGAAGCCGCCGCCGAGAAACGGTGCGCTGCCCATCTGCCAAAACAGCCACGACAGGCACTCCGCGCGCGCCGGACCGGTCGTGGGCAGGAAGGCACCGAATTTCTCGGCGAGATACATCAGGATGGCGCCCGACTCGAAGACGCGCACCGGCTCCGCATCGCTGTGGTCGACCAGCGCCGGGATCTTGGAATTGGGGTTGGCCTCGACGAATCCGCTGCCGAACTGGTCGCCCTCGCCGATGCGGATCAGCCAGGCGTCGTACTCGGCTCCGGCATGACCGGCGGCCAGCAACTCCTCGAGCATGATCGTGACCTTGACGCCGTTCGGCGTGCCCATCGAATAGAGCTGGAGCGGATGTCGGCCGACGGGGCGTGGCGTGTCGCGGGTGGCACCGGCGACCGGACGATTGATGCTGGCGAAACGGCCGCCGCTCTCCCTGTCCCAGGTCCAGATTGTCGGCGGCGTGTAGGCGTCATTGCTCATCATGGTTTTCCCGTTGAGGGCCGTCAGGCGATGCGATGCGAATTTGCACCTCAGGCCTGGCGAGCAGGATCGGTCAGCGGCGGATCGAGCGCAACGATGTCGTTCGCGTCGTCCAGCACGGCGTCGAGATCGCGCGCGATCATCCGGCGCACCCGCGGGTGCTCGGTGCTCGCGGTCAGCGCGCGCAGACGGTCGCCGACCGCCGCGTCGCCCTTGGTCGCGCGCTCGTTGTGCCGCACGGTTTCGGTCCAGGTCGACGTGTCGTAGCGCTCGATCCAGGTATCCGGCTGCGTCAGATCGCGCAGCAGCGACCAGTGTCGCGCGCCGTCGCGCCGCCGGATGCGTCGCCGCTCGACCATCAGATGCAGGAACTCGGCGAGATTTTCGGCGGCGACGCGATATTCGATGGTAGTGACCACCGGTCCGCTGCGCCCCTCGATCGGCAGCGCCAGCGTCGGCTCCTTCCAGCGCCCGAGCGGCTCGAGGTCGAGCTTCTGCGCGGTCGCAAGCGGAAAGCGCAGCCCCAGCACCAGGCAGCCCACCGAAACGCCCGCCGATGCCAGCAGCGCGGTGGCGACGCCCGCGTGCTCGGTCACGCCGCCCCACAGCCAGCCGCCCAGCGCCATGCCGCCGAACGCCGACATCTGGTAGAGCGCCAGCGTCCGCCCCACGACCCAGCGTGGCGACGCCATTTGGACGGTGACGTTGAAGGTGGAGAGCGCCAGCACCCAGCCGGCGCCCCCGATCGCCAGCGCGAGCATCGTCAGCACCACCGAACCGCTGACCGCCGTCGCGGCCGAGGCTGCAGCGAGCGCGATCAGTGCCATCCGGACGAACAGCTCGGTCGACAGCTTCCGGCGCAAGCCGCTGGAGAAATACGCGCCCATCACCGCGCCGATACCGAAGGCGCCAAGCAGCAGGCCGAAGGTCAGCGGCCCACCCGCGACGAGGTCACGCGCGACGAGCGGCATCAGCGCGGGGATCGCGCTCGCGCCCAGTCCGAAGATCAGGCTGCGCGCGAGCACGGTCAGGATCGCCGGCGACATGGCGACATAACGCACGCCGGCCCCCATCGCGCGACCCAGCGTCTCGCGCTGCAGCCGCTCCAGCCGCGCGGGCGACCGCCAGCGGGCGAGCACGAACAGCAGCCCCAGATAGCTGACCGCATTCACCGCGAACGCCGCGGCGGCCCCGAAGGCGGCGACGATCAGGCCGCCCACCGCCGGCCCGGTACTCCGCGCGACATTGAAGCCCATGCTGTTGAGCGCCACGGCGGACGGCAGGTCGTCGCGCGGCACCATGTCCCCGACCGACGCCTGCCACGCCGGACCGTTCAGCGCCGCGCCGGTGCCGATCAGGAAGGTGAAGGCGAGCAGGAGCCACGGCGTGAGCGCGCCGAACCAGGCGGCGACCGACAGCAGCAGCGACACGACCAGCATGAAGACCTGCGCCACCAGCATCAGCCGGCGCCGGTCGAACGTGTCGGCCAGCGCCCCCGCCAGCAGCGAGAACAGCATGATGGGAAGCGTGGTCGACGTCTGGACCAGGCTGACGAGGGTCGCCGACGCGCCCAGCGACACCATCAGCCACGATGCACCCACCGACTGGATGAGCCCGCCGAACCGCGACAGCAGGTTGGCGATCCACACGTCCCGAAAGATCGGATAGCGAAACGGCCGCAGCGGCGAGGTCGCGGCGAACCCGCCGCCCTCGGTATTCATGCCCCGTCCCTCCACACGCCAGTCTCCCGCAATCCCGCACCGAACGTACGGGCGCGCCGCGCGGATCCGCGGACGACGCCTCACGCTGCCCAGACGGCAGGATCCGCTTCTCCCCCGATCAGCGCCAGGCCGTGCGCGATCGACGTGAGTTCCCCGCCCGTCGCGATCCGCTCGCTGCCGAAGCGGCGGTCGAACAGCGCGCGGATCGCGGGGATGAGCGAGGAGCCGCCGGTCAGGAAAATCCGGTCGATCGCGTCCGGTCCGATTCCCGCCGCCGCGAGTGCGCCGTCCATCGCCGCCTCGATGCGGTGCAGGTCGTATGCGATCCATTCCTCGAATTCGGTGCGACGAACCTCCGCCGCGATCTCCACGCCGCCGCCTTCGAAACGAAATTCGGCGCACTCCTGCGTCGACAGCGCACGTTTGAGCCGGCCGACCGCGTCGTAGAGCGGAAAGCCCTGCTCGTGCTCGATCAGCGCGATCATCCGTCCGATCGGCTCGGGCTCCAGCGCCTGCCGCTGCAACCGCCCGAGCTCGTCCAGCGTCCGCCGGTTGCGCATCAAAGCAAGGCGCGACCAGTCGGCGAAGTCCGCAAACCAGCCGCCGGGGATATCGAGCGTCTTCCCCATCGAACGATATTGCCCGCCCTTGCCGATCATCGGCAGCACCAGCCGGTCGACGATGTGGCGGTCGAATCGGTCGCCGGCGATGCCGACGCCGGTGGACGCCAGCGGTACGCAGCGCCGTTCGGCGCCTGGCTCGGCCACGCGTACGATCGAGAAGTCGGTGGTGCCGCCGCCGAAATCAGCGACCAGCACCGTCGCCGGTTCGGTCAGGCGGGAGGCATAGCTGTACGCCGCGCCCAACGGCTCGTAGACATAGTGGACCTCCACCCCGAACTCGCGCAGCATCAGATCGTAGCGCTGGCGCGCGAGCGCGGGATCGGGGCGGGCGCCCGCATATTCGACGGGCCGTCCGACCATGACGCGGTCGGGCCGCTCGTCCAGCTGACCGCCCGCATGGCCGACCAGCCGCTGGAGAAGCAGGCGCCCGAAATCCTCGAAGCGGAACGGTTTGCCGAAGATCAGGGCGCGTTCGAACGACGGCGATGCGGCCACGGTCTTGAACGACTGGACGAAACGACTGTCGATCGGCGACTGGAGATATTCGGCGATCGCCCACGGGCCGGCTTCGCAGGCGATCCCGTTCAGGGCGCGATCCTCCTCCCAAAAGCTGAGCGCGGATCGGAACACCGGCCCCGTCGCCTCCGCGCCCACCATCTCGATGAGGGTGGAGCCGGCCGCGCCATCGGTGCGCGCGACGACGGTATTAGTGGTGCCGAAATCGAGCCCGAGCGCGCCCGCGGATTGGCCTGTCACGAGATGCGCTCCGATCCGAATAGTGGCTCCCCGGGCGGGGCGGGCCCTATGCCACCCGCCGTCCGACCGGGCAACCGGGTGCGGGCCTACAACGCTCTGAGCGCCGCCGCCGGCCGTGCGCGAAGCACCGGCAGCGTCCCGGCGATACCGATCGCGATCGTCACCACGGCACCACCGCCCAGCGTCGCCAGCACCACCGTCCAATCCGGCAGCCAGTCGAAATCGAACACCTGCGTGACGACGAACCACCCGCCGCCCACACCGAGCGCCAGCGCAACCGCACCGACGATCCCCGCCAGCAACGCATATTCGATCGCCTGCGTCGCCAGCACCTGACGGCGGGTCGCGCCCAGCACCTTCAGCATTACCGCATCATAGGTCCGCGCGGCGCGCGCTGCCGCGATCGCGCCGAGCAGGACCGCGATGCCCGCCAGCACCGCGATGCTGGCGGCGACGGTGATCGCGGTCGCCATCTGGCCGACGACGTCCTGCACCTGCTGCAGCACCCCGCCGACCTCGACCACAGAGGTCGACGGGAAGCGTGGCAGCAATGCCTTCGTCACAGCCGGTGCCCTCGCGGCGGGCATGTCGATCGTCGCGGCGAGGTTGTGCGGCACGTCGCCAAGCGCGCCGGGGGAGAACACCATCACGAAGTTGAAGCCCAATGTATCCCACGCGATCCGCCGGAACGACGCGATTCGCGCGGTGCGCTCCAGCCCGAGCACCGACACCGTCAGCGGGTCGCCGATCTTGAGATTCAGCGCATCGGCCAAGCGCTCGTCGATCGAGACGAGGCTGCCGCGTTCCTCCGCCGCCGTCCACCATCGCCCGGAGGTCAGCGTACTACCCGGCGGCAGGGCGGCGGCGAAGGTCAGCCCGCGCTCGCCCCGCAACGCCCACGCGCCTTCCGGGACCGTCGCCAGATCGGCGACGCGGGTGGTGCCATAGGCGGTGATCGTGCCGCGCATCAGCGGGACGGTGGCGATCCGGGCGCCCGGCGCCACGGCGGTGACGGTGCCGCGGAACGCGCTCTCGCGCTCGGGCGGCACGTCGAGCGCGAACAGGGCGGGCGCGCGATCGGGAACCGATCGGCGGATATTGCCGTCGATGCTGGTGCGGATGCTCGCGAGCAGCACGAACAGCGTGAGCCCGAGCCCGAGCGCGACGACCAGCGACACCGTCCGCGCTCCCGGCCGATGAATCCCGGCGAGCGCGAGCCGCGCGAGCGGGCGGCGGGGGCGGGGCAGGCGGGCGGCGCCCGCGCGGATCAGCGCGCCGATGCCGACGAGTACCGCCAGCGTCGCCGCCGTGGCGCCAAGGAACGCGGCGGCAAAGGCGGGCCGGCCGCTCGTCAGCAACGCCAGTGCGACGACGGGCATGCCCGCCGCCACGGCCCAGGCTACTCCGCGCCACCCGCTGCTCGCCCGCGCATCGATCGCGCCACGCAGCAGCGCCGCCGCCGGCACCCGACCCGCCGCGACGAGCGGCGGCGCGCAGAAGGCGAGTGCGATCAACAGGCCGTATGCCGCCGCCAGCGCCAGCGGCACCGGCGCGATCGTCAGCCCCGGCGCGACCGGCAGCACCGCGCCGACCGCGATGCCGACCAGCGGCACCGCGACGATGCCGGCGATCAGCCCGAGCAGGATGCCGACGCCGGCAACGGCGAGCAGCTGGAGCAGATAGCCGCGCGCGACGACGTCCGATGTCGCGCCGAGCACCTTGAGCATCGCGATGCTGCCGCGGCGCGCCTCCAGATAGGAGCTGACCCCGTTGCCGACGCCGATCCCGGCGATCACCAGCGCGGCAAGGCCGACGAGCGTCAGGAACTCACCCATTCGCGCGATGAAGCGACTGGCGCCCGGCGACGCGCGATCGCGGGTGCGGGTTTCCCACCCGGCGGTCGGGAAGCGGCGTTCGAACCGTTCGATGATCGGTGCTGGGTCGCCGGCGGCGGCTATGCGGTATTTGGTTTCGTACAGGCTGCCCGGCTGGATCAGGCCGGTGCGATCGAGCCCGGCGCGCGAGACGATCGCGACCGGCCCGAGGGTGAATCCTTCGCCCAGTCGGTCGGGTTCGTCGGCGATGACCCCGCCGACGCGAAAGCGTGCGGTGCCGAAGCGCAGCATGTCGCCCGCGCGCACCGCCAACCGCTCGGCCAGAGCGCGGCCGATCCAGACGGCGTCCGCCGCCGGCGCCCGCACCACGCGGCCATCGGCCAGCGTCAGCCGGCCGTAAAGCGGATAGGCGGCGTCGACCGCCTTCAGCTGCACCGGCGCGGTCGCACCGCTGGCGGTGACCGCCATCGACTGCATCCTCACGGTTTCGGACACGCGCCCGACCGCACGCATTGCCGCCAGCTCGGGCGGATCGGCCAGCCGCTGCGACACCGACAGCTCGACATCACCGCCGAGCAGCACCTGTCCCCGCGCCGCCAGTTCGCCGCCGATCGCCGCGCTCAGGCTACCGATCGCCGCCAGCGCACCGACGCCGAGGAACAGGCAGAGCAGCAGCAGGCGCAAGCCCCGAAACCGCGCCGACAGCTCGCGCCGCGCGAGCCGCCACGCCAGCGACCAGCCGTTCACGCGACGATCCGGCCGTCGGCCAGTTCGATCACGCGGTCGCAGCGCCGGGCGAGGGCAGGGTCGTGCGTGATGACGACCAACGTCGCACCGGTGGCGGCGCGGCGATCGAACAGCAGGTCCATCACCCGTTCACCGGTGGCGGCGTCCAGGTTGCCGGTGGGTTCGTCGGCGAACACGATCCGCGGGCGAGGCCCAAGCGCACGGGCGATGGCGACGCGCTGCTGCTCGCCGCCCGACAGTTGCGCGGGATAATGATCCAGCCGATGCGCCAGTCCCACCGCGGTCAGTTCCGCCTCTGCCCGCGCGAAGGCGTCGGCTTCGCCGGCCAGCTCCATCGGCACCGCGACATTCTCCCGCGCGGTCATCGTCGGCAGGAGGTGAAAGGCCTGCAGCACGATGCCGATCCGGCCGCGCCGCGCGATCGCGAGGCCATCCTCGTCCAAGGTACCGAAATCGGTGCCCGCCACCTCGACCCGGCCCGATGTCGCGCGCTCGAGTCCCGACAGCACTGCCATCAGCGACGACTTGCCCGATCCCGATGCGCCCAGCAGCGCCAGGCTCTCGCCGTCCGCGACCTCCAGATCGATGCCCTTCAGGATCTCGACCGGCGCGGCACCGCCCAGCGTCAGCCTTACATCCGCGGCGCGGATGACCATATCGCGTGGCTTCATGGTTTCGGGGATTCCAGGACAGAGATGACGAAGACGCCATATGTGGTCGGAGCCACGCTTCTCCAAGCTGCACTGTTGTCCGCCTGCGACGCCCCACGCGACGACGCCCAGCCGCCCGCGAATGTTTCGACGCCGGCGCCGACGCCCACCGCGAGCGTGCCGGTCGCCGGGCCGAAGCGCACCGTGCTCGCCTTCGGCGACAGCCTCTATGCGGGCTACGGCCTGAAGCGTGGGGAGAGCCTGCCCGACGTGATCCAGTCGCGGCTGCGGGCTCAGGGGATCGATGCGACGGTGGTGAACGCCGGCGTCTCGGGCGACACCACCGCGGGCGGTCGTCGGCGGCTGGCCTATACGCTCGACCGGATGACGACGTCGCCCGACCTCGTCATGCTCGGGCTGGGCGGCAACGACGTATTGCGTCAGGTCGATCCGGCGGAAACCCGGGCGAACATGGTGGCAATGCTCGACGAACTGGCGAAGCGGCGCATCCCCGTGCTCCTGACGGGCATGATGGCACCGCCCAATCTCGGCCCAGATTTCGCCGGCCGCTTCAACGCGATCTGGCCCGACCTTGCAAAGGAACACGAAGCGGTACTCGATCCCTTCATCCTGCAAGGCGTCCTCGGCAACCGCCAGCTGATGCTCCCGGACGCCGTCCATCCCAATGCCCGCGGCGTCGATCGCGTGGCGGACCGCGTCGCGCCGCTGGTGGCGAAGCGGCTGGCGGCGCTGCCCGCGAACTGAGCCGCGCCGCCGGCCTCAACTCAGCGTTGCACCTGCAAGGTCGCGACCGGCCGGGTCCGGTCTTCGTCGTTGCGGTTCCGTGCGGTCTGGAACGACAGGTCGACATCGATCAGCTCCTGCGCCGCGCTTTTACGCCCGAAATTGCGTTGCAGTCGGATGAGGACGTGGCCGGGGCCGTTGGGGTTGATGCGGTCCGCGTCATAGCCGTTGATGCGGACGCGATATGCGCCGGCGGGCGCGCGGCGGATGGCGTATTCCTCCGGTCCATAACCATCGGTCATGTCGTTCGAGATCTGCCCGCCCGCGCTGCTCAGCTTGTTTGAATACATCACGCGCTCGCCATTGGGCTCATCGACCCACAGGTCGATGTCGGCGTCGTCCGCGGTCCATTCGATGACGATGCGCGCATCGGTGTCGGTCAGCCCGACGAGGCGCTTGTCGAGCGTCCACCGCCCGTCCGCCGCCGCGATCTGCGGGATGAGGGCGTTGGCCTCCATCAGCGCGATCACCTCGATCCCGTCGAACTCGCTCGACGCGGGGTTGAGCGCCGTGTCGACCAGCAGCTGGAACGCGCGCTCGAGGTCGGCGCGACCCGCAGACCCCGCCGCTCGCCCGCGCGCCGCCAGCGCCAGCGCGAGATCGCGGCCGGGCTGAGGCCGGAATTCCGCATTGGCGGCGGCGAGATGCTCGGCTAGCTCGACCGCGCGGTCGAAGACGCCATCGCGCTCGAGCCGAAAGGCGACGATCTGACGCGTCTCGTCGTCGCTGGTCGGCAGCTCCAGCGCCGACAGGAGCAGGAGCGCCGCGGTCGCCGCATCGCCCTTGCGCCGAAACCATTCCGCGGTGTCGAGGTAGAAGGTCGGCACCGACCCATAGGCGCGTTCCTGCTCGGTCAGTACCGCCAGACGCCGCGCCGGCGCGGCGCCGTCGAGGGCGGTGATGTACGGTCGCCTGGCGATCAGGTCTGCCATGTCGATCTTGATCGCCGCCGGGGGCGTTTCCTGCGTCGGCGCCAGGTCGCGCCGGATCGTGCCAGTGACGACCACGTCGTTGGCATCATTCTCGACGGCCAATGGCGCGCTCGACACGATCGCCGGTGGCACGACGCGTCGCGCCTCGTTTCGACCCGGGGAAGGCGGGGGAGGCGCCGACAGTGGCGCTGGCGGCGGGGGTGGCGGGGGAGCCGGTTCGGGCGGCCCATATGCCTGTTCGCCGGACGCGCGCCGCACCTTCGCTCGGGTCCGCGGCGTGAAGCTCCTGTCCCACCACGCGCGGCGCTCGCGCCACTGTTTGACCACGAAGGCCAGCCGCTCCTGGCGCGCGTCGCGGCGCTCCTTGTCCCAGTCGCGCTTGGCGTCGCGATAGGTCTTGAGCCACTCGGCCCCGAACCCGTCCGGCGGAGTCAGGTCGGCGCGCAGATACTGGTCGGGGCGCTCCAGCACCAGGAACGACATGCCGGGCCCGGCGACCTGATAGCGTCGCGCGGTCTGCGCCATCTCCGCATGTTGCGCCGGATCGTCGGCCAGCGCCGCCACGCGGCTGGCCGCCCACAGCGCGGCGGGCGCTTCGGCGGCCACGGGCGAGCCGGCGGGGGCATAGCGCCGCTCGCCACCACCGCTCAGGCGCACGGTGACGCCGCCCGTTGCCGGCATCGGGCCGACCAGCAGCCACCGTCCCGGCCCGGCCGGCAGTGCGCGCGTATCGATCCGCCGTCCTGCCGCGTCGATCACCGCTATCGGTGCCCTCCGGCGGGCGGAGAGCGCCGCCAGCGCATCGGCCTCGCCGCCGACGCTCAGCCTTACGACGCTGCCGCCGCTCCGCTGCGTCAAACGCCCGAGCCGCGCGCCGTCCGCTCCCGGCGCGGCGGTCAGCGCGGTCAGCGAGCAATCGGGCGCGAACGCCACCCCGCGGTCGATGGTGAGATTCCCGTCGGACACCAGCACGCACTGCGTCGCCGCCGCCAGTCGCAGAGTATCGAGCCCAGCGAGCGACGTCCCGCCGCGATAGGTGACGCGACCGAGCGCCGCCCTGAGCGCGGCGGCGTTGCCGAGCGTCGCGACCTGCGGCCGGTCGCTCGCGAAGGTCACGAGGTCGATCGCATCGGGCACGGTGCGCTCGGCGAGGCGGGCCAGCACCTCGGCCTCCAGATCGGTACGGTCGGCGCGGTGCGAGAGCGAACGGTCCCAATAGATGCGCAGGCGACCGCCGCGCGACGGCGTCGTCGGCTGGCGCCCGGCCGCGTCGTCGATCACGAAGAAGGCCTGACCGTTCGGATGCCGCGCAACGATCATCGGCCCGCTCGGCGTGCCGCCGGTGACGGTCAGCCCCTCGCGCAACACGGCCTTCCCGAGCGCCACCTCTCCGCGCCAGCCGTCGCCGTTGCGGGTGAGGCCCAGCGGCGGCTGACCGCCAAACCGGACGGCGGGGGCGGCGGCATAGCCGTCGGCGGTGACCGCCACCGTCACTCGCCCGATCGCGCCATCGCGTGCGAGCGGCAGCGCGAAGCCGAGTGTCGGATCGAACGCCGCTACGAAGGTAACGCGGAAACGGCGGGGATGGGTGGCGTCGATCGGAAAGATACGCGTCGTGAACCTGTTGCCGGCGACCTCCGCCAGACCCGGATCGATGCCGGCGCGAACTTCGTCCTCATAGACGTTGCGGGCCTTGGGCGCCTCGAGCAGCTGGCCGGGGATCATCTTGCCATCGACATCAAGCGCATAGCCGGTGACGACAGCATCGGCCGGCAGCGTGAGCGCGAGGTTCGCTTCGTAGGCGGTCGCGTCATCCGACCCGATCAGCATCTCCACCGTCACATCGGCGGTGCGGCCGACCAGATGCGCGCGCACGTCGAGCGCGTCGATGCGCAGGTGCGCGGTCGGTGCATCGTCGCGCCGGATGCCGCGCTCCGCCTCGCTCAGCGTCGGATTGTTCTGCGCCCGCGCCGCAGGGGACAGCGTGACGATAGCGACCACCAGCAGCCAGAAACGCCACATCCGCTACTTCCCCCTCCGTCGGCCACGACGTCGACAAGCTGTACGCGCCCGACGGCGCTGTCAACGCGACGCACGTGGTATCTCGGCATAGAGGCTGGTGCAGGTTCCGTCAGTGCTGGCATTGGCTAGGCGTGTCGTCCGTCAAATGCTGCAAGTTCATGGCCTTATCATGAAGTGCCATGGAAATGTCGCTTGCCCGAAACATCGAAATCTCTTGCACTCGTTCGAGTATCCGATGTTTGCGAAACACTCACCTCATGTCGCCCCGACCTGAACGTAAGCAAAATAATTCCTCGGACTACGATCCATATCAACGCGCATGTCGATCGGACCGGTTAGCGCTCGGGCGAGCCGGGGGGTTCGCAGGAGTAGTCGATGCACCTCGTGGCCCCGCTTGCCGCCAATGATTCCACCGCGTCCGGCATTCTGCTCTGCTTCTCGCATCTGCGCTGGGATTTCGTGTTCCAGCGGCCGCAGCATTTGATGACGCGATTCGCGCGGCACCTGCCGGTCGTTGTCTGGGAAGAACCCGAATTCGCCGATGGAATCGCACCGGCACTCGCAGTGCGCCATGAACGCGGCGGGGTACGCATCGCGACGCCGCGCCTGCCCCACGGAATCGAGGGCGCCGCGATGGAGTTCGCGCTCGCCGGATTGTTGCAGGCATTTCTGGCTGACGAGCCGCCGGTGAAGATACGCTGGTACTACACCCCGATGATGCTCGCCTTCTCGCGCGACGTCGCCGCGGCGTGCACCGTCTATGACTGCATGGACGAGCTGTCGGCCTTCCGCTTCGCGCCGCCCGAACTGCTCGCGCTCGAAACCGATCTGCTGGCGGCGGCCGACGTCGTCTTCACCGGCGGCTACAGCCTGTACGAGGCGAAGCGCGCGCGCCACCGCGACGTGCGGCCATTCCCCTCTAGCGTCGATGTCGAGCATTTCGCGCGCGCCCGCGCCCATGCACCGCGCGAAGACCGAACGCCGCGGCTGGGCTTCTACGGCGTGATCGACGAACGCATGGACCTGGACCTGCTGCGACACCTGGCTGAGGCGCGGCCCGGCTGGATCATCGAGATGGTCGGCCCCGTCGTGAAGATCGAACCGTCCGACCTGCCGCAATGCGCAAACCTGCTCTATCCGGGCATGCGCAGCTATGACGAACTGCCCGCGACGATCGCCGGTTGGGACGTCGCGCTGATGCCGTTCGCGATCAACGAGGCGACGCGCTTCATTAGCCCGACCAAGACGCCCGAATATCTGGCGGCGGGCCGGCCGGTCGTCTCGACCCCGGTCGTCGATGTCGTCCGCCATTACGGCACGCTGGACGGCGTGCGCATCGCCGATGCGGGGCCGGCGTTCGTCGCCGCCTGCGACGCGGCGTTGGCGCTGGCGCGGGGGACCGACCACGGTTGGCGCGATTCCGCCGACGCGCTGCTGTCCACCACCTCGTGGGACGACACCGCGGCGGCGATGCTCGCGGCGATTGCCGGGGTTTCGAAGGCGGCCGAGCCGGATTCATACGACTATCTGATCGTCGGCGCAGGCTTCGCCGGCGCGGTGATGGCGGAGCGGCTGGCGGCCGATGGCGACAAGCGCGTGCTGGTCATCGACCGGCGTCCGCATATCGCCGGCAACGCCTTCGATGTTCAGGATGCCGCCGGCATCATGATCCATCAATATGGCCCGCACATCTTCCACACCAATTCGACCGAGGTGTTCGATTATCTGTCGCGCTTCACCGAATGGCGGCCGTACGAGCATCGCGTGCTGGCGGACGTGCGCGGGCAGCAGGTGCCGATCCCGATCAACCGCACCACGCTGAACGCGCTGTTCGATGCCGGGCTGGAGACGGACGCCGATGCCGCCGCCTTTCTAGCGGCGCGTGCCGAACCGGTGGCGGAGGTGCGCACGTCGGAGGATGTCGTCGTATCGGCGGTGGGAGACGAGCTCTATCGCCTGTTCTTCCGCGGCTACACGCGCAAGCAATGGGGGCTCGATCCGTCCGAACTCGACAAGGCGGTGACCGCGCGCGTGCCGACCCGCACCAACGACGACGACCGCTATTTCTCCGATACGCACCAGGCGATGCCGAAGGCCGGCTACACCGCGATGTTCGCGGCGATGCTCGATCATCCCAACATCACTGTCCGGCTCGGTACAGACTTCGCGGACGTGCGGGACAGCGTCGATTACGGGCAACTGGTCTTCACCGGGCCGATCGACGAATATTTCGACCATTGCCACGGCCGCCTGCCGTACCGCTCGCTGCGGTTCGAGCATCGCACGCTGCAGACCGAGCAGCATCAGGCGGTGGCCGTCGTCAACTATCCCGAAGAGGCCGTGCCGCACACCCGCGTCACCGAATACAAGCATCTGACGGGTCAGGTCTCGCCCGTCACCAGCGTCACCTTCGAATATCCGGCGGCCGAGGGCGATCCCTATTACCCCATTCCCCGGCCCGAGAATCAGGCGCTGTTCAAGCGCTACGAGGCGCTGGCGCTCGCGGAACCCGACGTGATTTTCGTCGGGCGGCTGGCGACCTATCGCTACTATAATATGGACCAGGTCGTCGGTCAGGCGCTCGCCACCTATCGCAAGCTGAAGGCGCGCGAGCATGATGCGGCCCCGGCCACGGTGGCGGCGTAAGGCGGTCCCGGTCGGTACGCGGGCCCCGCGGGTGATCGAACTGTGGGGCGGTGTCGAATGCACCGTCAACCGGATCGGTGACCGCTACCGCGACCAGACGCGGCTGAGTGGCCACCAGCATCGCCTCGCCGATCTGGACCGCTTCGCCGACCTGGGGCTGAGTGCGCTACGCTATCCGTTGCTGTGGGAACGGACCTGTCCCGACGCCGGCGGCGAGCCGCGATGGGACTGGGTGTACGAGCGGCTGGGGCGGTTGCGCACGCTCGGCATCCGGCCCATCGCCGGACTGGTCCACCACGGCAGCGGGCCGGCGCATACGAACCTGCTCGCCGACGATTTCGCGACCGGCCTCGGGCTTTACGCTGGGCAGGTGGCGGAACGCTTCGACTGGATCGAGGACTGGACGCCGGTCAACGAACCGCTGACCACCGCGCGTTTCTCGGCGCTCTACGGCCACTGGTATCCGCACGCGGCCGACGAGCGGTCGTTCTGGCTGGCGCTGCTCAATCAGGTCGATGCGACGCGCGCCGCGATGGCGGCGGTGCGGCGGGTCAATCCGGCGGCACGGCTGATCCAGACCGACGATCTCGGCCGCACCCATGCGACCGCGCCGCTCGCCCAGCAGGCCGAGCACGACAATCTGCGCCGCTGGGCGGGGTGGGATCTGATGTTCGGGCGGCTGGACCGGCAACACCCGCTGTTCGACGCGATCGACCGTCTGGGGTTCGGCGAGCGCCTGCTGCGCATCGCCGACGATCCGTGTCCGCCCGACATCGTCGGCGTGAACCATTATCTGACCAGCGACCGCTTCCTCGACCACCGGCTGGACCGCTATCCGGCGCATCTGCACGGCGGCAACGGCCGCATCGCCTACGCCGATACCGAGGCGGTGCGCGTGCTCGATCCGCCGACGCCCGGTCTGGGCGACGCGCTGCGCGATACGTGGGAGCGCTACGCCACCCCGCTCGCGCTGACCGAGGTCCACAACGGCTGCACGCGCGAGGAACAGCTGCGCTGGGCGGCCGAGGCATGGGACACCGCCGTCGATCTGGCGGGGGAGGGCGTCGATATCCGCGCGGTCACCGCGTGGTCGTTGCTCGGTAGCCAGGGCTGGGACACGCTGCTGACCGGCGACGGCCGCTATGAATCCGGCGTGTTCGACGTGGCGAGCGGCATGCCGCGCCCCACCGCGCTGGCGTCGCTTTGGCGCGGCCTGCCGAACGACGCCCCGCGTCATCCGGTCGCGATGGAACGCGGCTGGTGGCATCGGCCCGGCCGGTTGAGCGGTCCCGACACCGTCGTCGGCAATGCCGTCCGTCGTCCCGCCGTATCGCCGCCGCTGCTGATCCTGGGAGCCACCGGCACGCTTGGCCGGGCCTTCGCTCGCGCCTGCGTCGCGCGCGGTATCCGTCACATCCTCGCCGACCGCGCCGTCCTCGATCTCGAAGCACCCGTCGCGATCGGTGCGGTGCTCGACACGGTCGGCGCCTGGGGCGTCGTGAATGCTGCGGGCTGGGTGCGGGTCGATGACGCTGAGGCCGACGAGGTCGCCTGCCAGCGTGTCAACGCCGACGGCGCGATCGCGCTGACGGCGGCGTGTGCGGCGCGGGGCATCCCCTGTCTCAATGTGTCCAGCGACCTCGTGTTCGCCGGCGACGGCGATCGCGCGCTGGTCGAGATCGATCGCCCGCAGCCGCTCGGCGCCTACGGCCGCAGCAAGGCGGCGATGGAGCGGGGCTGTGCCCACCTGCCCGGATCGCTGGTGGTGCGGACGGCGGCGTTCTTCTCGCCCTTCGACCGTTACAACTTCGCCGCTGCCGTCGCCGACACGCTGGCCGCCGGCCACGCCTTCACGGCCGCAAACGATCATGTCGTCACACCGACGTTCGTGCCCTCATTGGTCGATACCGCGCTCGACCTTCTGATCGACGGTGCGGAGGGCATCTGGCACCTGAGCGATGGTGAGCCCACGACATGGGCCGACTTCGCCCGTCGCATCGCGCGCGCCTGCGGCCACGATCCAGACCGGGTTCATGGCATGCCCGGCGCCACGCTCGGCTGGCGCGCACCACGCCCGCGCTTCGTCCCGCTCGCGACCGTGCGGGGCAGCAGCCTGCCGTCGCTCGACGAGAACATCGCACGCTTTGCGGAAGTCGTGCGTACGCGTTCCTGACGTCAGCGGCGGCGCCGCGCGCCCGCCAGCATCGCCAGACCACCGACCCCCACCAGTCCGAGCGCCGTCCAGCGCCAGGGTCGCTTCTGCACCTGCAACGCGATGCTGGATCCTCGCGCATGCACCTGCTGGCTGCCGCGCAGGGCATCGACGCGCGGCTCGTACAGATTGTCGCGCCGCGCCGGGTCGCCCGGATCATCGGGCTTCTGCTGCGCGCGCGTGCCGACGATCTCCATAATGCGATCGGCCAGCGACGGTGCCAGCTGCGCGAGCATCGACGACAGCAGGCCGCCCCCGCCGGCATAGAGCGTCCGTCGCGGCGTCGCGCAGGCGAACAGCACCGCATCGGCGACGACATCGGGTGCGTAGAGCGGCGGGGGCAGGCGCGGCGGCTGGTCCATGAAATTGCGGGCGTGTTCGGGAAACGGCGTGTCGATCGCGCCCGGCTTGACCAACGTAACGGAAATGCCCGCGTCCGCGCCGTCGAGCTCCATGCGCAACGCCTCGGTCAGCGCCTGCACCGCGTGCTTGGTCGCGCTGTACGGACCCTGCTGCACGATGGCGCGATCGCCCAGGATCGAGCCGACGTTGACGATTGCGCCGCCGCCGCGTGCGCGAAGGTGGCGCGCGGCCACCAGCGATCCGTGCAGCACCCCGAAGTAATTCACGTCGAACACCCGCCGGTGATCGGCGACCGGCACCTGTTCGACCGTGCCGTAAGTTCCGATGCCGGCATTGTTCACCCAGCTGTCGAAACCGCCGAAGGACGCTACCGCGACTTCCACAACTCGCTCGACCGCCGCCATGTCGCTGACATCCGCGACGCAGATCGCGATCCGCCCGCCCTCGGCGGACAGTCGCGCCGACAGCGCCTGCAACGCCTCGGTGTTGCGCGCCACCGCGACCACCGCCGCGCCGTGACGGACCGCGCGCTCTACGATCGCCAGCCCATTGCCGCTGGTCGCTCCGGTCACGACGATCACCTGTTCGTGCAGCGGTTTGAGCTTGATCGCCATGACGTTCCTCGTCCGTCGCCCCGCAATATAAGGCGCCCACCGTCAACGGCGTACGAGCTCGATCGATCCGGTTCAGGATATCATATCGAAGCGATAGAAAATTCTAAGATCAAATAACACGGATGTTCTTATGGTCTAAATCGCTATGATGAATATCAAGGCATGAAGGACAGAGGCGATAGTTGCGGAACGCAGATGAAAACGACCCGTTAGACATACATATCCTCAGAAGAATTGGACGAGTCCGATGTTCATGCACAACAAGCGGCTGCAATATACCGTACGCGTAGCGGAGCCCAACCCGGTGCTGGCGTCGCTGATGCTCGAGCAGTTCGGCGGCGCCGACGGCGAACTCGCCGCCGCGATGCGCTATTTCACGCAAGGGTTGGGCGAGACCGATGCCGGTCGCAAGGATCTGCTGATCGACATCGCCACCGAGGAGCTGAGCCACCTCGAAGTGATCGGATCGATCGTCGCGATGCTCAACAAGGGCGCGAAGGCGCAACTGGCCGAGGGCGCGATGGAAGAGGCCGAGCTGTACCTGTCGATGACGGCGGGCGGCAACAGTCATACCCAGTCGCTGCTGTACGGTGGCGGGCCGTCGCTCACCAACTCGTCGGGTGTTCCGTGGACCGCGGCCTATATCGACAGCCGCGGCGATCCGACCTGCGATCTGCGGTCGAACATTGCCGCCGAGAGCCGCGCAAAGGTCGTGTACGAACGACTCATCAACATCACCGACGATCCGGGCATCAAGGAGGCGCTGGGCTTCCTGATGACGCGTGAGATCGCGCATCAGAAATCGTTCGAAAAGGCGCTCTACGCGATCGAGGACAATTTCCCGTCGGGCAAGCTGCCCGGCATCGAGAAGTTCGCCAACCTCTATGTCAACACCTCACAGGGTGAGGGCGACGTCGATGGCCCGTGGAATTCAGGCGACCAGTGGGACCGGATCGACGATCTGGAACAGACCATGCCGATCGACGGCGGTGATGGGACCGCAACGGTCGGGCTTGACGACGATGACGCCGACCTCGTCGAGACGTTGTCCGCACGGACGGCATCGGCGACGACCGACGATCCGACCACCGGTGTCGATCTTGGCGCGGGGGCCGGGGCAGGGCGCATCACCGGCGACGACAAGGGTGCCGCCGCCGACATCGCCGACGCGGTGAAGATGGCCGATGCGATATGACCGACGACCGAGATCTCACGCCCGACAACGGGCGCGCGCCGCCGTTCGCCAAACCGGAGCCCGCTCTGGGTGAGATCGGGACCGGCGATGGATATTCCGGGCAGGAGTATGACAGCGTCGGACAGGGCGAATGGCGAGCGGCCGACGTGGCACTGAATGTCGCGCCCGACGGCGTCGCCAAAGGCACTGGCAGTCCCGGCGAAGAGATCGACCGCGCTACGCCCGGCTCGGCCGATCAGCCGGGACCCACCGCCGCAAAAGACTGAATTCGACGCCGATCAGGAGCAATACCATGAAGACTTTCACCATTTTCGCCGCCAGCCTCGTCGCCGTCCCTGCGGTCGCTCAGGTTATGTCCCCGACCGACTATGTCATGCAGGCCGGGGCCAGCGACCTTTACGAACG
This sequence comes from Sphingomonas sp. RS2018, assembly GCF_054489605.1. Lineage (NCBI taxonomy): Bacteria > Pseudomonadati > Pseudomonadota > Alphaproteobacteria > Sphingomonadales > Sphingomonadaceae > Sphingomonas > Sphingomonas sp. RS2018. The sequence continues at coordinate 27,195 of NZ_JBTMWL010000002.1, forward strand.
CACGTCGAGCCAACTCGTGCTCCAGACGACGCGCGACAGCGGCATTCGCAAGTTCGCGACGATGATGGTCGCGGCGCATGCGAAGAGCACCGCCGACGTGAAGGCTGCCGCCGCAAAGTCGCGCGTTCGGGTCGCCCCGCCCAAGCTGATGCCCGAGCAGGCCGATATGATTGCACAGCTGCGAAACCAGACCGGCACCGCACGCGACGCCGAGTACGTCACGCAGCAGAAAGCGGCGCACGGCAAGGCACTGGAGCTGCAGTCGTCCTATGCGAAGACCGGCACCGCCGCCCCGCTTCGGATGGTCGCGGGCAAGATCGTGCCGGTCGTGCAGCATCACATCACGATGCTTGACGCGATGTAAGCTCGTCGCCGGCGCAGGTGGCACAACGCCCACCGCGCCGGCTGCCGATCAGAGCACGTGCCGGTCGGGCGTGGCGCGGATGTCGCCGTCCTGACCCTTGGCCGCGACCAGCTCGCGCTCGGCCTGCACGAAGCCATAGGCCGGCACGATTTCCCCCGCGCGGTCGGTCGCTTCGCTCCAGCGCCCTTGCAGCGCCTGACCGGCGTCCGCACCGCCGCCGATCTGCACGCCCTCAGTCAGCGTCACATTCGCTACCGCGAAATGGCCCGCACCGGCACACAGGATAGTGCGCGTCGGTGCATCGTCGCCGACCAGCGTCAGTAGTCCCGGGCTCACCAGCGCCGGATCGAGCGCCTGCAACGTATCGTCGGACAGCACCCCCTGCGTCATCGCCGTCGCCGCCGTGGGCGCGAGGCAATTGACGCGGATGTCGTTCCGTTGTCCCTCGATCGCCAGCGTCTGCATCAGCCCGACCAGCGCCATCTTCGCCGCGCCGTAGTTCGCCTGCCCGAAATTGCCGTACAGGCCGGACGACGATGTCGTCATGACGATGCGCCCGTGGTTCTGCGCGCGCATCGTGTCCCACACCGCCTTGGTGCAGATCGCCGATCCGATCAGGTGAACGTCCACGACCAGCCGGAAGTCGTCGATCGTCATCTTGGCGAAGCTCTTGTCGCGCAGGATGCCGGCGTTGTTGACCAGGATGTCGATCCGCCCCCAGCGCGACAGCACGCTCTCCACCACGCCCGCGATCGCCGCCTCGTCGGTGACCGATCCGGTCGCTGCCATCGCCTGTCCGCCCGCCGCCGCGATCTCGGCGACCACGCCTTCGGCGGCGTCGCTCGACAGATCGTTGACGACGACGCGCGCGCCCTGCGAAGCGAGGTACAACGCGTGCGCACGACCCAGCCCGCCGCCGGCACCGGTCACGATCGCGACCCGGTCGTTGAGTTGCATGTCATTCTCCATGTTGAATTATCCGGCTGGCGACGTCTTGCAGATCGACAGGAACCCCGCCGCCATGAACGACGCCATGCGCTGCTTCACCGCTTGGAAATCGTCGGACTTGCATAGCCCGTGCGACAGCTTGTCGATCCGCCCCGTCCGCGCGAGCGTGAGCATCAGCGAGCCGGTGACGAAGTGATAGCCCCAGAAGATATCCTCCTCGGCACAGTCGGGCAGCGCGCGTTTCAGGAGTGCGATCAGCCGCAGCACGACCGGGTCGAAATGCGCGTCCATCAGCTCCGCGCCCCACTCGGGCGTGTTGGCGACCTGCGCGCCGAGTGCGGCGTAGTTCTTCCAGCCCTCGCCACCCTCGATATACAGGTCGAGATCGGTGTCGAGGAACGCGCGCAGCGCGCCCTCGACGCTCGGCGCACCGCCGCATTCGGCCTCGTACCGGTCGAGCGCTTCCATCCGCCGCTCGCTGGTGACGACCGCCCGCCGCGCGAACACCGCGTCGAACAGCCGCGTCTTGTCGGCGAAATAGTAGTTTAGCAGCGTGTGGTGCACGCCCACCCGCTTGGCGACGTCCTTCAACGTGACGCCGTGCAACCCGTGCTTCGAAAATAGATACTCCGCCGCGTCGAGGATCGCCTCCATCGTCTCGGCGCGCTGCTCCGCCTTCTTCGTTCGGCGGGCGGGTTTCACGGCGTTGTCCACGCGCCCGTCTGTCGAATGCGCGGGACCGGTCGTCAAGGGAGCGGCGGGCGCCGCCGGCATCTCAGGCGACACCGAAGCGGCTCCGCAGCAGCATCTTGTCGATCTTGCCCGTGGGCGCGAGCGGCATCGCCGGCAGCCGCACGACCGCGTCGGGAACCCACCACGCCGCGACGCGACCCTTCAGCGCGGCGAGCAGCGCGGCATCGCTGACATCCTCCTCGGGCCGGATTTCGACCAAAAGGATCGGCCGTTCCCCCCACTTCTCGTCGCTACGCCCGATGACGGCGGCGAGCGACACCTGCGGCAGCGCGCCGATCACCGCCTCGATCTCGGCGGGGTTGATCCATTCGCCGCCCGACTTGATGAGGTCCTTCGCCCGGCCGGCGATCTGCAGATTCCCGGTGCGGTCGATGCGCGCGAGGTCGCCGGTCGCGAACCAACCGTCGGCATCGGTGGCGGAATGGTCATGGCCGAAATAACGATCGATGACGGCAGCACCACGCACGCGCAGATGCCCTTCGACATCGCGCTGTTCGGGCAGCGCTACGCCATCGGCATCGGTCAGCAGCAGGTCGACGCCGATCGCGGGCTTGCCCGACGATGCCGCTTCGCGCGCCGCATGCCCCGGCGGGGCGACGGTACCGGACGGCGACAGCTCGGTCATCCCCCAGCTCGTCTGAACCTCGACGCCCAGCCGAGTTTCGATCCGCTGCATCAGCGCAGGGGGCAGGGGGGCGCCGCCGACGATGATCCGGCGCAGCGACGGCAATGTGCCACCGGTCGCCTCCAGATGCTCGACCAGCCCCAGCCACACGGTCGGCACGCCGACGCCGACGGTGACCTCCTCCGACGCGATCAGCCGCGCGAGGCTGGCGCCATCCGCCTGCCGCCCCGGCAGCACCAGCTTCGCACCGGCGGCCGGCGCGGCGAAGGGCAGACCCCAGGCATTGGCATGGAACATCGGCACGACCGCCAGCACGCTGTCGCGGCCGGAGATCGCCATCACATCGGCCTGCAGCACCCTGAGCGTGTGCAGGAAACTGGAACGATGCGTGTAGGTGACGCCCTTCGGCGCACCAGTGGTGCCCGAGGTGAAACAGAGGCCGGACGGCGTCGTCTCGGCAAAGTCGCCCCATGCCACGTCGTGTCCGGCGCCGACAGTCATTCCCTCCAGCGCGCGATCGTCCGATCGGTCGCCGTCGATGACCAGCAGGTGGGCCAGCTCCGGTCGCTGCGCCGCGACGCGCTCGGCCAGCGGCATCAGGTCGGCGCTGGCGATTAGCACGCGCGCCTCCGACTGGGCGACCATCGACGCCAGCTGTTCGGCGGTCAGGCGCGGATTGAGCGTGTGGCATACCGCGCCCATGCCCATCACCGCATACCAGGCCTCGACATGCTGCGCGCTGTTCCATGCCAGCGTCGCGACGCGGTCGCCCCGTGCGATACCGAGCCCTGCCAGCACCGACGAGACGCGCAGCGACCGATCCTTCAGCGCGGCATAGCCGATCCGGTCGACACCGCCATCACCGCGCGCCGTCACGACCTGCGCGTCCGGGTGCCATTTGGCGGCGTGGTGCAGGAACCGGTCGAGCGTCAGCGCGAAGTCCTGCATGCTCCCGTCGATCATCGGCAACCTGCCGCAGGCTTCAGCACGGGGGACATCAGGCCGGTGTTCCAGTTCCACGGCTGGTCGCCCGCCGCGCGACGGCGACACACGCTGGCCTCGTGCAATGCGAACATGCCGGGCAGCAGTTTCTGGCGCGCCTGCGGGGTGGCGGCGAAGGCCATGTAGTTGGCGGCGCCGCCATAGGGCTGCCAGCCGGGCGCACCGTTGGCGCTTGGCGATCCTGTCCGGGCGAAGCTGGTCCAGTATCCCAGCATCGCATCGGACATCCGCCGCTCGGCCAGCGTGTCGGGCACCTTCGGCCAGAACTGCGGCGTCTTGTCCGCCGTTCCGAACACGTAAGGGATTTCGGCGGCGTGAAAGGCATGCAAGCCATTGTCGTCCGCCGCCGGATAGCCGTGATCGAAGAAATAGAGGTACGCGCGCTGCCCGATCGCGGTCTGGCCGATCGCCATCCGGGTCGAAGTCCAGCCGTACAGCGCGTCGCGCGTCGTCGCGATCACGCTCTCTCCCAGCGTCGACGACGGATATTGACGCAGGAACGCGTCGGCCAGATCGCCGTAGCGCGCGCGGATCGTCTCTTCATACGCCTGCGCGCTCGTCGGCACCGGCGGGGCGAGCATGCGCAGCGATCGGATCTCGCCGGCGTTGAACCCGGCAATCATCGGCACCGGCGCCTGCTTGCCCCGGTCCCACGTCTCGGCCAGCTGACGCGTCAGCACCTTCCCGTCGATCGTCGCCCATGGCACGAAGCCTGCGGCGGGCGCCTGCGTTGCCAGTGTTTCGGCGTCCATGCTGCGCAGCATGGCGAGATTTGCTGCACCCAATTTGTTCGCCACCGTCGTACCAACCGCCTCGGCGGAGGGCATGCCGTGACGTGTCGCCTTCAGCTCGGGCGTCGACACCATATAGGCGCTCTGCGCGATCGCCTTGGCGAACAGCCCGCGTGCGGGCGGGCTCGCCATCAGATACATCACGCTCAGCGCGCCGGCGGACTCGCCTGCAATCGTCACGTTGGCGGGATCGCCACCGAAGGCACCGATGTTGCGCCGGACCCACTGCAGCGCCGCGATCTGGTCGAGCAGGCCGTAGTTGCCCGACACGCCGTCCTTCGACTCTGCACTCAATTCGGGATGCGCGAGATAGCCGAGAATGCCGAGCCGATAGTTGATCGACACCAGCACCACGCCCTGCGCCGCCATCTTCGCGCCGTCGTACATGCGCTCGTGGCTATATCCCGACACCAGCGCGCCGCCGTGGATCCACACCACCACCGGCGCGGCCTTTGCCGCCTTCGGCGCCCAGATGTTGAGCGTCAGGCAATCCTCGCTGACCGCGGCCGGCGGGTTGGTGTAGATGCCCGTATTCGTCGTGCGCGGCTGGACGCATGCGGGGCCGAATGCCGTCGTCTTGCGCACGCCCTGCCATGCCGGGAGCGGCGCGGGCGGGGTCCAGCGCTTCGGTCCGACGGGGGCCTGCGCATAGGGGATGCCGCGAAAGACGTTCAGCGCGCCTTCGCTGCTGCCCTGCACCGTGCCGGCCGGCGCCGTCACCGTTTGCGCGAGGGCCGGACCGGCGAGCGCGACGCCCGCCGCCAGCATCGCCAGAGAGGTCAGCTTCATACAAGCACCTTCGTCAAAGGAGTTTCCCGCCGCAGCCGCTTCGCCAGCGCCAGGAACAGCGCGATGGCGATCAGGTAGAAGGGCGTCAGCGTGTAGAGCGCGGACTGGAGATACAGCGCCTGTCCGTGCAGGCGGAACCAGTCGCTGGCGAAGCCCACCCACGTCGGCCCAAGGCCGAGGCCGATGAAGTTCATCACCAGCAGCAGCAGCGCGCCCGACAGCACGCGCTGGTCCGGCCGCACCTCGTCCTGCACCAGCGCGACCGAGGCGGAGAGGTAGAAATAGTTGAACACCATCACCACCGCGAGCAGCGCGAGCGCGAGCGGCCAGCCCGGTGCCCATACGAAGGCGAGGTAGAAGGGCATCGCAATCGCTAGCGACACCGCCGGCGCGATCGCATAGCCCGCCCGCGACGTGCGCGTCAGCCGGTCGATCACGCGCCCCGACAGGATCATGCCGCCGCCCATGCCCAGTACCAGCACCAGCGCATACCAGACCGCGACATTGCTCAGCGCCATGCCCTTGTCGCGCATCAGGAACAGCACCGCGAAATTGCCGAGGCCATAGGTGACGAACTGTGTCGCGCCGCTGCCCAGTGCTGCGAGCATCAGCACGGGATTGGAGAAGAACATGCCAAGCGTCGGCCAGAAGCGCGCCGGCTCCGGCGCCGCGACCCCCTCCGCGCGAATGGCGTCGGTGCCGCCGCGCACCGGCTCGCGGATCAGCAGCTTGACGACGATCGCGGTGACGATGCCGATGCAGCCGACGACGATGAACGGCATCCTCCACCCGAACTCCGCCGCGATCGCCGCGCCGAACGCGACGCCCGCCGCCGCGCCGATCGCCGGCCCCAGATTGAAGATACCCAGCGCCGCCGCACGCTTGCCCGGCGGATAGGTGTCGGTGATGATCGCATAGGACGGCGGCACGCCGCCCGCCTCGCCGAACCCGACGATCATCCGCGCCACCACCAGCTGCGGATAGCTGGCCGCCAGACCGCACGCGACCGTCGCCCCGCTCCAGATCGCGCAGGCGAGCGACAGCACGGTCACGCGATTGGTGCGGTCGGCGAACCAGCCGACGGGGATCGCGATGAAGCAATAGAACATCGCGAAATACAGCCCGCCGATCAGCCCCAACTGACCGTCCGTGATGTCCAGCGCATCCTGGATCGGCTTGGCGAGGATGCCGATCAGCTGCCGATCCAGGAAGTTCAGGATGTAGACGAAGGTCAGCGTCGCCAGCACCAGCCCGGATCGTGCCACAGGTGGCGCCGGGGCGGTGGCGGATGCGATCGCCACGATCAGAGGCCGAAGCCGAGGCGCAGGCCGATCGTGCGCGGTCGCAGCGTGCCGAACCGGCTCACCAGGAACGCCTCGGGGTGGATATACACCACCGAGTGGTCGTCGAAGACGTTTTCGACATAGGCCTGTGCCGACCAGCTGCGCCGCTTCACGCCGAAAGTGATGTTGGTGTTCACATATTCGTCGGTCTTGCCGAACGTCGACAGGCGAACGGTCGGCGCGCCCGGCGTGTTCGGGAACGAGCTGTTGTACGATCCGACATATTGCGCGTTGACGGCCAGCGTCCCCTTGGTGTCGACGCCCAGGTCGAACCCGATCGAGGTGTAGATCGCGCCCTGCAGCCGCGGCGCGGACAGCCGGTGGCCGAGCACAGCACCAGAGATCGCCGCTTCCGATGCGCTCAGCCGGGTGATCTTCGAATCGTTGTATGCCGCGTTCATGCCGATGAAGACGTCCTTCGCCGGAACGACGCCCATCTCGACTTCGAAACCCTTGCTGCGCGCCGCGCCGATGTTGGTGGCGAACTGGACCGAATCCGACACGCGGTTGGCCTGTGCCTGGATGTTGCTCCAGTCGATCAGATACGCCGCGGCATTGATCGTCACAAGGCCGTTCAGGAACCGGCCCTTGGCGCCGATCTCATAGCTCTTCAGATCGTCCGACGACGCGCCGTTCGGGATGATGATGTCGTTGGCGTTCGGCACGGTGCTGGCCCGGCCGGCGAACGCGTTGACGATCGGCGCGCGGAAACCCGTGGAGAAGGTGGCGTAGGTCGTCACCGTCTCGGTCGGCTTGAACGATGCGCTCGCCTTCCACGACGGCTTCTTGCCGACCGCCTTGACCCCCGTCGCCGCCGCATAGGGCGTGAACGTGTCGAAGTTCGCCGGGAAATTGAACAGCGCGTAGGTGTAGTAATTCAGGTTGTTGCGCGTCGCGAGATAGCCGCCCGCTTCGGTGAAAGCCTGCGCCGACGTGCGGCCATAGCGCATGCCGCCGGTCAGCCAGAATTTGGGCGAGAAGCGATAGGTCAGCTCGCCGAACCCGGCCAGCTCCTCGCTCTTCGAATAGGTGTACTGCTTCTGGAAATACTGGTCGGGCAGCCCGGTCAGCCGCCGCGCGGCGAGGAACGCTGGGTTCGACCGGTAGAAGTAATCGACGTCGCGGCGACGGTTCAGATAGAAGCCGCCAAGCACGAACTCGAAATTGCCGCCCAGCGTCGACGCCAGCCGCGTCTCCTGCACATAGACCTTATCGAACGCATCCGCATCCAGCCCGAACGCGATCGGGGCACCCGGGAAGGCGGCGCTCCTCGGGAAGGTGCCGGCGAGGTCGATGTAGAAGCGCTGGTTGAAGTCGGAGAAGGTCGACGACGAGGTCAGCTTCGCGAAGTCGAACTCATAATCGATCGTCGCGTTCAGAATCGTCTGTTCGCCGGTGAAGCGGTCCGGCTGGTCCGACACGCGCTTCTCGCGGCCGAGCGACGGGCTGGTCAGCGACGAATCCTTGGGGTCGCTGTTTTCATAGGAGGCGAGCAGGCGGATGCCCAGCCGCTCGCTCGGCTTCCACAGCGCGATCAGGCGGCCGCCCCAGTCGATCAACGTGTTAGAATTGTGGACACCCGTCCCGACGTTGTCGAGATAGCCTTCCTCATTGCGGTAGAAACCGACCGCGCGCACCGCCAGCTTGTCGTGGACGACCGGCACATTGACCATGAAGTTGTACCGCTGGCGGAAGGAGTCCGACCCGGTCAGCCCCAGGTCGATCAGCGCCGACCGGTCGACGTCGTTTAGGTCCGGGCTCTTGGTCAGGATACGCATCGCGCCCGACAGCGATCCCGATCCGAACAACGTACCCTGCGGCCCGCGCAGGAACTCGACCCGCTCGACGTCGAACAAATTGGGATCGACGACGGTGGTATTGCCGATCGTCGAGACCGGCAGCTCGTCGATATACACCGCGACCGAGCTCTGCAGGTTAGCGTTATAGCCGTTGGTGGCGATGCCGCGCGCGGTGAAATTGTTGAAGTTCTGCGTCGGTCGGTTGAGCACGATGCCTGGCGTCTCGCGCGCGATCCCTTCGAACCCGACGATGCCCTTGGTCGTCAGTTCCTCCTGCTGGAACGCGGTGATGGACAGCGGCACGTCCTGGATCCGCTCGGCGCGTCGCGTCGCCGTCACGATGATCTCGCCGTTGCCCGTGCTCGCGTCCGTCTCTTCCTGTCCGAGCGGGGGCGGGGTGGTGGAGCTGGTCGGCGTGGCAGGCGCCACGACCGTCTGCGCCGATGCGCCCGAACCACCGAGGACGATCGCCACGGCACACGCCGAAGTGAGGAAAACTGCCCGCATGATCTCTCTCCCGAATGCGCCGATGTTTTCGGTCGCAGCTGTTTGCAGGTGAGAGACTGCCGAACGATTCCGCCCGTGTCAACATTCACTATCACGCGCGTGAATGAAATAATAGTTGTGCGAAACGGTCGATGGCGGACCGTCCCGATGGTGTCGCAACCGGCTAGTCGATCCGTGAAAGCCGGATAGCCACCCGTGCCAGCAACCCGCCTCCAGGCGCCTCGTCTAGTGTCAGCCGGCCGCCGTGCAGCGCGGCGAGATCGCGGGCGATGGCCAGGCCGAAGCCATCGCCATCCGACGATCGTTCGTCCAGCCGGATGCCGGGCGCCATCGCGCGGGCGCGGTCGGGGGCGGGTATGCCGGGGCCGTCGTCGCGGACCGTGACGGCGGCGAACGTGCCGGATCGTTCGGCACTGACCGACACCCGGGTCGTGGCGTGCCGTGCGGCATTGTCGATCAGGTTGCCGAGGATCTCGGTCAGATCGGCCGCATCGATCGCGACGGTCAGGTCTGCCGGCACGACATGCGTGAAGGTGAGCGCGCGATCGGCGTGCAACTGATCGATCGTGCCGACCAGGTCGGCGACGGCGGGGGCCAACGGCGTCGCGGCGCGGGTGTCGGTGAAGCTGCCGCGCGCCCGCGCCAGATGGTGCCGGATCGTCGCGTAGATACGCTCGACCTGCGCGGCGCGCGGTGGATCGTCGCGCAGTTCGAGCGCGAGCGTCGCGACCGGCGTCTTCAGCGCGTGCGCAAGATTGGCTGCAGATGCCCGTGCAACCTCCAGCGCCGTCCCGGATTCGTGCAGCAGCGCGTTGAGCTCCGACGCGAGCGGGCGGAGTTCGTCGGGCTGATCCTCGTCCAGCACCTGCCGGCGGCCGGAGCGGATCGCGGCGATGTCGTCGCGCAGGCGGCGCAACGGCCGCAATCCGATGCGCAGCGACAGCACCGCCGCGCCGCCCAAGGTCGCACCAAGGATCGCCAGCGTCGCGAGCAACGGCAGCAGCGCGCCGCGGATCGGCGCCAGCACCATCCGGCGCGGGGCGGCGGCGGTCAGCACGACTGGGCCCGACGCACTGTCGATCGTCAGCGTGCGGGCATGGAACGGGCGGTCGTTCCGATCCCGGCCCTCCACCGGCCGAGGTCCGCCGTCGCCCGGCGGGCGCGGATCGTGCCGGCGCCGTCCTTCCCGGCCGCGATCGACCTCGAGATCGGGGAAGTCGGCCGAACTGACCGTGCCAGCAGGTCCGGCGATGCGCCACCGCCAGCCGTGCCGACCCTCCAGCGCCGGGCGCAGCCGTTCCAGCCGTGCCCGGTTGACGCTGCCGTCGCGCTGCACCGTGCTCGCCATCAGAGAGATTTCGGCATCAAGCCTCTGGTCGAACCCTTCGGCGACGAACCCTGCCAGCACGCCCCAGATCGCGGCGCCCGCGATGGCGAGCGCGACGACCGTAGCAAGCGCCGACAGCGCCAGCATGCGGCCGTGGATCGAGCGGGGCACGATCGTCATGACGCGGCCGGGGGCAGGGGGCTGGCCAGCCGATAGCCGCGACCGCGCACCGTCTCGATCAGGTCGGCGCCGATCTTGCGGCGCAACCGGCCGACGATCACCTCAAGGCTGTTCGAATCGACATCGGCGTCGCCCTCGTACACGCGCTCGAGCAGGTCGAGGCGCGGGATCAGCATGTCCTTCGACAGGATCAGCGTAGACAGCACGCGCCACTCGAACGCAGTCAGCTTCAGCGGCAGGCCGTCGAGCTCGAATTGCCCGGTCTGGCTTTCGAAACTGAGCGGCCCGCAGTCGATCCGCGTCGCGGCGTGCCCCGCGGCGCGGCGGACCAGCGCGCGCAGGCGCATGGTCAGTTCCTCGATGCGGAATGGCTTGGTCAGGAAATCGTCCGCACCCGCCTTGAACCCGGCGACCTTGTCGGACCAGCCGTCGCGCGCGGTCAGGATCAGCACCGGCAGGTCGCGACCGCCGCTGCGCCACGCCTGCAGGATCGCAATCCCGTCGCGCCCCGGCAGGCCGAGGTCGAGCACCGCGGCATCGTACAGCTCGGTATCGCCGAGGTGCCCGGCGTCGACGCCGTTGGCAACCAGATCGACCGCGAACGCCTCCGCACGCAGGGCTTTGGCGATGGCGGGGCCAAGATCGGGATCGTCCTCGACGAGCAGGATGCGCATGGCCGGCGGCTACTCCGCGTCGTTAAACCGAAACTGAACGGCCGCGTTCAGCGTGGCGGTGCATGCGACGCGTAGACGGTCTCCACAACCTGCAAGAGGAGAGCAGACATGTCACGTTTCAACATTTCCGGTCGCACGAAGCTGGCCGCCGGCGCCGCGCTGTTGCTTGGTCTGGGCGCTGCGGGTGGTGCCGGCGCGGTGTCGCTGACCCGGCCCACGGTCGAGATGGCGCCGACCGTCGCCACGCCGATCGCCCGCCTGTCGAGCGCATCCGGCGTCGTCACCGTGAAGGGCCGCGTCACCGACGTGTTCAACGACCGCGTCGTCATCCAGGACGCGACCGGCCGAACGCTGATCGACGCAGGACAAGAGGCACGCGGATCGATCGCGCGCGGCGCACCGCTGACGGTGCAGGGCCAGGTCCGCGACGGGCAGCTGCGTCCGTCCTACCTGATCGACCAGACCGGCGCGGTGCGTGCGGTCGGCCCCGGTGGCAAGGGGCCGGGTGGTCACGGCCCGCGCGGTCATGAGGGCCCGGGGCGTCCGGGCGGCCCGGATGGTCCGCGCGGACCGATCGAAGCGAACGGCGCGCCGCCGCCGCCGCCCGTCAACTGCGCGCCCGCACCCGGCGGCGTAGCGGCTGCGCCCGCAGCGGTTCCTGCTCCGGGTGCGACGACCCCGCCACCGCCCGCCGCGGCGCGCTGAACCCCGCTCCGGCCGTGTCCCCGCGACACGGCCGGACACAGTCGATGGTGGACGCCCGATCCGACCGGTTATAGGTCGCACACGATGATCCGGCTCAGCGAACTGAAACTGCCGCTCCACCATCCGGAGGAGGCGCTGCCTGCGGCCATCTGCCGCCGGCTGCGGATCACCCCGCGCGAGCTGATCCGCTTCGCCGTCGCCCGCCGCGGCCACGACGCCCGCGACAAAACGAATATCGCGCTCGTCTATTCGGTCGACGTCGCCGTGCGGAACGAGGGCGCGGTGCTCGCCAAGTTCCGGCGCGACCGCGACATCGGCCTCACCCCCGACACCAGCTATCGCCCCGCCATCACCGCGCCCCCCGCCGCGCCGCGCCCGGTGGTGATTGGCGCCGGCCCCTGCGGGCTGTTCGCCGCGCTGATCCTGGCGCAGGCCGGATTTCGCCCGATCGTGCTCGAACGCGGGAAGGTAGTGCGCGAACGCACGAAGGACACCTGGGGCCTGTGGCGCCGCAGCGTGCTGAATCCCGAATCGAACGTCCAGTACGGGGAGGGCGGCGCCGGCACCTTCTCGGACGGCAAGCTCTACAGCCGCATCAAGGATCCGCGTCACCTGAACCGCAAGGTCCTGACCGAGTTCGTAAAAGCTGGCGCCCCGCCTGAAATCCTGACCGAAGCGCATCCCCATATCGGCACCTTCCGCCTCGTCACGATGGTGGAGAGCATGCGTGCGTCGATCGAGGCGCTGGGCGGCGAATATCGCTTCTCGACGCGGGTCGAGGGGTTCGACATCGCCACCGACGGCGGCGAGCGTCGCATCCGCGGGCTGCACCTGAACGACGGCGGCTACCTTGAGGCCACGCATGTCGTGCTGGCGATCGGTCACAGCGCGCGCGACACCTTCGCCACGCTGCTGGAGGCGGGCGTCCATGCCGAGGCCAAGCCCTTTTCGATCGGCGTGCGCATCGAACATCCGCAATCGTGGATCGATCGCTCGCGCTTCGGGCACGAGGCCGGCAACCCCACTCTAGGCGCGGCGGAATATCACATCTCGCATCACTGCTCGAACGGACGCACAGTCTACAGCTTCTGCATGTGCCCCGGCGGCACCGTCGTCGCGGCGACGTCGGAGGAGGGGCGCGTCGCCACCAACGGCATGAGCCAATATTCGCGTAACGAGCGTAACGCCAATTCGGGCTTCGTCGTCGCGATCGACCCGGCGCGCGACTTTCCCGGCGATCCGCTCGCCGGCATCGCACTGCAACGGCATTGGGAGGAGCGCGCTTTCGTCGCCGGCGGCGCGAATTATCATGCGCCGGCCCAGCGCGTTGGCGATTTCCTCGCGCGGCGACCCTCGACCTCGCTCGGATCGGTGGTGCCGTCGTACAAGCCCGGCGTGCGCGCGACCGACCTGTCGCTTTGCCTTCCCGATTTCGCGATCGATGCCATGCGTGAGGCACTGCCCGTCTTCGGGCGGCAGATCGCCGGCTACGACCATCCCGACGTAGTGATGACGGGGGTGGAGACGCGCACGTCGTCGCCGGTGCGCTTCACGCGTGGAGACGACGGCCACAGCCTCAATACGATCGGCCTGTTTCCGGCGGGCGAGGGGGCGGGCTATGCCGGCGGCATCCTGTCCGCCGCGGTCGACGGCATCCGCACCGCCGAGGCGGTCGCGCGGAGCATCGTCGCGGCGTGACGCTGGTGTTGTTCAACAAGCCGTACGGCGTGCTCAGCCAATTCACAGATCGCGGATCGCACACTACTCGCGCCACGCTGTCGGACCATATCGACGTGCCCGGCGTCTATCCGGCGGGGCGGCTGGATCGCGACAGCGAGGGGCTGCTGCTGTTGACCGACGACGGCCGGTTTCAGGCGCGGATCGCCGATCCAAAGTTCAAGCTGCCCAAGACCTATCTGGTGCAGGTGGAGGGCGACCCCGACGATGCGGCGCTCGAACCGCTCCGCGTCGGCATCATGCTCGCAGACGGGCTGACCCGTCCCGCCGAGGTGGGGCGGATCGACGCCCCCGAGCTGTGGCCGCGCGATCCCCCGATCCGCGTGCGGATGAGCATCCCCGACCGCTGGCTGTCGCTGACGATCCGGGAGGGGCGCAACCGTCAGGTGCGGCGGATGACGGCGGCGATCGGCCACCCGACGCTCCGGCTCGTGCGCTGGCGGATTGGCGACTGGACGCTGGACGGGCTGGCGCCGGGTGCATGGCGGCTGGGGTGAAGATCTTCTTCGATGGCGGGTGTCGGCCGAACGGCAGGGAGCTGGCCGTGGTGATGCGCGGACGTATCCATGTCGAACGCGATCTCGGTGCGGGCGGCAGCATGGCCGCCGAATGGCTGGCGCTGATCGCGGCGCTGCGACTGGCCGCACGGTTCGATGTCGACGACGCGATCCTACTGGGTGATGCCGCTGCGGTGATCGCGCAGGCGCGGGGCACGGTGCGCGTGCCGCCGGACTATCGGGGGTATGCTGAGACCTTCGCCGCCCTGCTGCCCTCGGTCGCGCGGATACGCCTGCGCTACGTCAGGCGCGGACAAAACCTCGCGGGCATCGCGCTCGATCAATTGCACGAGGGACGGCCCCTGTTCGAACCGCTGATCTAACGCAGCAACGATAGTGCGTAGATGACTTTGCGAGTCTCGCGCCGCAGGATCGCGTCGTCGGCGGGCGGCTCCGCGTTCCACTGCGTGCCGAGGTCGGCATAGCCGAGAATCCCCGCCATTCCGGCAACACGATGCGCGGTAACCCCGACGGTCGGTGAACCGATCAGCGCCATCGCCGTCACCAGCAGGTCGCGAAAGCGCGATCGCAGTCCGGCGACCGCCTCCGCACCGAACGTCCCCGCCAATCGGTCGCTCGCGGTCGTGTCGGGGGGCAGCCATTCCCAGAAGAACAGTCTCGCGGCATCGCCGTCGAGGTTCCTGGGCAGCCAGGCGTCTATCGCCGCGGCGTCTGCGGCCTCCAAGGGCGGAGAAGTATCCGACAGTCCCAATAGCGGAACATGAGCCAACGCATCGTCGCGGCGGCGGATGGCGGTGGCAATATGCAGATCGCCACCCGTCAGGACGATCGCGAAGGGCTTGCTCGCACCGTTGTGATCGAGCTCTTCGATGCACGGGAATACGCGCACATCGAAGTGCGCGGACAGGGCGGCGAAGCTCGACGGCCGTTCCTTGGCAGGATCGATGAGCAGCCACAGCGGCGCGGAAGGGGGCGACAAATGTTGGGTCAAGAAAACGACTGATCCGTATCAATTTTCCAGACGTGGCGGCTCGAACAGGCTCGACAAGAGTATAGCAAAGTAGCGAAATCGTTGCGGCTGCGGCGTGACCATGGCCGACGTAGGATGTGTCCGTGCGTTCGAGCAACCGAATATTGATTGCCGACGATCATCCGCTGACCCGCGAGGGCCTGTCGCTCGCCGCTCGGACGGCGATACCAGGCACCACCACCCACGGTGTCGGCACGATTGCCGAGGGAGCCGCGCTGCTCGATCAATGGCACGGGTGCCGTATGATTTTGCTGGATTTTATGATGCCGGATTCACATGGCTTCACGGGCCTGCTGACGCTGCAGCATATCGCTCCATCGACGCCGATCGTCGTCGTCACGGCGCGTGAGGAATCGGCGCTGACCGATGCCGCCCGGGCGCTGGGCGCCGCGGCCTATATCTACAAGAGCCGACCGTTGGACGAGATCGCCGGAAACCTGCGCGATATCGATAGTGGTGCAACGATCTTCCCCGCCGGTGCCGCGCCCGATCGCAGCATCGCCGGCGCGCGCGACCGGATCGCCGACCTGTCGCCGGCGCAGCATGCCGTGTTGATGGCGCTGGCCGATGGACGGTCGAACAAGCAGATCGCCTATGACCTCGATGTGACGGAGGCGACGATCAAGGCGCATCTCACCGCGATCTTCCGCAAACTCGGCGTCACCAATCGCGCCCAGGCCATGATCGCCGTCCAGCCGCTGTTCCAGGCGGGTGTCGCGAAGGCGCGCCCTTGAGCGGGAGAGAGCAGCGCGCGGCGCCGGCGAAGCTGGTGTGGGTTCCCCCGGTCGCCGTCCTGTTGCTGCCGTTGGCGCTGCCGATACTCCTGGCCTCCGTCTGGCGCGTCGCCCGCAAACGCAAACGCAAACGCGACAACGATGCGACTACGATGGGCCCGCCGCCCGTGACCCGACCAGTTGATGATCGACCGATCGACCGGGTCCGCGACGACCTCATCTCGACCGGCGCGCACGAACTGCGCGCGCCGCTGGCCTCGATCGTCGGGTCGCTCGGCCTGTTGCGTGCCGGAGTGGCCGGTCCGGTTCCCCCCGGCGTTAACCGGCTGGTCGCGATCGCCGAGAACAACTCGCGGCGCCTGATCCGGCTCGTCAACGACATGCTCGACATCGACGACGACAGCCCGTCCGCGATGCAGATGATGTGCCAGCCGATCGACTTGCGTCACGTCATCCAGGATGCCTGCGTCGGCAGCGAGGGGCTGGCGCAGACCCGTTCGATTTCGATCGACTGCGCGCTGCCCGATCACAGCGTCATGGTGTCGGGCGACACCGGCCGGCTGCTTCAGGTGGTCACCAACCTGACGTCGAACGCGATCCGCGCCGCGCCGCTCGGCTCCAGCATCGGCATTTCCCTGATGCGCCACGGGCAAAGCACCGCGATCGTCAGCGTCGACGATCGCGGTGCCGGCGTCCCCGAGGCGTTCCGCGACCGCATCTTCGGTCGGTTCGAACGCGCCGATCGGGACGACGCATCGGGTCTCGGCATCGGCCTCTCGATATCGCGTGAGATCATGGACCGCCACGGCGGACGGTTGTGGCTCGAGGATCGCGACGGCGGCGGCACCAGTTTCCGCTTCGCGCTGGCGACGCTGGAGCGCGCCGTATCGTGAGTGGTGAGATCGGAGCGCCGTTGACCATTCTCTACGTCGATGACGATGCAGACATGCGCACGATCGTCGCGTTGTCGCTATCGCTCGATCCCGATATCACCGTCGGCGTCGCTGCGTCGGGTCGGGAAGGACTCGAGATACTGGCGGACGGGCCGTCGCCGGATGCGGTCATCCTCGACGTGATGATGACCGACCTCGACGGACCCGCGGTGTTCGATCGTCTTCGCGCCGCGACCGCGACGGCGCACATTCCGGTCGTCTTCATGACCGCCAACGGACGCCCGGACGATGCCGAATCTTGGCGCGCGCGCGGTGCGGTCGGCGTCATCCTGAAACCGTTCGACCCGATCGGCCTTGCCGCCGAGGTTCGCGAAATACTGGCCGCGGCGCGTTCGACCTAGACGATGGTGGAAGTGCGCCGACGCCGCGTGGTGCGGGCAAGTTCTTGTTAAATCGGCGCGTCGACAGCGGATGCTCATCCGGAGGCGTTACCCATGTATTCGACCATCACCCGCCTTAAGACCGAGCATGATCGGCTGCGCGAACTCGCGGACCGGCTGGACCGTTTCCTCGACGGCGATGCGGCGCCGAAGGACGCCAATTTCACGCAGCTCGGCTGGGTGTTGGTGCAGGAACTCTCGCTCCATCTCGCCAGCGAGCGTGCGGCCCTGCGCACGCACAAGGAGAACGATGTCGCACAAAGGTTCGGGCTCGATGAAGCCTTCGTGCGTCACGTTGCGACATGGGGCAACGCCAGCGTCGCGGCCGGCTGGAGCCGCTACGTTACCGAAACTCGCTTGCTTCTCAATGCGTTACGCGATCGAATGGCATTCGAGGAAGCGACGATCTTCCCCGCCGTCCGATACCGCCGCGCGCCCTGAAATTCATTCCACCGCAATGACTTCCAGATGGACGCCCAGCGAATAGAGCATCATCGTCTCGAACATCACCCGCTCCCGGATGCGGCCCAGCATCGCCTGGGTCTCCGTCGCGAATTCATCCCACCGTGCGACGACGCTGCCCCCATCCCATCGATAGAGATAGCTGCCCCAATCGTCCTTCAGCCGGTCGAATTCGATTCCCATCCGCTCGGCCGTCTCGGCATGGCGTCCGCCCTTGGCCGCGAGCAGGGTATGGAAGATCGCGTCTTCTTCCCCCGACAAATGGTCGCGCAGGAGTTGGGCCAGCACTTCCAGTGCCGCGGCCGCTTCGGCGGGGCGCGGCGTTGTGCTCTTGCTGAGCGCGACGACGACATCGGCGGCGGCATCGATCGCGTTGTGTTCGGCGATCAGTCGGAGATAGGTCAAGGGGTTACGTCCCGCGCTTGGTCGAGGAGGGTCGACAGGTGCTGTTGGCTGATGGGTGTGACGAACTGAAATCCCGCGACACCCGCGTTGTTCCATCGCAGGCGCCCGTGCAGCGTGCAGCCGCCGGGCAGCTCGATCCGCGCGGGATCGACCGGCAGGTCTGCGTCGACGCCCGCGAGCTTCACGCCCCCCAAGGCGATATCCACCGTCTCGGTGTCGATCGCGACGTCTCCGACCAGTAGCCGCACGGCGCGAACGAACGAAAAGCGCGGACTGCGCAGCACGTGGTGCGCCCCCTCGGCGTCGGGCTTGGCCGTCATCACCCGCGGTGGCTCGAGGAATTCGAGTCCCGCCGCCCGGGCGGTGGACCAGCGGACGACGGCACGTGTCGGCAAGATGGTGCGCGTCTCGATCGACACTTCCGATGCGATGGGCAGTTCGCCGGTTTGCTCGACGCCGGCCCCCGCCGCCGACAGGTTGCGGACGAGGCAGATGCGCTCGCGTTGCGGTGTCACGATGCGGCCGATGACGAACATCGTCTGCTGGCGCTGCGATGCGCGGTTGTCCCATACCGCCGCCGCGGACGAAACCGTTGTCGGCTGGAGCAAGGCTGGTGTCATCGGAATTCTCCAGAATTCATCGGATCCTCACACGGTATCGCAACTGAAATGAGCCGAGGGTCGCGAAGGTAGAACCAAGCGTGATGCGCATCGCGCGCACGTTGCGGTCGTAGCCTTCTCCGTCGGGGACCGGCTGATAGGCCCAACTGGCACCGTCCCAGAATTCGATGCTGTCGGTGGTCGAGCCCAGGCTGGTGAAGGCATAGGTCACGCCGCCGGCCAGCAGCCCGGTGCCGAGCAGGCTGCCGTCTGCGAATTCGACCGGTCCCTTGCCCAGCGCGACGAGGTCGGCGACGCGCAGGTCCACCGTTGCGGGGAGAGTCTCGACCAGCACGATGTTGCGCACCGGCTTCGTCAGATTGCCGACCGGGTTGGTCGCGAGCGTGCGATAATCGGCGATCGATCCGGGCAGCGAGCGCGGCAGGAGATTGCCGAGCGGATCGGACACCAGCGTCACGCTCTTCGTGATCGTGATCGGGTCTGCGCTGGCCGGGGTCGCGGCCAGCAACGCGATAAGGAGGGCGATGGTCCGACGCATCAGCGACGCGCCCCGAGCGCGGTCTGGTCGAGCTTCAGCCGCATCGTCACGAACGGGCCGCCGCGCGTGTAGCGATCGGCCGCGAAGTCGCGATCGCGATAGCCGGCGATGTTGTAACCGGCGGTAACCCACAGGTTCTTCGCGGGCGACGCGCCGATCGTCGGCCCGCCGCTAAACGCGAAACTGCCGCGCGACCAGGCATGCTGGACGGAACCCTGCACGCCGATATCGAACCGGCGGCCGACATCGCGGCGCAGGTCGAAGCCGAGCACGTCGACATAGCCGGTATAGTCGTCGGCGCCATAGCTGCCCTTCACCCATTTCGCGCCGTAGTAGAGCGTCGCCTCGGCGCCGTGGCCCAGCCCCTCCGGCCCCGAGCGATAGTTGAGCGCGAGATTGTTGATCGCGCGCAGCGTCGACTGGAAGCTGTCGCCGAACGCCGGCACGCCCAGCACATTGCGCCCGTCAAAGCCGGCGTCGGCACGCTCGCTGCGCAGTTCGAAGCGCTGCAGCACCGACCAGCGGCTGTCGAGCGGGCGCCATGCGAGCGACAGGTCGACAACCGCGAAGGAGGCGACCGCGCCCGATCCCTGCGTCACCCGCGACCAGCGCAACTGCGAGGCGAGGGTGCGGCCTTCGCCGAGCACGCGCAGCAGCGAGGTCGTCAGGTTGAAGCGATCGTCGAGATCGCCCGCGCGATATTCCGCGCGGCCGTTCCACGACCAGCGGTCGCCACGCCATGCAGCGCCGAGTGTGACCGCGGCATAGTCGCCGCCGGCGGTGTCGAGCGAGGGCGTGCCGCCCGACGACGCCGACTGGAACGGCGTAACGACGGCGCCGGTCGGGATGCTCCCACGCACCGTGTTGCTGGCGTCGAGCGTAGCGTCGATCGTCCAGCGGCGGCCGAGCGACAGCGACTGGGTCAGGCCATATTGCGCGAAGAGGCGCTGGCCGTCCTCGCCGCGGGCCTGCTGATTGATCGTGCTGGCGAAGTTGGCACCGGTCCATGGCGCGACGTCGAAGCCGACCTGCGCGGTGTGGATGGTGAAATCCTTGCCCTGCGCTATCTCATAGCCGCCGATCAGGCGGACGGCGGGGGTGAGGCGATAGGCGGCGGTCAGCTGGTGACGGACCGGGAAGTCGAGGCTGGCGCGGTCGCCGCCGGGGGCGACCTGCGTCTGCCCGCCCAGCGTCAGCTTGCCGCCCAGCAGCGCCTGCGTGCCGCCCAGCGTGAGCAGGCGGGAGTCGTGGTTCCGACCGTCGATGCCGCGGTCCATCGCCAGCTGGCCACCGACATAGACCGTGCCCTTCGCCCGCTGCATTTCCAGCCGCACGTCGGCGACGGTGCGCGATCCGGGGCCGTCGAGCTGCTGCTGGTGCCACGCGGTGCCCGCCAGCGACAGGCGGGTGCCCAGACGCAGGCGACCGTCGAAGCCCAGGCGGCGGCTGCCGGCCTCCACCATGTTCTGCTGGCCGATGCCGAAATCGAGATCCTGTTCGCGGGCATAGGCGAGCAGGTCGAGCGCGGTGCCGTGATGCTCGCCCTCGATCAGCCAGGCCTGACCCGCGTCGATGCCGCCACGCCCGCCGGTCGCGGCCTCCGCGCGGACTTCGGTTGTACGGCTGAGCCGTGCGGTGAGATCGGCGGCGAGGACGTTGGCTTTCGAGAACGTCTCGTCATGCAGGGCGGTGGCGCCGAATTCGACACGGCCGTCAGTCGAGCGGATCGCGGCGCGGCCGCCGGCGACGAGGCGGTTGTTGCGGCCGTAGCTTTCGTATTCCGCGACGATGAAGACCGGATTGCGGTCCGCATCGCGGGTCAGCACCGGCGCGCGGAAGCGCAGCGTGCCCATCGCCGGATCGATGTCGTAATCGATATGGCGGGTCATCTGGACGACCGACAGGATGCGTTCGGGGCGGAGGCGATCGCGCGTTTCCACGCGCAGCTTGTCGCTGTTCGGAACGATATCGCGTCGCGAGAGCCGATAGGGGCCGGACAGCCCGTTCCCGGGGATGTCGTCGCGTGCGTAGAGCCCGTCGGTCTTCGCGGCGAAGGCCGACACGTTCGCGCGGCGACCGTCATAGGCGAGCTTTACGCCGTTCAGCGTGCGGTTGTAACGGCCGAGGTGGGTGCGGGTCAGACCGGTCTCGAAATCGCCGAACAGCGCGTAGAAGGCACGGGATTCGAGGCGCAGGTACAGGCGGCGCTCGGTCGGCGCGTCATAGCCCTGACGCGTGGCATCACCGTAGACGGTGTAGTAGCGATCGGGATCGATGGTGCCGAGCAGGCCGCGGTCACGGTCGCGTGGACGGTCGCTGTCATAGGCGATGGTCGCGAGCCAGCTGCCCTTGATCCGGCCCTTCGCATAGAGCGCGAGCTGGCCGTCGGCGAGCAGGCGCCCGCGCTGTCCGCGCGGCAGGGCGCGATCGTGGCGGTCGAGTGTGCGATAGCCGGCGGTGCCGCTGCCAAAACCGACGACGACCCAGTCGCGCGCGGAAGCCGTCAGCCACGTGCGCAGTTCGCGGCTGTGGACCGCCTTGTCGTCGGTCAGCGTCGCGACGATGCGCACCGCGCCCGCCTGCGTCGTCGGTTCGAGCGCGACGAAGGCGAGGCCGTCGTCGCCGACGACACGCGCGACGGTGACGGCCGCAGCCGGCCCCTGCGCCTGCGCCAGCGCGCGATCGACGGCGGCGAGATAGGGTAGGTCGACGCGGAAGGGCAGCATGGTGCCGGCCCGCACCGGACGCCCGGCGCGATCGGTGACGCGCACCGCGACGAGCGGACGGGTGACGCCATCGGCGACCAGCCGGCTGGTCGCCGGCACGACCGCGGCGTCGGCGGCGACGCCGGAGGAATGGACGATGCGATCGATCGTGGTGACGGTGGCGCCGCCTTCATCGAGCACGCGCGCCGATAGGCGGTTGTCGCCCTCGACCAACGGCAATCCCGCCCACCGCGAGATCGCGACGTCGCCCGTCGTGTCGGTGGCGTCGAAGGCGAGCGGGTCGATTGGTTGGCCGTTCAGCGTTAGCGCCACGCGCTGCGTCGGCAGATGCTTCACGACGACGCGCAGCGCGGTCGAGCGGGGGTTGTGGTCCGCCAGCGGGAACAGCATCGCGACACCGGGAGTCTGGCCCGCCATCCAGTCGCGGTTGCCGGCGGCGATCGAGTCGCCCTCGATTCTGACCGGCAGCGTGTCGGCGGCGGCCTTCGCGCCGGTCGGGCGGAGCTGGAAATCGACGCGCTGCATCAGGCCGCCGTCGCTTTCGACGAAGCGCGAGATCGCGCTGCCGGCCTGACGCGTGTCGATATCGCAGGCGACCGGCGCGTGGCTGGCGGGCAGCGTGCCGGCGTCGATCTGCACGACGTGACGGCCGGGTCGGACGCTCTCGAAATGGTAGAGGCCGTCGGCGTCGGTGACGACGAAGCTGCCGTCCTGCATCAGCAGGCGGATGCCGGGAACGCCGCGACGCTTGTCGACTGGGTCGCCGCACGCACCCTCGGTCACGCGGCCGATGACGGTGAAGCCGTCGGTGAAGAGCAACGGGCGGATGCGGACGGCGGCAGCGGCCTCGTTCGCGGTGATACCGGCGCCGGTCGCGGTCGCGCGGTTGACCGCCTCTCCGACTTTCGCGCCGGGCGCCACCGAGACGACGTAGCGAATCTCCACGCTCGTGCGTGGTGCGATCGCGGGCACGGCGAAATCGAGATGGCGCCCGTCGTCCGAGACGGACGGCGCGTCCGCACCGCGCTGGGACCCGCGTTCGTAGCGCAGGCCGTCGGGCAGCGTATCGGCGAGCCGGGCCCCGGACACGGCGACATCGCCGCGATTGGCGAGCGTCACGCGATACTGGATGAAATCGCCCGGCGATGCTTCCCGCACCGATGCCGTCTTCGTCACCAGCAGCGCGTCGTCGCCATCGCGGTCGAGCGGGATGTCGGAATAGAAGGGTTCGGGTGTGGAGAGGGTGAAGATGCCGCCTGTGGAGGCGGCGTTGAGCATGTAGGGCCGTCCCGCCGGATCGCGCACCGCCGCCAGTTCCGCCGCGCTGCGCGTCGATGGCGCGGTGTAGTTGGCCGGCGCCGTGACGTGCAGATGATAGCTGCCGGGCAGGGTGCGGGGAAATCGGTAGTTTCCAGGCGCGAAATCGTAGAGCCGGCCGCTGGCATCGCGCGCCTCGGCCCCGCTGACGACCGTCGAGGGATAGCGGCTCATGCCGTCGTCGCCGAACACGATGGCGGGCTGCTCGTTTTCATCCGTCAGCGTGACGATCGCGCCGTCGATCAGCGCGCCGGTGCGCGAATCGAAGACGAATCCGGCAGGGTCGATCAGCTGCGTGGTGTTCGAGGCGAAGCTGAATTCGTCCTCCGTGAAACTGACATGCACCTGTGCGCCGCGGTCGAGGCGGGGGTCGCAGGGGGCGTTGGCGGGCGTGGTGCCGGGCGGGGCGATGCCGCCGGCGAAGACGCCGGTGTCCGCCGCGGTCTCGAGCAGCGGCAGCATCAGGTGCAGCCGGCCGCTGTCGACGCTGACCCAGGATGTCTCGCGCACCGCGGGATCGCGGTTGCCGCCCTGGTTTTCGAGGACGAGAAGAAAGGGTTGGCGCGAATCCACGGATTCGAGCGGCGCGGACGCCGCCAGCGCGTCACGGTCGATCGGCGCCGGCGTGAAGCGCAGCGCAGGACTCGTCTCGCAGCGCGAGCCGCTCATCACATAGTCGATCGGCGGCAGGCGGAAGCTGATCTTCGTCGGCGTCTTCGCGATTGCGGGATCGAGCGTGACCGTGTTCGACAGGACGGTGCGCGGGCCGGCGGGGCCCGTCCAGCTCAGCTGCGCCGTATTGCTGATGCGCGCGCCGATCTGCGCCGGCGCGGATGCGACGGACGCCAGCCCGACGAGGGCTGCCGCTAAAGCGAGGACGGGGCGGGCGCGGGCGCTGGGCATGACCGGTCGTTTTCCGGCGCGCGGGGGGACGCGCGCGCCGGAAGCCTGTTCTCCGTAACTGTGGGTGGGATCAGTCGATCTTGACCTTGAACGACGCGGCGACCGCCGTGCCGCCGGGTACGATCGCGATCTTTGCCGCCACCGTCTTCGTGCCGGAATCATAAGACGCGGTCAGGCCATCGGTCTCGCCCGTATCGGCATCGTCGTCGTCCTCGGTCGAGCCGAGCAAAACGCAGGCGACGCCCGGCACCCCCGGCACGCCCATCGACAGCGATCCGGGCACGTATGTCGTGTGCGCGGGGACGATGTCGCTCAGTACGATGTCGTTCGCGGGCGTGAGCAGCGTCGCGTTGCTGACGGTCAGGCAATATTCGACAGTAGCGCCGGGGATTGACTTGAAATTCGCGAGATTGACGCCGTCCGCGATGATCCGCGCGGACTTGGCGACGGTCAGCGCGACGTTGCGCGTGCCGACCTCGTAGCCCGAATAGGCGCGGCCCTGGCCGTTGCGGGCGATGTCGCCGAGGTAGAGCAGACCGTCGCTGTCGTCGTCGGCGAAGACCACGTCGACCGTCATGTCGGCGTTGGCGAGGTTCAGATCGGTCGAGACGAGCGCATTGCCCTTCACGGTCGAAGCGCCGCCCGCGGCCACCGTCACGTGGAGCGAGTCCCAGGCGATCGCGGTGCTGGCCGCCGTGGGAATGTTACCGACGATGAAGACCACGACCGAGGCATCGGGCGCGAGCTCGTCGATGTAGGTCGCGGTGTCGATCGTCGGTTCGTAGATGCCGTTGCCGTTGGCATCGACGTAAGCTTTCATGCCCGTGATATCGAAATTGTCGGTGCCGGGCAGGATGCCGAGCGAGATCGTGCTCTGATCGGGATCGAGCAGGAAATCCTGGACGTCGTTGGTCAGGTTCGTCACCTTGAACTTCGTCACCGCATTCTGCTGGCCCAGATTGACCTGGGTATAGCCGCTCTGATCGGTCACGACGGTGAAGTTCACCTTGCGATCGACAACGAAGCTGGCCGTCGTCGAATTCGTCGTCTGCGGCGTGCCGTTGACGGTGTAGCTGACCTGCGCGGTGTTGTTCACCGTGGTGCCGGCGGTGGTCTGCGCGGTCTGCGCCTGCGCCGCCCCGGCAAGGGCGACGGTGGCGGTCCCGGCGAGCAGGACGGCCGAAGCCTTCTTCACGAACATTGTGGTCTTTCCCCTGGCTGATTGGTGTGTGGCGGTCGGCGTCATTTCAGGACGGCCTGGAAGGCGAGGCGCCCTTGCGCGCCCGGTGCGAGCGGACGGGCGAGCCGCCAGCGGACGTGGGTGACGTCGTCGCCGGTTGCGGCGCGGTCTCCGCTGCGCAGCGCGGCGAGGGCGGCGAAGCTGCGGCCGTCGACCGACACTTCGGGCTCGGCGGTGCCGGCGGCGGGGGCGCGGTAGGCGATGCCGGCGGGCAGCGGATTGACGATCGCGAGGTTCGACAGCGGCTGCGTGCCGGTGTTGCGATAGGCGACGACGAACACGACGCGGTCGCCCGGCACGACGCGGGCGGCGGGTGCCAGCGTGACGCGGGTCGTGCCGTCGGGCGCGCGGCTCCGCTGTTCGACCATCACGCTGGAGGTGACGTCGAGCGGCCCCGACGCGGCGGCGAGCGGCTCGGCGGTCAGCAGCAGCAGGAGGGGGAGCGATCGGATCATGCGGCGGTCCTTCAGTTGATCGTCGTCTGGAAACGGATGGTGCGGATGGCGCCGGCAGTGGCGATGTCGCCGAGCGCGACGCGCACGGTGCGGCCGTCGAAGCCGCCATCGTCGCCATCATCGGCATCGGTGAGGGGTGCGCCGTCGAGCGTGATGCTGCCGGGCACGAAGCGGGTGCCGGCGGGCACGTCGTCGGTGAGGACAGCTGCGGGGGCGGCGGCGGTGAAGCGCGCCTCCAGCTGGTAGGTCACGATCGCGCCGCGAACCGCGCGGGCCGAGCCATCGGGCGCGCGCACCGCCTGCGACTTGACCAGCGACGGCGCGGCCGGATCGGTCGCGACGACATCGGCCTGCGCGGTCGCCGCAGCGCCGGTCTGACCGACGACGGCGTCGATACCGCCCGGCGCCGATGCGGGCACGACCGTGCCGGGCGCGCCATGGCCGGTGGTCGCGGTGGCGCTGGCCGACACGCGGGCGACGCCGGTGACGGGGCCGGGGAGGATCGCGAAGACGGTGCCGCTCTCGCCCGCCGCCAGCGTGATGTCGGTGGCGCGGTCCTTCGCGGGATCATAGGCGCCGTCGCCGTCCGCATCGGCAACGATCGTGATCGCGGCGCCGGCGTCCGCGTCCAGGGTGAAGCGCTCGGTGCCGTTGCCAAGGTTGGTCACGACGAAGACGACCGGGATACTTGTCGCGGCGCCGTCGACCGTGACCTGCGACACGCGCGGTACGATGCTGACATCCAGTACGGCATCGACGCGGAGTGCGACGCTGTTGCTGGTGATCGCAGTGCGGGCGTCGGCCGGGCCGAAGGTGAGCCCGGCGACGTTGACGATCGACGTGCCGGCTGGCGTGACGTCGGCCGCCGCCGGCATCGCTGCCGTACAGCACAGCGCGGCCATCGTGGCGTACCACGACTTGCCGTCCGTCCGTCGTCCCTTGCCACACCTTCGTAACACGTCGTCGATCCTGCCAAATGTGCGGGGTCGACCGAGCGGCGGACGGGGTTAAGCCGGTCTTACTTCCGGCTATGGCGGTGGCTGGACTTCGACCAATGTCGAACGCTGGCTTGCTACTCTTTCGATGCGGACGGACATTTGGGCGCGTTGATTTTTATCGCAAGGATATCCGAAGTTTGGCGGAACCGGTGCTGGTGGATGCCGGTTGTACGGCGATGCTGAAAACGCGATCGATGTTTGATTGGGCGGGCACTGCCGCGCCCGACCTTTCAGAAGGGTTGCGCGCGCACATCGCCGATGTCGGGTTCCCGTGCGTCGGCGCGAAGGCGGCGATGGCCCGCGATACGCTGGAGGTGCTGACCGCCCGCAGCATCGCCAGCGCGTGGGACGATGTGCGCATCCACGATCGGCTGCTCCACTTCGCCGGCGAGTATCGCGCCGAGCCGACGCTGTTCCGCAGCCTGGTGGTGGTCTTCGGCGGGCCGGTCGATCTGGGTGAGGCAGCGTTCGAGGAGCATCTGTGGACACGCGTCCAGTCGCTGTCGGACAAGGATGTCTGGCGCGGGCAGGATTATGACCCGCGCGTCGCGACCGATCCGGACGATCCCCACTTCTCACTGTCGTTCGGCGGGGAAGCGTTTTTCGTCGTCGGGCTGCACCCGGCAGCGAGCCGTCCGGCGCGGCGCTTCGCCTATCCGACGATGGTGTTCAACCTGCACGACCAGTTCACGACGCTGCGCGCGCAGGGCAAGTACGAGGGCATGCGCGAGAAGATCATGGTGCGCGACGAGGCGATCGCCGGCACGCGCAACCCGATGCTCGCGCGTCACGGCGAGACGAGCGAGGCGCGGCAATATTCGGGCCGCGTCGTCGACGACGGCTGGCGCTGCCCGTTCAGCTACAGCGGATCGGCCGACAGCTGATGGGCGATGTGCGGGAAATTCCGGAGCGCAGCGGCGTCGCGTTCCGGCTGGCGAAAGGTCAGCGGTTGACCGTCATCGACCCGCGCGGGGTGCAGGTGGCCGACCTGCTGACCTACAACGCGGACGATATCGACGAGGTGCTGTCGTCGGGCCGGACGCTTGATTATGCCGAGCGAATCTATCTGTCGAAGGGCGACAAGCTCTATTCCAACCGCTCACGGCCCATGCTGGAGATCGTCGAGGACAGCGTCGGGCGGCACGACTTCCTGCTGACGCCGTGTTCGGTCGATACGTTCGACTTCTTCTATCCCGATTTGCCCAGGCACCGCGGGTGTTTCGGCAATCTGGCGGCGGCGCTGGAACCGTTCGGGATCGGGCCGGATCGGATTCCGACCGCATTCAATTGCTTCATGAACGTCCCGATCGATCCGGTGACGGGCAATATCTCGGTCCTGCCGCCGATCAGCGTGGCGGGGGACCACATCGACTTCGTCGCGGCGATGGATCTGATCGTCGGGCTGACGGCGTGCTCGGCACCGGCGTCGAATGGTGGGAGTTTCAAGCCGATCCATTATCGGATCGACTAATTCTTTTCCGTTCGTGCTGAGCGTAGTCGAAGCACCTTCCGGAGTGCGGGCCTTCGACTTCGCTCAGCACGAACGGGGGTCTACATCGGTGGCAGCTTCGCCCGCAGTTCCTCGATCCACACCCGCGCCGTTCCATCGGACGGCGCGCGCCAGTCGCCTCTCGGCGACAGCGCCCCGCCGGCCGACACCTTCGGGCCGTTGGGCAGCGCCGAGCGCTTGAACTGGCTAGTCTGGAAGAAGCGCGTCAGGAATGCCTCGAGCCAGCGGACGATCGTCGGCAGGTCGTAGGCGTTGCGGGCGTCCGCCGCGATACCGTCCGGCCAGGGCCCGACCGCCGCGTCGCGCCAGGCGTGCCAGGCGAGGAAGGCGACCTTCGACGGCGGCAGGCCGTGGCGGATGATGTAGTGGGCGAAGAAATCGTGAAGCTCGTACGGACCGATGCGGCCTTGCGTACTCTGCTTCGCGCCGTCCGCGCCGGCGGGGACAAGCTCGGGCGAGATTTCGGTGTCGACGATCGCCTGCAAGACAGCGTCCGTCGCGGCGTCGAACTGGCCGCTGGCGATCGCCCAGCGGATCAAAAACTGGATCAGTGTCTTGGGCACGCCGGCGTTGACGCCGTAATGGCTCATCTGGTCGCCCACGCCATAGGTGCACCAGCCGAGCGCCAGTTCCGACAAATCGCCGGTGCCGAGCACCATGCCGCCGTGATGGTTGGCGAGGCGGAAGAGATAGTCGGTGCGCAGGCCGGCCTGCACATTCTCGAACGTCACGTCATACTGCGCTTCGCCGTCGGCATAGGGGTGGCCGATGTCGCCGAGCATCTGGCGCGCGGCGGGGCGGATGTCGATCTCCGCGCCGGTCACGCCCAGCGCGTTCATCAGTGTCCAGGCGTTCGCCTTCGTATCGTCGCCGGTCGCGAAGCCGGGCAGGGTGTAGCCGAGGATCTCCGAGCGCGGACGGCCCATGCGGTCGAACGCCTTGGCCGCGACGATCAGCGCGTGGGTGGAGTCGAGCCCGCCTGAGACGCCGATCACCAGCCGCTTCGATCCCGTCGCCTCCAGCCGCTTGCGCAGACCCTCGACCTGGATGTTGAACGCCTCGTAACAATCCTCGTCGCGCTTCGCCGGCGTGTTGGGCACAAACGGGAAGCGGCGGATCGCGCGGACTAGGCCGCGGTCGTCGAAGGCGGGGGCGTGGGTGAAGCCGATGCGGCGGAAGCGCGTTTCGGGATGGCCCAGCGCGGCGGCGGTGTCGTTGAACGTGCCGGTGCGCAGCCGCTCCAGCCGCAGCCGTTCGACATCGACGTCGGCGACGACGATCTCGGTCGCGAGGTCGAAGCGCTCGCTTTCGGCCAGCAACTCGCCCAGTTCGTGGATCATGCCTTGCCCGTCCCAGGCGAGGTCGGTGGTGCTCTCGCCCGGCCCGGTCGCCGAATAGACATAGGCGGCGATGGCGCGCGCCGACTGTGACGCCGCGAGCAGCGCGCGTTCGCGCGCCTTGCCGATGACGATGTTGCTCGCGGACAGATTGGCGAGGATCGTTGCGCCGGCCAGCGCACCCATCGTCGAGGGGGGCAGCGGCGCCCAGAAATCCTCGCACACCTCGGCATGGACGACGAAGCCGGGCAGGTCCTGCGCCGCGAAGATCAGGTCAGTGCCGAAGGGTATGCTCTCGCCACCCAACTCCATGTCGAGGCCGGTCAGTCCGACGCCGGGCGCGAACCAGCGCTTCTCGTAATATTCGCGGTAGTTGGGCAGGTAGCTCTTGGGTACGACGCCCAGCACGCGTCCGCGCGCGATCGCGACGGCGCAACTGTAGAGCCGCCCGTTGCGCTCCAGCGCGGCGCCGACCAGCAGCAGGGGCTTGAGGTCGGTCGAGGCCTGGCGCACCGCCTCCACCGCCGCCGCCGACGCGGCGATCTGCGCACCCTGCAGATGCAGGTCGTCGATGGCGTAGGAGGTCAGATTGAGTTCGGGAAACACCAGCAGGTCGCACCCGCGCGCATCGCCTTCGCGGGCCAGCGCGATCGTCGCCTCGGCATTGGCGGGCGCGTCGCCCACCGTCGCGCGCGGCGTACAGGCGCCGACCCGGATCAGGCCGTGCGCGTGGATCGAATGGAATGGGTGGTCGCTCAACGATACCGCCTGAAATGGTCCGGCCGGGGTGTGGACCGTTCGGGAACGGCTGTCCATATTGGTCGACGGACCGGCGGTCTTGTCATTTCGGGAAACCGGTGTCAGTCACGGACGAAAGGTGCATCCGGCAATGGTCGGAGCGGCCGATGGGAGAGTGCAATGCGGACGGCGACGATCACGGGAATCCTAGGTGCCCTTGCCGCGATGGCAGCACCGGGCGCTGCGCTGGCGCAAGGCGCCGCGAACGACGGCGGGCGCGTCGCCTTTCCCGGCGCGGTTGGGCCGGCGGCGAAGACGCCCGGCGGGCGCGGGGGGCGCATCATCCGGGTCACCAACCTGAACGGCGATGGCCCGGGCAGCCTGAAGGCGGCGCTGGACGCGAAGGGGCCGCGCATCGTCGTGTTCGAGGTCGGTGGCGTGATCGACATGGGGCTGAAGAGCTGGGAGCTGAAGGAGCCGTTCGTCACCATCGCCGGCCAGACCGCGCCGTCGCCCGGCATCACGCTGATCCGCGGCGGGATCGACGTGAAGACGCACGATGTGGTGATGCGCCACATCCGCGTGCGCACCGGCGCGAGCGGGCAGGCGAAGCGCTCTGGGTGGGAGGCGGACGCCTTTTCCACGATCGGCGCGTACAACGTGATCGTCGATCACTGCACCTTCAGCTGGGCGGTGGACGAGAACATGTCGGCGAGCGGCCCGCGCTTCACCGGCAAGACGCTGGCGGAGTGGCGTCAGGGGACCAGCCACGACATCACCTTCCAGTACAACGCCGCGTACGAAGGGCTGGCCGACAGTTCGCACCCCAAGGGCGAGCATTCGAAGGGGTCGCTGATTCACGACAATGCGACCGGCATCACCATCTGGCGCAACCTCTATGCCCACAATGTCGAGCGCAACGCGCTGTTCAAGGGCGGGGCGCAGGGGGTGTTCGTCAACAACCTGATCTACGATCCCGGCAAGCGCGCGCTGCACTATAACCTGATGGCGCTCGAATGGGCGGGCTACCCCTATGTGACGGGGGAGATCAGCGCGGTCGGCAACGTGCTGCGCGGCGGGCCATCGACCGTCGAGCGGATGCCGTTCCTGTCGTTGGGCGGAGACGGCGACCTGCGCTTCTACGGCAAGGACAATATCGCCGTGGACCGCGAGGGCGCGCCACTGCCGATGTTCGGCCGCTATGGCGAGACGCGCGCGAAGCTGGTCGAGGTGGCGAAGCCGGTGGTGTGGGTGCCGAACCTGCCCGTGCTGGCGGCGCGGGATGTCGAGACGCATGTGCTGGCCAACGCCGGCGCGCGGCCGTGGGACCGCGACGCCGACGATATCCGCGTGTTCTTCTTCGTGGCCGAAGGGCGCGGCGCGATCATCGACGACGAGAAGGACGTGAGCGCGTATCCGGCGTTCAAACCCACGGCGGCGAAGTTCGTCGAGGCCGACTGGAACCTCGACACGATGGAGCCGAAGTCGGGCCGCTATCCGGGCCAGACCGGACCGGGACCGCAGGAGCATCTGAGCGGGCGCGACGCGGCGATGCGGGCGGGGGGCAAATGATCGCGTTCGCGCTGCTGGCCGTGCAGGTGGTGGCGCCGCCCACACCCGCGATGGTGATCGTCGACGAGCGCGAGACGATGGTGCGCGAGGCGCCGCCGCATGGCCGTATCGGGATGAGCACGGCCTATCGCATCACCGATCGCGTACCCGGCCGCGCGATGGAGTTCCGCCGCCGCGTGCTCGACAAGGGCGCGGCGATCGGCCTGCACCCACTCGCCCACGACGAGGTCTATTACGTCGTGAGCGGTGAAGGCGACGTGACCAGCGACGGAGTCACCCGCCGCATCGGCGCCGGCGCGACCGCCTATCTGTTCGACGGCGCGACCGTGGGCATCCGGCAGATCGGCGAGGCGCCGCTGTCGCTCGTCATCGCCTATCCGCTGAAAGCGCGCACGGGCGGGAAGTGAGCGAGCCGCCGAAGACGCCGGACGGCCGCTATATCGTCGTCGACGGCGTGCTGTGGCGCGCCACGCGGCCGGACTTGACTGAGGACGATCGCGAGCGGCTGGTGAAGGCGCTGATGGCGGCGCGCCGCGCGGTCGGGCAGGCGAAGGACGAAACGTCGGAGAAGGCGGCGCGGGCTGAGGTCGATGCGGCCAAGGTGGCACTCGGCGAGCGCGGGCCGGTGTGGTGGAACGACGGCGCGCCCGATTTTAACCGGCGCAAGGTCGGGAATACGCCCTATGCGGAATGGTGGGCGGGGCGGGTTTCAGAGTGATCCCTACCCACCGTTCGTTCTAAGCCCTTCGACGTCGCTCAGGGCGAACGGAGCGGAGGGGTTTAGCTGCCA
This sequence comes from Sphingomonas sp. RS2018, assembly GCF_054489605.1. NCBI lineage: Bacteria > Pseudomonadati > Pseudomonadota > Alphaproteobacteria > Sphingomonadales > Sphingomonadaceae > Sphingomonas > Sphingomonas sp. RS2018. The sequence continues at coordinate 59,965 of NZ_JBTMWL010000002.1, forward strand.
GGCTGAATGTACGGCGCGCGGGCGAAGAGTTCGCGTTGCCAGCGGCGTGGGTCGTTCTCGACGCGCGAACGGGCGTCGAAGATCATCGTCGAGCGGCGCGTGAGGTCATAGCGCGGCCAGGGGAGCGTGCCGGTCTTCGCGAAAGTGACGAAGGCCTGCTGCATGGCGGCGCTGGCCGCGCGGGCGTCGGCGGCGGTGCCGGTCTGCGATCCCTTCGCGTCCAGCGTGCCGAAGACGAGTGGGATATCCATCGTGTGGAAGGCGCCGCGGCGGGGATCGGTGCGGCTGCCGAAATCGACCTGATAGACCCAGGCCGGGACCCCCGCCTTCGCGCGCGCCTCCGCCTCGATCACCTGTCCGGGCCAGCTGCGGCCAGCGGTGGTGGCGTCGTACATCACCTGATCTGGCGACCAGTTCGGGAAGCGCCGACGATACTCTGCGACGATCCATTCGGGCGGCAGGTCGATGCGCAGTTCGGACGTCATGCGATCCGCCAGATTGTCCCACGTCAGCCCGCGCATCTTCGGCCCATCGGGGTCGATGAACGCGCCGGTTTCCTGGCGCGTGTTGCCGAGCAGCATCGGGATGGTGTTGCCGAGCGGGTTTGCATCCGGCCAGAACGGGTGGCGCGTGAGCCAGCGCATGTCGAGCACCGGCCCCATGTAGACGCCGCCGCCCAGCACCGAATCGACCGCCGACAGCCCCTCGATCAGGCGTTCGACGGGGAGGGTGAGCAGCGGGGAGAGGTCGTCCTCCTTCACGCCCAGCTTCGCGAGATAGGCGCGGGCGCGCAGCGTGGCGTTGAGTGGACCCGATGCGGTCACCTGCTGCCCGCTCATCGTCGCGGCGCGGTGGAACAGGCCCTTGGCCGCGGGCATGCCCATCAGCGTGGCGATCTTGGCGCCGCCGCCCGACTGGCCGAAGACCATGACGCGCGATGGGTCGCCGCCGAAGCTCGCGATATTGTCGCGCACCCATTGCAGCGCGAGGATCAGGTCGAGCTGTCCCAGATTGCCGCTGTCGGGAAAGCGGGGATCGAGACGGGCAAGATAGAGATAGCCGAGCGCGTTGAGCCGGTGGTTCACCGTCACGACGACGACATCGCCGGTCGCGGCGAGCGGATGGCCGTCCAGCAGGGGATCGGCTGCGCTGCCGTTCGAATAGGCGCCGCCGTGAATGTAGACCATCACCGGCAGTTTCGCAGCGGGCTTGCGCGGCGCCGATGTCCAGACGTTGAGGAACAGGCAGTCCTCGGATGTCGGAGCGATGCCGCTCTTCTGCGGGCAGGAGGGGGCATAGGCGAACGCCGTGGTCACCGTGCGCGACGTGGGCTCTGGCACGGGTGCGCGGAACCGCTCGGCGCGACCGTAGCGAATGCCCTTGAAGGCGGCGATGCCCCGATCGGTGAGCCCCGCCCACTGGCCGCCCGGCCCCTGCACGACGGTATTGGCGGGCAGGGCGTCGGCCCGCGCAACTCCGCTGGCTGCCAGTGCGAGCGTCGCCGCGCCGCCCGCGATCACCGTGCGGCGATCAGCGCCGGACGTCGAACCCGCCTTCAAAGAAGCCATCGATATCCCCTTGCCCGAACAGGCTGGCGTCGCCCGGCAACGAATGCTTGAGCGCGGTGAGCGCGAGGCCGGTACGCGCGACGTCCTCCAGCGACAGGCCGGTGCGCAGCCCGTGCAGGATGCCGCTGGCGAAGGCGTCGCCCGCGCCGATGCGATCGACGATGCCGGTGATGAGCGCCTCTTCCGTCTGGAACCCGCGCTCGCGCGTGTCGACGCGCGCCGACACGCGGTTGCGGTCGGCATCATCGGCGTGGCGCGCGGTGGAGGCGATGAACTGGAGCTTGGGGAAGGCGGCGAACGCGGCCAGCGCCGCTTCGCGACGGCGTTCCGACCCGTCGCCGGGGAAATCCTTGCCGAGCAACAGCGAGACGTCGCGGTGGTTGCCGAACAGCACGTCGGCATGGCCGATCAGCGTCGTCAGTGTGGTGCGCGGATCGCTGTCCCACGCCTCCCACAGGCGCGCGCGATAGTTGCCGTCGAAGGAGACGGGGACGCCCGCTCGCGTCGCCGCTTCGGCCGCGGCGATGGCGGCCTTTGTCCCGTCCGGTCCAAGCGCCGGGGTGATGCCCGACAGGTGCAGCCGGTCGGCGCCGGCGAGCAGCGCGTCCCAGTCCCATGTGTCGGCAGGCGCCGTTGCGAACGATGACTGCGCGCGGTCGTACAGCACGTCGGTCGGGCGGAAACCCGCACCGCTGGTGACGAAGTAGAAGCCCATGCGGCCGGGCGTGCGCGCGATGCCGCGCGTGTCGATGCCGTGGCCGCGCAGCGTCGCCACCGCCCCTTCGCCCAGCGCATTGGCGGGCACGGCGCTGGCGAAGGCGACGTCGTGGCCGAGCCGCGCGAGCTGTGTCGCGACGTTCGCTTCGGCACCCGCCACCCAGATGTCGAGCTTGGGCGTCTGGAGCAGCAACTCGCGCCCCGGCGGCGACATCCGCAGCATGATCTCTCCGAAAGCTACGAAACGACCCATCCTCAACCCCTCATCGTCACCCCGGACGAATTCCGGGGTCCACTGTGCCGCACGAATTGCCTGTGCGGTTCTTGCCGCCCGGTGGACCCCGGAACAAGTCCGGGGTGACGGACGGGTGTCAGATCACCGCGCCAGCCAGCCGCCGTCGACGGCGAGGATATGCCCCTGCACATAGTCCGCCGCGCGGCTCGACAGGAAGACGGCGGCGCCGCCCAGATCGCTCGCGTCGCCCCAGCGGGCGGCGGGGATGCGATCGAGGATCGACTTGTTGCGCACCTCGTCCGCCTGCAACGCGGCGGTGTTGTTCGTGGCGATATAGCCCGGTGCGATCGCGTTCACGTTCACGCCCTTCGTTGCCCATTCGTTGGCGAGCAGCTTGGTGAGGCCGCCGATGCCCGATTTGGACGCGGTATAGCTCGGCACGCGGATGCCGCCCTGGAAGGTCAGCATCGAGGCGATGTTGACGATCTTGCCAGACCCCTGCGCGATCATGTGGCGACCGGCCGCCTGGCAGAGGAAGAACACCGACTTCAGGTTGGTATCGACGACCGCGTCCCAATCCTCCTCGGTGAAATCGACCGCGTCGTTGCGGCGGATGATGCCGGCGTTGTTGACGAGGATGTGCAGCCCGCCGAGCTTATCCACGGTTTCGTCCACGACCCTTTGCACAGGCTCGATCGTCGACAGGTCTGCCGACACGATCTCCGCCTTGCGGCCGAGCGCGCGGATCTTCTCGACGGTTTCGGTCGCGGCGGAGCGGCCGACGGCGGCGATATCCGCGCCGGCCTCGGCGAGGGCGATGGCGATCGCCTGGCCGATGCCGGTGTTGGCGCCGGTGACGATCGCGACTTTGCCGGTGAGGTCGAAGGGGTTGGTCATTCCGTCAACTCCCCCCTCCCTGGAAGGGAGGGGCTGGGGGTGGGTAGGTATGGGGCCGGGCGCCCGCGTGCCCACGGGCCCACCCACCCCAACCCCTCCCTTCACGAGGGAGGGGCTTTGCAGGATCACGCCAGCTGGCAGATATCCAGCACGTTCATGTCGGTATAATCCTGGTTCTCGCCGGCCATTGCCCAGATGAAGGCATAGCTCTTCGTGCCGGCGCCCATGTGGATCGACCACGGCGGCGAGATCACCGATTCCTCGTTGCCGACGACGATGTGGCGGGTGGCTTCGCCCTCGCCCATGAAGTGCATGACGCGGTCGTTGTCGAGATTGTCGAGCTCGAAGTAGAAGTAGATTTCGCTGCGACGCTCGTGGATGTGCGGAGGCATGGTGTTCCACACGCTGCCGGGCTTCAGGACGGTCAGGCCCATCACCAGCTGCGCCGAATCGCAGACGCCGGGGATGACGAGCTGGAAGATGGTGCGCTCGTTCGATTCCTCCAGGCTGCCACGCTCCAGCGCATTGGCGTCGGCGATGCCGAGCTTGCGGGTCGTGAACGCCTTATGCGCCGGGCAGGACGCGAGATAGAAGCGCGCGCCGTCGCCCGAAAACTGCACGTCCTTCGCGCCCATCGTGACGTACAGGCAATCCTTGTTGCCCAATTCGAACGTCTCGCCGTCGACGGTCACGGTGCCGGCGACCTTGCCGACGTTGACGACCGCCAGCTCGCGGCGCTCGAGGAACGGGTGGCCGGCGGCCGACTTCGGCTCCTCCTGATCCGGCAGCTTCACCGAACCGCTGGTCACGGCGACGCCGCCGATCACGAAGCGGTCGGCGTGGGTGTAGTTCAACACGCACTCGCCGTCGCGGAACAGGCCCTGGATCAGGTAGCGGTCACGCAGCTCGTCGTTGCTGACGCACTCCATCATGTCGGGGTGGGTGGCGTAATAGGTACGATCGAACACTCGGCTTCTCCGTAGAACGCGCCAGCTGGGAAACCGGTGTCAGATTTCCGTGGGCCAACGCCTGATAGACCCGCGCTGTCTATGCGCGAACCATGCAAAAGGGAAGGCGTTTGCCCCTATCGCGGCGTCGATACGCGCGGTGCGCGGCCAGCGAAGGTGACGAGGCTCTCGGAGCCGTCCGCCGCCACTGCGGCGACGCCGACGAAGTGGTCGTCGACGGGCACGTCCTTCAGCACCGTCGTCGTCGCGTCGCGGACCGCGCGGCTCGACTGCCAGCCTTGCGCATCGTTGCGCCGCCACACCACCTTGTAGGCCGTTGCGCCGGACACCGCGTTCCACGTCACCGTCGTATCGCGCGACAGGGCGCCGGCGATCGCCACGCCGGTCGGTGCGGGCGGGGCGGCGGCGAGCTCGGCCAGCGCGGCGATATTGATGTTTGCGACCCGCGCCAGATAAGCGAAGTCCATCGCCTGCGGCAGGTCGCCATAGGCGCGACCGTTCTCCGTCCGCACGTTCTGGTGCTGGCGATCCCAGTTCTCGCCGCCGCTGGTGAAGCGCACGGCCGGATAGCCGAGCGCGAGGAAGGGTTCGTGGTCGCCGCCGCGGCCGAAGCGGTCGGGCCGGCGATCGACGAACACGTCGAAGCGGCCCGGCAGCGCCTCGGCGACACGATCGACATATTTGGCCAGCGCGCGGCTGGGGCCGTCGTCCTCGCTGCCCTCCATCCGGCGCGTCAGCTGATCGACCAGGCTGTCGTTCGCGCGGATGCCTTCGGAGAAGACGCGGACGCGGTCGCCGGTGTCGACACCGCCCTGTGACACCGCGTTGCCGACGATGTCGTTGTTGAGCATCGCCGACACCTGCCATCCGCGCGCCTTCGCGGTGTCGGCCAGCAGCGTCGCGCCCCACAGGCCCTGCTCCTCGCCCGAGAAGATCGCGTAGACGATCGTCGCGGCGAACTTGCGCTTGCTGAGCAGGCGCGCGGCCTCCAGCACCACGGCGACGCCCGAGGCGTCGTCGTTGGCACCCGGCGCGTCGGACACGGCGTCCATCACATCGCTGGGCATCGAATCGATATGGCCGCCGATGATGACGACCCGGTTCGGATCGCTGCCGGGCTGGATGCCGAGCACATTCTCGATCACCACGCCGTTCGGCGCGCGCGGGCCGGTGAAGCGGCGCGAGAGCCGCTCGACGGTGATGCACCCGCCGCAGCCGCGCGCGATCCGCTGGAATTCGCCGGCCGCCCAGTCGCGCGCCGCGCCGATGCCGCGCTTCGGGTCGGTGGTGGATGAGAGCGAATGGCGCGTGCCGAAGCCGACCAGCTTGACCACGGTCGTCTCTAGGGCCTTGGCCGACGCGCGCTCCTGTGCAGGGGCGGGAATGGCGAGGGTGAGGGCGGCGAGCGCCAGCGTGGTGCGGATCATGGGCGGGAGTGTCGCTGAAACATCGTCCGCCCTCAAGGGCTTGTGCGCGACGCCTCGACACATGATGTGTCGGACGATGCCCGCGCTCTCCACCCATATCGGCAATCGCCTGCGCGGGCGGATCGTTGCGGAGGTGCGCAGCGCGATCAATGGCAATGCCTCGCCGCCCGCGCCGATCAATCCGACCGGCGCGCCCGGCTATTTCCCGGAAGGCTCGGCGATCCGTCGCGTCCATGGCGATCCGACCGCGATGATGATCGGCGGCGTCACCGCGCTGCTATTGCAAATGCTGCATCCCAAGGTGCTGGCGGGGGTGTGGGATCATTCGAATTTCCGCGCCGACATGCGCGGTCGGCTGCATCGCACCGCGCGGTTCATCGCGGTCACCACTTATGGCGCGACGGCCGATGCCGATGCGATCATCGATCGGGTGCGGCGCATCCACCACGTCGTCCACGGCACGCTGCCGGACGGGACGCCCTATGCCGCGGACGATGCACGCCTGCTGGCCTGGGTGCATGTCAGCGAGGCGCTGGCCTTCCTCGCCGCGTGGCAGCGCTATGGTCGCACGCCGCTGACGCCTGTCGAGCAGGATCGCTACTTCGCCGAATTCGCCACGATCGCGCGGGCGCTCGGCGCTGATCCGGTGCCCGAGAACCGGCGGGAGGCGGAGGCCTTTGTTGCCACGATGCGCGACGAATTGACCGTCGATGCTCGCACCCGCGAAGTCGCCAGCATCGTATTGGACCAGCCCGCCGCGACCCGCGCCGCCGCGCCGGTGCAGAAGATGCTGTTCGGCGCGGCTGTCGACCTGTTGCCGCCCTGGGCGCGGGCGATGCACGGTCTGTCGCCGTCACCCGCAGTGCCGTTGGTCCGGGGCGGCGCGCGCGGGTTGGCGGGGGCGGTGCGCTGGGCGTTCGGTCAGTCGTGAGCGGTCAGCCGTGGGAGCGCTGCTGCTGTGCGCGCCTGCTTCGCATAATGGTGGTGTGCGACCGCGCAGCCTGCCGCCGCGCCGAGCAAGGCATGGCCCTTGCCGACGAAATGGCCGCCTATTGCACCCGCCGCTGCGCCGCGTAGACAGCCTTTGGAAAAAGCGGGCGGGGCGGCGATCAGCGCGAGGGGCAGAGCGACCAGAGAAACGAACCGCATTTCGACCTCCTGGATGAGCGTGTACTGCCGTTTACTACGGCTAGTCGGGTCGCGGTGTTCCGTTAAACTTTGGTCATGTTCTGGGACGTCTCGATTGCAATCAGTGTTCAGCACGGTTCAGCGAACAGAGCGGTACGCGATCAGCTCGTGGCGGCGTGGCCGTCTCACGACCGCCGTCCACTGACGCAGGGCGTTCGCTGATAAGAGTCGGGGCGCCGCTATCCGGCGTCCCGATCACTCCTTCGGCGCCGCCACGCTGCCGCGCCGGATCAGCGTCGACAGGAACAGCGACGGTTCTTCGGCATCCTCGTCGCCCTCGATCGTGCCGGCCAGCAGCTTGGCCGCCGCGGCGCGCGCCATCGGGATGATCGGCCAGCGCACCGTGGTCAGCTGCGGCCACATGTGCGTCGCGGTGGCGGTGTCGTCGAAGCCGACGATCGACAGATCCTCGGGCACGGTCAGCCCGCGCTGGCGAGCGGCGTGGATGACGCCAGCCGCCATTTCGTCGTTCGAACTCACGATCGCGGTGGGGCGCGGGGTCACGTCGAGCAGGCGATCGCCCGCCGCCACCCCGCTCTCGAAGCGGTAGGTGCCGTCGGCGACCAGGCTGCGTGGCACCTTCAGCCCCGCGTCGCGCATCGCATCCTCGAAGCCTGCCTTGCGTTCGGCTGCCGAACGGAAGCCGTGCGGCCCGGCGACCAGCCCGATGCGGCGATGGCCGGTTTCGATCAGGTGGCGGGTGGCGGCGGCCACCGCCTCCCGGTCGTTGGAGGCGACCATGTGTTCGTCCGCGTCCAGCCGGGTCGATCCCATGCGGACATAGCGCGCGCCCGCGGTGCGCAGCACCTGCGCCAGCGCGTCGTTCTCGCTGATCGGGGGCAGCAGCATCACGCCGAACAGCCGCTGCCGCTCGACGAACGAGCGCACGTCGTCGAGCATCGTCGGCGATCCGCGATCGACCGGATGGACGACCAGCGCGAAGTCGGTGTCGCGGATCGCCTCCAATATGCCGGTCTGCACGCCCAGCACCATCTGCGCATTGGGATTGTCGTGGATCAGGCCGATCAGGAAGTTGCGGCGCAGCGCCAGCGCGCGCGCCTGCGGGTTGGGGACATAGCCCAGATCGGCGATCACCGCCTCTACTCGCGCGCGCGTCTCGTCGTTCAGCAACGTCGACCGGTTGATGACTCGGCTGACCGTCTTCTTCGACACGCCAGCGATCCGTGCGACGTCGTTGATCGTCGACTTGCCCCCGCTTTTCATGGCCCCGTGATAGCGCCGGACACGACCGTACGGAAGCGGGGGAACCCTCTTGCCGATGACACCGGTTTCCAATAGATCGCCTGCCCAAGTATATGGAAATAGCTGAGGGGGTGGACATGGGCGACACGCGGTTTGACGCGGCGGGCGACATCGCGCGCAGTTTCGTGGAGGCACGGCGCGACCGGCGTGGCCTGACGACCTATCCCGGCACCGCGCCGCGCACCATGGATGAGGCGTATCAGGTCCAGGACGCGGCCATCGCGCTGCACGGGCAGAGCGTCGCCGGGTGGAAGCTCGGCAAGATCCCGGCACCGACCAGCGACACGATGGGCGCGAACCGGCTCGCCGGTCCGATCTTCGCCGACAGCGTCGTGCAGGCCGGTGCGGACGCGACCGATATGTTCGTGTTCGCCGACGGCTTTGCGGCGGCCGAGGCCGAGTTCCTGCTGCGCGTCGGCACCGCGCCGGAGCCCGGGCGGTCGGACTATACGATCGCCGACGTGCGCGACATGATCGACGCGGTGCATGCGGGGATCGAGATCGCGTCCTCGCCATACCCTGCGATCAACATCGACGGCCCCGCGGTCACCGCATCCGATTTCGGCAACAACAACGGTCTGTTGGTTGGGGACAGCATCGCCGACTGGCGGACGACCGACCTGAACCTGTGGCCGGTCGAGCTGCTCATCAACGACGAACTGATCGGCACCGGCCTTGCCCGCGACATGCTCGACGGGCCGTTCGGCGCGGCGGCGTTTCTGTTCAACCTGGCGGCGCGGCGCGGCATCGCGATCACCGTGGGCCAGTGGATTTCCAGCGGCGCGGTGACGGGCGTGCATCCCGTCAAGATCGGCGACCGGGTGGAAGCACGATTCGACGGTGGTCACGCCGTCCACGCGACCATAAGGTCGTACTGAAGAGATACGAACGGTGAGGGGAGACGGGTGATGGCCGATACGAATGGGGCGGGCATCCCCGCCACCGCCGTCGAACGGGTGGGGCGCTATCGCTGGGCGGTGGTCGCGATGCTGTTCGCCGCGACCGCGATCAACTATATCGATCGCCAGATGATCGGCGTGCTGAAGCCGACGCTGCAGGGCGAGTTCGGCTGGACCGAAACCGACTTCGCCAACATCATCTTCTGGTTCCAGGTCGCCTATGCGATCGGCTATATCGGCTTCGGCCGGGTGGTCGACGTATTGGGCGCGCGGCTCGGCTACACCGTCGCGATCATCATCTGGACGATCAGCCACATGGCGCACGGCTTGGCGACGTCGGTGACGACCTTCGCGATGGCGCGCTTCGGTCTGGGCGTCGGCGAATCGGGCAATTTCCCGGCGGGCATCAAGGCGGTGACCGACTGGTTCCCGCAGAAGGAGCGCGCGTACGCGATCGGCCTGTTCAACGCCGGTGCCAACGTCGGCGCGATCATCACGCCGCTGCTGGTGCCGTGGCTGGTGCTGATGTTCGACTGGCGCGTCGCCTTCTACGTCACCGGCATCTTCGGCGTCGTGTGGCTGGCGATGTGGCTGACCTTCTACCGCCATCCCGAAAAGCATCCGAAGGTGTCGGCGGGCGAGCTGGCCTGGATCCGGCAGGATCCGGTCGATCCGACCACGCCGATGACCTGGGGCCAGGTGCTGCGCGTCAAGGAAACCTGGGCGTTCGCGCTTGGCAAGTTCTTCATCGACCCGATCTGGTGGTTCTTCCTGTTCTGGCTGCCGGGCTATCTGTTCACGCGCTATCAGCTCGACCTGAAGACCTTCGGTCTGCCGCTCGCTGCGATCTACCTGATCTCCGACGGCGGCTCGATCGCGGGCGGGTGGCTGTCGTCGAAGCTGATCGCGAGCGGGCGCACGCCGAATTTCGCGCGCAAGCTGACGATGTTCATCTGCGCGTGCTGCGTCGTGCCGATCTTCTTCGCGCAGGAGATTTCGAGCGTGTGGGGCGCGGTCGCCGTCATCGGCCTCGCGACCGCAGCGCATCAGGCGTTCTCGGCAAACCTCTACACGCTGCCCTCCGACATGTTCCCGCGTGCGGCGGTGGGATCGGTCGTCGGCATCGGCGGCACGGTCGGCGCGATCGGCGGCATGGGGATGGCGCTGTTCACCGGCTACATCCTGGATGCGACCAATAACAACTACAGCGTGCTCTTCGCGATCGCGGGCAGCGCCTATTTCCTGGCGCTGGCGGCGGTCCACCTGCTCAGCCCACGGCTGGCGCGCGTCGAAGTGGCGACGGCGTAGAGCATGACCGGATCAGGTTGAACCATCGTCATCGCCCTGCGGGCGACCGCTGCCGGACCCCGCCAAAGTAATACTTTGGCGGGTGCCCTACCGCGGCGGGGCGCTTTCGTCGTGCCGCGGCGTTACTCGTCGGTCACGATGCTTTGGCATCGCTCCCTCCTCGTGCCTTGCAGCACGACGAAATCACCTCCGTGCCGATGATCCCACCTGATCCGGTCACGCTCTAGACGACAATCCGCCCCGGTGCGGGGACACCGGGGCGGACGACTTGCGATTGGCCGGAACCGGCGGACGGGACAGAACCGCGCCGGCGCAACCGCCGTGGCACCTCTGCAACAGGAGTGAGCGGTTGAATTGCCCCCGGCAATTCAAGGTCGTGCCGGGGGCACGACCGACCGCTCACTTGCAGAGGATCTCTTGGAAAACCCTAGCGCGCCAGCCCGACGACGACGCTGCCGGTATAGCCCGCCGCGACCGACCCGGTCAGCATCGGCGTCTGCTGCGCCAGTTGCGCGGTGGTATTGTCGCCGAACACATTGTCGCTGCCGGTCGTGACCCGGGCATAGTTGGTCGCGCTGCTGGTGTAGGTGCTCGATGCGCCCGAATAGACCGCGCTGCACGCTGCCGCCGGCATCGCCAGCTGTCCGACGAGCGAGGCGAAGCGTCCGCTGGTCGCCACCGCGGTGGACGAGAACACCTCCAGATGGATGTGCGGGAAGCGGCCTGCGTAGCAGCCGGGGAAGATCGTCGTGAAGGTCACCGTGCCGTTGGCATCGGTGACCAGCGCCCCGCGCAGCCAGCTGGCGGTCGGCACGTCGTAAAGTGAATAGCGCCCGGTCGCATCGCAATGCCAGATGTAAACGAGGAAGCCCGCCAGCCCCGCGCAGGACGCGTTCACGTTCACGACCTTCAGCGTCAGCGTGAGCGGCACGCCCGCCGCGACCGCGGTCTGGCCCGAGATGAAGCTGCTGCGGATATCGCTGCGGATCACGCCGCTAGCGGTCAGCACGTTGCTGGTCGGGCCGCTCGACGTGTTGGTGCCGTCGGCGGGATAGGGGCCGTTGGTCTCGGTCGGATCGGCGACGCAGACGCTGGCCGAGGATGTCGGCGTGGGCGTTGGCGTACCGGTCGCGGTCGGGCTCGGCGTCGGCGTGGTGGTCGCGGTCGGCGTCGGGGTCACCGAAACGGTGCCGCCGGCCGACGACGATCCGGTGCCGCACGCGCCGACCAGCGCGGCGGTGCCGACACCGGCGAACATGCGCAGCGCCCCGCGGCGACTGGCGAGCGAACCGATGACGGTCAGGTCGTGGGCCAGGCCCAGATCATGGTCCTCGACATCGTGGTGGTGAAGGTCGGTCATCGCGGCATCGCCCCTGTGGTTCGGATGGATGCTGTCTGGCGGCCGAAATGCGCGTGCGTATTTCGCGGCGTCTCGGCCGTGTTGCGATGCTGTTACGCGCGCGGCAATTTCACCGTCGCGCGGCCGCCGCCGTGCGCCCCGCGCCCCAGCGCCACGTCGCCGCCATGCGCCTCCGCCAGCGATCGCACGATGGCGAGGCCGAGGCCCGTGCCCCCGGTGGCTCGGTTGCGCGACGGGTCGCCGCGCACGAACGGCTGGAACAGCGCCTCCGCGGCCTCCGCGTCGACGCCACGGCCATCGTCGTCCACCGTCACGCTCACGCGGTCGCCGTCGATCGCCCATGCGACCCGCGCCGCCTCGCCGTAGCGAATCGCATTGTCGATCAGGTTGGCGAACAGCCGGCGCAGCGCTGCCGGGTCGCCCTTCACCAGTACGCGCTCCCCCGGCGTCAGCGTCACCGGGCGGCCCGCGACGGCCAGGTCGTCGACCAGCGAATCGAGCACGCTGCCCAGATCCACCGTCGCATTCGTCGCGATGCGTTCGTCGCGGGCGAAGCGCAGCACCTCGCCCAGCATCGCCCGCATCTCGTCGATGTCGGCGGCGGCGCGGGTGCGGGCGTCGTCGGGCAGCTGCTCGACCCAGAAGGCCAGGCGCGACAGCGGCGTGCCGAGATCGTGGGCGATCGCGGCCAGCATCGCCATCCGGCTCTGGGCGTGGCGTGCCAGTCGCCCGTGCATGCCCGACAGCGCCTCGCCCAGCGCGTGGAGTTCGCGCGGACCGCCCGGCGGCACGACGATGTCCCGCCCGACGCGTCCATGCGCCGCCGCGTCGGCCAGAACGGCGAGCGGGCGGGTGATCGCCCGCGCGATCAGCCAAGCGGCGATGCCGAGCACGACGCAGGCCATCAGCATCGCCTGCAACGTCCACACATGCCATTTCGACAGGGTGCGCGGCGGCTGGGTGGACAAGACGCGCCAGCCCGAACCGTTGCGCACGGCGGCGGAGAACGGCCCGCGCAGCATGAACGGCTCTCGCTGCGCCTCGAACGCATAAACCCGGACCTGATCGCGCGGCACGCGCAGCATCTGCGCCAATATCGTCTGCGCGGTTGTCACGGGTTGCGCGTGACCGGGCAGCGGCGAGGGGGCGGCGTCCTCCACCAGTCGCATCGGCTGGTCGCTGAGCGGCGGCGCGATCCGGTCGCGTAGCGCGCTCGCCACCACCTCCAGCCGTACCGGCGCAGGGCGGGGCGGCGGGCCGCGGAAGGTGACGACGAACAGCAGGACGGCGGTCAGCACGACCGACACGATCGTCAGCGCGAAGATCGGCAGTGCGATCGACGCGCGGCGGCGCGGGCGGCTCATGCGCGTGAGACTTCGGCGGTGAACATATAGCCTTCGTTGCGGATCGTGCGGATCAGCTCCTCGCGGCTCGGCTGCGCCAGCTTGCGGCGCAGCCGGCTCATCTGCACGTCGATCGCGCGATCGAAATGTTCGGCGTTCACCCCGCGCGACAGGTCGAGCAGCATGTCGCGCGTCAGCACGCGGCGCGGATGCTCGACCAGTGCCAGCAGCAGGCGAAACTCGCCGTCCGACAGGTTGATGACGACATCGTCCGGATCGAACAGCTGGCGCGCGACCGGGTCCAGCCGCCAGCCGGCGAAGCGGAAGAAGGCGCGGGCCGGGTCCGGGGCCGGCGCCGGTGTGTCCGACGCTCCGCCCGAACGACGCAGCACCGATCGGATGCGGGCGAGCAGCTCGCGCGGGTTGGCGGGCTTCGCGACGTAATCGTCGGCGCCCATCTCCAGCCCGACGATGCGATCGACATCGGTCGCGATCACCGACAGCATGATGACCGCGGTGCCGGCGCACCGGTGCAGCGTGCGCAGGATCGACAGCCCGTCTTCGCCCGGCATCATGATGTCGAGCACGATCAGGTCGTAATGCATCGCCGCCATCGCCGCGCGCATCGCCGCGCCGTCGGCGGCGGTATCGACGAGATAGCCGTGCTGGCCCAGGAACTGCGCGGTCAGCTCACGGATGCCGGGATCGTCGTCGACGATGAGCAGGCGGGTGGTCAGGTCCACGGGGTGCGATGCGGGTGCGAGCATGGCGAATGGAATGACCGGCCGGCGTATCGGCCGGGTTGCAACGCTGCAATCCGGTGTAATGTGCGCGCGGTGTTGCGCTGGAGCAACAGCATCAGGCGCCGTAGAAGCCGCGATACCAGTCGACGAACCGGCCCAGCCCCTCGCGCAGCATCACCCTCGGCCGATATCCGGTCAGCGTGTTGAGCGCGGACACGTCGGCATAAGTCGCGGTGACGTCGCCCGGCTGCATCGGTCGCATCACGCGCTGCGCCGGGACGCCCAGCGCGTCCTCCAGCGCATCGATCATCGCCATCAGCCCGACCGGCGCGCTGTCGCCGATGTTGAGGATGCGATTCTCAGGTGTCGCCGGCGGATGATCGAGCGCGCCGACGACGCCATCGACGATGTCGTCGATATAGGTGAAGTCGCGCGCCATCCGCCCTTCGCCGAACACTTCGATCGGCTCACCCGCCAGGATGCGGCGGGTGAAGTCGAAATAAGCCATGTCGGGCCGACCCCACGGGCCGTAGACGGTGAAGAAGCGGAGGCCCGTCTGCGGCAATCCGTACAGGCTGGCATAGGCGCCGCTCATGAGCTCGCCCGAGCGCTTGGTCGCGGCGTAGAGCGACGCCGGGGCGACCGCGGGCTCGTCCTCGCGGAACCCTTCGCCGCCGATCGGTCGCTCGCCATAGACCGAGGACGACGACGCATAGACGAGATGCTGCAACCCCAGCGCATGCCGTGCCGCCTCCAGCACTGAGAGGTGCCCGGTAAGGTTCGCGTGTGCGTAGGCGAATGGGTTGTCGATGCTGTATCGGACCCCTGCCTGTGCGGCGAGGTGGACGATTCGGGTGATGCCCTCCTCGCGCACCAGCTGTGCCAGCATTGCGGCGTCTGCAACGTCGCCCCGGATCATCGAAAAGCCGGCGCGGCCCTCCAACGTCGCGGCGCGGGCGGCCTTCAGCGCGGGATCGTAATAGGCGTTGAAGCTGTCGATCCCGATCACACGTTCGCCGCGGTCGAGCAGGCGGTGGGCGACCGCATGGCCGATGAAGCCGGCGGCACCGGTAATCAGGACGGGATCGTTGGTCACTCGGCACCTTCGCTGCGGAACCGTCATCCTATCGCCTGTGTCGCCTGACCGCCATGGTCTCCTCGGCGCTTGAAATCGGGGAGGGGCGCTGCTAGGTGCGGCCAACTTGCCGGCGCGGATGCTGTTCGCGGCGTCCCCTATCTATTGATCCGAGGCTTTGGAATTTTATGCAGATCATCGTCCGCGATAACAACGTCGACCAGGCACTGCGTGCGCTCAAGAAGAAGCTGCAGCGCGAGGGCGTCTATCGCGAGATGAAGCTGCGCCGCCATTACGAGAAGCCCAGCGAGAAGCGTGCGCGTGAGCGCGCTGCCGCCGTGCGCCGCGCCCGCAAGATGGAGCGCAAGCGCATGGAGCGTGACGGCGTCAAGTAAGACGTCCTGAGGGTGTCGGGCGGGTTTAGACCCGCTCGCACGTGTCAACTTTCTCAACATTCGCCGTCGGCCCGGCCGCGGCCTGCAGCACTGGACCCGCCATGTCGTCGGTCACCGCCGTTCCGATTCCGCCGGTCAAGCGCCGCTTCGTCGTCTATCTGATCGTCGGTCTGTTCATCGCCGTCGTCGCCGCCGCCGCGCTGGCGATGCAGACGCCGCTCGACCCGACCGCGACCTTCCTCGCCCGCAACGGCCGCGCCCCCGGCGTGGTGACGACGCCGACGGGCCTGCAGTATCTCGTCCTGACGCCGGGCGCCGGCGCGAAGCCCACCGACACCGACGTTGCGCTCATCAACTATGTCGGCAAGCTGCCCGACGGCACCACTTTCGACCAGAGCCAGCAGCCGACGCCGATGCCGGTGTCGGGCGTCGTCCCCGGCTTCTCCGAAGCGCTGAAGCTGATGCCGAAGGGCGCGAAGTATCGCGTCTGGATCAAGCCGTCGCTCGGCTACGGTGGTCCGCGTCCCGAAGGCGCGCCGCCGCTCGACCCGAAGGCGCAGGAACTCGCGAAGAACGTGCTGATGTTTGAGATCGACATGATCGATTTCCTGCCCGAGGCCGTCGTTCGCCAGATGCAGCAACAGCAGCAGATGATGCAGGGTATGCCGGGCGGACCGGGGATGCCCGGCCAGGCCATGCCGCCCGAAGGCGCCGCACCGCCCGCCGGGCGCTGATCGTCGTGCCGCCGATCGAGGCTCCCAAGCCTGCCGCTGTGGCGCCCGCCACCAAGCCGGGCCGCAAGGCGTTCTGGATCGGCGTTCTCGTCGGCGCCGTGCTGATGGCGGCGATCCTGACCGCGGTATCGGCGCTGCGTCCGGGCGGATCGGGTGCGGCAACCGCCTATCTGCTCAAGAACCGCTATGCCGATGGCGTCGTGCAGACCGCCTCGGGGCTGCAGTACAAGGTACTGACGCCGGGCAAGGGCGCCAAACCGACCGACACCGATGTCGCGCTCATCACCTACAAGGGCACGCTGACCGACGGCACGGTCTTCGACCAAAGCCAGCAGCCGACGCCGCTGCGGGTGTCCGGCGTCGTGCCCGGCTTCGCCGAAGCGCTGAAGCTCATGCCGAAGGGCGCGACCTACCGCATCTGGATCAGACCCGAACTCGGCTACGGCGATCGCGCCAGCGGCCCCATCCCGGCGAACTCGGTGCTCGTCTTCGACGTCACCTTGGTCGATTTCCTGCCCGAAGCGGTCGTCCGCCAGATGCAGAGCCGCGCCGCAGGGCAGTCGGCGACTGGAAGCCCGCCGCAGCCGTAATTCAGCGCGAGCGGAAAAGGCGCGCGGCCTTGAGCTGTGGCGGCAGCACTCAGAAGGGCGTCGGATCCCGCATCCCCTGCGTTTCTAGCTCACGAACTTCCGTGGCGCCATCGCCATGTCTGAAATCCAGCCGTCGTCCACGGTCGAGACGACGCTTCCCGGCCCGGCGCACCTGACCGGCCTGTGCCGGCATCACAGCCCGGGGCACGATATTTTTGCGGGACGGGCCAAGGCAGTTTGCCAGTCGGCAGGCTAGGGCGCATCATAAGGTCGATCGCGCCATATCAAGCCACTGGGCGTCGTTTCACCTAGACAGCGTGGGTGACCGGCGCAGTTGAGCCACGAAGCCTTTCGGTGATGCGACGGCGCGGCCCGCAGCAATGCGAAGGGCAAAAGGAGAAAGCGCGTCTTAGGGCAACCAAGCGGTGCTGGTGGCCTTAAAACTTCGGCCTAGGGCGGGTGGGGCTGTGCAGCATACGCTTGCCGATGACCTAAGATCGACCGCCCCCTTATGCAATTTCAAGTGAGCAGGCTCCGCCTCCGCCTCTGGCCACGACCATCGCCGATACAGCGGAACACGCACAAAAAAATGGCGGCCCCGAAGGACCGCCATTCTTTTCAATCTGAACCGGAGCTCAGTTGCTGTCGGGGGTCGAATCGCCCGAGGTCGCGGCAACGATGCCAGCGGCAACGGCAGCAGCGGCCAGAACGAGAATGAACACGCCACCACCCAGCGCATTCGACTTGCCCTTGGCAGCCGGAGCGCGGACCGACGAGGCGTTCGCGACCGACAGCTTCGAAGCTGCCGGAGCAGCGGCCGAAGCAACGACCGGCATGGCCGACATCGACACCGCGGCAACCGCCGCCATCATCTTACCAAAACGCATTTCGAACTCCCTTTTTAAACCCGTGTAACGAGCGTTTCTTATCGCCTCAAAGCGACAAGTTCAAGTTTGCAGCCACTTGCCCGCCGGCGCTAGACGAACGGCGGGCAATTTGGTTGCATTCCTAACCAGCGACCCGGAACCGGGCGTCAGCAGGAGAAACCGGTTAGACCGATCTCAGTTGCTGTCCGAATCGTCGCTGGCGACGACGACGACGAGCGCGACGACGGCAGCAGCGGCCAGCAGTGCGATCAACCCGCCACCGGCCAGAGCCTTCGACTTGCCGGCAGCCGCAGGCGCGCGGACCGACTTGGCGACCGACAGCTTCGCAGCCGAATCGGCAGCGTTCGCGGCAACCGGTGCGGCGACCATGCCGAGAGCGGCGAGAGCGACAGTGAGGTTCTTCATCTTCATGGTAGATTCCCTTTCTTCGGCGGTAATTCCGTCTTGGGCCCTATCATGGGGGTTTCGGATTACCAATACCTTAAAACCCGATCTTCGCTTCTAGTTGCGGTGCGGCAACACTAGATCGCGATGAAAGGAATCAAATAATGAGATATCGCGCGAAGCATCTGAGAATTTGCCTATGTTCTACATTGGCGTTGACGGTGCCGGTTGCTGCTGCACCGCAACCGATAGCACGCGAATCATCGGGCTCGCTGGACGGTGTGCTGACCACTCTGCGAGGCTTGGATCAGCGCGTTCTGACGGTCGGATACCGGCTGACGACGGGAGCGTCGCGGCTCTGCCCCGGTGCGTATGCAGCCGCATTCGCGGTCCAATCGGCGTCGCAATACGCACCGGCTTATCGACCGGCGGCGGCGCGGCTTTTCGGTGTAGGCGAGCGGCCGTCCGTGGGGATCATGGCGACCGGTTCCGCCGTCGATCGAGCCGGGCTGCGCGTTGGCGACGTGATCGTCGCGGTCGATGGCGAGCGCTTTCAGCCTGACCGGGCAGGCAAGCGCGCGACCTTCGAAGTCGTGCAAAGGCTCGAAACGGCGGTCGATCGTCTGTCGGCGGACGGCGCGCTGTCGATCGAGATCGAGCGGGATGGGGCACGGCGGACAGTGGCGGTAACGCCCGACCGAGGATGTCCGACGCGGTTCGACGTGCGCGCCGGCGGAGCGACCGACGCCAGCGCGAACGGACGATACGTTCAGGTGGGTAGCGACCTGGTGCAGTCGCTGACGTCGGACGACGATCTTGCGGCGCTGTTGGCGCATGAGATTGCGCATAATATTCTCGGGCATCCGCAACTGCTCGACCGGATCGGCAAGGGCCTTCTGCCGGGGCTCGGCAAGTCGGGGCGGCAGATCCGCGCAACCGAAACCGCGGCCGACCGGATGAGCCTCTATATCCTCACCTTGTCGGGTTATCGGATCGATTCGGCGATCGCGTTCTGGG
This sequence comes from Sphingomonas sp. RS2018, assembly GCF_054489605.1. Taxonomy (NCBI): domain Bacteria; kingdom Pseudomonadati; phylum Pseudomonadota; class Alphaproteobacteria; order Sphingomonadales; family Sphingomonadaceae; genus Sphingomonas; species Sphingomonas sp. RS2018. The sequence goes on from NZ_JBTMWL010000002.1 coordinate 78,963, forward strand.
ATCGCTTCACCCGCGCCAACGACTGGGGCATCTTCTCCGACGGGACGCATCCCAGCCCCGAGGCTCGCGCCGCCGCGCTGCGGCTGGAGGCTGCGCGCATCGCCGGGTTGCAGGCAGCGGGAGCGCCGATCGTGCCGCCGGCCGACCTGCTTATGTCGCCAGATACCAGCGCAGATCGCCCTCCAGCCCGATAGCGGTCAGCCGGCCCGAGGCGAAGGCACCGGTATCGATGCCGATGCGATTCGGGCGCTCGTCGGGCGCGTCGGTGATGGTGTGGCCATGTATGACGAATCGCTCGAACGGCGCGCGATGGTCGAGGAAGTCGCGCCGAATCCAGCGCAGGTCGCCCGTCGTCTGCTCGGCCAGCGGCACGTCCGGGCGGATGCCGGCGTGGACGAAGACATAGTCCCCGATCTCGACCACATCCTCCATGCCCGCGATGAAGCGGCTGTGGGCGATCGGCACGTGCAGGCGGATCAGGCCGTGCAGTTCCTCGAAATCGGCGGCGATATAGCGCTGCTCGTCGATGCCGTAGCTGGTCAGCGTGTCCAGCCCGCCGACGCGCGCGAACAGGCGGGTCATCTCACGATGCCCCTCGATCGTCTTGAGGAAAATCTCCTCGTGATTGCCCGCGATCACGCGCATCGTCGGCCGATTGGCCTTTAAGGCGATGGCGCGGTCCACGACGCCGCGCGTGTCGGGTCCGCGATCGACGAGATCGCCCAGTAGCACCAGCGACGTGTCGGCAGGACCGCGAGCGGCGTCGTCGGCGTCGATGAGGCCGACGAGTTCCGCGAACAAATCGTCGCGACCATGGATGTCGCCGATCGCATAGACGCGCTGCCCATCCGGAACACGCGGGGCGGGGACGGCCGATTTCCGGCCGCCGAACAGGCTGTTAAACAGACGCGCGGGCATGAAGCGTCTCGCCTAGCGCCGATCGGTGCCCACGATCAAGCCGTGGATAGCCCCGCGAACGGTGAAGACTTCGGAAACCGTCGTGCGCTAAGGGAGCCGCTGCCGTTTCCAGGAAGAGACAGACAGCATGACGATCAAGCCCGTTCGCAAAGCCGTGTTTCCCGTCGCCGGCCTCGGCACGCGTTTCCTGCCCGCCACCAAGGCGATGCCCAAGGAAATGCTGACCGTCGTCGACAAGCCGCTGATCCAATATGCGGTCGAGGAGGCGCTGGAGGCCGGGATCGAGCAGATCATCTTCGTAACCGGGCGTGGCAAGGGTGCGCTCGAGGATCATTTCGACGTCTCCTACGAGCTGGAAGCGACGATGCGGGCGCGCGGCAAGTCGATGACGCTGATCGACGGCATCCGCCAGAAGCCGGGGTCGCCGGTCTACGTCCGCCAGCAGGAGCCGCTGGGGCTGGGCCACGCCGTGTGGTGCGCGCGCGAGATCGTCGGCGACGAGCCGTTCGCGGTGCTGCTCCCCGACGAGCTGATGGTCGGCACGCCCGGATTCCTGAAACAGATGATGACGGCCTATGCGCGCGTCGGCGGCAATCTAATCGGCGCGTTGGAAGTGCCGGCGGAGGACACCGACAAATACGGCATCATCACGCCGGGGGCGATCGACGGGCCGCTGACCGAGGTGCTGGCGGTCGTCGAAAAGCCGCCGCAGGGCACCGCCGCGTCGAACCTGATGACGCCGGGCCGCTACATCTTGCAGCCCGAGGTGATGAAGATCCTCGACACGCCGGTGAAGGGCGCTGGCGGGGAAATCCAGTTGACCGACGCGATGGCGCAGCTGATCGGGCGCCAGCCGTTTCATGGCTACACGTTCGAGGGGCGGCGGTTCGACTGCGGCGACAAGGCGGGCTTCATCCAGGCGAACTTCGCGCTGGCGTTGGCGCGGAGCGATATCGGGCCGGCGGTGCGAACGTTTGCCGAGGCGGAGCTGCGGGGCTGACGACGGAGCGAGGGCGAACGCTGTAATTGCAATGTAGCGCATCGTGTTGTCGTGCAGGCGGGAGCACGGAAGTGGGTTTGGCGGCTGTAAAGTCACCGAAACACGCCGCATTCGTCCCCTGTTGTCACCTTTGTCGCTTTTGCGCCGGCGCATGGGCGAATCGAGCGGTGACGGCGCGGACGACCGGGTCATCCGACGGCATCAAGCAGATCGTCGCCGTGTAGGACAGCGTGGCGCCGTTGCGCCGCGCTCAGGCCATCACCAGCCGGTCGTCGCCAAGCGTCTGAAGCAGGCTGACCATGCCGCCCGCCTCTGCGCCAGTCGGCAGCCGGACACCGTGATCGGCCAGCGCGGTCTGGCAGGCGATGATCTCCACACCGAGGTCGAGCGCAGTGACCAGTAGTGCCGCGTCGGCCAGCAGCTTCACGGCCGGGCCGTGGCAATAGAGCCGTGCGCGGCCTCCCAGCGCCGCCTGCGCGCTGACGAGGGTCAGTGCCGCGTCGAACCGGTCGCGGTCCGCGCCGGCGACGATGACGGTCAGCCCGCGCATGCCCGGCATCCCGGATCCTTGGGGAGCGCAATGGTGCGGAAGCGGAAGGCGAGCGCGTCGACCAGCAGCAGCCGCCCGGCCGGATCGTCGCCGAAGCCGACGATCGCGCGGATCGCCTCCAGCGCGGCGAGGCTGCCGATCACGCCGGTCAGTGCGCCGATGATGCCGGCCTCCGCACAGCTCGCCTCGGCACGATCGGGATCGCCGCCGACGAGACAGCGATAGCAGGGGCGGTCGGCCTCCCACCCGCGATACACGGCGAGCTGCCCTTCGAATTGCGCGACGGCGGCGGAGACGAGCGGGATGCGCGCAGCGAGGCAAGCGTCAGCAACCGCCAGCCGGGTCGCGAAATTGTCGCAGCCGTCGATGACGACGTCGCTGCCCGCGACCAGCCGTGCCGCATTGACGGGAGTCAGCCGGTCGACGATCGCTTCGACCGCCACCGCATCGTCCAGCCGGGCGACCGAGGCGGCGGCGGCGAGTCCCTTTGCGGTGCCGATGTCGGCAGTGCCGAAGATCGTCTGGCGCTGGAGGTTGGACAGGTCGACGCGGTCGTCGTCGATCACGCGCAGATGGCCGATACCGGCGGCGGCGCAATATTGGATGGCGGGCGAGCCGATGCCGCCCGCGCCGATCAGCGTCACCCGCGCGGCGCGCAGCCGCATCTGGCCGGCGCCGCCGACCTCCTTCAGCACGATATGACGGGCGAAGCGTTCCAGCTCCGTATCGCTCAGCGTCATCGCGTCGCCTGCGGACGCAACCAATGGAAGGTCAGGCCGGCGCGGTACCAGGTTGCGACGGACGGTGGCGGGACGGCGAGCGGGCGTGTGACCAGCCGTTGGAGCAGGCCGACCGCATATTGCTCGACGGTGGGACATCCGATCGCCTGCGGACGGATCGCATCGACCCGTCCGTCGGGCAGGCGGCGGACGACGACGGGAACCGTCAGCGTCGAGGAGCCATCCGTGGCGAGCGTCGCGGCGGCGCAACGGCCTGCGGCGACCTCGGTGGCCACGAAGCTCGATAGCGGCGCCAGCTCGGCAGGCGCCATCGCGATCGGCAGCAGGGGCAGCGAGCTCCAGCCGGCGGCGGGGGGCGCGTCGGGCGCCGGCTGCACCGCCTGTGCGGACAGCAGGATGACGAGTGCCAGCATGGTCAGCGCCCCGTCGATCCGAAACCGCCGTCGCCGCGCGCGGTGTCGTCAAGCGCCTCCACCTCCACCAGCACGGCGCGCTGCACGGGGGCGGGGACGAGCTGCGCGATGCGGTCCCCCACCGCGATGACGAACGGCGCGTCGCCGAGGTTCGCGAGGATCACTTTCACCTCGCCGCGATAGTCACTGTCGATCGTGCCGGGGGTGTTGAGGCAGGTGACGCCGTGCTTGAGCGCCAGCCCGGAGCGTGGGCGGACCTGCACCTCATAGCCTTCCGGAATCGCCAGCGCGAAGCCGGTCGCCACCGCATGCCGCGCGCCGGGGGCGAGGGTCACGTCTTCCGCCGCGACGACGTCGAGGCCGGCGGCGCCGGTGGTGGCATAGGCGGGGAGCGGCAGGTTCGCGCCGTTGGGCAAGCGCTTCAGGGCGATATCAATCGGAGTCATGGCACCGGAATAGCGGAGCGCGGCGCGTCTGTCGAAAATCGGTGCGGGCTTGAGTGGCGAGCAGGTGCTTGCCCGTGGGCGACCCGTCGGCCAACATGGCTCGTCATCGCATAGCGCGGGCAGGATGAGGGACGCAGCGTTGCAGATACCGGTCGATCGTCGCTCACTGATCCAGGGCGCCTGCGCGCTTCCGCTTCTCGGCGCCGGCGGACTTGCCCACGCGACTAAGATACGGATGCAGCACGTCACCGTGCGTGCGCCGTTCGACATGCCGACCATCGCCGTGCCGGATTTTCGGGCGAGCCGATCGTTCCTCATCACCGACTATGGCGCGGTGCCGGGCGACAAGGCGCGGACCGGTGCGGCCATCGCCCGTGCTATCGATGCTGCGAATGCAGTCGGTTCGGGTGTCGTCATCGTGCCCGCCGGCGTCTGGCCGACCGGCAAGATTCACCTGAAAAGCCATGTGAACCTGCATCTCGCCAAGGGGGCGACGCTGCGCTTCTCCGACGATCCCGCGGACTATCTTCCCGCCGTACAGACGTCCTGGGAGGGGATCGAGTGTTTCAACTATTCGCCCCTGATCTATGCGTTCGGTTGCGAGAACGTTGCGATCACGGGCGAGGGGCGGCTGGAGCCGGTGCTCGATCGCTGGACGGTCTGGTCCGCCCGGCCAAAGCCGCACATGGATGCGCTGATCGCGCTCTACAATATGGCCTATCGGAACGTGCCGGTGCGCGGGCGGCAGATGGCAGTGGGCGCGAACAACCTCCGCCCGCACCTGATCCAGTTTAATCGCTGCCGCAACGTGCTGATCGAGGGCATATCGATCGAGGGCAGCCCGTTCTGGACGATCCATCCGCTCATGTGCCGCGACGTGGTCATCCGCCGCGTCAGTATCCGGGCGCACGGCCACAACAACGACGGCGTCGACCCCGAGATGAGTCAGAACGTGCTGATCGAGGACTGCCGCTTCGACCAGGGCGACGACGCGATCTCGGTCAAGTCTGGCCGCGATATGGACGCATGGCGGCTGGCGACCCCGTGCCGCAACGTCGTCATCCGCAACTGCCGGATCGTCAACGGCCACCAGCTGCTGGCGGTGGGCAGCGAGCTGTCGGGCGGGATCGAGAACATCCTCGTCGACGATTGTCATTTCATCGGGGACGGCAAGGGCGCGGACGATCACGCGGTGCCGATCAACAACCTGCTGTACGTCAAGACGAACGAGCGTCGCGGGGGCTTCGTGAAGAACATTCACATGAACAACGTCACCGCCACGACGATCGCCGGCGGTGTGCTCGCCGTGGAGACCGACGTGCTCTATCAATGGCGGACGCTGCTGCCGACCTATGTCCGCCGCCTGACGCCGATCGAGGGACTGTTCGTCAGCAACGTCGTCGTCCAGCAGGCGAAGTTCGTATGCAGCATCACGGCGGAGCGCGAGATGCCGGTGCGCACGGTGCGGCTGGACCGGGTGCGTGTGGCGAAGACGACGGGCACGCCGACCGTCATGGAGAATGTGGTGGACGCCTAACCCAGCGCGGTTGCAATCCGCTGCGCCAGCCGCCGTGCCACATCGATCTTCGACAGCGGCTCCCAGTCCTCGACGCCGTCGGCGGTGACGAGGTGGATGGTGTTGCGGTCGCCGCCCATCACGTCCCCCGACACGTCGTTGGCGACGATCCAGTCGGCGCCCTTGCGTTCCCGCTTGGCGGTGGCGTGGGGGACGACGCTCTCCGTTTCCGCCGCGAAGCCGATAAGCAGGGCGGGGCGGCGGACGTCCTTGGCCAGATCGGCGAGGATGTCGGGGTTGGTGTGCAGCGCCAGCGGGGGCGCGCCCGCGCCCTTCTTGAGCTTCTGCGTCGCGGCCTCGACGAACCAGTCGGCGACCGCAGCGACCATCACCGCGGCGTCGGCGGGCAGCGCGCGGGCGACGGCGTCCGCCATCTCGCGTGCGGTTTCGACATCGACGCGGGTGACGCCCGGCGGGATCGGCAGCGTGACCGGGCCGGAGACGAGCGTGACGCGCGCCCCCAGATCGGCGAGCGCGCCGGCGATGGCATAGCCCTGCTTCCCCGACGACCGGTTGGCGATGTAGCGGACGGGATCGATCGGCTCGTGCGTCGGCCCGGCGGTGACGAGGATATGACGGTTCGCCAGCGGGCGGTCGGTGGCGAAGTGGCGCTCGATCGCGGCGAGGATCGCGGGCGGTTCGGGCAAGCGGCCGGGGCCGAATTCGCCGCACGCCATCGCGCCCTCGTCGGGCTCCATCACCGTCACGCCGTCGCTACGGAGCGTGGCGACGTTGCGGACGGTGGCGGGGTGCTGCCACATCCGCACGTTCATCGCTGGTGCGGCGAGCACCGGCGTGTCGGTGGCGAGCAGCAGGGTGGTGGCGAGGTCGTCGGCATGGCCGCACGCCATCCGAGCCATCAGGTCGGCGGTGGCGGGGGCGACGACGATCAGGTCGGCCTGACGGCTGAGCTGGATATGGCCCATCTCCGCCTCGTCCTTCAGGTCCCACAGCGTCGTGTAGACCTTGTTCTCGCTGAGCGCGGCGAGGGTCATCGGCGTCACGAAATGCGCGCCGCCATCGGTCAGCACGCAGGTGACGCCATGGCCCGCCTTGCGCGCCAGCCGGATCAGCTCGCACGCCTTGTACGCCGCGATGCCGCCGCCGACGATCAGCAGGATGCGCTTCATTGCGTGATTCTCTGCACCCGGACCCGCGGTTTGTCGAGCAGCGCGACATAGAGGTCGCGCAGGCCATCGGGCACGAATACCAGTCCCACGAGTACCACCGGCGCTGCCATCAGCGCCCAGTAGAAGGTGTCGGGCCGCGCGAAGAGCGCGATCGCCGTGCCGTAGCCGACGAATAGCGCAAGTGCGCGCGGAGCGACGGGATCGCGCCAGACGCTCCACCCGAACAGCGCCAGCGCGATCAGCGGCGCGGCGACCAGCATCGGCAGCGCGGCGAGCGCGGTCGACTGCGCCAGCGCGCGCACGAAGAAGCCCGGTCCCATCAGCCCGCTCCAGCCCGGCGAGGCGGGGTCGAGCGGATTGACGACCTGCGCCACGCCCCACGCATGCGCGACGAGCGCCAGCGCGAAGCCGCCGAGCGCCAACGCCCAGCCCGCGGCTTCGCGCCGGTCGCCTGCGGCCCAGGCAGCGGCGAGCATGACGAGTGGAAACAGCGCCGCCGTCTCGCGCACCAGCATCGCGACCAGCGCGAGCGCGGCCGGGACCATCCAGCGGCCAGGCCTCCACAGCGCCAGCGCCAGCGCGACCAGCTGCGCGGACCATATCTCGTGAAAGGCGATCAGGTCGCTCTGCACGAACGCCGCCATGCCGCCCGCGATCAGGATGGCGACCGTGATGCGCGCAGGCGGGCGTGGCAAAACGGGCGCGAGGCGTCGCCACCACGCCACTGCGACCGCAATCGCCAGCGCGTAGAGCAAGGCCAGGGTCATCAGCGGCGGCAGGACGGCCTGCACAACAGCATGGACGGGCAGGCGGAACGTGACGAACGGGCGCAGGGGGTAGCTGCCCGCGCGCAGGGCGTCGGCGGTGGCGGGATAATAGGCGCCGCCAGCCTTTAGCGCGCCGATCACGCCTTCGTAGAGCGCGACGTCGCCGGCTTCTCCCGCAGTGGCGGCTGCGTCGCCGGTCGCGGGCGGCTGCGCCAGCGCGGTCAACGCTGCGGCGATCAGCACGAACAACGCCAGCGCGACCCGCAACGCCCGCGCGCGGCCGATCCCGGCCCAGCGGCCGGACGCCGCCAGCCAGAAGGGCGGAGGCGTGCGCGCCACGTTAGTTGCTCACTGCGCCAGCAATGTCGCGGCGACCGCGACCGCAGCGGACAGGATCGCGACCGCGCCGTAGCGCCAGCCGCCGCCGACGCGCACCACTTCGATCGTGCGCAGCGGAGGGGCGGGCGGCGCGCCGCCGGGGGCGGGATAGCGCGCCTCGATATTGCGGACGAGGTCGGGCAGGCGGGCGAGCGTCTTCAGGTCGTTGATGATGCGATCGGCGGCCCAGGCCTCCGGGCCCAGCTCGGTGCGGATCCATTCCTTCACAAACGGCCCCGAAGTCTCCCACATGTTGATGTCGGGATCGAGCCGGGTGGCGACGCCCTCCACCACCACCATCGTTTTCTGGAGTAGCAGCAGGTGCGGCTGCGTCTGCATGTCGAAATCGCGAGTGATGTTGAACAGCCCGTCGAGCATCGCACCGACCGACATGTCCTTGACCGGCAAGCCGCGCATCGGCTCGCCCACCGCACGCAATGCGGTCGCGAATTCGGCGACGTCGTGATGGGCGGGCACGTAGCCCGCCTCGAAATGAATTTCGGCGACACGGGCGTAATCGCCGGTGATGAGGCCGTAGAGAATCTCCGCCAGCCAGACACGCGCGCGCCGGTCGATACGGCCCATGATGCCGAAATCGATCGCGGCGATGCGGCTGCCGGGCAGGGCGAACAAATTACCCTGGTGCATGTCGGCGTGGAAGAAGCCCTCCGAGATCGCCTGCCGCAGGAACGATCGTACCAGCAGCTTCGCCATGGCGGGCAGGTCGTAGCCCGCGGCGACCAGCGCGGCGCGGTCGCTCAGCTTGATGCCGTCGACCCATTCCAGCGTCAGCACCTTGCCGGTGGTGCGCTGCCAGTCGATCGCGGGGACGTGAAAGTCGGGTTCGGCCTCCATCGATTCGGCGAGTTCGGAGGCCGATGCACCCTCGCGCCGCAGGTCCAGCTCGCGCGCCGTCCAGCGCTTGAACGATTCGATGACGAGGCGCGGGCGCAGCCGCTGCACCTCGCCGCCCAGCGCCTCCAGCTGCGCCGCCGCCCATTCATAGGTGGCGATGGCGCGGGCGAATTCCGCCTCGACGCCGGGACGCAGCACCTTCACCGCGACGATGCGCCCGTCGGTCGTGACCGCGCGGTGGACCTGCGCGATCGAAGCGGCGCCGATCGGCTGTTCGCCGATTTCGCTGAAATAATAGTCGAGCGGGCGGCCGAAGCTCGCCTCGATCGCCGCGCGGATCTGGTCGAAGGGCAGGGGCGGCAGCGAATCCTGCAAGCGCAGCAGGTCGTGCGCGGCCTCTTCGCCGATCAGGTCGGCGCGGGTGGAGAGCGTCTGGCCGAGCTTGATCGCGGCGGGGCCGATCGCCTGGAACGCGTCGGCATAGCGCGGCACCTTCGGCACGCGTGCGCCCAGCCGCGCGATGCGGGTCAGCCGGCGGACGGAGGCCGGCGTGTTCGGGTCACGCTCGATCCCCCGCAGCGCCCCGTGCCGCGCGAGGATGCGGCCCCATTTCAGGAGGCGCCAGAGATGGGTGGCGGAGGTGGTCACGACATTCCCCTCCCTGGAGGGGAGGGGCAGGGGGTCGGTGGGTATGGGGCAGGCGCGGCGTGCCCGCTCAGGCCGACCCACCCCCGACCCCTCCCTTCCAGGGAGGGGAGTGACCTGAACATCATCAGATCCGCCAGCCGGAATGGATTGCGACCAGTCCGCCGAGCAGCGGCTCGACCTTCGTCTGCACGAAGCCCGCATCGGCGATCATGCCCTTGAACGTCGGCATGTCGGGGAAGCGGCGGATCGATTCGATCAGGTAGCGATAGCTGTCCTCGTCGTTCGCGAGTAGCTTGCCGAGCTTGGGCACCAGCTTGTGCGAATAGGCGTCATAGGCGTCCTTGAACCCCGGCCAGGTGGTGGTCGAGAATTCGAGGCAGAAGAACCGCCCGCCGCGCCTAAGCACGCGGTGCGCCTCACGCAGCGCCTTGGGAATGTCGGTGACGTTCCGGATACCGAACGCGATGGTGTAGGCGTCGAAGAAGCGGTCGGGGAATTGCAGCGTCTCGGCGTTGGCTTCGGTCCAGACGAGGCCGTCGATGCCGCGATCGGCGGCGCGGCCCATGCCGACCTGCAGCATCGCCGGATTGATGTCGGCGACCGTGACGCTGGCGCCGGATCGGGCGAGCCGAAACGCGATGTCGCCGGTGCCGCCCGCCATGTCGAGAATCTGCTCGCCGTCCTGCGGCTTCACCCGAGCCACGAAACGATCCTTCCACAGCCGATGCATCCCGCCCGACATGGCGTCGTTCATCAGGTCGTAGCGGCTGGCGACGTTGGCGAAGACGTCGCCGACGCGGCGGGTCTTCTCGGTCGCGGGGACGTCTTCATAGCCGAAGGATACGGTGTCGCTCATGCCCGTGGCCCTAGCGCGCCCTTGTGGGGGGAGCAAACCCATCCTAGCTCCAGCGCCATGCCGGAACTTCCCGAAGTCGAGACGACCGTGCGCGGCCTCGCGCCCGTGCTGGAGGGGCGGCGCATCGTCCGCGTGACGCCGCGCCGCGCCGACCTGCGCCGCGCGATGCCGGTCGACCTCGGCCAGCGGCTGACGGGGGCGGGGGTCACGCGGCTGCACCGGCGCGCCAAATACGGGCTGATCGATACCGATCGCGGCGATACGCTGATCTTCCACCTCGGCATGTCGGGACGGTGGCGGGTCGATCCGGCGGGCCTGCTGCCGCACGATCACCTGCTGCTGGAAACGGACGCCGGGCGGCATCTGGCGCTGAACGATCCGCGCCGGTTCGGCTCGCTCGACCTGATGGCGACCGACGCGCTCGACGACTGGGCGCCGTTCCGCGCGCTGGGGCCGGAGCCGCTGGGGCCGGACTTCACCGGGGCGTATCTGGAGCGCGCGCTGTCCGGGCGGATCGCGCCGATGAAGGCGATGCTGCTCGACCAGCGCATCGTCGCGGGGCTGGGCAATATCTATGTCTGCGAGGCGCTGTACGAAGCACGTATCCGCCCGTCGAAGCCGGCGGGGCAGGTGTCGCGCAAGCGGCTGGATCTGCTGGTCGCGGCGGTCCGGACGGTGCTGCTGTCGGCGATCGAGGCGGGCGGATCGACTTTGCGCGACTATGCGCGGCCCGACGGCGAGCTCGGCTATTTCTCCAAGCAGTTCAAGGTGTATGGCCGTGAGGGTGAGCCGTGCGAATGTGGCGGCACCGTGCAGCGTTATGTGGAGGGCGGGCGATCGACCTTCTGGTGCCCGAAATGCCAGTCGAGATAGGTCGCGATGCTTGACCGAATCACGCCCGCTCGCTAAGGGCGCCGCTTTCCCGGCTCGTGGAAGTTGTCCGCGCGCCCTCATGACAGCAGGATTTGGATAGATGGCGAATACGCCCCAGGCGAAGAAGCGCATCCGGCGCAACGAGCGTCGCGCAGAAGTGAACGGCGCACGCGTGGGACGTATCCGGACCTTCGTGAAGAAGGTCGAGGCCGCTCTGGCCGCCGGTGACAAGACCGCCGCCACCGCCGCCATCGCCGAGGTCCAGCCCGAGCTGGCCCGTGGCGTCGCGAAGGGCGTGCTGCACAAGAACACCGCGTCGCGCAAGTTCTCGCGCCTGACGAAGCGGATCGCCGCACTCGGCTGATTCGGCCGCAATTACGGTGTCTGCAAAGGCCCCGTCGGGATCGTCCCGGCGGGGCCTTTGCTTTGTGCGGCGCGCGCGTCTGGAACGAGGCGCGAACAGTTTTCGGATACGATCACGCAAGTCTAGGATTTCCCGCGATTCGATTGCGTCCGGATCGGCAGGACTAACCAAGCTATTGTAAAACAAAGACAAAAGAAATTTGCCGCGGGAATCCTAGGGTCAACCCCCAATATTTCAGAATCTTTACGGGCCTGCGCTTGATCCGATCGCGGACGCGCTTCAAACAGCCCCACCGGACGGCGATCGCCGATCCGGCACAAGCAGATTTGATGATCGTGCGGGCGCGAACGGGGGTTTTCGCCAGCGGGGGAATTATGCCTGTGGAACAGCTGCCGTGGACGCTCGTCCATGGCGCGGAGAAGGATGCAGCGTGACGTTTTCGGTCGTTCGGACAGGCGGTGAGCAGGATGCGGTGGGGGCGGCATGGACCCGCGTCCGCGCCAACCTGCGTCTGTCGGCCGGCCAGCGTCTGTTCGAACAGTGGCTGAAGCCCGCCGAACTGATCGATGGCAGCGATGCCGAATCGATCCGCATCGGCCTGCCCAGCGGCTTTGCCGCGACCTGGGTGAAGAGCCATTATGCCGACCGGCTCCTCCACGAATTCCGCGCAATCCTGCCGGCCGTCCGGTCGGTGACGATCGAGACGATCAGCGCCGCGAATCCGGTGCGCCGGATCGCGCTCAACCAGCCGGTCGAGGTCGTGGCGGACCCCGTCGCCGATGCGCCGGTCGTCACGGCGCCCGCGGTCACCGCCCCGCAGTTCGATTCGCGCTTCACCTTCGACCGGTTCGTCGCCGATGCATCGAACCGCGTGGCGATGAACGCGGCGAAAGCGCTGGCCGAACCCGGCCAGCCGCGCTTCAGCCCGCTCTACTTCCATTCCGGCACCGGGCAGGGCAAGACCCACCTGATGCACGCGATCGGCCATGCCTTCCTGGCGGGCAGCCCCGGCGCGACCGCGCTCTACATGCCGGCCGAGCGTTTCATGTTCGAGTTCGTGCAGGCGCTGCGTGCGCGCGACACCCACGCCTTCAAGGCGCGGCTGCGCGGCGTCGACCTGCTGATGATCGACGACCTGCAGTTCATCGCCGGCAAGGATGCGACGCAGGAAGAGTTCTTCCATACCGTCAACGAGTTCATGGGCGGCGGCAAACGGCTGGTGATCGCCGCCGATCGCAGCCCGATGACACTCGACGGCATCGAGCCGCGGCTGCTCTCACGACTGGGCTCAGGCCTGGTCGCCGACATCAAGCCGCCGGAGCTGGAACTGCGCCGCGCGATCCTGGCGCGCAAGCTGGACGACACGCCCGACATGGCGGTGCCGGGCGACGTTACCGAACTGCTGGCGGGGCGCATCACGACGTCGGTGCGCGAGCTGGAGGGCGCGCTGACCCGCGTCGTCGCCTATGCGCAGCTGACCGGAGAACAGGTGACTCTGGACTTCGCGGTGGCGACGCTGGGCGACGTGCTGCGGGGTGCACAGCGGCGCGTGACGATCGACGAGATCCAGAAGGCGGTGTCGACGCATTTCGATCTGAAGACGATCGACCTGCTGTCCGCCCGCCGCGCCGTCGCGGTAGCCCGCCCGCGTCAGATCGCCATGTACCTCGCCAAGCGGCTGACCACGCGGTCGCTGCCCGAGATCGGCCGCAAGTTTGGCAATCGCGACCATTCGACCGTCATCCATGCGGTTCGTCGCATCGAGGAACTGCGCGGCACCGACCGCGACATCGACAGCGCGGTCAATACGCTGCTGCGCCAGCTGGAGCGCTGACGGCGCGGGATCAGACCCAGCCGGCGACCATCATCGCGGCGCGATCGGTGGCGAGGCGGGTGTCGGCGGCGAGCTTCTTCACTTCCTTGGCCACCACCGCGAAGCCGCTACCCGCTTCGCCGGCCCGGGCGGCCTCGATCGTCGCATTGAGCGCCAGCATGTTCGTCTGCCGTGCGATGTTGCTGATCGTGCGGACGATGCCGTCCAGTTCGGCGATCACCGATTCGAGATCGTTCGCGGCCTTCTTCACCGCGGTGATGTCCGACGCGATCTTGAGCACGCGTAGTGGCCGCCCCGCGCCGTCGAGCACTGGATTGTAGGTGGCGCGCAGCCAGATGTCGCGGCCCTGCTTGTCGCGGCGAAGATATTCACCCGCGTCGAAGTCGCCGCGGCCAAGCTTGCGCCAGAATTCGCGGTAGGCGTCCGACTGCGCATAGGTCGGGTCGCAGAAGATGCTGTGGTGGCGACCGGCCAGACCCGCCGGATCGTAGCCGAACAGGTCGCAGAAGACCGCATTTGCCGACAGGATATATCCCTGTGGTGTGAACTCTATGACGGCCTGCGACCGGCTCAGCGCCGCCCACGCGGCGTCCGAACTGTCAAGTTTCTGATTCACAAGGGTCCTTCCTCGCGAATCGGATAGATAATTATCGTAAATTTTTCGTCCACTTATCCGATTTGCAGGCCGGCCGCCTCCTGTGCTGCGCGCAGAGTCGGTGCCGCGAGAGCGGTGGCGCGGGCGGCCCCCTTCGCCAGTTGCGCGCCCACCGCCGCGCGGTCGTCGAGCAGGTCTGTCAGCCGCGCGCGGATCGGTCCGAGCGTGGCGACGGCGAGGTCGGCGAGCGCCGGCTTGAACGCGCCGAAGCCTTGACCGGCGAAGTCGGCGATGACCGCCTGCGGGCTGGTGTCCGACAACGCGGCATAGATGGTGACGAGATTGCGCGCCTCCGGCCGGTCGACCAGCGCGTCGAAGCTGTCGGGCAGGGGTTCCGCATCGGTGCGCGCCTTGCGGAATTTCTGCGTGATCAGTTCGTCCGAATCGATCAGGTTGATCCGGCTCATGTCGCTGGGATCGGACTTCGACATCTTTGCGGTGCCGTCGCGCAGCGACATGATGCGCGGCGCCGCCTTGGAAACGAGAGGTTCGGGCAAGGTGAAAAGATCGATGCCGTGATCGGTGTTGAACTTCTCGGCAACGTCGCGGGTCAACTCAAGATGCTGTTTCTGATCCTCGCCGACCGGCACGTGCGTCGACTGGTAGAGCAGGATGTCGGCGGCCTGAAGCACTGGATAGGTGAACAGGCCGACGGGGGCACCGTCGCGGTTCTTGCCCGCCTTGTCCTTCCACTGCGTCATGCGGTTCAGCCAGCCCATCCGCGCCGTGCCCTGCAGGATCCAGCTGAGTTCGCTGTGCGCGGGTACGCGTGCCTGGTTGAACATGATCGAGCGATCGTCGATCCCCGCCGCCATCAGCGTCGCGGCCATCTCGATCGTTGTCGCCGCACGCTCGGCGGGTGTCATCTGACCGGTCAGCGAGTGCAGGTCGGCGAGGAAATACAGACACTCACCGCCAGCCGCCGCCGCTTCGTCCTGCATCGCGACCCACTGCTTGATCGCGCCGAGATAGTTGCCGAGGTGCAGGTTGCCGGTGGTCTGGATGCCGGACAGGATACGCATGGTCATTCCTTGGTGGAGGTAGCGGCGCGGCGCGCGACGAGCTGCTTCAGGTCGGCCGGGACGTAGGCGCGGGTGACGAAACAGGCGACGACGTAGATCGCAGCCCCCCCGCCGACCAGCAGCGCCAGCCCCGCGAACCGCTGCCAGATGCCGCCCAGCAGCAGCGGGTCGAGCAACCGCTGCCCGGCGAACAAAGTCGCCCCCATCAGCACCGCGGCGAGCAGCAGGCGGGGGAGGCGGCGGCGGAGCTGCGCGTCGGCGTGGAAGTGATCGCGCTTCGCCAGCGCGCGGTAGAGCAACACGAAGTTGACCGTCGCCGCCACCGCGGTCGCCAGCGGCGGGCCGACATGCGCGATCAGCGGGATCAGCGCGAGGTTGAGGACGAGGTTCACGCCGACCGAGATCGTCGCGAAGCGCACCGGGGTGCGCGTATCCTCCCGCGCATAGAAGCCCGGCGTCAGCACCTTGATGAGGACATAGGCGGGCAGCCCGGCGGAGAAGGCCGACAGCGCCCACGCGCAGCGCCGTGTATCCTCCGCGGTGAACTGGCCATGCTGGAACAGGCCGCGCACGATCGGCTCAGCGGCGATCATCAGCGCGGCGGTGGCGGGCAGGGTGAGGAACAGCGCCAGCTCGATCCCGCGGTTCTGCGTCGCCATCGCCTCCGCTTCCCGCCCCGACGTCAGCAGGCGCGATACGGTGGGCAGCAGGATGGTGCCGAGCCCGATGCCGATCAGCCCGAGCGGCAGCTGGTTCAGCCGGTCGGCGTAATAGATGTACGAGATCGATCCCTCGTCCAGCAGGAAGCCGGCGAGCGCGGTCGAGATCAGCAGGTTGATCTGCACCGCGCCCGCGCCGGCGGCGGCGGGCAGGATGAGCTTCAGCAGCGCACGCACCTCGGGGTCGAGGCGTGGCATGCGCAGGCGCAGCGATATGCCCGAGCGGCGGCAGGCGATCGCCAGCCACGCGAGTTGCAGCACGCCGCCCAGCGGCACCGCGATCGCCTGCGCCCGTGCGGTTTCCTCGGGCGTGCCGTGGAAGAACAGCAGCGCGGTGACCATCGCGATGTTGAGCAGGATCGGCGCGGCAGCATTGACCCAGAATTTGTGCAGCGAATTCAGGATGCCGCCCAGCAGCGAGGCGAGGCTTATGAGCAGCAGATAGGGGATGGTGATGCGCGACAGCGACACGGCGAAGGCGAACTCGTCGGCCGACGGCGCCTGTCGCGAGAAGCCGCCCGACAGCGCCCATGTCACCGGCCAGGCGGCGGCGAGCATGACGATCGTGAAGCCGACCAGGATCGCGAACAGCACCGCCAGCGCGCGTTCAGCGAAGACGAGCGCCGGCGCCATCTCGCCGCCCGCTTCGCTCACCTTGCGGTTGAACATCGGGATGAAGGCGGCGCTGAACGCGCCTTCGGCGAAGAAGGCGCGGAACATGTTGGGCAGGCGGAACGCGACGAGGAACGCGTCCGAGGCGAAGCTGGCGCCGACATAGGTCGCCTGCAGCGAATCGCGCACCAGCGCCAGCACCCGGCTGACCAGCGTCAGGCTGCCGATCGAGCCGAGGGAGCGGGCGAGGTTCATTCTGCTGTTACCCCACCCACCGTTCGCCCTGAGCGTAGTCGAAGGGCGTTCGCCCCAGGTGCTTCGACTTCGCTCAGCACGAACGGATGGGCGATGGCGTCAGAGTATCTACGCCTGACCCGCCGGTTCGCCCTCGGCGAGGGCGGTCTGCTGCGACAGCTGCTGCATGTAGAGCTGGCCGAAGTCGATCGGATCGAGCAGCAGGGGCGGGAAGCCGCCGTCGCGCACGGCGTCCGCCACGACGCGGCGGGCGAACGGGAACAGGATGCGCGGTGCCTCGCCCAGCAGGAACGGCTGGAGATGCTCCTCGGGGATATTGCGCAGGCCGAAGAGGCCGGCGTAGCTGAGGTCGATGACGAACGCGACCTGACCGTCCTCGGTCTCCGCCTTGATATCGACCTTCAGCACGACTTCGTGAACATCCTCGCCGACCTTGGCGGCGGCGATGTTGAAGCCGACGTCGATGCGCGGCTGGCTCTGGTTCTGGTAGATCGCGGGAGCGCTCGGATTCTCGAACGAGAAATCCTTCACATATTGCGAGATCACCCCGGCGACCGGTGCGGTGTCCGCCCCGTTAGCCATCGGATCAGCGCCGAAGTCGAGTGTTTCGTCAGCCATGTCAGTCCCCCGTGCAACACCCCGGCCGATGATGCGTTGGCGGACGGGACGGCGTGAAAAGCGAATGCGGGCGCCTAGCAGGCGTGTCGTACCGTTTCAACGTGATGTTAGCGTGCGGTTTGTATCACGCCGCTCGAAAGACTATGTAGCCGGCTAGGCCGGTCCCGGAGGTACAGTGTTTTACGTCATTCTGCTCGCGATGGTCGCCGGTTTCCTGGCGCTGCGGCTGTATTCGGTCCTGGGCAAGCGCACGGGCGCCGAGCAGCCGTTGGTGAAACCGGTCGAAGAGCGGCTGGGCGGCGGCGCCGCGCCGCGCACGATCGACGTGGCGTCGGACGTTCGCGAGAGCGCCCCCAAGGCGGTCGAATCGGGCGCCGAGCCGGGCCTGCGCGCGATCGTTCAGGCCGATCAGACCTTCGACGTGTCCCAGTTCGTCGAAGGTGCGAAGAGCGCCTATCGCATGATTTTGGAGGCCTTCTGGAAGGGCGACAAGGAGACGCTCGGCTGGCTGCTGGCCGACGAGGTCCGCGACGAGTTCTTCGCCGCGATCGACGCGCGCGAGGCCGCTGGCGAGACGCTGGAGAATCGGCTCGTCTCGATCGAGCGCGCTGCGATCGCCGAAGCATCGCTGTCGGGTCGTGACGCGCGCATCACGGTGCGCTTCGATGCCGACATCGCCGCGATCACGCGCGACAAGGACGGCACGGTCGTGGCGGGATCGATGACCGATGCGGTCGAGACGCACGATGCGTGGACCTTCGCGCGGACGCTGAAGTCCGACGATCCCAACTGGAAGCTGGCCGACACCGACGAAGTCTGAGGGCGTGAGATAGCGGAGCGGTGCTCCTGCGCAGGCGGGAACCCAGAGCCGCTATCGCTACCGCGTGTGCCCTGGGCTCCCGCCTGCGTGGGAGCACGTCTGTTACCGTAGAGCGTTACGCCGCCACCGCCGCCGGGCCCATCAGCGCGGGGAAAAACGCCTCGTGAGCCGTTCGCAGCGTATCGAGCGGGACGACGTAATCGGTGTCCGCGCATTCGACAATGATCCGTCCGGCGATCGTTCGGCCGATCCGCTCGACATCGACGCCCGCCGCCGTGGAGGCGGTCAGGAAATCAAGCAGGTGCGCGTCGTCGACGGTCGCGACGTACAGCCCCTGATCTTCGGCAAAATAGGTCGCGGCAAGGCCGCGCGGCGTCGGAATCGAAAGCATCGCGCCGATGTTGCCCGCCAGCGCCATCTCCGCGACCGCGACCAGCAGACCGCCGTCGGATACGTCGTGGACGGCGGTCAACGCGTCCTTGCTGATCCAGTCGCGCACGAAGTCGCCGGTCCGGCGCTCAGCGGAGAGGTCGACGCGCGGCGGCGGGCCGTCCTCGCGGCCCTTCACCTCGCGCAGCCACAGGGACTGGCCGATGTCGCCGCGCGGCGTGCCGATCAGCACCAGCACGTCGCCGGTACCCTTGAACGCGATGGTCGCTGACTTCGACCAGTCGGCCAGCAGCCCGACGCCGCCGATCGCTGGCGTAGGCAGGATGGCGGAGCCGCCGCCGGTCGCCTTCGATTCATTGTACAGGCTGACGTTGCCCGACACGATCGGGAAGTCGAGCGCGCGGCACGCTTCGGCCATCCCCTCGATGCACCCGACGAACTGGCCCATGATCTCGGGCCGCTGCGGGTTGGCGAAGTTCATGCAGTCCGTGGCGCCGAGCGGGGTGGAGCCGACCGCGGTTAGGTTGCGCCAGGTTTCGGCGATCGCCTGTTTGCCGCCCTCGACGGGATCGGCGAAGCAATAGCGCGGCGTGCAGTCGGTTGCGATCGCCAGCCCCTTTTGCGTGCCGTGGACGCGCACCACTGCGGCGTCGCCGCCGGGGCGCTGCACGGTGTCGGCGCCGACCATGTGGTCATATTGCTCCCAGATCCAGCGACGGCTGGCGAGATCGGGCGATCCCATCAGCGTCACCAGATCGGCGGCGATGTCGTCGCTCTCCGGCGCATCGACGATCGCGGCGCGGGGCGGGGTGGGCACCCACGGCCGGTCATAGGCGGGCGCATCGTCCGCCAGCGGCCCGAGCGAGATGTCGCAGACCGTCTCGCCCTGCCACTTCAGGATCATGCGGCCGGTGTCGGTGACGCGGCCGATGACGGCGAAGTCGAGCTGCCACTTGCGGAAGATCGCCTCGGCCTCGGCCTCGCGGCCGGGCTTCAGCACCATCAGCATGCGCTCCTGCGATTCGCTGAGCATCATCTCGTACGGGGTCATGCCCGTCTCGCGCTGCGGCACGTCGTCCATGACCAGTTCGATGCCGACGCCGCCCTTCGACGCCATCTCGACGCTGGAGGAGGTCAGACCCGCCGCGCCCATGTCCTGGATCGCGACGATGACGTCGGTCGCCATCAGTTCCAGGCATGCCTCGATCAGCAGCTTCTCGGTGAAGGGATCGCCGACCTGCACGGTCGGGCGCTTCGCATCGGCATCGTCACCGAAGTCGGCTGACGCCATCGTCGCGCCGTGGATGCCGTCGCGGCCGGTCTTGCTGCCGACATAAACGATCGGGTTTCCGATGCCGGATGCGGCCGAATAGAAGACCTTGTCGGTGTTCGCGACGCCCACCGTCATCGCGTTGACCAGGATATTGCCGTCATAGGCCGGGTGGAAGTTCGTCTCGCCCCCCACGGTCGGCACGCCGACGCAGTTGCCGTAACCGCCGATGCCGTGGACGACGCCCGCGATCAGGTGGCGCACCTTGGGATGATCGGGCGATCCGAATCGCAGCGCGTTCATGTTGGCGACCGGGCGGGCGCCCATCGTGAACACGTCGCGCAGGATGCCGCCGACGCCGGTCGCCGCGCCCTGATAGGGTTCGATGTACGACGGGTGGTTGTGGCTCTCCATCTTGAAGACCGCGCACTGGCCGTCCCCGATATCGACGATACCGGCGTTCTCGCCCGGGCCGCAGATAACCTGCGGGCCGGTCGTCGGAAGCTTTTTCAGGTGGATACGGCTCGACTTGTAACTGCAATGCTCGGACCACATGACCGAGAAGATGCCGAGTTCGACGAGGTTCGGCTCGCGCCCCAGCGCGGACAGGACGCGGGCATATTCGTCTTCGGACAGGCCGTGGTCGGCGACGATCTGGGGCGTGATTTCAGTCATGGCGCAGCCCTTAGCGGCGGCGCAGTTTTCCGACCAGTCCCTTGAGCAGCCCGCCCGTCGCCAGTTCGAACATGTCGTCGGGGTTCTCGGGATCGAGCACCTCGTTGTCGGCCAGCCATTCCTCGACCGTGTTGAGGTCGGGGATGACGTAGTCGCGGAGCGTGCGGCCGGGGCCGCGCAGGCGCTCGATCGTCGCGATCAGCGAGCCCGTCTCGGCGAAGGTCGCCGACACCTCGTCGATATGGCGCCCGAGGTGCTCGGCGATCAGGCCATCGCGAATGCGGGCGATGCTGGCCGAGGTGGCGTCGGTCGTGGCCTGGATGGCGACATCGCATTCGGTGTCGAGTCGCATCGAGCGGTTGTTGAAGTTCGATGAGCCGACGCGCAGCAACACGTCGTCGACCACGAGGATCTTGGCGTGGACGTAGATCGCCACGCCCTTGGCCGTATAGGGCAGATACAGGCGCAGCCGATGGTGCTTGTCACGGCGATGCAGTGCCTCGACCAGCCGGGCGCGGGCGGTGTCCATCGCGATCGGCTCGAGCCAGCCGTCGGCACTCTCGGGATTGACGACGATGATCTCGGGACCATCGGGCTCGTCCAGCCGGCGCGCGATCGCCTCAGCCACGCGCCGCGACGCGAAATACTGGCTCTCGGCATAGATGAACCTCTTCGCCGAGGCGATGGCGGCGAGGTAGAGCGACTCGATCTCGTGGACCGGCGTCTGGTCGTCCATTTCGGGTTCAGTGCGGGCGATGGCGACGGGTAGGTCGGTGAAGTCGACCGGCAGGCCCTCTGGCCAGCACCCCGTCGTCTCGGGCGGCGCGTCGAGCGGCTTGCCACCCGCGATCGCCCAGCGGCGGCGCGTGAGTTCGCCCAGCGCCTTCGCGACCGGACCCTGCAGCGCGGTAGTGGCGTCATGCCACGGCGTATAGGGCTCGCCGCCCGGCAGGACGCGCAGCGCGTCGTCGTCGGCATGCGCGCGCGTGTCCCAGCGACCCGCGGTCATGTCGATCCCGCCGCAAAAGGCGAGACAATCGTCGATCACGACGATCTTCTGGTGATGCGACGCGCCGGTCGGGTGGTGGCCGTCGAGCTTGGTATGGATGCGATCGTGCCGCATCCATTCGAACACGGTCAGCAGCGTCGAGCCGCGCGCCAGTGTCTTCAGCGCGCCGACGTCCCAGCGCAGCAGATAGACGTTCAGCGTCGGCGTGCGCTCGACCAGCCAGGTGATGAAGTCGCCGACCGTCTCCGGCCCGCCGTCCTCGGGCGGTTCGCCGCCACCCAGCTTGATTCGTCCGTCGAAGTCCCAGCCGATCAGCAGGATCTGGTGCTTTGCCTCCACCATCGCGCGGCGGGCGACGCGGAAGTAATCGTCGGCGTCGATGATGACGGTGGCGCGGTCGGCTTGCGCTATTTTCCAGCAGGTGTCGCCGGGGACGAGGATGGAGCGGTCGTCGCTCACAATATTTCGCGGACCAGATCCTGGGGTCGACACAGCCGTACGCCTTTCTCGGTCTCGACCAGCGGCCGGTTGATGAGGATCGGATGCGCGATCATCGCATCGAGGATCGTGGCATCGTCCGTGTCGGCCAAACCCAGTTCGCCCGCCAGCGGTTCCTTGGCGCGCAGACCGTCGCGCGGTGACAGGCCGGCGCGATCGTACAGGCCCGCCAGCCGCTCGCGGCTCGGCGGGGTCTTCAGATATTCGATCACTTCGACGGTGACGCCGGGCGTAGCCTCAAGGATGTCCAGTGTCTTGCGCGACGTGCCGCAACGCGGGTTATGCCAGATGGTCGCCTTCACGCGGCATCCTGCTGCCTGGCCAGCCACTCCTCGAGCCACTTGATCGTGTACGCCCCCTCCTGAAACTCGGGGTCGTCGAGCAGCGCCTGATGCAGCGGGATCGTCGTGGTGATGCCGTCGACGACAAATTCCTCCAACGCCCGGCGCAGGCGGCGCAGCGCACCCGCGCGCGTGGTGCCATAGACGATCAGCTTGGCGATCATGCTGTCGTAATATGGCGGCACGCGGTAGCCGGCATACAGCCCGCTATCGACACGCACATGCATGCCGCCGGGCGCGTGATAGCCCTTCACGAGGCCGGGCGAAGGCGCAAACGTCCGCGGGTTCTCCGCGTTGATGCGGCATTCGATGGCGTGGCCGCGGAAGACGACGTCCTCCTGCTGCAGCGTCAGCGATTCGCCCTCCGCGATGCGGATCTGTTCGCGGACGAGGTCGAGGCCGGTGATCGCCTCCGTCACCGGATGCTCGACCTGCAGCCGGGTGTTCATCTCGATGAAGTAGAACTCGCCGTCTTCCCACAGGAATTCGATCGTGCCGGCGCCGCGATAGCCCATGTCGGCCATCGCGGTGGCGCAGACGCGGCCCATGCGGTCGCGCTCCTCGGCCGTAATGACGGGGGAGGGGGCTTCCTCGACGACCTTCTGGTGGCGGCGCTGGAGCGAACAGTCGCGCTCGCCCAGGTGGATCGCTTGGCCGCGACCGTCGCCGAATATCTGGAATTCGATGTGGCGAGGATTGCCGAGATATTTCTCTAGATAGACGGTGGCGTCGCCGAACGCGGCCTTCGCCTCGCTGCCCGCCTGCTGCATCTGGGTTTCGAGATCCTGCGGCGACGTCACGACCTTCATGCCGCGCCCGCCGCCGCCCGACGCCGCCTTGATGATGACGGGATATCCCGCCTTCTCGGCGATCGCCTTGGCTTCCTCGATGTCGCTGATCGCGCCGTCGGAACCGGGGACGAGCGGCAGGCCCAGAGCGCCGGCGGTGCGCTTGGCCTCGATCTTGTCGCCCATCGTCACGATGTGCTCGGGCTTCGGCCCCACGAAGATCAAGCCGTGCGCCTCGACGATCTCGGCGAACTTCGCGTTTTCGCTCAGGAAACCATAGCCCGGATGGATCGCGTCGGCGCCCGAGATTTCGGCGGCCGAGATGATGTTCGGGATGTTCAGATAGCTGTCGGCAGCGGCCGGCGGGCCGATGCAGATCGCCTCGTCCGCGAGGCGCACATGCATCGCCTCGGCGTCCGCAGTCGAATGCACGGCGACCGTCTTGATGCCCATTTCATGACACGCGCGGTGGATGCGCAGCGCGATCTCGCCGCGGTTGGCGATCAGGAGTTTCTGGATCTTCGGCACGGGCTTACTCGACGACGACGAGCGGCTGGTCGAATTCGACGGGCTGGCCGCTCTCGACCAGGATCGCCTTCACCGTGCCGGCGGACGGCGCGGTGATCGGGTTCATGACCTTCATCGCCTCGACGATCAGCAGCGTGTCGCCCGCGGCGACGCTCTGCCCGACGGTGACGAACACCTTCGCCTCCGGATTGGGCGCGAGATAGGCGGTGCCGACCATCGGCGACTTAACCGCATTGACCGACGTCGCGGGCGCGGAGGCGCCGACCTCCGCCGCGGCGGGCGTTGCAGATGGCGCGGGGGCGGGGGCATACGCAGCGGCGGGCGGCGGCGCGTAGGCGACAGGCGCGGGTGCGCTCGCCTTGCGCGCGACGCGGACCTTGCGGTCGCCGTCCTCGACCTCGATCTCGGTCAGGCTCGTGTCGTCGAGCACCTGCGCGAGCTGTCGTACCAGATCGATATCGACGTTGATGCCGCGCGATGCCCCTTCCGGTGCTGTGCTGTTGTCGCTCATGTGCCCCTCGGTACTCGAAAGCGGCGGCTCTGTCAGATGCGGACGGCGGCGTCCAGCGCGAGCAGGTAGGAAAGCGCGCCGAAGCCCACGATGGTTCCACGCGCCGCCTGCCCGACGAAGCTGGTGTGGCGAAAGGACTCGCGCGTGTGCGGGTTCGACAGATGCACCTCGATCACCGGCGTGCGCACCGCCTTGATCGCATCGTGCAGCGCGATCGAGGTGTGAGTGAAGGCGCCCGCGTTCAGCAGCACCGCCTTCGCATCCCGCGCCTGCGCCTCGTGCAGCCAGTCGACGAGATGCCCCTCATGGTTCGACTGGCGCAGGTCGATCTCGACATCCAGCTCGCGCGCCCGATCCTCCAGCTGTCCGGCAATGTCGTCGAGCGTGTCGGCACCGTAGATCTCGGGCTCGCGCGTGCCGAGCAGATTGAGGTTCGGGCCGTTGAGGACGTAGATCAGGTCGGCCAAGCGCTGAGCCTTTCTGTGGCGTTGTGTGTGTCATCTACTATATGCCGCCCGATCCCGGATCAAATGACACGGAGTGGGAAATTTGCACAGCGACGGCACCGTATCGATCGTCCTGAACGGCGAACACAAGCGCGTCGCCGCCGGGCAGACGATCGCGCATCTGGCCGAGAGCCTGGGCCTCGTCCCCGCCAAGCTGGCGGTCGAGCGCAATCTGGAGGTCGTGCCGCGCTCGACGCTCGACCAGGTGATCGTCGAGGACGGCGACGAGCTGGAGATCGTCCATTTCGTCGGCGGCGGCGATCATGTCGCGGCGATCACCGACGACAGCTGGAGCGTCGCCGGGCGCACGTTCCGCTCGCGGCTGATCGTCGGCACCGGCAAGTATCGCGATTTCGAACAGAATGCCGCTGCGGTCGCCGCATCGGGGGCGGAGATCGTCACCGTGGCGGTGCGGCGCGTGAACGTCAGCGACCCGAACGCGCCGATGCTGACCGACTATATCGACCCGAAGAAGGTCACCTACCTGCCCAATACCGCCGGCTGTTTCGACGCCGACAGCGCGATCCGCACGCTGCGGCTGGCGCGCGAAGCGGGGGGCTGGGACCTGGTGAAGCTGGAGGTGCTGGGCGAGGCGCGGACGCTGTATCCCGACATGGTCGAGACGCTGCGCGCGACCGAGGTGCTGGCGAAGGAGGGCTTCCTGCCGATGGTGTACTGCGTCGACGATCCGATCGCGGCGAAGCGGCTGGAGGATGTCGGAGCGGTCGCGATCATGCCGCTGGGCGCGCCGATCGGTTCGGGGCTCGGCATCCAGAACCGGGTGACGATCCGCCTGATCGTCGAGGGCGCGGGCGTGCCGGTGCTGGTAGATGCGGGTGTCGGCACGGCGTCCGATGCGGCGGCCGCGATGGAGCTGGGCTGCGACGGCGTGCTGATGAACACCGCGATCGCGGAGGCCAAGGATCCCATCCTGATGGCCGCCGCGATGAAGGCGGCGGTGGAAAGCGGGCGCCTCGCTTATCGCGCCGGGCGCATGGCGAAACGCCGCTATGCCGACCCGTCGAGCCCGCTCGCCGGACTGATTTAAGTCAACGCCGGGGGAACGCGGACAGCGGATGTACGTTAACTTATCCGACAGCGCCGCCGTCGTGGCGGCCGACAGGAGACATCAAATGGGCGAGTTCGTCGACAAGGTTAAGGGCAACGTGAACGAGGCCATCGGCAAGGCGAAGCAGGCCGTGGCCGGCGACGGCGAAGACCGGAACGACAAGCTGGCCGCCGAAGGCGCCGCGCAGGAAGCCAAGGGCAAGACCCAGCAGACCGTCGGTACGGTCAAGGGCGCGCTCGGCGACGATATCTGATCGTTCCCATTACGCTACTGAACTGAGAAAGGGCCGTCCGGGCGACCGGGCGGCCTTTTCACTGTGGCGTCGCTGATGCGCCGCTATTGCCCGATCGTCCCGGCCGCCATCGGCTTGCGATAGTCCAGCGCCGGCTTGCGATCGCCCAGCATTGCTTCGTACTTCCAGTCGGGTCCGCGCAGCTTCAGCAATTCCGACTTGGCGTCGGCCAGTGTTTTGGGGCTCTGGAACAGCTCCGCGGCGGTCAGCGCGATCGTCTTCGCCGCGACCACGCCGCCCTTCGCCCCGATCGACATGCCCGATGCCGCCACCGCCTGCCAGCTGTGCGCCGGGGTGCCGGGCACCCACGTGGCGGTGCCGAGACCCACCGTCGGCGTAACCCAGCTGATGTCGGACACGTCGGTCGATCCGCCGCCGTCGCCACCGCGCGAGATCGGGCCGATCTGCGCGGCGCTTTCGAGCGGGCGCTTGACCTCAAGCGTCGATTGCAGCCCCTGCGCCCAGCTGGTTTCGGCCGGGGTCCATTTCGGCCCGCCGACCGCGGTCAGGTTGCGGTGCATGACCTCCGCCAGCGTGTCGTTGCCGAGCATCGAATAGACGCCGCCGGTGATCTCGTTGCTGACGCTCGTCTCGGTCGCGAGCGCGGCGCCCTCGGACGCTTTCACGACGCGCGCCCACACCGACTTGACGAGTGCGGGGTCCACGTCGCGGACGTAATAATAGACCTCGGCGGCGTCCGGGACGACATTGGGCGCCTCGCCGCCGTTAGTGATGACATAATGGATGCGCACCGACGACGGGACATGCTCGCGCATCATATTGACCGCCATGTCCATGACCTCGACCCCGTCGAGCGCCGAGCGACCCCGCTCGGGGGAGGCGGAGGCGTGGGCGGCCAGCCCCTTGAAGCGGAACTTGCCCGAGATGTTGGCGCGGCTCTTGCCGACCGACACGCCGTTGCCGCTGCCCGGATGCCAGTGCAGCGTCGCATCGACGTCGTCGAACAGGCCGGCGCGGACCATGTAGACCTTGCCCGACCCGCCTTCCTCGGCGGGGGTGCCGTAGACGCGCAGCTCGCCCGTGATCTTGTTGGCGACCATCCAGTCCTTGATCGCGAGCGCCGCCGTAACGCTGGCGGCGCCGAAGATGTTGTGGCCGCAGGCGTGGCCGGCGGCCTTGCCGGCAATGACCTGCTTGGCCGGCGTCGCGGTCTGCGCGAGGCCGGGCAGCGCGTCATATTCGGCGAGCACGGCGATGACCGGCCCCTTGCCGTTCCTGAACGATGCGACGAACGCGGTCGGCATGCCGGCAACGCCGGGGGTGACGGTGAAGCCGCCCTTCTTCAGTTCGGCTTGGAGAATCGCTGAGCTCTTCGTCTCCTGATAGCCGACCTCGGACAGATCCCAGATCGCCTTCGCCGTCGAGGCGAGGGTCGCGCCGCGATCGTCGACGTCGGCCACGATCGCTGTGCGTTGCGCGTCGGGCAGGGCCTGCGCGTGCGCGGACGCCGGCAGGATCAGGGCAGTGGCGAGGAGGAGGGTGCGACCTGCAAGCATGATTATCTCCCGAACCGTTCGTGCTGAGTAGCGACTGAGCCTGTCGAAGGCGCGTATCGAAGCATCGTCCCCAGACCAAGTCCTTCGATACGCCATTTCGACTTCGCTCAATGGCTACGCAGGACGAACGGCGTTGTGCTACTTTACGCCTACCGCCGCGGCATCCGGCCGGCGGCTGTCGGCGGCACCCAGAAAGCGGTCGCCGTCGACCATGATCGACTGGGTGCTGCCCATCGTGTTCGATGGCCGGACCTTGTGCCCGCGCGCTTCCAGCAGCTGCACGATATCGGGCGAGAAGCCTTCCTCCAGCTCCAGCGGTGCATCGCCACCGCCCTGGTTCACGCGTGGGCGCTGGGCGGCTTCGGCGACGTTCAGGCCGTGGTCGAGGACGTTGGAGAGCAGCTGCACCATCGTCGCGATGATATAGCCGCCGCCGGGCGTGCCGGTGACCAGCCAGGGCTTCTCGTCCCTGAACACGATGATCGGGGTGATCGTCGATCCGACGCGCTTGCCCGGCACCGGCTGCGTCGCCTTCGCCGTGGGACCGGTGCGACCCCAGGCGAGGTTGCCGAGCGAATTGTTCAGCAGGATGCCCGTGCCCGGCGCGACGACGTGCGCGCCATAGGAGGCCGACAGCGTATAGGTGTTGCTGACCGCGTTCCCGGCTGCGTCGGCGATCGAATAATGCGTCGTGTCCTTGCTTTCGAACGGATAGGGATTGCCGTCCGCCACGTCGGCGGCACCGAGCGAGCGGTCCGGGCGGATCAGCTTGGCGCGTTCGGCGGCATAGCCCTTGGACGCGAGGCCGTGTGTGGGCGAACGCCAGTCGGGTCCGCCACCCACGAGGCGGCGATCGGCGGACACCAGCTTCATCGTTTCCGACAGCAGGTGCAGGTTTGCGACCGAGCCCCAGCGCGCGTCCTTGACCGGAAACGTCTCGAGGATGTTCATCGCCTCGGCGACGCTGACGCCCGAGGCGGTCGGGGGCATATAGGCGATCTTCTGCCCGCGGTAGCTGGACCAGATCGGCGCGGAAACGACGACCTTGTAGTCGGCCAGATCCTTCGCGTCGATCACGCCGCCGCCGGCCCTGATCCCCGCGGCGATGCGCTCGGCAAGCGGGCCGGTGTAGAAGCCGTCGCGGCCTTTGGCGGCGATGATCTTGAGCGTCGCGGCGAGGTCGGGCTGCTTCCACAGTTCGCCCGGTGCATAGGTGCTGCCGTCGGGCTTGAAATAGACCGCCAGCGCCGCGGGGTCGTCAGCCATCGCCGCTTTCTGGTCGGCGTTGGCCTTGGCTTCGTCATCCGACAGCACGACGCCGCCTTCTGCCATCGCGATCGCTGGCGCGATCAGCGTCCCCCACGGCAGCGACCCGTACAGCTTGTGCGCCGCCCACAGCCCTGCGACGGTGCCGGGGATGGCGACGCCCTTCATCGAATAGCCCTTGGCGGTATCGAACCGCCCGTTCGCTCCGATCAGCAGGTCGGGCGTGGTATGGCGGCTGGCCTGACCGTAATAGTCGATCGCGATGTCCTGCGCGGGCTTGCCGTCCTTCGCCGCCATGTGGACGAGCATGTAGCCGCCGCCGCCGACGTTGCCCGCGCGCGGCAGCGTGACCGCGAGCGCGAAGCCCATCGCGACCGCCGCGTCGACCGCGTTGCCGCCCTTGCGCAGGATATCCGCACCGACGCGGGAGGCCATCGCGTTCTGGCTGACGACCATCCCGCCGCGCCCGATCACGGGCTTGTGGATCTGATCGTAGGCGACGATGTCGCCGCCGGTGACGGCCCGCTGGGGCGGGCCCTCCTCCTGCGCGACGAGCGGGCTCGCGAGCGCCAGGATGGCGACGGCGGCGACAAAGCGGCGCATCAGAAGCTCGACTGCAGGTTGGCGTACCAGTAGCGCGCGTACGGCTGGTAGAGCGAGCCGAGGAAGCCCTCGCTCGACAGCGGCGGCTGCTTGTTGCCGATATTGCGGACACCCAGCCGGAAGCGGTGACGCCCTTCGCCGCTGCGACGATCGCCGAAGCGGACCTGCGCGTAGAGGTTGAGCGTCGTCCGCCCCTCGACCAGCAGCGGCACGCCATTGATCGTCGCGCCGGTGTCGTCGACATCGCTGACGTAATTGGTGAAGCCGCCGACTTGGAACGGGCCCATCGACCAGGTCAGCGATCCCGTCACGCGCCATTCGGGCTTGCCGTTCACCCGCACCTGATCGCCGCCATCGGAAATGACGGTGTCGCGGTTGATCGTCCCCGCCGCACGCGCGTCGATCAGCGCCTGCACGTCGGGCGAGGGGGTGAGGAAATAGGTCTTGAGATAGGCCGCATTCACGTTGGCGACGATGCGGCCGATGCCGAAGTCGCGCACCCGCCAGTTTAGTCCGAAGTCCCAGCCGGACACTTCCTGCGGCTGCAGATTGCGATACTGGTCGCGCACGAACAGCACGCGGCCGGCGGGGGCGAGCCCCGATCCGGCGAACAGTGCGATGTCGTCCGCGGTCGGATCGGCGCGGATGACGTTCGGGTCGGTCGATCCGCTGACCCGCAGCAGATAGTCGTTGATGAGCGCGTTGCCCTCACCGAAGATGCCGACGATGTCGCGCTGCTTGATGTTCCAATAGTCCGCCGTCAGCGTCAGCTTGCCGACGATGTCGTCGAGGATCGCCGGCTGGACGACGATGCCGGTGGTCCAGTTGGTCGACTGCTCGGGCTTCAGGTCCGGGTTGCCGGCGCGCTGCGCCGTCGTCGCAAAGCTCTGCGCGCAAGCCGTCCAGGTCGCGATCGCGCCGCGACGCAGCTGCGCCTCGCAGCGGATCGGGTCGAGGCGGGTGTTCGAGCGCGTGACCAGCCGCGCGTTAACCTGTTCCAGGTTCGGCGCGCGGAAGCTTTCGGCATAGGAACCGCGCAGGCGGACGCCGGGCACGATGTCCCACGCACCGGCGATCTTGGGCTTCGCCACCGATCCCGCGTCCGAATAATTCTCGAACCGCCCGGCCAGCTGGAATTCGAGGCGGTGGATGAGCGGAATGTTCATCGACGGCGACACCACCGGCACCGCGGCCTCGACATAGGCGCCGAACACGTCGCGCCGCCCGCTCGTGTCGGGCGAGTTGCTGGTGCCGACCAGGTCGGACGGATTGACGAAGCCGGTCACGCTGTCGGTGAACTGGATCGTGCCGTCGACGCGCGGATCGCGATCGTCGAGCTGCGTCTCGCGGCGCGCCTCGACACCGAACGCAACGCCCAGATTGCCGCCCGGCAGCGCGATCAGATCGGCTTTCGATCCTTTAAGGTCCGCCAGCGCAAGCGTCGCCTTGTTACGGCGCGTGGTGGTGATGCGGATCGCGTCGATCGCCGCGCGGCTCGACGGCGTTCCGTCGGCGAGGCTGGGGAAGGCGAGGTTGCCGCCGTTGAACGGGTTGTACGCGTCGGCGGTGGCCAGGCCCAGCTGGCGCTGCAGCGCGGTCGCGCTGATGCCGGTCGACTGGTCGACGACGGTCGCTTCCGAATACAGCGCCGCGCTCTCGAAATCGATGCCGAACAGCGAGAAGCGCACGCCGGCCAGCCCGCGCCACTGTTCGTTGTCGACGTCGACGATATTGGGGCCGAAATCGGAGAAATTATAGCTCGTCAGCGTGACGGCGAGACCCGCGGCAGGCGTGTTCAGGCCGGCGATGCGGTTGGCGCTGCCGGTCGGGCCAAACGGGTTGTAGAAATTGGTCGCCGGGACGACGATCGGACCCGCGGCGAGCGTGCCGGGCGAGCTCTGGATGCTGTTGGTGGACGCGCGGTAATAGCCTGCCTCGCCGAACAGCTCGAGGCCCTCGGTCAGTTCGTACTTGCCGTTGGCGAAGAAGTTGTAGCGCTCGACCTTCGGCAGGATCGTGCGGTTATACGCCTGCGTCGGGTCGAAGCGTGTATTGCGATCGGCGGCGGCGGTGTTGTTGCCGTCGTCGATGCAGATGCCGGTGTTCGACGGGACCACGGCCGAGCAGCCGCCGTTGGCGGTCGGCTGGATGTGGAACACGCCGGCGGCACTCGTCACCAGCGCGCCGGTCGTGCCGGTGCCTTGGCGCACGGCGACGCCGCCGCGCGTCGTGAACACGCCCCACGGCGTGATCGTCGAGCGTCCGTCAAGCGTGGTGCTACCCTCGAACGGGGTGCCGACGAACAGACCGCTCTTCACGTCCGACGCGGTATAGTCCTGATCCGCCGCGCGCAGCATCGTGCGCGATTCGCGCGATGCGAACACGGTGATGTTGCCGCGATCGCCCAGCCGCGTGCCGGCCAGCAGGTTGAGGTTGGTCTCCAGCAGGTTGGTGTCCTCGGCGAACCCGACCTGCCCTTCGAACTGCACGCCGACGAAATCGGACTGGAGCACCGTGTTGACCACGCCCGCCACCGCGTCCGACCCGTAGATCGCGGCGGCGCCGTCGCGCAGCACTTCCAGCCGCTCGATCCCGAAGGCGGGGATCGTGTTGCTGTTGACGGTCAGCACGGGGACGAGATTCTCGTTCGCGCGGCTGGTCGGGTGATTGACGACACGGCGACCGTTCAGCAGCACCAGCGTGTTGCCGACGCCCAGGTTGCGCAGGTTGATCGATCCGACGTCGCCGCGCGCGGCGTTCGAGCTGTTGGGCAGATAGCTGGCGTTGAACGTCACGTCGCCCAGCTGCGGGATGGCGCGCAGCAGCTCGTCGCCCGAGGTGGCGCCAATGCCGGCCAGCTCGTCCTGACCCACGACTGTCACCGGCAGCGCCGCCGTCACCGAACTGCCGCGAATCTGCGTGCCGACGACGACGATGTCGCTGGCGGGACCGGTGTCATCGCCCTGCGCCGCGGCCTGCGCCGCGTTGGTCGCCGCGCTGTTGTCGGAGGGCGGCGTGGCGCTGGTGCGAGTCTGGTCGGTCTGGGTAGCTGTCTGCGCGAAAGCAGGGCCGGCGAGGACGATCGCGGCGGTCGTCGCTAGATAGGATGCACGGTGGATCATCGAGAAAGCCCCCTGATTATGTGATGGCGCTCCCCCGAGCGCGACGCTTCCGAACGGAATGCTGCGCAGTTTGCGCCGGATCGTGCCCGCGTCCAGCGTCGATCGGCCGATCCGGGCAATTTCCTTTCAAGCGATGCGATTCGGCAACACTCATGTTGACTTGAATCGGCGCGCAGGGCCGCATGGCAAAGCCGGCGATGGAAGAGGGGTTCGGGCGCGATCGCCGTCGTCAGGTGACGTGGTGCCGGTTGCAGGAATCGAACCCGCGACCTTCGGTTTACAAAACCGCTGCTCTACCAGCTGAGCTAAACCGGCACGCCCGCGTCTTTGCGTCAGGCGACGCCGAAGGTCCAGCCCTCGGTGCGTGCGATCGTGTCGGTCATCTCGGCCGGCTGCCAGAGTTCCGGCCGCGCCGCATTGGCGCGCAGCCAGGCGGCGGTCAGGATCGCGTCGCTGGCGTGGTCGTCGATTGCGCCACTGCGGCCGGTAGGCGCGGAGCCGAGGGCGGCGAGCGCGATGTCGAGGTCTTCCCAGCAGCGGATCTTGCTCAGCCCCTTGCGCAGGCCCGCGGCGCGGGCGGCGATCGTCGTGTAGATCTCGACGATCGCGGGGCCGGTTTTGGGGATCGGGTCGAACGGCCAGACGGGCACGCGGCCGGCGAGGCGATGCAGCACGCGCATGCCGGTCAGGCTGGACTTGCCGACCTGCGCCGCGCCGATCAGGTTGAAGCAGCTCGACGGCGACAGCCCCATCGCCTGCTGCCCCGCCTCGCAAACGCGCAACCGGCCGCGACCGGTGCCGAACAGGTCGCCGGTGCCGGTCTGGTGGCGGAAGTGTCGCGTCGCCTCAACGTGCGCGAGGAAGCCGTTGGCCGACAGATGCTGGTCGTCCGCGGACAGGCGGTCGACCAGCGCCCACAACGCGCGGGCGTCCGCCACGTCCTCGTCCCAGCCCGGAAAATAGCCGCCCCGGTCGGCGAAGGGCAGCGCGGGCGAGAGGTCGAGACCGATGAGGATGTCGCTACCGGCGTCTGCCAGCTTCAGCAGCCAGTCGAGCAATCGTTGCCGGGACAAACCACCCTCCGCCTGCATCAACTCCGGTGCCGTCGTGCCGGTCGAAGCGAGGGCGACCGCCAGCCCTTTCGGTCTAGCCACCGCCTCGCCCGACCAGTCGATCACCGCGAAATTACCGAAGTGTCGTTCTGTCACGGCCGCTCTCCCCCTCGCGCCTTCTGCTGCGTCTTGCTCGCGCGATCCCACCACGCGCGGTCGATCAGCAGGCGGATGCGATCCTGCGCGTGCGTGCCGTAGCGCACCAGCACCGCCGGCCAGCCGTCATAGTGCGGCGTCTGCCAGAAGGTGTCGGGGTCGGTCTCCATCAGCACCGCCTTGTCGGCTTCCGCGACGTGCAGCACGAAGCTGTCGGGATCGGGCGATGTCGCCGCGATCAGCATCTTGCCGCGCAGCTTGACCGCGGGCGCGCCGTAGCTGGTCGAGGCCTCGGTCTCCGGCAGCGCCAGCGCGACCGCGACGGCATCGTCCCAGTCGCGGATCATGGCCGGTCCTTCCGCCGCTCGTCCCACCACGCCATGCGCTCGGCGAGCCGTTTCTCGAACCCGCGATCGGTCGGCACGTAGAAATCGCGCGGCGCCATCTCGTCGGGCCAGTAGTTCGCGCCGGAGAAACCGTCCTCGGCATCGTGATCGTACTCATACCCCTGACCATAGCCGATATCGCGCATCAGCTTCGTCGGCGCGTTCAGGATGTTGGCGGGCGGCATCAGCGATCCCGTCTCGCGCGCCGCCTTCCACGCCGCCTTCTGCGCGGCATAGGCGGCATTCGATTTGGGCGCGGTGGCGAGGTAGAGGCATGCCTGCGCGATCGCCAGTTCACCCTCCGGCGAGCCGAGAAAGTCGTAGGTGTCCTTGGCGGCGATACACTGCACCAGCGCGTTCGGGTCGGCGAGGCCGACATCCTCCACCGCCGCGCGGGTCAGGCGGCGCAGGAGGTACAGCGGCTCCTCGCCCGCGGTCAGCATCCGCGCGAGATAGTAGAGCGCGGCCTGCGGATCGCTGCCGCGGATCGATTTGTGGAGCGCGGAGATGAGGTTGTAATGCCCCTCGCGATCCTTGTCGTACACCGCGACGCGGCGTTGCAGGAAGGCGCCGAGCCCCGCCGGATCGAGCGGTTCGGGCAGGTCGACCGACCACAAGGTCTCGGCCTGATTGAGCAGGAAGCGACCGTCGCCATCCGCACTCGCCACCAGTGCGTCGCGCGCCGCCGTCGTCAGGGGCAGGGGGCGTTCCATCAACGTCTCCGCCCGGTCGAGCAGCAGGTCCAGCGCAGCGCGATCGAGCCGGTGCAGAATCAGCACCTGCGCGCGGCTGAGCAGCGCGGCGTTGAGCTCGAACGAGGGGTTCTCGGTCGTCGCCCCGACCAGCGTCACCGTTCCGTCCTCGACATAGGGCAGGAAGCCGTCCTGCTGCGCGCGATTGAAGCGATGGATCTCGTCGACGAACAGCAACGTGCGCTGACCCGCGCGCGCCGCCGTCTTCGCCTCGGCGAACGCCTTCTTCAGGTCGGCGACGCCGGAGAACACCGCGCTGATCGCGACAAACCGCAGGCCGACGGCATCGGCGAGCAGCCGCGCGATCGTCGTCTTGCCTGTGCCGGGCGGCCCCCACAGCACGATCGACGACAGCCGCCCCGCCGCCACCATCCGCCCGATCGCGCCCTCCGGCCCGGTGAGATGATCCTGCCCGACGACCTCGTCCAGCGTGCGCGGACGCAGGCGATCGGCGAGCGGCGCGCTGTCGGGCAGGGGCGGCGCGGGCGGTTCGAGCCCGGCGAGAAGGTCGGCCATGCTGCTCAAGATAGGCGGCTTCGCAAAAAAATGCAGGGCCGCTCTTGCGTCAAACGCATCAAGATATATCTTAGCCACATCATGATTCGTTCAAGAGAAATTGAAATGCATAGATTTGGCAAGCCGCACGGGCGTGGTTTCGGCGATGGCGGAATGCGCGGACGTCGCGATTTCGGGCCGTTCTCGGTTCAGTGGGACATGTCCGGTCCGCACGGCGGCGGCGGCCACGGTGGTCCGCGCGGACGACGCCGGGTGGTGTCGGGGCAGGAGCTGCGGCTCGTGCTGCTGAAGCTGATCGCGGACCGGCCGCGCCACGGCTACGACCTGATCCGCGAGATCGACGAGCGCACCGGCGGCGAATATGCGCCGAGCGCGGGCGTCGTCTATCCGACGCTGACGATGCTGTCGGACATGGACCTGATCGGCGAGCAGCCGAGCGACGACGCGAAGAAGGTCTATGCCATCACCGACACCGGCCGCGACTATCTGGAGCGGCATGCCGACGAGGTGGCCGGACTGCTGGCGCGGCTCGAGGCGCTCGGCACGTCGGGCGAGAAGACCCGCTCCGGGCCGGTGATGCGGGCGATGGGCAATCTGCGCCAGGTGCTGCGCCACCGGCTGCGCGAGGGCGAGGTGCCGACCGAGACGGCGCACGCGATCGCCGACATCCTCGACGACGCCGCGCGTCGGATCGAGCGGCTGTGATGGCGCACATAGCGACGGCGCGGACGCCGACCGATCACGCGGCCAAGTATCTGCAGCAGCTGTGCAAGCACTGGCAGCACAATCTGGCCGTCACCTTCGACGCGACGCACGGCACGGTTATCTTTCCCCGCGATGCGCGCGGGGCGGACTGGCCGGGCGATGCGACGGTGACCTTCGATGCGCAGGACGACGCGCTCGTCACCCGGATCGAGGCGAGTGCCGAAGGGCAGCTGGACGGTTTGAAGGGCGCGGTCGCGCGTCACCTCGATCGCTTCGCGTTCCGCGAGGCGCCGCTCGGCTTCGACTGGGTGGACGGATAATTTAGTCGCAGGCCTTGTGCAGCTTCTGCGCCAGCCAAGCGGAGACGAGGCACATCGCCGCGACGAACAGCAGCATGTCCTGCGGGCGCACGCCCGCGCTGCCCAGCAGACTGACCACGACCGCGCTGATCGTCATCGCGCCCGAATTGACGACGTTGTTGGCGGCGACGGTGCGCGCGGTCTGGTCCTTCGTGACGGTCGTCGTCAGAAACGCATACAGCGGAACGACGAAGACGCCGCCGGCGATCGCGATCGCGAACAGCGTCACCACGATCAGCAGCGACTGCGGATGGAGCAGGAATTCCAGCACGCCGAACAATCGTCCGTCGGGCGCCGGCACGAAGGTCCGCACCTCCACCGCGAAAGCCAGCACCAGCGCGGCCATGATGATGACCGCGATCGGCGAATAGCGCGCGGAGATTTTGCCCTTCAGCAGCATGTTGATGACGACCGACCCGATCGCGACGCCGACCGAGAAGATCGCGATGGTCAGGCTGGCGACGCGTTCGTCGGCAGTCAGCACGTTCTTCACCAGCAACGGGAAGACGATGATGAGGATCATGCCGATCGACCAGAAGAAGCTGATCGCGAGGATCGCGAGGAACAGCCGGCGGATATGCATCGTCGCCGCGATTAGATGCCACGATGCGGTGAAGGGGTTGTAGTTGATCTTCAGCTTCGGCCCGACGCGCGGGGCGGGGGGAACCATGCGCCCGGCAAACCAGCCGATCAGCGCCACGACGATGACCAGCACGGCGGCGGCCTCGACCGAGACGAAGCCCGCCATCACCGTTCCCAGCAGGATGGACAGATAGGTCGCCGCCTCCACCATGCCGGTGCCGCCCAGCACCTCGTCCTCCCCAAGATGCTGGGGCAGGATCGCGTATTTGATCGGGCCGAAGAAGGTCGAATGCGTGCCGAGCATCAGCACCGCGCCCAGCATCATGCCGAGGCCCACCGAGATATAGCCCGCCTTCGCCGCCAGCAGCCCGGCCGCGCCGAAGATCATGATGAAGATCTCCGCCGTCTTCACGATGCGGATGATGCGGGCCTTGTCATGGGTATCGGCCAACTGGCCTGACAGGGCTGACAGCAGGAAGAACGGCAGGATCGCGAGCGCGCTGGCGACCGAATTGAAGTGCGCCTCCATCTCGACGTCGTTGAAGACCTGATAGGTCGCGAACAGGACCATCGCGGTCTTGAACAGATTGTCGTTGAAGGCGCCGAGAAACTGGGTGACGAACAAGGGAAGGAACCGGCGTTCCTTCAATAGCCCGAGGGCGCTTATCATGAAAATGGCGTCCCGGCCGTTCCTGTTGCGGGCGGGCATAGCGGATGCGGGGCCGGGGCGGCAACGTGGTTTGTTGCGACGGGATAGTAGGACGTTGCGGCCATCGCCCGCGCCGCCTAGACCGGCGACAATGCTGACCCTTCCCAACCTGCTGACGCTGTCGCGCATCGTCGCGGTGCCGTTGCTCGTCGCGTTCCTGTGGTGGCCGCAGTGGGAGGCGGGCTATGCGCTTGCTTTCGCGC
Source organism: Sphingomonas sp. RS2018 (assembly GCF_054489605.1). NCBI lineage: Bacteria > Pseudomonadati > Pseudomonadota > Alphaproteobacteria > Sphingomonadales > Sphingomonadaceae > Sphingomonas > Sphingomonas sp. RS2018. Next base: position 116,817 of record NZ_JBTMWL010000002.1, read on the forward strand.
TGTACTGCATGATGGGGCTCACCGATTATTTCGATGGCTATGTCGCGCGGGCGCGCGGCACGGTGTCGAAGCTCGGCCAGTTCCTCGATCCGATCGCCGACAAGATCATGATAGCAGCGGTCATCCTGATGCTGGTCGGCACGCGGTTCGAGGATCGCGCGATCATCACCGGCGTCCACCTGATCGCGGCGATGGTGATCCTGCTGCGCGAAATCATGGTGTCGGGGCTGCGCGAGTTCCTCGGTGGGATACAGGTATCGATGCCCGTCTCCCGCCTCGCCAAATGGAAGACGACGCTGCAACTCGTGGCCCTCGGCGCTTTGATCCTGGCGGGCGCGCTGCCGGCCTATGCCTTCGTCAAGACGGTCGGGCTCGTCTCGCTATGGGGTGCGGCGACACTGACGTTGCTGACGGGGTGGGATTATTTGCGCGTCGGGCTGAAGCACATGGACAGCTGATGGCGGTCGAGATGCTCTATTTCGCCTGGGTGCGCGAGAGCGTAGGCGCGGGGCAGGAGCGGGTCGATCCCCCGGCGGAGGTCACGACCGTCGCCGCGCTGCTCGACTGGCTGGCGGCGGGCAGCGACGCCCACGCGTCCGCGTTCGCCGATCGCGCCCGTCTGCGCGCCGCGATCGACCAGCGCTTCGTGCCGCTCGATACGGCGCTCGGGAGCGCGCGCGAGGTGGCGATCTTCCCCCCGGTGACGGGCGGGTGATCCGCATTATCGTCGATGCTGCGCCGATCGACGTGGCTGCTGCGCTGGCCGAAGTCGAGGGTGCCGACGTTGGGGCGATGGCTAGCTTCACCGGCCTCGTTCGCGCCGACGACGGCGTCGGCGTGCTGGAGCTCGAACATTATCCGGGCATGACCGAGGCGGCGCTGGAGGCGGTGGCGCGGATCGCCGTCGAACGCTGGAGCCTGACCGCGGCGACGATCCACCACCGCGTCGGCGCGATGACGCCGGGAGAGCGCATCGTGTTCGTCGCGGCGGCGGCGGCGCATCGCGGTGCGGCGCTGGAGGCTTGCGCCTACATGATCGATCGGTTGAAGACCGATGCGCCGTTCTGGAAGCGCGAGGTGCGCGACGGCGCGGCGCGCTGGGTCGAGGCGCGGGCAGGGGACGATGCCGCGGCGGCGCGGTGGGGGTGACGCACCGCCGTGCTCCCGCGCAGGCGGGAGCCCAGAGCCGCAGGAGCGATCGTCTGTAACCCTGGGCTCCCGCCTGCGCGGGAGCACCGCTGGTTATCGCTCCGCCAGCACGCTCGCCAGCAGCCGAAAGTCCTTCTCCCGCGGCGAAGCCTTGCGCCACACCAGCGCGATCCGCCGCGCCGGATTGTCGGCGGACAGCGGAGAGGACGTCACCTGCGTTCCCTCCAATATCCCAGACACGATCGCCATTTCGGGCAGGATGGTGACGCCCAGCCGGTTGTCGACCATCTGCACGATCGTGTGCAGCGACGTGCCGAGCATCGTCGCCTCCGCGCGGATCTCCGGCCGGTTGCACGCGGCCAGCGCATGGTCCTTCAGGCAATGCCCGTCCTCCAGCAGCAGCAGCCGCGTCTCGTCGATCTCGCTGGCGCGGATCGTCGCCGGGCGGGGTTCGATCTCGCCGATCGGATAGGCGAGGTGCAGCGCATCGTCGAACAACTCGACGCTCTCGATATCGCCGCAGGCATAGGGCAGCGCGAGCAGCACGCAGTCCGTCCGCCCCTGATTGAGTCGCTCGCAGGCTGCAGCGCTCGGTTCCTCGCGCAGATAGAGCTTCAGGTCGGGATAGTCGCGGCGCAGGCGTGGCAGGATGCGCGGCAGCATGAAGGGTGCGATCGTCGGGATAACGCTCATCCGCATCTCGCCCGACAGCGGTCGTCCCGCCGCGCGGGCCAGGTCGCCCAGCTCATCGACTTCCCGCAGCACACGCCGTGCCTTCTCGACGATGCGTTCGCCCAGCGGGGTGAAGCGCACCACCCGCCGCGTCCGCTCGACCAACGTCACGCCGATCAGCGTCTCCAGCTCGCGAATGCCCGCCGACAGGGTGGACTGGGTGACGAAGCACGTCTCCGCCGCCCGCCCGAAATGCCCGACATCGCGCAGCGCGACCAGATATTGCAGCTGTTTGATCGTGGGCAGGTACGTCGTCATGCCGCCCGTGTTAGCCGAGCGAGCGGTACAGATTATAGAGGCTTGTCAGCGTCAGGATCACGCCGACCAGGATCATCAGCGTCCGCGCTGGCACGCGCTTGGCCAGCAGCGCCCCGAACGGCGCCGCCACCACGCCGCCGATCAGCAGGCCGACGGTGGCGAGCGTGAACGCCTCCCACCCCAGCTGCGTGATGAAGGTGGCGGAGATGGTGGCGGCGAGGAAGAATTCCGCTGTGTTGACCGTGCCCACCGTCATGCGCGGGCTGGCGCCCTGTACCAGCAGGTTGGAGGTCACCACCGGCCCCCAGCCGCCGCCGCCCGCGGCATCGAGGAAGCCGCCGACCAGGCCGAGCGGCTCGACGATCTTTGGCTTGCGCTCGATCGGCGGGTGGTGCCACCCGCGCCACAGCAGGTAGAGGCCGATCGCGATCAGATAGGTCAGGATGAACGGCTTGGCCGCATCGGCATGGATGTTCGACAGGACATAGGCACCCAACACGCCGCCGATCACGCCCGGGATCATCAGGCGAAAGAACATGCGCCACTGCACGTTCCGGTGCAGCACGTGGCTTGCCCCCGACACGGCGGTGGTGAACGTCTCGACCGTATGCACGCCCGCGGACGCGGCGGCGGGCGATACGCCCAGACCCAACAGCAGCATGTTCGACAGCACGCCGAACGCCATGCCCAGTGCCCCGTCGATAATCTGTGCCGCGAACCCCACCGCGATGAAGGGCAGCAGCGCCGTCCAGTCCAGTCCCTCGAGCATGCAAATTCCCTGATGATTCTGCGCGAGCATGATGGCGTCGGGCAATGCCGACAAGACAGATGGGCTTTCATATCCCAAAGCTGAAAACGCGCCGCGCTGGAAATCGGCGCGTTGCGGGACTACATCGCCCGGCGGTGAAGGGGACTGCGATGCGACGGCTCGTCGACTATCTCGATTCGATCAAGGCGCGCGATCCCGCGCCCCGGTCGCGCTGGGAGATATTGCTGTATCCGGGCGTGCTGGCGCTGGGCATGCACCGCATCGCGCACGCGCTGTTCCGCGCCGACCTGTTCTTTCTCGCGCGCTTCGTGAACCACTGGTCGCGCGCGCTGACGGCGATCGACATTCATCCGGGTGCCGTGATCGGCCGCAATTTCTTCATCGACCACGGCTTCACCGTTATCGGCGAGACGGCGGTGATCGGCGACGACGTGACGATCTACCAGTGCGTGACGCTGGGCGGGACGAGTCCCGACAACGGCGTCGCTGGCAAGCGGCATCCGACCATCGCCGACGGCGCCATCGTCGGGTCGGGCGCGCAGGTACTGGGCCCGATCACGGTCGGTGCCCGCGCGCGGGTCGGGGCGAATGCGGTGGTGACGCGCGACGTGGCGCCCGGCGCGACGATGGTCGGCATCCCGGCGCGGCCGGTGGTGGTGGAAGCGGAAACCTATCAGCGCGACTTCATGCCCTATGGCACGCCTTGCCGCGACATGAGCGAGGCGAGCCAGACCCGCTTCGTCCAGATCGAGCGCGAACTTGCCGAGTTGCGCGCGCTGCTCGCCGAGCGCAACGACGTCAGCAATGATGCGGAGCGCGACCGCGCCTGATGGGTATTGTCACGCCGTTTCCGACGCCGTCAAAGGCCACGCAGATCGGTTTCGACCGCGTCGAACTCTCCCGCATCCTCGACCTTTACGGCCGCATGGTCGCGGCGGGGAAGTGGAAGGACTATGCGATCGACCTGGGCCGCGACGCCGCGACCTTCGCCGCCTTCCGCCGTGCCGCCGAGCGCCCGGAATACCGGATCGAGAAGCGGCCCGCGCTGCGCAGCCGGCAGGGCATGTGGGCGTTGATCGGCGAACAGGGCGCGGTGCTGAAGCGGGGGCACGAGCTCGGGCCCGTGTTGGCGCCGGTCGAGCGGCGGTTGCTGAAGCTGATTGAGGAATAGGCGCGGCTACCCCGTCCTAATCGTCCAGCTTCGGCGTTGCGTGCTTGGTCATGTTCAGCGTCATCTGCACGCTCAGCGCATGTTCCATCTGCGCCCGCGCCCCGTTTCCGCCGAAGCGATACTGGTTCAGATATCCCGCATCGACGCTGACATTCTTCCCGATCGGGAAGGTCAGACCGACGATGTTGCGCATCCGCTCGTAGCCGCGGCGCTGGCCCCAGCTGGTGCTGTTGGGCATGAAGAAGGATTCGTGGCTGTAGAACAGCGCATATCCTTTGTCCGCCAGCGGCAGATTGTAGCGCAGCAGCGGACGCACGCGAAAACCGATGCCGTCGCGGTCGTCGCGGAACCGTTCGTCGACGCGAAACCGCCCGACGAAGCGGCCATAGGTCAGGATGACATGCTGGCGGATGCGATCCTCGTCGGCGCCGCGCGCGCCATTGTGTCCGCCGACGCGGCGATAGCCGAAACCCAGTTCGATATGCGACGTGGCACGATAGCCCAGGATCGCGCCGACCTCGGTCTGGTACAATCCGCCCTGCCGGTCGCTGAACCGCGTGATCTGTTCGACCGTCACGCGCAGCTTGTCGGCGATCGGCGCATTGGCGTTGATCTGCAGCCACAGCTGGCCGTCATGCTGCTGCGCCCGCGCCGGCATCGCCGACATCGCCAGCGCGGCGCACAGGCACCGAACGCGCATCGTCAGAAGCTGTACTCGTCGTAGACGCGCGACAGGTCGCCGTTCCACACGCCGTTGTAGCGATCGAGCAGCACCTGCGCCGGCACCTTGCCCGACCGAACGGTCTCGCGCAGCGGGTCGAGGAACCCCGCCTCGCTGTCGCCCGCGCCGTTCAGGCGCGCGCGCGCCGACAGGCCGGCCGTGGCGATGTCCAGCACCTCGCCCGCAATATCGCGCAGCCGCCCGCCGCCGGGAATGGGCGCGTCGAGCGCCAGCTTCGGCACCGCGCTGCGCAGCGCCTCGCGCTCCTCCATCGTCCAGTTCTTCACCACGTCCCACGCCGCATCCAGGGCGCCGTCGTCGTAGAGCAGCCCGACCCACAGCGCCGGCAGCGCGCAGATGCTATCCCACGGGCCGCCGTCGGCGCCGCGCATCTCGAGGAAGGTCTTCAGCCGCACCTCGGGAAAGGCGGTGGAGAGATGGTCGTTCCAGTCGTCCATCGTCGGTCGCTCGCCCGGCAGGACCGACAGCTCGCCCTTCAGGAAATCGCGGAAAGACAGCCCGGCGGCATCGATGTAGCGGCCGTCGCGATAGACGAAGTACATCGGCACATCGAGCGCGTATTCGGCATAGCGTTCGTAGCCGAAGCCGTCCTCGAACACGAACGGCAGCATGCCGGTGCGGTGCGGGTCGGTGTCCGACCAGATATGGCTGCGATAGCTGAGGAAGCCGTTGGGCTGGCCTTCGGTAAACGGCGAATTGGCGAACAGCGCGGTGGCAAGCGGCTGCAGCGCCAGCGAGGTCCGGAACTTCTTCGCCATGTCGGCTTCGGACGCATAGTCCAGGTTCACCTGGATCGTGCAGGTGCGCAGCATCATGTCGAGGCCCATGGTGCCGACGCGCGGCATATGGTTCAGCATGATGCCGTACCGTCCCTTCGGCATGCGCGGCAGGTCGTCGCGCGCCTTGTCGGGCCACATGCCCAGGCCAAGGAAGCCGATGCCGAGCGTCTCGCCGACCGCCTTCACCTGTTTCAGGTGGCGCCCGGTCTCGGCACAGGTTTGGTGCAGGTTTTCGAGCGGCGCGCCCGACAGCTCGAACTGTCCGGCCGGCTCAAGGCTCACCGATCCGTCGTCGCCGTTGAGCGCGATGACCTTGCCGCCTTCAAGGACGGGGCGCCAGCCGAACTGCTCCAGCGCGGCCAGCAGATCGCGGATGCCCCCCGGCTCGTCATAGGACGGCGCGTGGTGATCGCCGACCGCATAGACGAACTTCTCATGCTCGGTGCCGATGCGCCACCGCTCCTTCGGCTTCTCGCCGCGCGCGAAGCTGGCGTAGATTTGATCGAGCGACTCGATCACCGGCGCATTGCTGGTCGAAACCGTCTTGGTCGTCATGGTCGCGCCCTTACGCGCGGGCGAAGGGCGGCGCTAGTGGGCGGTCATCGGGCGTTCAGGCAGCCGGCAGGAAGCTGGCCGAAACGACAGGGGAGACGGCGAGATGCGGACGGTGGTTCTGATGGCGGCAGGGATGCTGATAGCGGTGCCGGCGTCGGCGCAATTCACCGATCGCGCGCCGCCGACCAGCCGCACGCCCCCACCGATCCTGCGCGGCGACGCGCGGCTTCCCGATCCGGCGGTGTCGCGCGACGTCCGCGACATCGACCGCCAGATCCGTCGTGGCCGCGATGCCGGCACGCTGACCCGGCGCGAAGGACGCGCGCTCCGCCGCCAGAGCGCGCAGATCGGCTCGCTCGCCGATCGCTATGCCGCCGACGGCATGTCGGATCAGGAGCGACAGGAATTGCAGCTGCGCGCCGGCGTGCTGCGCGATCAGGTCAACCGCGACCGGTTGCGCGGGGCGGGGCGGAAGTAGCGTTCGCCTGTCACCAATCCCCCGCCGCCGCCATCCACAGGCTGACCGCCGCCGCCGCCGCCGTATCCGCGCGCAGGATGCGCGGGCCGAGCGAGATGCCGATCGCCGACGGCAGCGCCCGGATGGCCTCGCGCTCCGCGGCGTCGAATCCGCCTTCGGGCCCGATCAGGATCGCCGCCGGACCCGCATGACCCCGCATCGCCTCCAGCGTGGGCGCGCCGCCCGTCTCGTCGGCGAAGAACAGCGCGCGTTCCGCCGGCCAGTCGCGCAGAAGCGGCGTCAGCTTCACCAGCGGCTCGATCGCCGGCACCGCCGTCCGCCCGCACTGCTCCGCCGCCTCGATCATATGCGCGCGCAGCCGGTCGGCGTTGACGCGGTCCACCACCGTCCGCCGCGTCTCGACCAGCACCAGTCGCGCCACGCCCAGCTCGCACGCCTTCTCGGCCAGCCAGTCGATCCGTCCCTTCTTCAGCGGCGCGGCGACCAGCCACAGGTCGGGCACCACCTCCGCCGGCCGCAACTGCTCGCGCACCACGAGCGTGAGATCGCGCTTGCCGACCCCTTCCGCCACGCCCAGCCATTCGCCGGAGTTGCCATCGAACAGCTTCACCGGATCGCCCACCTTCGTGCGCATCACCGCGATCAGGTAATGCGCCTGCGCCCCGTCGATTCGCACCACCACGCCGTCCGACAGCGGCGACTCGACGAACAGCCGCGGGGTCGACTGCGGCGGCCAGGCGGGCGTCGCCGCCATCACTTCTTGCCGACCACGCGCGTCCACACCTGCTGCTTGCAGCCCAGCCGCCCGAACAGGCAGCCTTCGCCGATCAGCCGGTTCGCCCCGTCCATGCTGATCGTGCCGGTGAAGCTGCGGTCGATGTCGGGGACGTAGACGTCGCCCTGCCACAGATTGTAGTCGGTCTGCCGGAAGTCGCTGAACAGGCGGGTGCCGACCAGCGTCCCGCCCCGCGCGGCGACATCCGCCTTCGCCTTGGCACTCGCCGAGATGACGGTCCCGCACATGCCGGCATCCCGCGCCTTCGAACAGGGCGCGGCGCGCAGCTGCACGGTGTTGGCGGCATTGCGCCACACGCCCGCCCATTTCGGCGCCGGCGCGGCGGAGGCGGGGGCCGCGAGCAGGGCGGCGGCGAGCAATGGGAGGAAGCGCATCAAGGGATCATCTCCTGCAGACTGGCGCCAATGTGTCTATCGCGGGGCGGGGCACAAGGGGGAGCGTTTGCTCCCATCCGTTCGTGCTGAGCGAAGTCGAAGCACTTGGCGTAGCGCTTTGGCCTTCGACTTCGCTTAGGCCAAACGGAGATGGGGATATTTGCCGAACCCCGCGATTTCCCACGCCGCCACGATCTGTCAGTAGGGCGCGATGACCGGTGCAGCCAATCCACCACCGTGCTCCCGCGCAGGCGGGAGCCCAGGGTTACAGACGATACCGCGTGCGGTTCTAGGCTCCCGCCTGCGCGGGAGCACGGCGGCGCGCTTCGACATGCGCCCAGCCGCATGACCGCCCCCATCGTCCCCGACAGCCAGCATCGCGGCATCGTTGCCCGCCTGCCGCCGACCCTGCGCGACCTCGCCCAGCTCGCGCGGTTCGATCGGCCGATCGGGTGGTGGCTGCTGTTCTGGCCGGGCGCGTGGGGTGTCGCGCTGGCGGGCGGAGCGGTGGCGCGGTGGCCGCTGATCCTGTGGCTGCTGGCGGGCAGCATCGCGATGCGCGGCGCGGGCTGCGTCTACAACGATATCGTCGACCGCGATCTCGACGCCCGCGTGGCGCGCACCGCATCACGCCCGGTCGCGAGCGGCGCGATTTCGGTGAAGCTCGCCTGGGCCTGGCTGGTCGCGCTCTGCCTCGTCGGCCTGATCGTGCTGATCCAGTTGCGCATCCCCGCCGCGATCGTCGCGGTCGCCAGCCTCGCCCCCGTCGCCGCCTATCCGTTCATGAAGCGCATCACCTGGTGGCCGCAGGCGTGGCTGGGCATCGTCTTCAGCTGGGCGGCGCTGGTCGGCTGGGTGGAGGTGTCGGGCGGTTTCGCGCTGGCCGGGGCGCTGTTCTACGCCGGCAGCATCGCGTGGGTGATCGGCTACGACACCATCTATGCGTTGCAGGATGTCGAAGACGACGCGTTGATCGGCGTGCGCTCTTCCGCCCGTGCGCTGGGCGCGCAGGTGAGAGGCGGGGTTGCCGCCTTCTACGCCGCAGCGGTGGTGCTGTGGGGCGGGGCGGTGTGGAGCATCCGGCCCGATCCCGTCGCGCTGATCGCGCTGGCGCCGGTTGCGCTCCACTTCGTCTGGCAGATCGCGACGCTGGTCCCAAGCGACGGCGCCAACGCACTCGCCCGCTTCCGGTCGAACCGCAATGCCGGCCTGCTGATGTTCCTCGCCTGCGTCGTCGTCGGCACGCAACTTTGACGATTGCGCACCCGCACCCTAACTGCACGCCATGCTGACCGCCGCCCAAGCCGCCGATACCGCCGCCGCCTTCGTCGAGCGCGCCCGCGCCGCCGGGGCCGATGCCGCCGACGCGGTCTTCGCCGCCAGCGCATCGACCGGGGTCGAGGTGCGGATGGGCGCGCTGGAGGATGTCGGCCGGTCGGAAAGCGCCGACCTCGGCCTGCGCGTCTTCGTCGGGCGCCGCTCGGCCAGCGTCGCGACGTCGGACCTCTCCGCCGATGCGCTCGCCACCCTGGTCGATCGCGCGATCGCGATGGCGCGGCTGGCGCCCGAAGATCCGTGGGCGGGCCTCGCGCCGGAAGACCGCCTGCTGAAGGGTGTCGGCCCCGATCTCGACCTTGACGACGGCGGCGATCCCGCCCCCGATGCGTTGAAGGCCCGCGCGCTCGCGGTAGAGGATGCCGCCCGCGCCGTACCCGGCGTGGCGATGAGCGACGGCGCGTCCGCCTCCGCATCGCGCACCACTATCGCGCTCGCCACCAGCCACGGCTTCGTCGGCGGCTATACGCTCAGCAGCTACGCCGCCTCCGCCAGCGTGCTGGCCGGCACCGCCGGGGCGATGGAGCGCGACTATGCCGGCCACAGCGCGCGGCACGAACGCGATCTGGATGCCGCCGAAGCGATAGGGCGGCTGGCCGGCGAACGCACCGCGGCGCGCGCCAATCCGGGGCGGATGCCCAGCGGCGCGATGCCGGTGGTGTTCGATCGCCGCATTTCCGGTGGCCTGATCGGCGCGCTGGTGGGTGCGATCGGCGGGGCCGCGATCGCACGGCGCACCAGCTTCCTGCTCGACGCGCTCGGCACGCGCATCCTGCCCGCCGGAATCGACGTGATCGACGATCCGCACCGCCCGCGCGGGCTCCGTTCGAAACCGTTCGACGGGGAGGGGCTGCCCGTCTCGCCGCTCGCGATCGTGCAGGACGGCGTGCTCCAGACCTGGCTGCTCGACAGCGCGTCGGCGCGGCAACTGGGGCTGGAGCCGACCGGCCACGCCGCGCGCGGCGTCGGCGGCGGCCCCGTCGCGTCCTCGACCAACCTCTATCTCGCCGCCGGCCCGACGCCGCGCGACACGCTGATCGGCGAGATAGACCGCGGCGTGCTGGTGACCGAGACGATCGGCCACGGCGTGAACGGGGTGACCGGCGACTACAGCCTCGGCGCGGCGGGCTTCCTGATCGAGCGCGGCGAAATCGTCGGTCCGGTCAGCGAATTCACGATCGCGGGCAATCTGAAGACGATGTTCCAGCAGCTGACGCCGGCCAGCGACCTCGAATTCCGCGGCGGCGTCAACGCGCCGACGCTGCGGATCGACGGGATGACGGTCGCGGGTGGCTGACCTAGCGGACCGGGTCGCGGGCGTAGCGCGGGAGGCGGGGGCGCTGGCGCTGGCGCGCTGGACGACCGACTTCCGCCGCTGGGAGAAGACGCCGGGAAGCCCGGTGTGCGAGGTCGATCTGGCGGTCGACGCGCTGCTGCGCGAACGGCTGGAGGCGCTGCTGCCCGACGCCGGCTGGCTGTCGGAGGAGACCGTCGACGATCGTCTGCGGCTGGAGCGGCGGCGGGCGTGGGTGGTCGATCCGATCGACGGCACCCGCGACTATATCCGCGGCCGCCCCGGCTGGGCGGTATCGATCGCGCTGGTCGAGGACGGCCGGCCGGTGATTGCCGTGCTCGACGCGCCGGCCCGCGACGAGATCTGGCGGGCCGAGGCGGGGCAGGGCGCGACCCGCAACGGTCTGGCCCTTCGGGTCACGTCGCGCGAGCAGCTACCCGGCGCCCGCGTCCCGGCCGATGCGTTGCCGAAGGTTGATCGCGATCTGGTCGCGGTCGCGAAGCCCAACGGCATCGCACTGCGTATCGCCATGGTCGCGGGCGGCGAGGCCGACCTCGTCGCCACCACCCGCTGGGGCCATGAATGGGACATCGCCGCCGCCGCCCTCATCGCGACCGAGGCGGGTGCGGTCGTCAGCGACGCGTTCGGCGCGCCGATCGCGTTCAACACGGCGTCGGCCAAGGCGTTCGGCGTGCTCGTCTCGTCACCGGGCATCCACGGCGCCGCCGTCGAGCGCCTGGCCGAGCGGGCGCGGGCGGCGGTTTAGAAACGCTGTCCTACATCGCGGCGATCTGCTTCACACGGCCGGATGATGCTCCTGGTCCAGCCGCGCGCAAAAGTGACAACGGGGGATGAATGCAGCGCGTTTCCGTTACTTTTGACGGCGCGGTGCTCCCGCGCAGGCGGGAGCCCAGGGTTTCGGAAAGCCTGCGCTAGTGGCTCTGGGCTCCCGCCTGCGCGGCAGCACGTCCGGTCAGATCACCCCCGCCAGCTCCGCCGCCAACGCCCGGTTCTGCCGCCGTTGCCGCATCACCGATGCCACCAGCACGAGGTTGAGCACCACGATCTCCGCCACGAAGAACCACCGCACGTCCGCGACCAGCATCGCGGCGGCGAGGATGAACGCCCGCGGGTTCGGCCCCACCAGCTTCGACCACGCCAGCAATGCGCGACCGCGCGAGCGTACCAACGTTCGCATCCGCTCCAGCCGCTCGGGCGACGCCGCGGCCAGCGCGGCATCGACCGCGTCGGCGCTGCGGTTCATCCGCAACGCAACCGTCAGATACAGCGTCGCCAGCCCGCCCAGCACACCGGTTCGGGTCCGCTTCACCGGCCCCGACTGTTTCAGCCACGGCACGCCGTAAGCCCACCATTGATAGACGCGCTTCTGGCTCTCGGCATGGTTGGTCTGCACCGCATGGCTCGCGCCCGCGGCGATCGCCAGCGCCCATGCCGCCCCGCCGCCGATCACGCCCGACAGCTGGATGGTCAGCACGACATAGAGGATGACATGCCCCAGATAGTCACTCGCCCCGTCGATCATCTCGCCAAGCGGACTGGTTCGCCCGGTCATCCGCGCCAGATCGCCGTCGGCGCCATCGACGACATGCCAGCTCATGTGACAGGCGAGCCCGATCGCGACCGAGACCGGCCACGGCAGCCCGGCATAGGCGGCGGTCGTCGCCACCAGCATCAGGCACCCGAACACCGACACCATGTTGGGCGTCACCGGCGTCGCGCTGATCAGGCGCGCCAGCTGCCACGCCAGCGGGTGATAGAGGCGGGCGTTCAGCGCATCCTGCAGTTCGGGCGGGCGGATGGGGCGGGCGGGGCGGTCGATCACGGCGCTTGCCGTAGTGCGCCCGGACCGCGCTGTCGCCCCCGGATCGTCACGAAGTCGTAACCCACTTGACTTGATCTCGTAACGCGCGCCTCTGTCGCCGGGAATCTCTTCACCTTCCAAGGAATGACATGGCCAAGATCAAGGTCGCCATCATCGGCGTCGGCAATTGCGCAAGCTCGCTCGTTCAGGGCATCACCTATTACGCCGATCCAGAACGCCAGGCCCGCGGCCTGATCCACCGCGACATCGGCGAATATACCCCGACCGACATCGAATTCGTGCTCGCGATCGACACTGACGGGCGCAAGGTCGGCAAGGATTTGGCCGAGGCGATCTTCGCCGCGCCGAACTGCACGACTGTGTTCGAAAAGGACGTGCCAACCACCGGCGCGACGGTCATGATGGGCAACACGCTCGACGGCATGGCTGCGCATATGTTCGACGTGCCGAACGGCCGCGGGTTCGAACGCGCCGACGCCACCGACGCGACCGCCGACGAAGTCGTCAAGGCGCTGCGCGATTCGGGTGCCGAAGTGCTGGTCAACTTCCTGCCGGTCGGCTCGGAGGAAGCGACGCGCTTCTACATGGAATGCGCGCTGCAGGCCGGTGTCGGCGTCGTCAACTGCATGCCCGTCTTCATCGCCAGCGATCCGAAGTGGGAGGCCCGTTTCAAGGAGGCCGGCCTGCCGATCGTCGGCGACGACGTGAAGGCGCAGCTGGGCGCGACCATCGTCCACCGCATGCTCTCCTCGCTGTTCCGCGCGCGCGGCGTGCCGCTGGAGCGGACGTACCAGCTGAACACCGGTGGCAACACCGACTTCATGAACATGCTCGATCGCGCCCGTCTGGCGTCGAAGAAGACCAGCAAGACCGAGGCCGTCCAGTCGGTGCTGGCCGAGCGCATGGAGAACGAGAACATCCACGTCGGACCCAGCGACTATGTGCCGTGGCTGGACGACAACAAGCTGTGCTTTCTCCGTCTGGAGGGCAAGCTGTTCGGCGACGTGCCGATGAACATCGAGGTGCGCCTGTCGGTGGAGGACAGCCCGAATTCGGCCGGTGTCGTCATCGACGCGATTCGCTGCTGCAAGCTCGCGCTCGATCGCGGCGTGTCTGGCGCGCTGACGGGCCCGTCGGCCTATTTCTGCAAGCATCCCGCCGAGCAGTTCAGTGACGAGGTCGCCGCCAAGATGGTGCGCGACTTCATCAACGGACCGGACCAGCTCATCCCGGCGTGACCGGCATGCACTGCGTCGTGATCGCGGCCGGCTATGGCAGCCGGCTGCGCGACGTCTCGCCGTCGAAGCCGCTGACCTTGGTAGGCGGCACGCCGCTGATCGCGCAGGTGCTCGCCCGCGCGGCTGCGGGCGGCGTCACCCGCTTCACGGTGGTGACGGGGCATGAGGGCGACTGGCTGGAGGCGTTCCTCGCCGACCACGCCGTCGCGACCGGCTTGTCCGTCCGCACCGTTCGCATCGCCGACTGGTCGACCCCCAACGGCCATTCGGTGCTGGCCGGGGCCGAGGGGCTGGACGGCGACTATCTGCTGACGATGGCCGATCACCTGCTCGACCCCGCGATGGTCCGCAGCCTGATCGCCCGAGGTCCTGCCGGCGCCGCACTGGTACTGGCGGTCGACCGAGACCTCGCCAACCCGCTGGTCGACCTGGACGACGTGACGAAGGTCGCGACGGATGCCGAAGGCCGCATCGTCGCGATCGGCAAGACGATTCCGGCCTACGACGCCTTCGACACCGGCCTGTTCCTCGCCACCCCCGCACTCGCCGACGCCATCCGCGCCGCCATGGCGAGAGGTGCGTCGGGCAGCCTGTCGGACGGCGTCCAGGCGCTCGCCGCCGACGGCCGCGCCGCCACCCACGACGTCACCGGCTGCGGCTGGATCGACGTCGACGATCCAGCCGCCCTGGCGAAGGCGGAGGCGTGGCTGGCGGCGTAGCCGCTACGAAAACCGCTTGCGGATACGCAGCGCGATCGACCGGCCGATCGGATCCAGCTGGAACGGCTGATAATTGAGCGGGACCGTGCCGTCCGCCGCCGTCACGCGCTGGCGAGAGTTCAGGAGATTGGACGCCGACAATTCGACCCGGATGCCGTTCAGCCACGGATGATCGCGCACCGCCTTCATCAACGGGTTGAGATCGGCCACGGCGCGGACGGTCGTCGTCATGAACGGCGCAAAGTTGATGTCGGTCGGCCGAGCCGCGGTCCCACCACGCACGAATGAACCCGAATTCCAGCTGCCGTTGGCGTTCAGACCATAGCTGCCGCGGTTGATGCCCATGTTGAAGTCCAGCCGGTGGCGCGCCGCACCGTTGCCGCCCAGCACATCGCCATTCAGCTGGTCGAGCCGGGGCAGGCCATCGCGGATCAAAATGCTGTTCTCGAAGGTCCACGTATGCGTCAGGTTCAAACGAACGCGCACGATCCGCGCGATCGCTCGGGCCTGCGGAGAGTTGAGGAAGGCTGCCGCGCCGGGTCCACCAAAGCCGCCCTGGCCGAACCCACCCCCGCCGAAACCTCCGCCACCGAAGCCGCCGCCACCCCGGCCGCCACCGCCACCTCGGCCGCCGAAGTCGCCACGTGGCCGATCACTCTCGGAAGTCTGGGTCGGCGACGGCGGCGTACCGTCAGCCGCAACAGGCGCGGCGTTCGTCGGGGCGTCTCCGACCGTACCGGCGGCGGCCTGCGCACGCCGTCCACCGAAGCCGCCCGCGGGACGCTCGGGAATCCGACCGAAGCGATGAGAGAAGGATATGCCGGTCCTCAACTGGCGCTGATCGGCCTGCGCGAAGTTCACCGGGCGATTGTCGAACCGGATCAACTGTCCCGCCGCGTCGCGAACGTAGCGGTCGGGGAAGGCGGCCTGCAGCGCCGCGGTCGGCGACGGCAGGCTGCTGATCTGGTTGCGCCGCATGGTTTCGGAATATTCGACGTTTAGATTCAGACTCAGCGCAGTGAACGGCGTGATGTTGGCGGCGAGCGAGCGGATCTGGCGACTGCTGGCCAACAGGTTTGGATTGCCGCCGTCGATGCGCTGTACCTCGACGGTCTGACCGGTCACGAAATCGAAGACGCGTACGTTCGGCGTCACGATCGTGGGGTTGGTCAGCTGGTCGTTGCCTGGCGCATTCTCGTCGTCGTTGATGCTTCCCGTCAGCGTGATCCCGCGCACCGGTGCCCAGTTGAAGCCATAGCCATAGGTCTTGAGCGAACCGAAATCGGAGGTTTCCTCGATCCCCAGCACGCCATTCACCGAAAACTCGCCGATCGCACCGAGCACGCCGTTGCGCTTGCTGGCGATCGGTACGCTGAGCCGCGCCTGTCCGGCCCCGATCCGACGCGACGCGTCGCGCAGCGTCATGGCACCCGATCGCACCGACACCGTATCGAACCCGATATCGGTATAGCGCGACGTGACGCTCAGGTTTGCGCGACCGGTCGGCAGCGTGAAGATCGGCCCGCTAACATTAGAACTCACCGTGGTCGTGCTGGTCAGCGACGTCGCCAGATCCTGGGAGTACGGGCCGATCAGCTGCGGATCGAAGCGTGCGAACGGATTGACCGCGGGATCACCTGCCGCGATCCGGGCAGACAGTCCATCGAAGTCGACCGTGTTGTCGCTGGTCGTCTCGACGAGGTTGCGGCTGTACTCGCCCGTGACGTTCCAGCGCCACGTTCCGACGTCACCGTTGAGCGTCAGGCCGACCGATCCTTGCGTCGTATCGGCCGCACGCTTCCGCGCGCCTGCCTCGACCAGATAGCGGTTGACGACCACCGGGTTGGCGAAGGGGGAGAAGGGCGACGTCGTTGGGACGGTGTAGCTCGTGCTCGCCAGTCCCAGCTCGCTGTTGTTCGCATTCGATTGGAGTTCGAAGCTGAGTGCGGTCTGGACCTTGCCGATCGGCTGAGCATAGGAGCCGTTGAAACGGACCGAGCGCGTGGCCGCGCTCAAGGTGCGGTACGCGCCGAAATCGCTTGGATTGACCGCGCCGAAGTCGCCGATCGTTGCTCGGCCGGCGATGCCGTCGCGGATGCCGGCAACCGTGGCCGCGCCGAGGGCGGGATCGATCGTCGTGCGGCCGGTGCCAGGGGTCAGGTTGCCGGTGAGGCTGTATGGACGCGACTGGATGGTCGGAATGATGTCGCGATCGTCTTCGTAGATCGGAGTGGCGCCGGTATACTGGACGTTCAGGTTCAGCCGCTTTTCCAGCATGATGCGGGTCAGGCCGGCATTGGCGAGCGCGGTATAGCGATCCCCGTCGGTCGATCCGCCGCCCTGCGCTTCCGCTGTGATGGCGTTGAAGCGGCGACGCAGCACGATGTTGACGACGCGCTGATCGGCCGAGAAGCCCAGCTGCTGCGCGGCCTCAGGCGGCAGGATTTCGGTGCGTTCGACAGCCTCCGCCGGCAGCTCGCTGATTTCCCGGAAGCCGGAGATACGGCGGCCGTTCAACAGGATGACGGGCCGACTTTCCGCACCGCCGCGCGCGCCGCCAAGCTGCGGCGTCAGTTCGTTAATGAGGTCGCTGATCGAGCTGACGCCGTAAGCGCGGATATCGGCGGCGCGAAGTACCTGCTCGGGCTTGATGTCGCCGGGCACCGACCCGCGTTCGCGCTGGCCAGTGACGACGATGTCTTCACCCTCCGACACCTCGCCGCCTTCAGCCGGTTCGGCCTGCGTCGCGGGAAGGGACGGCGGGGGCGATGCTTGCGCAGAAGTCGTCGATGCCGGGGTGTTGGCAACCGGCGCGGGCGCGGTGTCGACCGGAGTCGTCTGCACCGGGGCAGGCACCGGTGCAGCAACCGGCGCGTTCGCCTCCTGCGCGGCGGCGGTGTGGGCGGCGATGGCGATCGGCGCGGTCGCGATCAGCAGGAGGGCGTGCTTCATGAAATCGGGCCTGTCGGAAATTGAGCGTCGCCGGTTAGCCGGACGATTGTCGTGCTAACAGCTGTTTGTCGCAAAAGTCTGACAAGCGACCACGAATTGCCTGCGCACCGAATCCAGCTTGGCAGACGCGCCCTTCAGACCGTAGCAGGATCGCGATGGCACGCGACGGGGCACAGGCGGGGGAGCGCTTCACGACGCGCGTGTCGGCGATCACGATCGTGCTGTTCTGGCTCGCACAATTCTCGCTGTTGACGACGCAGCGGTTCGTCTTCGGCGCGGGCGACGACCTCAGCTTCCTGCCGCCGCGGCTGGTCGTCACGGCTGTGGGCATCGCGCTGTCGTTCGCAATCCTTGCCGTCCATCGCCGTACCCGCGGGCGGGCGCTCGCGGCACGGCTGTGGCTGGCGATCGCGGTGGCGCTGGTGGGCGCCATCGTCCATGCGGTCTGCAATTTCGCGACGTTCCACCTGTTCCTGCCCGATATCAGCGGGCGGGAGGCGACGCCGACCGGCTACGTCCTCGCCGTGTTTCAATGGTTCGGCACCTATTCGGCGCTGTCGGGCCTGTTGCTGGCGATCGTCTATTCTGGCGACCTGCGCGAGCAGGAACGACGTGTCGCGCAGTCGCAGCGGGAGGCGCATGCCGCCCACCTGCGCGCGCTGCGCTATCAACTGAACCCCCATTTCATGTTCAACACGCTCAATTCGATCGCGTCGCTGATCTCGGTCGGTCGGGTCGAACCCGCCGAGCGCATGGTCGAGAACCTGTCGGATTTCCTCCGCGCCGGTCTGGCGCTGGACGCGAACGAGGATATCGCCCTGTCGCGCGAGATCGAGCTGCAGGAGCTGTATCTGGCGATCGAGGCGGTGCGGTTCCCGGAGCGGTTGCAGGTCGCGATCGACATCCCGAGCGACGCCCGCGATGTCGCCGTGCCCAGCCTCATCACCCAGCCGCTGATCGAGAATGCGGTGCGCCACGCTGTTGCCGGGTCGACCGCGCCGGTGACGCTGACCATCTCGGCGCATGTAGATGGGGACCGGTTGGTGGTGCGCGTCGCCGACGACGGCGGCAACGGCGCCGCCCCGCGCCGGCCGCAGCGGGGCACCGGCGTGGGGCTCGGCAACGTCGCCGAGCGGCTGGTCGCGCGCTATGGCGAGGATTGCCGGTTCGCCGCCGGCCGCACGCCCGACGGTGGTTTCGCCGTATCCTTCGCTATTCCGATCGAGGGGGACGAGCCGTGATCCGCCTGCTGATCTGTGACGACGAACCGCTGGCGGTGGAGCGGATGTGCGAACTTGTCGGTCGGAGCGAGGGCTGCAGCGTCGTCGGCACCGCTGCCGATGGTCGTGCCGCGCTGGACGCCGTGGCGACGCTGCGGCCTGACGCGCTGCTGCTCGATATCGAGATGCCGTCGCTCGACGGGTTCGACGTGGTCGAAGCGCTGGCGGCGGCGGGGGGGGAGGCGCCGCTGATCGTGTTCGTCACCGCCTATCCGCAGTTCGCCGCGCATGCCTTCGACACCGGCGCGATCGATTTCCTGACGAAGCCGGTGCGGCTCGCCCGGCTGGAGACGGCGATGGCGCGGGTGCGCCGCGCGCTCGACGATCGCAGCGCGGCCGCGCGGCTCGCCGATCTCGCTGGCCAGATCGAGAGCCTGCGCGCCGAACGCGACGGCGAACCCGCGCGCACCGGCCACCTCTGGGTCCAGCGGCGCGGGGAGACGGTGCGCATCGACCTGTCGCAGGTCGACCGCGTGCAGTCGGAGGGCGAATATGTCCGCATCCACCACGGCGAGGCGTCCTATCTGCATCGCGAGCCGATCAGTAGCCTGATCGACCGCTTCGATGCCCAGCGCTTCGTGCGCATCCACCGTTCGCACATCGTCAATCGCGACCGGGTCGCGTCGATCCGACGGCGGCCCGCGGGCGGCTATACGATCCTAACCGACACGGGCGAGCAACTGCCCGTCGGGCGCAACTATCGCACCGTCGTGCGCGAATTTCTGGGGAAGGGCGAGCGGTAGGAGTGGGAACCGCGAGGCTTCCCTCGCGATTATCCTGATATCGATCAAGGGAGATGGACATGCGCGGCGCGATACTGGTCATGACGATATTGCTCGCCGGGTGCGGCTCGACCGTCCCGAGCGGCAACACCACCGCCGCGGTGACGCCGTCGGAACCCAGCGAATTCCAGACGCAGGTCGTCGCCCTGCCGGAGGCGCAGCGCAACGCCGTGCTGATCCGCGCCATCCGCGATGCAGACCGCGATTGTCAGGGCGTGACGAAGTCCGAACGCAAGCCCGACGTACAGGGCGCACCGATGTATCTGGCGACGTGCCAGGGCGGCGCGACGTTCGGCGTGACATTCCGCCGCGACGGCACCGCACAGGTCGCGGGAGCCTAGCGTCCGGCCGTCATCCCCGCCTGCGCGGGAACGACGGCCCGGATGGCTTAAAGCCCGATCACGCCCCCGTCGGTGCGCGTGATCGCGATCGTGGCTGAGCGCGGGCGGACGCCGGCAGCGGCACCAGCCTGGTTCGCCGGCCAGTTGCTCGTCGGCGCTGTGGCCGTGCCGTTCTGCCCCGGATGCTGGATGTTCACGAACAGCACGCGGCCGTCCGGCGTCGAATCGACCCCGGTCACCGCCGCCTCGACCGGCGCGACCAGGAAGCGCTTGAGCTTCGCGCCCGGTGCCGCGCCGATACGCGTGGCCTGCGTGGTGGAGCCGTTGGTCACGGTCTTTGCGATGGCGGTCGTGCCCGCATCGCCGACCGCGCCGGCCAAGCCGGCGAGCATCTGGTTGTTGGTGACGTCGCGGTAGGCAAGATCGTCGGTCTGGATCCACAGCAGCGGCGGCGCGAGGCCCGCCGGGTTCGATCCGCGTGCGAAGCGCAGTCCCTCCGGCCCCGAGAAGTCGTTGGTCGCGTCGAGCGCCGAAATGTTGATGTTTGTCGCATCGAGATCGGCGCCGGCGCCGAAGGCATAGATGTCCCAGGTGAAGGCCGTGCCCTCCACATTCGTCGTTTCACGCACGCGGATGATGTGGCCGTTGCGGTTGCCGACCTGCGCGCTGGGCGGATCGACATACGCGCGCGGGTTTGCGGCGTTGGTGTTCGCCGCCGTACGGCTGTTGTTGCCGGTGAGCGCGAGGAACAGGTCGCCGGTCGTCGCGCTGACCTGTGCCCAAGCGGGCGTGTCCATCGGCGTGGCGGCCAGGATGTCGCCGGCGATGCGCGCATGGGTCAGCACGTCGGCCTGATCGGTGAAGCTGTAGGTCGTGTTCGCCGCATCCAGCCCGCTGGTCCCGAAGGTCAGCGGCACCCAGGTGCCCGTGCCGTCGGCGGCGAAGCGCGCGACGTAGAGTGTGCCGGTGTCGAAATATTTGTCGCCGATCGCCATACGGTCGGTCGCGGCGGCATCGGCCGAGGCCCAGACGGTGGCCGACACGAACTTGTAGAGGTATTCGTTCTCGCCCGCGTCGCCGAGATACACCGCCGGGCGCACGCCGACGATGAAGTTGGCGGTGGCGACGCCCGAATGCGCCATGCGGCCCATCGCGGTGCGCTTCCGCACGGTCGCTGCCTTATCGTAGGGATCGACCTCGACCACCCAGCCGAACTGGTTCGGCTCGTTGCGGTAATCCGCCGTCGCCGACGCGCCCGTCGCCTGCGCGTCGAAGCGCGAATAGAGCGTGTTGGCGACCGTCGCCCAGCCATAGAGCCCGGTCGTGCTGGTGATGCCGTAGCGGCGCAGCGCCGCCAGTTGCTTCGCCGTGCGGCGGGCGTCGTCGCTGGCGGGCGGGCGGCGGAAGTAGCGGGCGAACTTCTCCTCGCCGCTCAGCGCCGTTCCCCACGACGTCTGCGCCACCGATGCATTGCCGATCGTACCCCGGCCGGTGGTGCCGTCCGCCGAGGATGCGGTCTGCACCAGCGCATTGCCGCGCACCGGTCCGTTGAGGACGATCGCCGACGATCCGGTAACGCGGCGGTTGTAGGCGCTGGCCGGCACGGTCGCGAAGCCCGAGGTGCCGGATGCGACCTCGACCACGCTGATGCCGTGCGCCTCAACCTCCTTCTGCACCTCCGCCTCCGGGCGGACGCCGCCCGGTGCGGTCGGGCCGGCGGGGTGGAGGTACGCCTGGGTAATTCCCTCGTGATTCATCGCCAGCAGGCCGCGCGCGCTGTTCGAGACATCGACGCCGGTGCCGGTCGCGACCAGCCCGAAATAATAGAAGCCCGCGTTGTGATCGCCCGCGCGGTTGGCGAAATCGGTGTCGGCGCCGGTGTTGGCATAGGCCGGGGTCGTCGCGGTCAGCGGGTCGCCGGTGCGATAGAGCACCGACACGGCATAGCCGGCGGGCACGGTCACCAGATCGTTGCGGTTCTTCGCGACCGCGGTGAAGTTGAGCGCGGCCACGCCGACCGTCACGTTCACGTCGGTCGACGTCGAGTTGCCCGAATTGTCGGTCGCGGTGACGCGGATGACGATCGTCGTGCTGCTGGACACGGCGGGGGCGACGAAGCTGGTCGTCGTGCCGCTGGTCGCCGACAGGGTGACGGCGACGCCGGCGACCTGGTTGAAGCTGGTCGCGGTGATCGTGCCGTTGTCGGTCGCCGTCGCGGTGATCGTGACGCGGTTGCCCGCCGTCGTCGTCGTTGGCGCTGCGGTGGCGGTCACGGTCGGCGCCGGATCGCCCGTGCCGGTGTCGTTCTTGTCCCCGCATGCCGCGAGCATCGATCCGCCCAGCATGACGCCGGCCGCGGTCGTGACCGACCCTCTGAGCGCCGCGCGGCGCGACAGGCGCCCTGCGATCAGGTCGCTGATGTTGGGGGCGCGGGTATCGGTCATGGGGCAATCCTCGGGGGTACGGTCAGGCGCACCGTCTAGCGTAGATGAGCGCGTTTGCCAGCCCGGTTGCCCAAGGATTGCGGCGGTTTGCGGGCGGGGCACCGGCCCGCCCGCCTGTCCCGCCCTTACAGGCCGACGATGCCGCCGTCCGTCCGGGTGATGACGACCGTCGCGGAACGCGGGCGGCTGCCCGGTGCCGCCGCCGTCTGGCTGGCCGGCCAGTTGCTGGTGATGTTGGCCGCGCTGCCGCCTTCGCCCGGATGCTGGATGTTGACGAACAGCGTGCGGCCGTCCGGTGTCGAATCGACCCCGGTGATCTCGCAGCCGACCGGTCCGACCAGAAAGCGCTTCAGCGTCGCGCCCGGCGTCTTGCCGACGATCGTCGCCTGCGTGGTGGTCACGCCCGCGGCATTGCGGTTGCTGACGCTGCGCGCACCGCCGTCACCGGTCGTGCCGGGGATGGCCGCCAGCATCTGGTTGTTCGTCACGTCGGTGAAGGCGCCGTCGTCGGTCTGGATCCAGAGCAGTGGATTGCCCTGACCGCTGACGTTGCTGCTGCGGCCGAACCACAGGCCGTCCGGGCTGGAGAAGTCGTTGCTGGCATCCAGCGACGACAGGTTGATGTTGGTGGCATCCAGATCCGACCCGGCACCGAAGGCATAGATGTCCCAGCGGAACGCCGTTGCCTCGGTGGTGTCGCCGGTTTCGCGCAGGCGAAAGATGTGGCCGTTGCGGTTGCCGTAGCTGGCCGAGGGCGGATCCTGGTACGAACGCGGGTTGGCCGCATCCGTCGTCAGGTTCGTCCGCGACGCATTGTTGGTCAGCGTCAGATACATCTCGCCCGTGACCGGGTTCACCGCAGTCCACTCCGGCCGGTCCATCTTCGTCGCGCCGACGAAATCGGCGGCGAGGCGGCAGTGGGTCAGCACATCGGCCTGATCGGCGAAGGCATAGTTGGTGCTCGACGCGCCGATGCCGTTCACGCCGAACGTCAGTTCGATCCACTGGCCCGTGCCGTCGGCGTTCATCTTCGCGACGTAGAGCTTGCCCGCGTCGAGATACTTGTCGCCGATCGCCAGACGGCTGGTGCTGCTGCCGTCGGCGGCGACCCAGGCGGTGTCCGACACGAACTTGTAGAGATATTCGTTCTGCGCATCGTCGCCCATGTACCAGGCGGGCTTGCGACCGGCGACGAAGGCACCCGGCCAGCAGCCCTCATGATTCATGCGGCCGAGCGCGGTGCGCTTGCGGGGCGCGGCGGCGGGGTCATAGGGATCGGTTTCGACCACCCAGCCATATTGGTTGGGCTCGTTGCGGAAATCGGCAAGCGCCGACGCGCCGGTCGCCTGCGCATCCCAGCGGCGATAGATGGTGCTCGACGAATCCGCGGGCGTGACCGTCGCCCACTGATAGTTGCCGGTCGTGCTGGTGACGCCGTAGCGGACCAGCGCGGTGACCTCCTTCGCCGGGCGGCGCACGTCGTCGGTGGCGCGCGGGCGGCGGAAATAGCCGGCCCAATTCTCTTCGCAGGTCAGGCTGGTGCCCCACGGCGTATAGCCGTTGGCGCAGTTGTTGATCGTGCCGCGGCCATCGGTGCCTGCGGTCGAGAAGACCGTGCGCAGCAGCGTGTTGCCGCGGGCGGGGCCGTTGAACACCGTCGGCGTCAGCGGCGTGATGCGGCGATTGAGCGCGCTGCCCTGCACATAGCTCCAGGCGCCGTTCGCACCGGCGCGAACGACCTCGACCTGCGAGGTGCCGTGCGCCTGCATCTCCTTCAGCACCTCGGCCTCGACCGTGCGGACGCCGTTCACGACCGTCGGACCGTTCACGTGCAGATATTGTTCGGTGATGTTCTCATGGTTCATCACCAGCAGGCCACGCGTGCTGTTGCTGTCGTCGCGGCCGGTGCCGGTCGCGGTCAGGCCGAAATAATAGAGCGCGTCGTGGTGATCGCCCGCGCGGTTGCCGAAGTCCTGGTCGGTGCCGTCGTTCCTGAACGCCACCGTGTTCGCGTTGATCGGATCGCCCAGGCGGTACAGCACGCTGACGTTATAGCCCGCCGGCACCGTCACGACGTCCAGCTTGTTCTTCGCGATCGCGGTGAAGCTCAGCTGCGACGGGTTGATCGTCACCGTCGTGTCGGCGGTGGAGCTTGCGCCGAAATTGTCGGACGCCGTGAAGCGGATGACGACCGGCGTCGGCGCGGTGACCGCGGGCGCGAGGAAGCTGGTGGTGGTGCCGGTCGTGCTCGACAGGCTGACGACCGGGCCGGCGACCTGCGTGAAGCTCGATCCGGCGACGCTGCCGTTGTCGGTCGCCGTGCCGGTGATGGTGACCATGTTGCCGGTGCTGGTCGTGCCGGTCGACCCGACCGACACGACCGGCGGGGCGTTGTCCGCCACCTTGTCGCCGCACGCCGCCAGCAGCGACCCGCCGAACACCGCCGCCGCCGCCGCGGATGCGCCGCCGCGCAGCGCCGTGCGCCTGGAATAGCGCCGCTCGATCATGCTCGACAGCGTGTCGTTGCCGCTGGTGTTGGTATCGACGTCGCCGTCGCTGTAGCCGAAACCGGCCGTGGTCAGATCGGTCATAGGTGCACATCCCTGATGCTCATCCGGGTCGTTCGTCGCCCGGCGTCGGGGCCGCTTTGACGGCCGCGTCTTACGGGGGCGTGGCATTTGGGCGTCACGACCGTGTCAGCGAAGCGACGGTTCGATGACAGCGCGCGCCGGCATTGATGCGGGCCATGCGCGGGCGTAGGGCGCGGGCGATGGCGACCGATCCTCCCGTTCCCGCACCCAGCCTCGCCGGCCGCCTGCTGCAGTGGCGCGGCGGGCGTATCGGGCGGCGGGCGAGCGTGATCGTCGGCGCGCTGCTGGTCGCAGCACCGGTCGCTACGCTGGCGGGGGCGAAGCTCGCGACGATACGTCTGGCCGACACCCATGCCGCCTATGTCGCCGGACACCGCGATGCGGTGGCGCGGGCTGCGGCGGTGGCGGCGCAGCGGCGGGATCTGGCGCCCGCATTGGCCGCGCCGGGTGTCGGAACGACGCTGGAAACACTCGCCCGCGCGCTGCCGCGTGAAACCACGCTGACCGCGGTCACGCGCGGTGCCGACGGCAAGCTGACCGTCCAGGCGACCACTGCCGACCCCGATCGCCTGCGCGCCGCGCTCCGCCGCGATCCCGCGACCGCGGGCCTGCGCGATGCCGGCCAGCAGCGCGGCGACGGCGGTCTGGTCGTGACGCTGGTCGAATCATGAAAGCGCTGGTCCTCGCTCTGGCGGCCGGCGCGCTGGCGAGTGCGGCCCTTGCCGTGCCGATCCGCGCGGCGCTGGCCGATCTGACGCGCGAGCGGGCGGCGGTCGCGGGGCTCGGTGCACCGCCGTCGCCGGTCGTCGCGCGGGACGATGCCGTCGCGGCGCGCTCCCAGCCGCGCGCATCCGACGCACTGGCGGCGCGGTTGCGGACGGCGGCGGCCGGCGGCGGCGTGCTGATCGAACGAGCCGCGCCCGTCGCCGGTCCCGGTGCGGCGCGGGTGCGACTGCGCGCGTCGGGGTCGCAGGATGCGGTCGTCGCGTTCGTCGACACGGTCGAGCGCGCCCGGCCGCTCGCCCGCTTCACCCGATGGTCGGTTCGCGGGGAGGGGAGTGGCGTGCGCCTGACCGCCGAAGTCGTCGCGCCGTGGCGATGACCCGTACCGAACTGCTGGCGATCGGCGCGGCGGCGGCGGTTGCGATCGGCGCGCCCTTATGGTTGCTCAGTGCCGGTAAGCTAACGACGCCATCGCCGCCGCCCCCGCTGACGGCGAGTGCGTCGGCTCCGCTCGCCGCGGTCTACCGCCGCCCGCTCTTTGCCGCTGCTGCCATCACTGACGAGACGCCCGCCGACGCGCCGGATCTCGTCGGCATCGCCGGCCGCATCGGCCGCGACGCAGTGGCGATGGTCCGCACCGCCGATGGCAGCACGCGGACGCTCGCGATCGGCGAGAGTGCCGACGGCTGGACACTGCGCGCCGTGGCGATCGACGCCGCCGCTTTCGAACGCGGGGGGCAGGAGGTGCGCGTGCCGATGCCCAGTGCCGACGAACCCTCCGCTCAGTAGACCCCGCCGATCTCCAGGTTCAGCCGTGGCTTGGGCGGGTTGAGCAGAAGGCTGCCACCCCGGCGCAGCGCCTCTTCCTCGCCGCGCAGGCGGGCATAGCGCGCCGCCGCCGCCTGCGACGCGGCCTCGCCGTCGCGCAGGATGGTGGGCTTCAGGAAGATGAAGAGCGTGCGCTTCTCGCGGCTCTCGCGCCGCGACTTGAACAGTTCACCCAGTACGGGGATGCTGCCGAGGATTGGCACCTGGCTCTTGTTCTGGATGCGGTCGTCGGTGATGAGCCCGCCCAGCACGATCGTCTGGCCGTTGTCGGCCAGCACCGTCGTGTTCACCGCGCGGCGCTGCGTGATGATGTCGGCGGCGGACGTCAGCTGCGTGCTCGCGATCGACGACGCCTCCTGCGCGATCTCCAGCCGGATCGTGTCGCCCGCGTTGATCCGCGGCAGCACACGTAGCGTCAGGCCGACGTCCTTGCGCTCGATCGTCGTATAGGGGTTGGCGGTGCCGTTACCGGTCAGGATCGATCCGGTGACGAACGGCACGTTCTGCGCCGAGATGAATTCGCCCGTCTTGTTGTCGAGCGTCAGGATCTGCGGCGTCGACAGCAAATTGGCCTTGGTCGAGACGCTGAGCGCGCGCAGCAAAACGGAAAAATTGTCGCCGAACGCGACGTTCGCGGTCAATCCCTCGCCGATCAGCGCCGCTGCGGGCACGCCCAGCACACCCAGTACGGTGCCGAGCGAGGTTATACCCTGCACCGACCCGAACGATGTCGCCACGCCTTCCGCCTGGCTGAGCGCCGCGCCCGATGTGCCGAGTTGCAGCGCAAGCGCCTCCGCATCGGTTCCCGAAATCTCGACGACCGCCGCCTCGATCAGCACCTGCGGACGGCGCACGTCGAGGTCGGGGATCAGCCGTTCGATGCTGGCGACCGCCTTGGGCGTGCCGCGCACGACGATGCCATTGATGTCGGGCGCGGGCTGCACCGTCAGCTCAGCGGTCGTGAAGCCCTGCGGCGTGACCTGCGTCTGCGTGCCGAGTTGAGCCCCGCCCAACTGTCCACCCGACGCCGATGCTCCTGTGGCGCCCGTTCCGGCGATGCCGCTCGCCGCGTTGCTGGCGATCAGCCCACCCAGCGCGCTCGTCGGGTTGGTGGTATTGCTCAGGCCGCCTGCACTGCGCGACGACAGCGAGCGGGCAACCGGATTGGTCACGCTGCCCGATTCCTGCCCCAGGATACCGCGCAGCACGTCGGTCACCGACTCGGCATCGGCATAGTTCAGGCGGAAGACGCGGGTCACCGGCGTCGCGCCACCCGGCGCGTCCAGCGCCTGCGCCATGCGCCGTGCCTCGGCGACGGCGGCGGGGGAGCCGCGCACGATCACCGAATTGCTGCGCGGATCGCCCGCCACGCGCGCGCCGGACGAATCGCCCAGCACCGCCTGCAATGCCGCGGCGATGTCGGCGGCATTGCCGTTCTTCAGCACGATCGTCGTGAAGCTCTGCCCGCCGCCGCCGTCCAGCGACCGCGCCAGCGCCTCGATACGGCGGACGTTATCGGCATAGTCGGTGACGACGATCGCGTTGGGCGCGGTCACCGGCTCGACGCTGCCAAAGGTGGCGACCAGCGGGCGGACGATGCGCGCGGCATCGGCCGAGGGCACGTTGCCCAGCCGGATCATCCGCGTCACCAGTTCCTGTCCGCCGGCACCCCGGCTCGGCACGCCACCGTCGCGCACCGCGTTCGCTTGCGGCACCACCCGCCACGCGCGACCCGATCGTACCGCGGCGAAGCCGTTGGCGCGCAGCACCGACTGGAACAGGTCCCAGACGCCCGCCTGCGACAGCGGCTCCGCAGAGGTCACCGTCACCGTGCCCTTGACGCTCGGGTCGAGGATCAGCGTGCGGCCGGTCAGGCGGCTGATCTGTTCGGCCACATCGGAAATCTCGACGCCGCGCATGTTCACGACGATGTCGTTGGGGGTCGGCGTGGTCTGCGCGATGAGTGGTGCCCCGGCGAGGAGCAGCGCGATCATCGAAAGGCGAATCGGTTTGGACACGGGGATGAGACCTAGCGGACGGGAAGGGTCAGCGTCACGGGCTTGCCGTCCCGCTGGATCGTGATCTGGGCGGTACCGTTCGCCTGCGCGCGGGCGAAGGCGTCGCGCGCGGCGTCGGGGGAGGTGATCGCCTGGCCGTTGACCTGCGCGACGACGTCGCCCTGGCGCAGGCCGGGCGGGGCGTTGGCACCGATGCGATAGCCGTTGGCGGTCGGCTCGGCGCCCAGCCGGCTGATAACCGCGGCGGCGTCGGGCGCGGCTGGGGGTGGGGGCGGGGCGGAGGAAACGGGGGCGGCGGTCACCGCGCCCGGCGTGGCGGGGGCGGGCGATCCTGGCGGCGTCGTCCTGCCGAACGGATCGGGGAAGGCGAGGAATTCGGTGCGCCCGCCGTTGGACAGCAGCACCCGCGTCGTGCCGATCGACTGGATCGTCGCGCCCGCCACCGCCTCGCCGACCTTGTACGGCTTCGCCACCTCGGTCCCGTTGGCGATATAGGCGATCGACAGCGTCTCCGGCCGCGCGAACACCACGCCCTTCAGCACCAGCGGCAGCGCAGTCGCCGGCGCGCCTTCGCCGTTCACGCCCGCGCGACCGAAAGGCGCGAGCGCGATCGCCGGGGCGACGTCGGCCACCGCGACCGCGCGCCGTACCGGCGGCACGGTGATCGCGCCGGTGTCGACGTTGCCGCCGAGCCGCCACGTCAGATGCGCCAGCGCCACCGCGATCGAGACGATGACGAGCGCCGTCAGCACGTCCAGCGCGCGCGCCATGCGCCAGGGCGTCAGCTCGAACCGCCGCACGCTCATCGCGCCACGCCGCCGCGCGGCGGGGCCGGCTGGTCGAGAAAACCGTCCAGAGTCGCCGACGGCGACTTTGCGCCTTCCTCGAACACCTGCACGCGCACCTTCGCGATTTCCGGGTCGTCGGTGGTGGAGCGGGTCGTCCGCACGTCCCAGTTGATGTCGAGCATCGTCATGCGTTCGCCCGAACCGGCGCCCAGCGCAAGCTCCGCCATGCGGTTCTCCGCCACCCACATCGCCGCGGAGCGCCGCTCCATCGCGCGGGTCGAATCGATATGCTGCTCGACCGCGCCGACCAACCCCACCGTGGCGATGGCCAGCACCGCCAGCGCAACCAGCGCCTCGATCAGCGAGAAACCATCCCCCCCCACATCCGTCATGGCGTGCGCGACCCCGTTGCGTCCGCCCGCGCCACCGTCGCGGTCAGCCCGTCGTAGCGCACCACCCAGGTCTGCGCACCCGCCACCAGCGTCGCCACCAACGGCTTCGACACGCCGTCGATGCCGAGCACGAGCGGCGGACGCTGGTCGAGCGTCATAGCGACGCCGCCCGGCAGCGTGTGCCACGCGAGCTTCGGCGTCCCCTGCGGCACCGAGCCGTCCGACGCGACCTTCACGAAGCCATAGCCGGAATCGTCGACCGTCAGCGCGACCATCCGGTCGCCCAGCATCGCATCGTCCGCCGCCGCCTCGACCTGATTGGCGAACCGCCGCGCCTCGCTCTCGACCGATGGCGCCCGCGTGGCGGCGCCGATGCCGAGCGTGACCGCTCCCGCCGAGACGCCGATGACCGCGAGGACGACCAGCATTTCGACGAGGGTCATGCCCAAATCCTCCCCGGCACGGGGAGGGGGACCATCCGCAGGATGGTGGAGGGGGGGCGCCACGGACGTAACGCTCGGGGCATGCCCCCTCCACCACGCCGCTGCGCGTCGCGGTCCCCGTCCCCGTGCCGGGGAGGATCTGGCGCTTGCCAGCCTCACTTCCCGCCCGTCAGGTCCGCATCAAGGCCTTCGCCGCCCTCTTTCCCGTCCTTGCCGAGCGACTTCAGCGTGAACGCCGTCCCCTCGGCCTTGTAGGCATAGGGATTGCCCCACGGATCGATCGGCGCCTGCGGCAGATAGCCTTCCGCCGACCAGTTGGCGGGGATCGGCGGGGTGGTGGGGCGTTCGACCAGCGCCTTCAGCCCCTGTGTCGTCGTCGGATAGTCGCCGTTGTCGAGGCGATACATCTTCAGCGCCGCGCCGATCGTCTTGATATCGGCGTTCGCCGTGGTGACGCGGGCCTGGTCCGGACGGCTCAGGATGCCGCTGCTGACGATCATTCCCGCGACGATCGCGATGATGACCAGCACCACGATCATTTCGACCAGCGTGACGCCTTCATCGCCGGTTCCCGCCGATCCGCGCTTGCGGCTGCGGCCCAGCACTGCCACGGTGTCACGAAACTTTCGGAAAATACTGCGCATTCGCTCGCCCATGGTCATATCGCGTGACGCCCCTGTTACAGCCGAACCGGCCCGCCGCGCCAGCCTTGGTGCGTTCGGGGGCGAAATTCCGTCCGGTCCGGCCGGCATCTGGACGCTCGACGGCGCGGCGCTGGCCGCGTCGGACGGCGACGGTCCGGCGACCGTGCTGGTGCCGGGCGAAGGCGTGCTGCTGCTCGCCGTCGACCTGCCGATCGCGAACCGGGCGAAGCGGCTGGCGGCGCTGCCCTATGCGATCGAGGATCGCATCGCCGAGCCGATCGAGCAGGTCCATATCGCGCTGGGGGCGGAGCTTTCGCCGCGTCGCTACCTGGTCGGTGTCGCCCGGCACGATCGCATCGCCGAATGGATCGCCCGGATCGAGGATGCCGGGCTGGATCATGCCGCGCTGGTGCCCGACAGCCTCGCGCTGCCGATGCCGGCCGATGGCGAGTGGGCGGTCGATCTGGGCGAGACCCGCGCCGTCGTGCGGGCGGGCGACGGCACCGGTTTCGCCATCCCCGCCGCGATGCTGCGCACCGCATGGGAGTCGGCGGGTCGTCCGCGCATCATCGGCTATGGCGCGCCGTTGCCCGCCGACATGGACGGCGGCGCCGATGCGCTGGCGCTCGATCCGCTCGGGCGGCGGCTGCTCGCGCCGATGCTCGACCTGCGCCAGGGCGCCTATGCGCGCCGCCGCCGCTCGCTACCGTCGTTCGGCAAGCGGCTGGCAAAGATCGTCGCGATTGGCGTCGCCGCGCATGCGGTGATCGCGTTCGCCGACACCATCCTGTTGCGCGGCATCGCGAACGATCGTGCCGACGAAACGCGCGCGCTGGTGACCAAGCTCGCGCCCGGCACCAATGTCTCCGGCGAGGACTTCGCCACCACCGTCACCGATCTGTTGCCGCAGCCGGGCGCGGGGGGCGGGGCCAACGCCTTCCTTGGCGCGGCGGCGCGGCTGTCGGCGGCGCTGGCGCCGATCGGCCCGACGCTGACCGCGCGGTCGATGGGAATGCAGGGCGGCATGCTGACGATGGATATCGACTCCACCGATCCGGCGCTCGCCGGGCGCGTGTCGCAGGCACTGCGCGATGCCGGCGTCGCCGGTCGCGTGACCGCCACGGCGGGCGGCATCCGCGTGACGGCGCCAGTCGCGTGAGGGGCGGGGCATGAGGATCGTCCGCATCGTCGAGGCGCCGGCCTTCGTCCGCCTGCGCGACTGGTGGCAGGGGCTGAGCGTGCGCGAGCGCTGGCTGGTCGGGACGCTCGGCGTCATCCTCGCGCTGCTCATCCTCGTTTTCGGGATCGTCAAACCGCTGCAGGCCAGCCGCGCGCAATCGATCGCCGATATCCGCACCTATGAGACGCTGACCGCGCGGATCAACGCGGCGGGCTCGCTCGGGCCATCGTCCGCGCCGCCGCCGCGCTCCGGCACCGCGGCAGAAGTGCTGAACCAGTCGGCCGGCGCCTATGGCCTGTCGCTGCAGATCGTCGCCACGCCCGACGGCGTCCGCGCCACCGTCGCCGATGGCGACTATGCGCAGGTGATTAACTGGATGGCCGATGTCGCGCGCACGACGTCGCTCGCCGCGACGCGGGTGGAGATGCAGCGGCTCGGCACGCCGGGCCGGGTGCTGGCGACCGTGGACTATCGCGGATGACCGATACGATGATCGTGGTCGACGACATCGTCCCGCCCGCACCCACCGTGCTGCCCTACAGCTATGCGCGCCGCAATGGCGTGCTGCTGCGGGGCGGAGCGGGCGGGGCGGAGTGCCTGCACCGGCCGGACGCGCCGCTGTCGGCGATGCTGGAGGTGCAGCGGCTGCATCCGTCCGTTTTCTTCGTCCCCGTCGCCGCCGATGCCTTCGAGACTGCGCTGTCTGGCACCTACGGACAGGGCGCGGCGCAGGCGGCGGAGTTCGAGATGGACGCCACCGACCTCGCCGCGCTGGCCGATTCGGCAGCCGCCATCGACGACCTGCTCGACACGCGCGACGATTCTCCCGTCATCAAGCTCATCAACGCGCTGTTGCTGGAAGCGGTGAAGGAGGGGGCGTCCGACGTCCATGTCGAGACGACCGAGAAGACCCTGGTCGTCCGCTTCCGCATCGACGGCGTGCTGCGCGACGTGGTGACGCCGCAGCGCGCGCTCGCGCCGCTGCTCGTCAGCCGCATCAAGGTGATGGCGAAGCTCGACATCGCCGAGAAGCGCGTGCCGCAAGACGGGCGCGTGACCCTGCGCATCGGCGGGCACGACGTCGACGCGCGCGTCTCGACCATTCCCACCCAGCATGGCGAGCGCGTCGTGCTGCGCCTGCTCGAAAAGGGTTCGCTGCGGCTCGACCTCGCGACGCTGGGCATGAGCGCGCGCGACGTGGATGTGGTCACTCGCCTGCTGGAGCGGCCGCACGGCATGCTGCTCGTCACCGGACCTACCGGCTCGGGCAAGACGACGACGCTTTACGCCGCATTGACCCGCCTCAACGACCGCAAGCGCAACGTCATGACGGTCGAGGATCCGATCGAATATGAACTCGCCGGCGTCGCGCAGACGCAGGTCAATCCACGCACCGACATGACCTTCGCGCGGGGGCTGCGCGCCATCCTGCGTCAGGATCCGGACGTCATCATGGTCGGCGAGATCCGCGATCACGAAACCGCCGAGGTCGCGGTGCGGTCGGCGATGACCGGGCACTTCGTGCTCTCGACGCTCCACACCAACTCCGCGATCGGATCGGTCACGCGGCTGCTCGACATGGGCGTCGAACGCTATCTGCTCGCGCCGATGCTCGTCGGCCTGGCCGCCCAGCGGCTCGTCCGCCAGCTCTGCCCCGCGTGCCGTCAAGAGGATGTCGCGACCGAGATCGACGCGCGACGTCTGGGCGGTGCGCTTCAGGTCGGCGAGCGAATTTGGCGCACCGGCGGCTGCGACGCCTGCCACGACGAGGGTTATCGCGGTCGCGCCGGCCTGTACGAAGTCATCGCGATCGACAATCAGCTTCAGGCGCTGATCCACGACGGTGCGTCGGAGGCGGCGCTGGAGCGGGCCGCCCGCACCGCCAATCCGTCGCTGTTGGAGGATGGGGTCGAGAAGATTCGCGCCGGCATCACCACCGTCGAGGAAGTCGCCCGCGTCACGCGGGAAGAGGGCTGATGCCCGCCTACGCCTACAGCGCCGCCGACCGCACGGGCGCCACGCGAAAGGGTATGGTCGAGGCGTCGAGCGCGCCCGCCGCGCGCACGATGCTGCGCGAACAGGGGCTGCTGCCGCTGTCGGTCGAGCCGGCGGCGGGGCGGGGCGGGGCGTCGGTCGGCAGCATCCGCCTGCCGTTCGCGCGCCGCGGCGTCACCTCGCGCCAACTCGCTACGCTGACTCGCCAGATCGCGACTTTGGTCGGCTCCGACATCCCGGTGGAAGAAGCGCTGCGCCTCGTCGCCGCGCAGTCGGAGGCGCGGCCGGTATCGACGTTGTTGATGGAGGTGCGCGGCAGCATCCTCGACGGTCGCAGCTTCGCCGCCGCGCTTGCCAATCACCCGAAGGCCTTTCCCGAATTCTACCGCGCATCGGTCGCGGCGGGGGAGAGCTCCGGCCGGCTGACCGATGTGCTCAACCACCTCGCCCATTTCGTCGAGACGCGGCACGGTAACGGACAGAAGCTGCAACTGGCGCTGCTCTACCCCGCGCTGCTGGCGACCGTGTCGATCGGCATCATCATCCTGCTGATGATCTACGTCGTGCCCGATATCGTCCGCGTGTTTGTGTCGCGCGGCGCCGAACTGCCGTTCCTGACGCGCGCGCTGATCGCCATTTCCGCGTTTCTGCAGAACTGGGGGCTGCTGCTGCTCGTCGCGCTGCTGGTCGGCGGATTCGTGTTCGGGCGCTGGGTGCGGGTGCCGGCCAATCGTCTGCGCCTCGACCGCATGTTCGCCGAGCGTCGCCCGTTCCGCCGCTTCAGTCGCCAGCACAATGCCGCGCGCTTCGCCGGCAGCCTGGCGACGCTGGTGGGGAGTGCGGTGCCGCTGGTCGAGGCGCTGCACGCCGCCGCCGCCGTCACCCCGAATCGCCATGTGCGCGAACGCGCGCTGCATGTCGCGACCCGGGTGCGCGAGGGGCTGTCGCTGCGCGCCGCGATGGCGGAGGCGGCGGTGTTTCCGTCGATGCTGACCGCAATCGTCGCGAGCGGCGAAAGCTCGGGCAAGCTCGCTCCCGCGTTGGGACGCGCGTCGGACGAATTGGAGCGCGAACTCGACGCGCTGGTGGCCACCCTGGTCGCACTGGTCGAGCCGATGGTGCTGCTGATGATGGGGGGTATGGTGCTGATGATGGTGCTGGCGATCCTGCTGCCGATCATCAACCTCAACAACCTCGTTACTTTGTAGCCGCGCTACAACTGCCAAAGTTGTAAAAGGTTCCACACTATAGTTTGCGTGTCCGCCGCCGGACATACTTAATAGCTTGTTGACTATCTCTTAACCTGCGGCAATGTCGAGGCCGGGGCGGGAGAGATCAACAGGGATATTTCCATGCGCAAGTTTCTAGGCATTGCTGCCGCCGCGACCATTCTCGCCGCGTCGGCGCCGGCCACTGCGGCCACCGTCTTCGGCATCGACCTGTCGGGCCGTCTCGTTACTTTCGACAGCGCGTCGCCGTCGACGATCACGTCGACCCGTGCGCTCAGCGGCGTGGTCGGGTCGGCGATCCTCGGCATCGATTTCCGCCCGTCGACGGGTGAGCTGTTCGCGCTCGGCGGCAACTCGCAGCTGTACACCATCAACACCACCACCGGCGCGGCGACCGCGGTCGGCACCGGCGGCCTGCCGCTCAGCGGCAGCAACTTCGGATTCGGCTTCAACCCGACGGTCGATCGCATCCGCTTGGTCAGCGATTCGGGCCAGAACCTGCGGCTGAACCCGATCACGGGCGGCGTCGCGGCGACCGACGGCGCGTATCTCTATGCCGACGGTTCGCAGTCGAACATCACCGCGGTCGGCTACACCAACAGCGTCGTCAATGCGACCTCGACCACGCTGTACGGCATCGATTTCACGCGCGACACGCTGACGCTGATGGGCAGCCCGAACGGCGGTCTGGTCACGACGGTCGGCCTGCTCGGCTTCGACATCGACGCCGACGCCAGCTTCGACATCGACGCCAACGGGCAGGGTTTCCTGTCGAGCGGCTTCAACTTCTACACGGTGAACCTGACGACCGGCGCCGCCGCTCGCGTCGGGGGCACGGACGGCCTGCGCAACATCGCAGTCGCGCAGCCGGCGGTTGCGGCGGTGCCGGAACCGGCGACCTGGGCGATGCTGATCTTCGGCTTCGGCATGGTCGGCAGTGCGATGCGCCGCCGTCGGACGACCGTCAGCTTCGGCTGAGGTCTGTCATTCGAATCGATCGGATCGGGGTCGGGAGCGAAAGCTTCCGGCCCCGATTTGCATTCGGGTCAGATCTCGCCCTTGATGCTTGCCCCCGGCGGCAGGCCGACAAACGGCAGCGCGGCAGCACCTTCAGGTGTCATCGTGACCTCGACTGTCCCGTTTTCGGACAGGGTGATCGTCATCAACGTCCGCCGCCGCATCGTCGCGGGCGCGAGGCGCATCCGGCTCGTCGTGCCGACATGCTCAGCCAGCAGAATCAGCGAAGGCACCGCGGTTGGCGCTCCGCCAGCCTTCGGCGCACACGTCCCGGCATCGGTTGTCAACGTGCCTTCGACCATCTGACCCGATCCACCCAGCTTCGCGCGCGGGAATTCGGCCTGCATCGGAAAGTCGCACACGAAGGGCAGGTCGGGCTGGATCGCGCGGATCAATGTACCATCGGCGGACCCGCTCATCGCGTCGATCGTCGCCGACGACGGCCCGATCAGCGCGCGTCCGCCGAGGTTCGTTGCCGTCCCCGTCGCGCGCCAGTCGACCGCGAAGCCCAGACTCGTGAGACTGCGCAAGGGGGCCCATTCCCACGCCAGGATGCTGCCGCCGGCCAGCCCGACTTCGCCGTTCCAGATCGTGCCCGAAATGCCCGTCCGCCACGCGCCGTCATCGACGATCGCACCGGCCGGGATCGTCGCGATCATCGCGATCGCATAAGCGGCTATGCCAAGCCCCGAGAAGGCGATAAGACGGCGGCGCGCGCCGTCGCGTGCGATGTCGGAGGCATTTGGTGAATCGTCGGGACGCTCTAAGGCTTCTGCGATCCGGCCTCGTCGTATCAGCGGCGTCATCGATCCTTCCCCCTGCGGCATTCGGTGCGAAGCGCGATACGCGCCCGGCGGCGCTGCTGCTCCCCCTGTCGGGCGAGCGCGCCGCGCTGGGGCTTAGCATGCAGCGTGCGGCCATGCTCGCGCAATCCGATGCGAAACTGCTTGTCGCCTTCGACACCGCCGGCACCGCGACCGGCGCGGCGGCGGCGGCGCAGGCGGCGCTGAAGCGCAAGTGCGCGATCATCCTCGGGCCGCTGACGTCGTGGGAGGCGAGTGCCGCGGCGAAGGCGGTCGCCGGTCGCGTGCCGGTCGTCGCCTTCACCAACAATCCCGCCGCCGCCGTCGACGGCGCGTTCGTGTTCGGCCTGACCGCGCAGCAGGCGACGACCTCGGTGCTCGGCTATGCCCGCTCGCGCGGGGTGCGCAACGTGGTGGTCGTCGGCGACGGCAGCGTGTGGAGCAATGCCGCCAGCGAAGCTGCGGTGAAGGCGCAAGGGGCGGTCGGCCTCGACATTCGCGCCGTCACCGTCACGCCGGGCGGCACCCTGCCCGCGGCCGGGGAACAGCCCGACGCCGTCCTGCTGCCCGGCAGCGGGGAGGCGGTGCTGGCGGCCGCACGCAACCTGCGTGGCAGCGGCATCCAGCTGCTCGGCACCGTGCAGGCGCTCGACTATCGCCCCTCGGCGCTCGACGCGCTGAACGGCGCGTGGCTGGCGGCACCGGACCCGAAGGCGTTCGGCGACTTCGCCACCGATTTCCAAGGGCGCAACGGCGGCGATCCCGGCACGCTCGCCGCGCTTGCCTATGACGCATCGCGCATCGTCGGTGTCCTGCGCGACGGCAACCGCATGAACCGCGAAGGGCTGATCGCCGGCGACGGCTTCACCTGCGTCACCGGCACCGTCCGCTTCCGCAGCGACGGCAGCTGCGCGCGCGACCTGTCGATCCTGGTCGCGAGCCGCGACGGCTATGCGAGCGTCGCGACCAGCCGGGGCGCGTGACGTGACGGCGGGGCGGGCGGCGGTCCCAAGCACCCTTGCACACACCAGTGCCGTGCTCCCGCGCAGGCGGGAGCCCGGGGCCACCAGTGCCGCCGCCTGTAACCCTGGGCTCCCGCCTGCGCGGGAGCACGGTGCGGGGCGGGCCGACGCCGGCTTCACCCTCATCGAACTCCTCATCTCGCTGCTCTTATTCGCGCTCATCGCGGTCGCCGGCATCGCGCTGGTCGACAGCGTGCTGGGCGTGCAGGGTCGCACCGCGGCGCGCCTCGATCGTCTCACCGACCTGCAACGCGCGATGCTGGTGGTGTCGGGGGATGTCGAGCAGGTCGCGGGCGGCGATATCGCCGGCGGCGGACCGGCGATCAGCTTCCGCCGCTCCGCCCCCGGCGTCGGCGGGCCGCCGGTCACCGTGCGCTATGCGCTCGATCGCGGCGTGCTGGTGCGCGATGCCGGCGGCGGGGCCCAGGCGGTGCTGCGCGACGTGGCCGCGGTGCGCTGGCGCTTCTTCGACGGCGGCTGGATCGATCGCTGGCCGACCGGCGACGAGAAGGCATGGCCGCGCGGGATCGAGGTGGAGGTGACGCTGGCCGGCACGCCCGGCGGCGCCATTCGCCGCGTCATGCTGCTGCCGACCCGCGCGAAGGACGTGACGTGAGCGGCTCGGACCACGACGACGCCGGCATGATCCTCGTCAACGTGCTGATGTTCGTCGCCATCGCCGCCGGCCTCGTGCTGCTGATGATCGAGCGTGAGGAACTGGCGCTCGATCGCTCGCTGCGCGTGCGCGAGGCGGCGGTCGCTTCCGCGGCGGTGCGGGGCGGGGAGATTTCGGCGATCGTCGCGCTACGCCGCGATGCCGAGGTCGCGCCGGAGGCCGACAACCCCGCCGAACCGTGGGGCGCGCTCGCCGAGCGTGGCGCACCGATCGCCGGCGGCACCTTCGACCTCGCGATCTCGGATGCGGAGGGGAAGTTCAACGTCAACATG
Source organism: Sphingomonas sp. RS2018 (assembly GCF_054489605.1). Taxonomy (NCBI): domain Bacteria; kingdom Pseudomonadati; phylum Pseudomonadota; class Alphaproteobacteria; order Sphingomonadales; family Sphingomonadaceae; genus Sphingomonas; species Sphingomonas sp. RS2018. The sequence goes on from NZ_JBTMWL010000002.1 coordinate 155,469, forward strand.
CTGCGCTCCGGCAATTCGATGGCGACGTTGCTGTTCGACCGGCTGGCCGAACAGGCCGGCATCGACCACGAGACCGCGCTGAAGGCGGTCGAGCTGGTCCGCCTGCACGGTCCCTTCACCGATCTGCGCCCCTTGCGCTTCGCCGGGTTCGACCCGCCGACGCTTGCGAAGATGGAGGCGCTGGTCACCGCGTTGCCCGGCGAAACCGCGATCAACCTGAACGCCGCCAGCCCGGAAGTCCTCACCGTCCTGTTCAACGATCCCGTCGTCGTCGACCGCCTGGTTCGCGTCCGCGCGCGCCAGGGGTTTCTGACGCCCAAGGATCTGGACGACCAGAAGGTGTCGGCACCGCCCGGCACCTCTTTCCGCTCGAACACCTTCTGGGTCCGTACCCGCGCGACCGTCGGCGACACGGTGCAGCAGGGCGCGACCCTGATCCAGCGCACGCTCTCCCCCGATGGTGTCCGCACTACACAGCCGGTCGAACGCTGGCTCGGCGCCGCCGTCCCCCCCGACGCGCCCGCGTTCGGTCAGGCGGACGGCGCGGTGGCGGACGTGAAGGGCGGGTGACGATGGTTTCAATCGTTACCGCATCGGCCTATCCTCGTCCGCAATGACGCAAGCCAGCCTGTCCGTCCGCGCCAACCTCGCCCGCCCGATCAGCGTGGTGGAGCTGTTCACGATCGGCATCGGCCCGTCGAGTTCGCACACCGTCGGCCCGATGCGCGCCGCGCGTGCCTTCGCCGGCACGATCGCCGACCGCGCGGTCGTGCGCGTGTGCGCGACCCTGCACGGCAGCCTGTCGCTGACCGGCCGCGGCCATGCCACCGACACTGCGGTGATGGTCGGCCTATCCGGCTGGGAGCCGGAAGCGGTCGACCCCGACGCCATCCCGCCGATGATCGCCGCGATCGACGCGAACCACTCTATCGACATCGACGGCACGCTGCCGGTTCCGTTTGATCCGGCGCGTGACATCGTGTTCAGCCATGATTTTCTGCCCGGCCATCCCAACGGCCTGACCTTCGTCGCCACGCTGGACGACGGGTCGGAGGTGCGTGCGCGCTTCTATTCGATCGGCGGCGGTGCGATCGCGGAAGAGGGCGCGGTCGAATCCCGCGCCAACGTCGCGCTGCCCTATCCCTTCTCGTCCGGCGAACAGATGCTGGCGCTCGCCGCCGAACAGAATTGCTCGATCGCCGACCTCGAACGCGCGAACGAGGCGGCGTGGCGGTCCGCGGAAGAAACCGACGCCTTCCTCGACAGCGTGCGCGAGGCGATGTTCGGCAGCATCCGCCGCGGCTGCGCGACCGACGGCATCCTGCCCGGCGGGCTGAAGGTGCCGCGCCGCGCCAAGGCATTGCAGGACAAATTGAACGATCGCGGCCCGCGCTCCGACCCGTCGGCGGTGTTCGACTGGGTCAGCCTGTGGGCACTCGCGGTCAATGAGGAGAATGCCGCCGGCGGCCGCGTCGTCACCGCGCCGACCAACGGGGCGGCGGGCGTCATCCCGGCGGTGATGAAATATTACGAGGCCTTCGTCCACGGGGCGACCCGCGCGGGCAGCCGCGACCTGCTGCTGACGGCTTCGGCGATCGGCAGCCTGTACAAGAAGCGCGCGTCGATCTCCGCAGCCGAGATGGGGTGCCAGGGCGAAGTCGGCGTCGCCTGCTCGATGGCCGCCGCCGGTCTCGCCGCGGCGCTCGGCGGCACGCCGCGCCAGGTCGAGAATGCCGCCGAGATCGGCATGGAGCACAACCTCGGCCTGACCTGCGATCCGATCGGCGGGCTCGTCCAGATCCCCTGCATCGAACGCAACACGATGGGCGCGATCAAGGCGATCAACGCCGCCTATCTCGCGCTGCACGGCGACGGCAGCCACGTCGTCAGCCTCGACGCCGTCATCGAGACGATGCGCCAGACCGGCGAGGACATGCGCAGCAAGTACAAGGAAACAAGCCAGGGCGGGCTGGCCGTCAACGTCGTCGAATGTTGAGCGCTTTGCCGCGCTCGTGCGTTCGAAGGTGCAGGATCAAGGCAGGAGGGCAAGCATGGACGACATGACCGATCGCATGAAGGAAGCAGGCTCCGCGATGAAGGCCAGCGGCGAGAAGATCGCCGAGGGCGGCTCGCAGGTCGGCATCAAGGTGCTCGACCAGGCCGAAGCCAACGCACGCGAGGCGTTCGCCGCCATGCGCGCCGCCGCGCAGGCGAAGGATCTCGCCGAGGTGATGAAGATCCAGGGCGATTATCTGCGCGAACAAGGCAGCCGATCGATGGCGCAGGCGCGCGAGATCGGCGAGTTGATCGTCCAGTTCGGCAAGGACAGCACCGCGCCGTTCCGCGGCAGCGGCGGGGTCGACACGTCGGGCGGATGAACGCCTGCCGGGTTGACATGGCCCGGCCGGTATAGCTTCGGAGTGCTCCGGCCCGTGCCGGAGCACTTTTTCATGTAACGAACGGAAAACGCGCATGCCCGGTGGCTTGGTTGCCCTGCTCGACGACATCGCCGCGCTGGCGAAGCTGGCGGGCGCCTCGCTCGACGACGTGGCCGGTGCCGCGGGCCGTGCGGGCACGAAGGCGGCGGGTGTCGTCATCGACGATACCGCCGTCACGCCCCGCTATGTCGTCGGCCTGTCGCCCGACCGCGAACTGCCGATCATCCGCAAGATCGCGCTGGGCTCGCTGCGCAACAAGCTCGTTTTCCTGCTGCCCGCTGCGTTGTTGCTCAGTGCGTTCGCGCCCTGGGCGATCACGCCGATCCTGATGATCGGCGGTACCTATCTGTGCTTCGAGGGCGCGGAGAAGGTCATCGCCGCGATCACCGGCCACCAGCATGCCGACGAGGTGACCGACATCACCGATCCTGCTGTGTTGGAGACGCGGCAGGTGACCGGCGCGATCCGTACCGACTTCATCCTTTCGGGCGAGATCATGGCGATCGCGCTCGCCGACCTGACCGACAAGCCGTTGTGGGAACAGGGCGTCGTGCTCGCGATCGTCGGCATCGCGATCACGCTCGGCGTGTATGGCGCCGTCGCGCTGATCGTGAAGATGGACGACATCGGCCTCAGCATGGCGCAGGCGCGCTCGTCCGCGTCGCAGGCGATCGGCCGCGGCCTGGTCGCGGCGATGCCGAAGCTGCTGTCCGCGCTGTCGATCATCGGCACCGCGGCGATGATCTGGGTCGGCGGTGGCATCATCGCCCACGGGCTGGAGGTCTTCAGGCTGGGTGCAATCCCCCACGCGATCGAACATGCCGCCGACGTCGTCGCGGCAGCCTCGCCGGTCGCGCAGGGCGTCGTCCACTGGGTGGTCGCGGCGATCGGCGCGGCGATCGTCGGCGGTGTCGTCGGCGGCGTGGTCGTATTGATCTACGAGGCGGTGCAGCGCGCCCGCGGCAAGGCGCATTGATCTCGACGGGCCTCGACTGTTCCGTGGTGCCTGACCCCGTTCGTCCTGAGTAGCCGCTGAGCTTGTCGAAGCGGCGTATCGAAGGACAGTTCACGGGTGCCGGATGAAGAGCCCCTGCGCAGGCCGGCGGCTTCCCGCTGTCCTACACATCACCCCGCCGCTATCCCCGAACAGGCTCCAACAATACTCAACCGATCGGTTGAGCGTCGTCCGGCCGGTTTCACGAGGGGAATCGCAGGTGTTTTCGTCTCAACATTCACGCTCAACCGATCGGTTGAGTATCGATGGCGACTCCGCCTCGCTGGCGTCACGAGGAGCCGTGTAGTGGCTGACATCATGCCCTCCGAACGGTCCGCATCATGCCTGCGCTGATGCTGCAGGGCACCAGCTCCGACGTCGGCAAGTCAGTGCTGGTCGCAGGCCTCTGCCGCGCCTTCGCCAACCGTGGCCTGACGGTCCGCCCGTTCAAGCCGCAGAACATGTCGAACAACGCCGCCGTCACGATGGACGGCGGAGAGATCGGCCGCGCGCAGGCGACGCAGGCGATCGCCGCGCGCACCCCCGCCACCGTCGACATGAACCCCGTGCTGCTGAAGCCGCAGGGCGATCGCAGCTCGCAGCTGATCGTGCGCGGACAGGTGCGCGGCACGCTAGACGCGCGCTTCTGGCGCGAGGGGCGGGAGGGGCTGCTTGCCGAAGTGCTGGAGAGCTACCACCGGCTCGAAGCCCAGGCCGATATCGTCGTCGTCGAAGGCGCCGGCAGCCCCGCCGAGATCAACCTGCGCGCCGGCGACATCGCCAACATGGGCTTCGCGCGGGCGGCGGGCGTGCCGGTTGTGCTGGTCGGCGATATCGATCGCGGCGGCGTCATCGCCGCGCTGGTCGGCACGCGCGGGGTGATTGATCCCGCCGATGCGGCGATGATCCGCGGCTTCCTCGTCAACAAGTTCCGCGGCGATCCGACGCTGTTCGACGACGGCTATCGCGCCATCGCCGACCGCACCGGCTGGCCCGGCTATGGCGTGATCCCGTGGATGGCGGATGCCTTCCGTCTGCCGAGCGAGGATGCGGTGATCCTTCAACATCCGGCTGCGCCGGCGGGCGGGCGACGGGTCGTCGCCTGCCCGATCACCGCGCACATCGCCAATTTCGACGATCTCGATCCGCTGCGGCTGGAGCCGGACGTCGATCTGGTCATGGTCCCGCCCGGTACGCCGATCACCGACGCCGACCTGATCGTGCTGGCGGGATCGAAGGCGACGCGCGCCGACCTCACTTTCCTCACCGCGCAAGGCTGGGACATCGACATCCGCGCGCACCATCGTCGCGGCCGACCGGTGCTCGGCATCTGCGGCGGCTACCAGATGCTCGGCCGCAGCGTCGCCGATCCGCTGGGGATCGAGGGTGCCGCGGGCACGACGCCCGGCCTCGGCCTGCTCGACGTCGAGACCGTGCTCGGTCCCGCCAAGACGCTACGCCAGGTGACCGGGGAGGCGCTCGGCGCGCGATTCGACGGGTATGAGATCCACTGCGGCGCCACCACCGGCCCCGACACGGGGCGTCCGCTCGGCCGGATCGACGCCATGCCCGAAGGCGCGACCAGCGCCGATGGTCTGGTCGCCGGCTGCTACATCCACGGCCTGTTCGCCCGCGCCGAGCAGCGGGCGGCGTGGCTAACGAAGATCGGCGCGACGGCGCGCGGGCCTGACCACGCCGCGTCGGTGGACGCCGCCCTCGACTCGATCGCCGAGACGCTGGAGCGGCATGTGGATGTGGATGGACTGCTGAAACTGGCGCGCGGGTAGGCCAATCCCCGTTCGTGCTGAGCTCGTTACGCCGCCTCGACGCGTCTGGCCGCCGGCACACCCAGCGCCACCAGCGCATGATACATCGCGACTAGACCGGCCAGCATCAGCGCCTCCTGCCCGAACTGCCGCGCTGTCCAATAGGGCGACAGGGCGGTATGCACGCCGCCCAGCACCAGCGACCAGCCGAGCAGTGCCGTCTTGTAGGCTAGGAACCCTACGCCGAACGCCGTCGCCAGCCGCATCGCCGCACCGTGTGTGGCGACGGCAGCAGCGCCGAGTCGAGCGACCACCATCGCCGCCAGCGCGGCGGTGAGGATCGCGACCCCCCATGCCAGCGTCGTTTCATCGCGGGGATAGTGCAGGACGAAGAAGCCGACCGCCTGCGACACCGCCCAGGTCAGCGCCATCAGCGCATAGCCGCCTCGCGCCGGCAATCGCGTCGCCGCCAGCGCGGCGAGCGCGGAGAACGGCGTGGCGCAAGCCAGCGCGAGCGTCGTGACGCCACTCGCCGCGGTCAGCAGTGCCACCCACACCGGGGTCGAATTGCCATGTTCGGTCGTCATGATGGATTTCCGTCGCTTTGAAGGAGTGTTCACAATCACATCCGTTCGCCCTGAGCGAAGTCGAAGGGCACCTCCGACTCCGCTCAGCACGAACCGCTGTTCAGAAGCGTCCGCGGAACCCGGCGTAGAAGCTGCGCCCCAGATTGCCGTACCCGGCAGCCGTCACGTACGTCTCGTCGAACACGTTTTCGACGCGCGCGAACAGGCGCACCGCCGAACTGATCGGCACGTCGCCGCGCAGGTCGACCAGCGTGTAGGGTGCGAAGCGCACGGTGTTCGAAGCATTCTCGAACGCCTCGCCCGACCAGCGTGCCGCGACGCCGACCGATCCACCCTGGTCGAACGTGTAATTCGCCGATGCGTTGGCGGTGTGCCGCGGGCGCCGCGCCAGGAAGCGACCGAAGGTCGCCGCGCCCGGCGTCCGGTCGGTCGCCTTGGCCCAGGTGAAGTTGCCGTCCACCAGCAGATTCTTCGCGACGCGCACGCTGGCCGCCGCCTCGATGCCGCGGGCTTCGGCACGGGCGATATTGAAGTAATAGCCGAAGCGGCGGACGGTCGTGCTGCCGATCGCGAAGCAGCGCGGGTCGGTCGAGGTCGACGAACAGCTGTTGAAGCCGATCTGGTCGGTCGTGTCGCGATCGAAGTACGTCGCGCCGACGCTGATCGCGTCGTTCACGAACCGCTGCTCGACACCCGCTTCCCAGCCGTGCGCCCGCTCCGGGTTCAGGGCCTGATTACCGAATTCGGAGAACAGCTGGTACAGCGACGGCGCCTTGAAGCCCTCGCCGTAATTGGCGCGGACGATCGTGCCCCACGGCGCGCGGTAGACGCCGCCACCGGCGAAGAGCGTTTCCGATCCGTAGCGGCTATGGTCGTCGTTGCGCACGCCGCCGCTCAGCGTCAGGCCTGTGAAGACCTCGGCATTCAATTGGCCGTAGAAGCTGGTGATCTCCGCGGTGCCGCGGATCGGGGCGGGGATGGCGGTGGTCAGCGCGGCGGGCGGCGACACACTGCGGAAGCGCGAGCGCTCGTTCTCGGCACCGACGGTCAGGTCGAAGCCCGGCGCGATCGCGAAGCTGCCCTGATATTCGAACCGGCGGTTGCGCCCGACCGCGTCGAAGGTCAGCGCGCGGACGGTCGCCGGGTTGGCGGCGCGCTGCGGGTTGTAGTTCTCGCGATCGGTGTCGGTGTAGCCATAGCCGAAGCGGTTGCGGAACCGCCCGTCGAGCAGGTCGACGTTGACGCCGGCGTAGCCGACGAAGTCGCGGGTCAGCGAATATTCCAGGCTGTCGACGCCGAACCCGTCATTCTCGACGCGCCCGTCGCTGTAGAAGCCGCGCAGGTCGATGCTGACGCCGGTCGCGACGTCCAGCAGCGCACGGCCGCTGACGTTGCGGTTGGTGTAGCCGTCCAGCTCGGTGCCGCTCGCGATCGCCGAAATGCCCTGCGTGGTGAAGGTCTGGCCGCCGATCCGCCAGGCGAGTGGTCCGGTCTTGCCGCCGATCGCGGCCCGCCCGCTGACGGTGCGGCGCGAGCCTGCTTCCACGTCGAAGCTCCCTTCGAGTTCGCGCGTCGCCAGCGGTGTGACGATGTTGACGACACCGCCGATCGCCTGGCTGCCCCACAGGATCGACTGCGGCCCGCGCAGCACCTCGATCCGCGCGGCGTCGCCGGTCAGCAGGTTGCCGAAGTTGTAACCGCCGCCGACGGCGGACGGATCGTTCAGCTTCACGCCGTCGATCACGACGACCGTCTGGTCGGTTTCGGCGCCGCGGATGCGCAGCGACGTAGCCGTGCCGAAGCCGCCGTTGCGCGACAGGGTGACGCCCGGCGTGCGGACCAGCAGGTCTGCGATATTGATGTCCTGCGAGCGGTCGATCGCGGCCTTGTCGAGTACGGTCACCGATGCGGCGACCTCGTCGCTGGCCTTCGGCGTGCGCGTCGCGGTGACGACGATATCCTTGTTGGCAGATTCGTCGCTGGTGGTCGCGGCGGCGGCGTTCGGTGCGGGCGCCTCTTGGCCGAAGGCAGACGTGGAGGCGAGCAGCGTGATGAGAAACGCGGAAGTCTTCAGCATTGGTAATAACCCCAAACGGACAGTCGAAGCTCGTGACCGTTCGGAGGGGGAGGGCGCGCACGACCTCGCCCCCCGCGCGGACGCGGGCTGGCGATGTCGTCGCTCGGGTATTTACCCGTCCGCTCGGCGCACCCTGGCCGGACGAAGGACGACTGCTGGGGGCAGGTCTCCTGGCTTGCGGGTCGACGCCGATCCTCACCGCCTTCTCGGGATCGCTCCCAATGGCATATGGTGTGGTGGCTCTCCGCTCACAGTTGCAGGGGCAGCCGGGGTCTCGAACCCCGTTCCCTATTATTCCGGTTGCCCGGAACCTCCAGCGACCGCGCCCCTAGGCGTGCTGCACTGCGGCGTCAACGCCCGTTCGGTCGCGCGGCACGATCCGGTCGCCGTCGATCCAGGCGGTGATGCCGTAAACCCGCGCCAGCCGCTCGGGAGTCAGGACTTCTTGCGGCGCGCCCTCGGCGACCAGCCGCCCGGCATCGATCAGCGCCAGCCGGTCGCAATATCGCGCCGCCACGGTCAGGTCGTGCAGCACAACGACGACGGTTGCCCCCACCGCCGCCTCGGCCTGCAACAGCCGCATCACGTCGATCTGATGACCGGGGTCGAGCGCCGCCAGCGGCTCGTCGACCAGCAGCGCCTTCGCCTCCACCGCCAACGCGCGCGCCAGCAACACGCGGGCACGCTCGCCGCCCGACAATTCGGTGACGATCCGGTCGCGGAAGTGCATCACGTCTGCCCGCGCCATCGCCTGCTCGATCGCTGCGCGGTCCGCGTCGCCGACCCGCGACAGGGGGGCGAGGTGCGGCAGGCGGCCCAGCGACACCAGCCGCTCGACCGACACCGGCCAATGCACCTGTCCGCCCTGCGGCAGATAGGCGATAGTCTGCGCGAGGGTGCGGCGCTCGACGTCGCCGAGCGCCGCGCCGTCGATCGTCACGGAGCCTTCGGCAATGGGCAGCAGCCGCGCGATGGTGCGCAGCAGCGTCGACTTGCCCGCGCCGTTCGGCCCGATGATCCCGGTCACCGCGCCCGGCGTCAGCGTCAGCGACAGTCCGTTCAGTACCTGCCGTCCGCCGAGGTAGACCGACAGCGCATCGCAAGCGATCGTCACCATATCCGCCGCTCCTTCAGCAGATAGGTCAGGAACACCGGCACGCCGAGGAACGCCGTCACCACGCCCAGCTTCAACTCGCTCGACGTCGCGATCTGCCGCACTCCGACGTCGGCCAGCGTCAGCAGCACCGCCCCGCCCAGCATCGACGGCAGCAGCACGGCGGAGGGGGACCGGTCGGTCAGCGGGCGGATCAGGTGCGGCACGATCAGCCCGACGAAGCCGATCGCTCCCGATACCGCCACCGCCCCACCGACACCGATCGCGACGCCGAGCAGGATGCGCAGCCGCAATCGCGCGAGATCGACGCCCAGCGTCCGCGCCCCGTCCTCGCCCAACGTCAGCGCATCCAGCGCCCGTCCGTCGGCGAGCAGCAGCGCCGATCCCACCGCGATGCATGGCAGCGCGATCCAGACATGCTCGACCGACCGGTTCTCGATTGATCCCATCAGCCAGCTCATGATTTCCATCGCGGCGAAGGGGTTGGGCGACAGGTTCAGCGCCAGGCTGACCCCCGCCGTTGCCAGCGTCGACACGGCGACACCGGCAAGGATCAGGGTGAGGGGGCTTTCCGCCCGCCCGGCCAGCGCGAATAGCGGCACCAGCGAGAGCAGCGCGCCCGCCACCGCCAGCACCGGCAACACCAGCGGATGCAGCAACGCCAGCCCGTAATAGAGCGCGAGCACCGCCCCCAACGCCGCACCGCTCGACGTGCCCAGCACCGCCGGATCGGTGAGCGGGTTGCGCAGATACCCCTGCAGCACCGCGCCAGCGAGCCCCAGCATCGCCCCCACCGCCAGCGCGATGACGGTACGCGGCAGACGCAGGTCGATCAGGATCGTGTGCACGATCGGGTCGCCATGCCCGGCCACCACCGCGACTAGCCGCGCCAGTCCGACCGGCACCGTCCCCAGCAGCAGCGACAGGACACCCGCCACGACCACCAGCACCGCCAGCCCGCCGATCAGCAGCGCGCGGCTCATCGCTTGTTCCCCGCGACGATCCGGCTATCGCAGGCGGCATGATCGGCCGCCTGCTTCTCGTCCTGTCCGCCGCGCTGCCGACCGCGGCCGGGGCGCCCGCGCCACGCCGCATCGTGTCGGTCACATTGTGCGCCGACCAGATGCTGCTCGCCGTCGCCGACCGCCGCCAGATAGCGGGACTCAGCCGCTTCGCCACCGACCGCTCGCTCTCCGCCGCCGCCGACCGGGCGGGCGGCTTGCCCATCGTCCGCGACACGTCGGAAAGCCTGCTGGTCGCAAGGCCCGACATGATCGTCGCGATCCCGCAGTATCGCAGCGCGACGATGGCCCGGCTGCGCTATCGCCCGCTCGACCTGCCCAGCGCCGAAACCTATGGCGCGATCACCGAGCAGTTGCGGGCGGTGGGGCAGGCGGTGGGGCATCCCGAACGCGCGGCGGCCCTCGTCGCGCGGATGGATGCACGCCTCGCCGTTCTGCCGCGCAATCCGGGTCGCGGGCGCGTCGCTGCCTATTACCAGCGGCGCGGCTACATGACCGGCACCGGCACGCTGGTCGATGACCTCATGCGCCGCGTCGGCCTCGTCAATCTCGCGGGCAAGCTCGGCAAGCCGATGCTGTCGCAACTGAGCGTGGAGGAAATGGTCGCCGCGCGGCCCGACGTGCTCGTCATGGAGCGCGGCACGGCGACGGTGACAGATCAGGGCTCCGAGATGCTCCACCACCCGGCGCTGCGCGGCATCCCGGTATTGTGGATCCCGCAGACTTGGACGGTATGCGGCGGCCCCGATTACGTGCGGGCGGCGGAGAGCCTGACGCGGCAGCTTCGGGCGCTGGACCGGTAGGCTGGGCCGACCGCGTCGAGCCGCAGGTGCCGTCCTTTTATCGATGATCCGAATGACGCCACCCGTTCCCGGCGCGGACATCGCGCGACGCGTGTGTAGCGGGAAGAAATTGGTCGGGGAAAGAGGATTCGAACCTCCGGCCCCTGCCTCCCGAAGGCAGTGCTCTACCAGGCTGAGCTATTCCCCGACCGGCGCCGGCCGGGCGAACCCGGCGTGGCGAGGCGCGGCCTATATCCGGGGTGTCGCGCCGTATCAAGCGATGAATCCGCCTGCTCGCGCGCCTTTGGCAAGGCGCGCGACAGATGCTAGGGGCGCCGGTTATGGCAACCGACCTTTCGCTGATCCGCAACTTTTCCATCATCGCCCACATCGATCACGGCAAGTCCACGCTCGCCGATCGCCTGATCCAGCGCACCGGCGGTCTGACCGAGCGCGAAATGTCGGCGCAGGTGCTCGACAACATGGATATCGAGAAGGAGCGCGGCATCACCATCAAGGCGCAGACCGTGCGTCTGGAGTGGAAGGGCCATGTCCTGAATCTGATGGACACGCCGGGCCACGTCGACTTCGCCTATGAGGTGTCGCGCAGTCTCGCCGCGTGCGAGGGCGCGCTGCTGGTGGTCGATGCCGCGCAGGGCGTCGAGGCGCAGACGCTCGCCAACGTCTATCAGTCGATCGAGCACGATCACGAGATCATTCCCGTCATCAACAAGATCGACCTGCCGTCGGCCGAACCCGAGAAGGTGAAGGCAGAGATCGAGGAGATCATCGGCCTCGACGCGTCGAACGCGGTGCTGTCGTCGGCGAAGGCCGGCATCGGCATCGAGGAGATCCTCGACGCGATCGTCGAGCGCATCCCCCCGCCCAAGGGAGACCGCGACGCGCCGCTGAAGGCGATGCTGGTCGACAGCTGGTACGACCCGTATCTGGGCGTCGTCATCCTCGTCCGCGTCATCGACGGCGTCATCAGGCGCGGCCAGCAGGTCAAGTTCATGGCGACCGGCACGCTGCACCTCGTCGACCGTGTCGGCGCGTTCCGCCCGAAGATCGAGCAGCTGCCCGATCTCGGCCCCGGCGAAATCGGCTTCATCACCGCGCAGATCAAGGAAGTCGCGCAGGCGCGCGTCGGCGACACGCTGACCGACGCCAAGCGCCCGGCGCTCCAGGCGCTGGAGGGGTTCAAGGAAGTCCAGCCGGTCGTGTTCTGCGGCCTGTTCCCGGTCGATGCCGCCGACTTCGACAAGCTGCGCGAGAGCATCAGCAAGCTGCGGCTGAACGACGCGTCGTTCAGCTTCGAGACCGAATCAAGCGCCGCGCTGGGCTTTGGCTTCCGCTGCGGCTTCCTCGGGCTGCTCCATCTGGAGATCATCCAGGAACGGCTGACCCGCGAATACGACCTCGACCTCATCACCACCGCGCCGTCGGTGGTCTACAAGCTGCAGCTGACCAAGGCGGCGGGCGAGGCGGAGGGGCGTACGCTCGAGCTCCATAACCCTGCCGACATGCCCGATCCCAACCGCATCGCCGAGATCGACGAACCGTGGATCAAGGCCGTCATCTACGTCCCCGACGAATATCTCGGCAGCATTCTGAAGCTGTGTCAGGACCGCCGCGGCATCCAGCGCGACCTGACCTATGTCGGCGGTCGCGCGCAGCTGACTTACGAACTGCCGCTCAACGAAGTCGTGTTCGACTTCTACGACCGGTTGAAGAGTATCTCGCGTGGCTATGCCAGCTTCGATTACGAACAGATCGGTTACCGCACCGGTGACCTCGTCAAGATGAGCATCATGGTCAATGCCGAGCCCGTCGACGCGCTCAGCATGATCGTCCACCGCTCGACGGCCGAACAGCGCGGACGCGGCATGTGCGAGCGGCTGAAAGATTTGATCCCGCGCCATATGTTCAAGATACCCATTCAGGCGGCTATCGGTGGCAAGGTGGTGGCGCGCGAAACCATTAGCGCGCTACGCAAGGACGTGACCGCCAAATGTTATGGTGGTGATGCGACTCGTAAGCGCAAACTTCTGGAAAAGCAGAAGGAAGGCAAAAAGCGCATGCGCGAGTACGGCAGCGTCAGCATTCCCCAGGAAGCCTTTATCGCCGCTCTTCGCATGGGCGACGACAACTGATGCTTTCATTTTGGATATATTGGTCGGCGAAAATCCAGGGCGGCTAACCCGGCATTAAATCTCTTGCGTCACAACCTGCGCTTCACATCGGGGCGGAGGTTGATTGATGCTGGTTCGGCTTCCAGTGGCGCAGGTGCAACTGGGAATGTTCGTTCACTCGATTGAGTGTTCGTGGCTCGATAATCCGTTCTGGCGCAGCCGCTTCCTGCTCGAGGATGCGGCCGATCTCGAACTGCTGCGCCAGTCGAAGATCACCGAGGTGACGATCGACCAGTCGCGCAGCGTGATGCCGAAGCCTGCGGCAGCACCGGACGCCGAGACGCCTGAGGTCGCCGAGCCGATCGTGCTGGTCGAGCGCCGCGGCGGCCGCCGCCGGACGCCGAAGCTGAAGGAAATCGACCGCGCCCGCGAAACCGTCGAACGATCGAAGGTCGCGGTCACCCGCATGTTCTCCGAGGCGCGGCTGGGCAATGCCGTCCAGATCGCCGAAGTGTCGCCACTGGTCGAGGAGATCGCCGCGTCGATGGAGCGCGACCGGTCGGCGATGCTCAACGTCACCCGGCTGAAGACCAAGAACGAATACACGTACCTCCACTCCGTCGCGGTCTGCGCGCTGATGATGAACCTCGCACGCCAGCTCGGCATGACCGAGGATCAGGTGCAGCAGGCGGGGATCGCCGGGCTACTGCACGATATCGGCAAGATGGCGATGCCGGATACGGTGCTCGACAAGGCCGGTGCGCTCGATTCGGACGAGCTGCGCATCATCCGCAGTCATCCCGGTGCCGGCCATGCGTTGCTGAAGAAGAGCGCCGAAGTGAACGAAATCGCGCTCGACGTCTGCCTGCATCATCACGAGCGCGTCGATGGCGGGGGATACCCGTTCGGGCTGAAGGGCGACGAGCTGAGCGTCTGGGCACGGATGGGTGCGATCTGCGACGTCTACGACGCGATCACTTCGGTGCGTCCCTACAAGCGGCCTTGGAGCCCCAACGCAGCACTGGCGCGGATGCTGGAGTGGGAGGGGCATTTCGACACGCGGATGCTCGACACCTTCATCGCCAGTATCGGCATCTTTCCGCTGGGGGGGGTCGTGCGGCTGCATTCGGGACGGCTTGGCCTCGTCATCGGTTGCGACGAAGCTGCGCCGACCAATCCGCGGGTGCGCGCCTTCTACGACATCCCCACGGCGCGGTTCGTGCCGTATGAGGACATCACCACGCTGAACGCCGCCCCGTCCGACCCGATCCTGCGCACCGAGCGCGGCGAGCGCTGGTTCGGCGACCGCTGGCAGGAGATCGAGGCAATGGTGGGCAATCGCGACACCATCCCCGCCGCCGGCCCTCCGCCGCGCGATCGATCACGGACGCCCGCCCCGACTCTGGCGACCGCAAGAGCTGCCCGATGACCGCCGCACAGATCCGACTGACCGACTGGTGGCGCGGCGCGAAGCCGACATCGGCACCGACCGCCGCACCGCGCGAGATCGCGCGTCGCACATTGATGGACGACATCGGCAACTTCCTGTCGACGCACGACCTGTCGGTGACGCCGCACAATCTGCGGATTGCGCAGGAGCAGATGGTCGGTCATCCGCCCACCGTTTCCGCGATCGCGGCGCTGCTGCGCGAACACGGCCGCCTGACCGACGATCTGCTGGCCCAGATCGTCCCGCCGGTGGATGGCATCCCGCCCGCGCTGGTGTCCGATGTCGCCGGCGCGCTGGCGGCGCGGCTGGAAGAGGCGCTGAGCATCGTTGCTCAGTCGCAGGAATCGGCGCGCGGCTATGGCGCCGCGCTCGACCAGCAGATGCGGGTGGCGGCGAACGATCCGGTCGGTGCGCTCGACCGGCTGATCCCGCTGACCCGCGATGTCGTTGAGGCAACGCGGGAGATGGAGGGCCGGCTGGAGAACGCCCGTCGCGAGACCGATGCGTTGCGCGCGAAGGTCGAATCCGCACGGCGCGATGCCGACTGCGATCATCTGACCGGCCTGCCCAACCGGCGCTGGTTCGATACGCGCATGGCGGCGCTCGACCCGGACTGCGGCGCGACGGTCGCGATCTGCGACATCGACGACTTCAAGTCGGTCAACGATCGCCACGGTCACGACGCCGGCGACCGCGTCCTGCGCTTCTTCGCGAAGCTGCTGCGAAGCGACCTCGCCCGTTACGCCGAGGTCGCGCGATACGGCGGGGAGGAGTTCGTCTGCCTCTTCGAGAATTGCACGCCCCAACAGGCGTATGAGCGGCTGGACGCGGTGCGCGGCCATCTCGCGCGACGCTCGCTCGTCAATCAGGACACGGGCGAGTCGATCGGGACGATCACCTTCTCGGCCGGTCTGGCGACGATGGGGGGCGACCGCCGCGGCGCGATCCGCGTCGCCGACGATGCGCTCTACCGGGCAAAGCGGTCGGGCAAGGATTGCCTCGTCGTCGGCTGACGCCGCTGGCAAAACGACCTCGGCACGATATAGCGGCGTCGTGAAAGGACGCTGTCGTTCCGATGTTTAGCCGTCTCGCTACCCTGTTCGCCGTGGTGTTCCTGATGGGTGCGGCGCCGCCCCCTGCCGCACCGGTGGTGCTGGCCGCCGCCAGCCTCCAGGAGACGATGACCGCCGCCGCCGACGCTTGGGCACGGGCCGGCTACCCGCGTCCGCGCGTCTCCTTCGCGGCATCATCGGCGCTGGCGCGGCAGGCGATGGCTGGGGCGCCGGCGGACCTGTTCGTTTCCGCCGACGAGGCGTGGATGGATGCGCTGGCGGCGAAGGGCTTTGTCCGTCCCGGCACGCGCGCCGACCTGCTCGGCAATCGCCTCGTCCTCGTCGCCCCGCGCACCACGCGTACCGCCGTGCACCTCGGCCGCGGCGGCAATCTGGCGCGGGTGCTGGGCGAGGGCAGGCTGGCGATGGCCGATCCCGCCGCGGTGCCGGCGGGACGCTATGGTCAGGCGGCGCTGGAGCGACTCGGCGACTGGGCGGCGGTGGCCCCGCGTATCGTTCGGGCGGAGAATGTCCGGGCCGCGCTGGCACTGGTCGAGCGCGGTGCCGCCCCCCTCGGCATCGTCTATGCGACCGACGCGCGCGCATCGCAGGCGGTGCGCGTCGTGGCGGTGTTCCCCGCCGCCAGTCACCTCCCGATCCGCTATCCGATCGCGGTCCTGAAACAATCGACCAGCCCTGACGCCGCACCGTTCCGCGCCTTTCTGCTGTCGCCGCGCGGCCGCGCGATCTTCCGCCGCTTCGGCTTTATCGCCGGGTGACGCTGACGCCCGAACAGTGGGGCGTGGTCTGGCTGTCGCTGAAGGTCGGCGGGGTCGCGATCGCCGCCGTCCTGCCGATCGCCTTCGCGCTCGCCTGGGTGCTGGCGCGGGTGCGGTTTCCGGGGCGCATCCTGCTCGACGCGATCGTCCATCTGCCGCTGGTGGTGCCGCCGGTGGTGACCGGCTGGTTGCTATTGCTCGCCTTCGCGCCCGGCGGCCCGCTCAGCAGTATGAGCGGCGGCGTGCTGTTCCGCTGGACCGGGGCGGCGATCGCCAGCGCGGTCATGGCGCTGCCGCTGATGGTGCGCGCGATCCGGCTGTCGATCGAGGGCGTCGACCGTCGGCTGGAAAGCGCCGCGCGGACGCTGGGGGCAGGGCGGTGGCGCGTGTTCGCGACGATCACGCTGCCGCTCAGCGTGCCCGGCATCCTCGCCGCCGTCGTGCTCGGCTTCGCCCGTGCGCTCGGCGAATTCGGTGCGACGATCACCTTCGTCAGCAACGTGCCGGGCGAAACCGAAACGCTGCCGCTCGCTATCTACGCCGCCTTGCAGGTGCCGGGCGCGGAGGCGACGGTGTGGAAGCTGGCGGCGGTATCGGTCGCGCTTTCGCTCGCCGCTCTGATCGTGTCGGAACTGCTCGCGCGGCGGGCCGGGCGGGGGCATCATGCGCTTTGACGTCGATGTTGCCGGGCAGATCGGCGAGCGCCCGATCGCCTGCCGCTTCGTCGCCGACGGCGGGGTCACCGTGCTCTTCGGGCCATCGGGTGCGGGCAAGACCAGCATCCTCAACATGATCGCCGGCCTCATCCGTCCCGCCCGCGGTCATGTCCGCATCGGCGAGCGGACGCTGCTGGATACGGAGGGGGCAATCGACGTGCCGCCGCACCGCCGCCGCATCGGCTATGTGTTTCAGGACTCACGCCTGTTCCCGCACCGTCGCGTCCGCGCGAATCTGCTTTACGGTGCGGCGGGCGAGGGGGCGCTGGCCGCCACCGTCGCGATGCTCGGCATCGGCCACCTGCTCGATCGCTGGCCGCGCACGCTGTCGGGTGGCGAGGCTCGCCGCGTCGCGATCGGCCGGGCGCTGCTGTCGGACCCGGAGGTGCTGTTGCTCGACGAGCCGCTCTCCTCGCTAGACGCCGCGCGCCGCGCCGAGATCGAGAAGGCGATCGTCACGCTGCAGGCGGAAACGCGGTTGCCGATCGTCCTCGTCACGCACGACATGCGCGAGGCGGAACGCCTCGGCACGCGGATCGTCGAGATCGGCTAGAACCGGAAACTGAGCCACCCGGTGAGGAAGTCCGAACTGCGATAGCCCGCCTTCGTCAGCGACGGGCCGGCTGCCAGATGTTCGTAGCGGCCGGTGAGCGACAGGCGCGGGGTGATCGTCCACACCGCCTGCAACCGCGTGACGTCGGCGATCTTGGCATCGCTCACCCGCTGCGTGCCCGCGAAGGGCTGGCCGTTCGCGCGATAGACTGCGTCATTCGTCGAATCGCGCCACGTCAGCATATATTCCGCCGTCACCCGCACGGGCGCGACCGGCGAGAAGGTTACATTCGGCGCGACCGCGATCAGGTTCGACGGGGTCAGGAACAGCTGATAGCTGTAGTAGATGTTGTTGCCGAACGGGGCATAGGCGTTGCGCAGGCGTCCGTCGCCATAGCCACCGCCGCCGCTGGCATAGTCGAAATGGACGCCCACGCGCGGGCTCGATGGTTTTTGGCCCAGCCGGTACGTCTGCGCCACAAACACCTGCCAGGCATCGATATCCTGGTTGATGTAGCTGCCCCATTGCCGGTTCACCGACCAGTCAATGGTGTAGCGCCCGGCATCGCCCCACAGCCGAGCGCCGAGGTAAAAGCGCTCCGCCGGGCCGATCCGGCCGCCCCACGCCCCGACATCGTTGCGCCGCCGCCAGAAGAACGGATCGAAATACAGCTTCGATCCGCCCAGCCACGTTGTCGGCACGGTAATACCCAGCGTCACGCCCGAGAAGCGCCGTGCCGGATCGATGATATCGTCGTCGGCACCCAGATCGCCATATTGCGTCGGCTTCAGGTCGAACGCGTCGATGCGCAGGGTGCGCCCCCGCGCCCAGCCGCGCCAGCCGTTCAGCGTGTAGCGGACCGTGTTGTTGTCGCGTTGCGACACCAGCAGATTGGGACCGTCGGCGAACTCCTGCCGCCCATAGCGTAAGCCGATCGCGACGCCGCCGACATCGCCCGTCGCCTCGACGAAATATTGCTGCGCGACGACATCGTTGCGCAGGGACGCGGCCGGCACGCCCAGCTCGACGCCCGAGATGCCGCCATGCGCGATCTCGCCATAGACGCGCAAGTGTGGGCCGAGATGCAAGTCTGCACCCGCGACGAGCCGGTTGATGTCCTGCCGCTGCGCCCGCACGTCGCGCAGACCCGGATTGGTGGTGTGATTGACCCGCAACCGCGCCTCGCCCGACAGCGTCAGATACACGTCGCCGTCGCCATCGAGCGGCAGGAACTTCAGCCGATCGAGAAGATCGTCGCGATTCGCCGGCAGCCGCATCTTGCGCCAGTCCTCGGCCCAGCGTGACTGGTTGTACCCGCCGGGCGAGGCACCGTCGCCGTTTGCGGCGGCGGGATAGCCGCTGACCGACGGCGTCGCGGGCGCCTTGGCTTCCTTCTGCTCGGTGGGTGTCGCGGTCTGTGCCACGGCTGCCGACGGGACGAGCATCAGGACGAGCGGGGCGATGATGCGAGGCATGCACCATCGTAACGGATGCGGCAGGCGAGGGCATCATCCCGCCTGGGTTGCAGCGCAGCCGTCGTAGCGTCAATGGCTATGATCGAAATAGCACGGTATATCAACAAGATGACGAGGCGTGGCCGGACATCGCGCCATGCGGCCACGTCAACGGACGACCTGAAGCCATAGCGTTCAATCCGCGGCCCCGTGTGGAAATCCGCCCAGATCGCTGTCGGTATCGTCGCAGTCGCACCGATAACGAAAAACGCCGCCCGGTTGCCCGGACGGCGCTTTCGCAGTCTGTCGATATCCGTTGCCGGGGGCGATTACTCCCCGGTGTTCAGATACTCGCCGGCATCGGCGTCCGTGCCGGTGCCGCTCGTCACGACCTCGGCCAGCGCGTCGTCGCCGGTGCCGCCGGCGTCACGGGCATTGCGTGCCAGTTCCGCCTCATGCTCCTGCGCCGCCGAGTCCGGTGCGACGACCATCGTCGCCGCGGCCAGTGCCCGGTGCTGCGCGCGCAGGGCCGCGTCGCGCGACGTGGCCGCCACGCGCAGGCGGTTCATGCCCGCACCCGTACCCGCCGGGATCAGGCGGCCGACGATCACGTTTTCTTTCAGGCCGTTCAGGTTGTCGATCTTGCCCTGCACCGAAGCCTCGGTGAGAACGCGCGTCGTCTCCTGGAACGAAGCCGCCGAGATGAAGCTGCGGGTCTGCAGCGACGCCTTGGTGATGCCGAGCAGCACCGGCTTGCCCTGCGCACGCGCCTGCTTCTTGTCGAGCTTGGCGTTGTGCTCGTCCATCTCGTCACGATCGACCTGCTCGCCGGCCAGCAGCGTGGTGTCGCCGCCGTCGGTGATCTCGACCTTCTGCAGCATCTGGCGAACGATCACCTCGATGTGCTTGTCGTTGATCTTCACGCCCTGCAGTCGATAGACTTCCTGGATTTCGCTGACCAGATATTCGGCCAGCGGCTCGATGCCGAGCACTTCCAGGATGTCGTGCGGATCGGGGCTGCCGCCGATCAGGTTGTCGCCACGCTTGACGTAATCGCCTTCCTGAACGTCGATCACCTTCGACTTCGGCACCAGATACTCGACGATGTCGCTGCCATCCTCGGGCATGATGCCGATCTTGCGCTTCGCCTTATAGTCCTTGCCGAACACGACACGGCCCGAGACCTTCGCGATGATCGCGTTCTCCTTAGGCTTGCGCGCCTCGAACAGCTCGGCGACGCGCGGCAGACCGCCGGTGATGTCGCGGGTCTTGGCGGACTCGCGGGCGACACGGGCGAGCACGTCGCCCGCCTGCACCGTCGCATTGTCCTCGACCGACAGCACCGCACCCGGTGCCAGCATGTAGCGCGCGGCATCCGCCTCGCCACCGGCACCCGTCAGGGTCAGGCGCGGACGCAGGTCCTCCTTCGCCTTGGCACCGATGCCGCGGTTCTCGGTGACGACGCGCTGAGTGATGCCCGTCGCCTCGTCGGCCTGTTCCGTCATCGTCTTGTTGTCGATCAGGTCCTGATACTTCACCGTACCGGCCGTCTCGGTGATGACGGGCATGGTGAACGGATCCCACTCCGCCATCCGGTCGCCCTTCGACACGATGTGCCCGTCGTCGAACAGCATGTACGCACCGTAGGGGATACGATCCAACGACAGCTCGCGGCCGTCCATGTCGACGATCGCGACTTCGCCCGACCGGCTCAGCACGACGCGACGGCCACGCTGGTCCATGATGACACGCAGGTCGCGGAACTCGACCGTACCGTCGGCATGCGCCTCCAGGTTGCTGGTCTCGTTCAGCTGCGCCGCACCGCCGATGTGGAAGGTGCGCATCGTCAGCTGCGTACCCGGCTCGCCGATCGACTGCGCCGCGATCACGCCGACCGCCTCGCCGATGTTGACCGGCGTACCGCGAGCGAGGTCGCGCCCGTAGCACTTGCCGCACACGCCGATCTTGGCTTCGCAGACCAGCGGCGAGCGGATCTTCATGCCCGGTACGTTCAGCGCCTCGATCTGCGTGATCATCGGCTCGTCGAGCAGCGTGCCCGACGGGATGACGACCTTGCCGTCCTTGTCGACCACGTCCTGCGCCGTCGTACGGCCCAGGATGCGCTCGCCCAGCGACGCGATGGTGCTGCCGCCCTGAACGATCGCCTTCATCTCCAGCGCGCGCTCGGTGCCGCAATCCTCCTCCATGATGACGCAATCCTGCGACACGTCGACGAGGCGGCGGGTGAGGTAGCCGGAGTTGGCGGTCTTCAATGCCGTGTCCGCGAGACCCTTGCGGGCGCCGTGGGTGGAGTTGAAGTATTCGAGGACGGTCAGGCCTTCCTTGAAGTTCGAGATGATCGGCGTCTCGATGATCTCGCCCGACGGCTTGGCCATCAGGCCGCGCATGCCGGCCAGCTGCTTGATCTGCGCCTGCGAACCGCGGGCACCGGAGTGGGCCATCATGTAGATCGAGTTGATCGGTGCTTCGCGGCCGTTGTCCAGGCGCTTCACCGCCTTGATCTCGTCCATCATCGCGCCGGCCACCTGGTCGCCGCAACGGCTCCAGGCGTCGATCACCTTGTTGTACTTCTCCTGCTGCGTGATCAGGCCGTCCTGATACTGCTGCTCGTAATCCTTCACCTGGTCGCGCGTGTCGTCGACCATCTTCTCCTTCTCGGCGGGGATGATCATGTCATCCTTGCCGAAGGAGATGCCGGCCTTGAACGCGTGGCGGAAGCCCAGCGCCATGATGGCGTCGGCGAACAGCACCGTCTCCTTCTGGCCGGTGTGGCGATAGACCTCGTCGATGACGTCGGTGACGTCCTTCTTCGTGAGCAGGCGGTTGACCGTCTCGAACGGCACCTTGTGCGACTGCGGCAGGGTCTCGCCCAGCAGCATGCGGCCGGGCGTCGTCTCGTAGCGCTTCATGCTCGAAACGCCCTTCTCGTCGGTCTGCGGTACGCGGCTGACGATCTTCGTGTGCAGCGTCACCGCACCCGCGTTCAGCGCCTGATGCACCTCCGACATGTCGGAGATCAGCATGCCTTCGCCCGGCTCGCCGGTCTTCTCCATCGACAGATAGTAGAGACCCAGCACCATGTCCTGCGACGGCACGATGATCGGCTTGCCGTTCGCGGGCGACAGGATGTTGTTGGTCGACATCATCAGGACGCGTGCTTCCAGCTGCGCTTCGAGCGACAGCGGGACGTGGACGGCCATCTGGTCGCCGTCGAAGTCGGCGTTGAACGCCGAGCAGACCAGCGGGTGCAGCTGGATCGCCTTGCCCTCGATCAGCACGGGCTCGAACGCCTGGATGCCGAGACGATGGAGCGTCGGTGCGCGGTTCAGCATCACGGGATGCTCGCGGATCACCTCGTCCAGGATGTCCCAGACTTCCTTGCGCTCCTTCTCGACCCACTTCTTCGCCTGCTTCAGGGTCATCGACAGACCCTTGGCGTCTAGGCGCGCGTAGATGAACGGCTTGAACAGCTCGAGCGCCATCTTCTTCGGCAGGCCGCACTGGTGCAGCTTCAGCTCCGGACCGGTGACAATGACCGAACGGCCCGAATAGTCGACGCGCTTGCCCAGAAGGTTCTGGCGGAAGCGGCCCTGCTTGCCCTTCAGCATGTCGCTGAGCGACTTCAGCGGACGCTTGTTGGCGCCCGTGATCGTGCGGCCGCGACGGCCGTTGTCGAAGAGGGCGTCGACCGCCTCCTGCAACATGCGCTTTTCGTTGCGGACGATGATGTCCGGCGCGCGCAGTTCCATCAGCCGCTTCAGGCGGTTGTTGCGGTTGATGACGCGGCGATACAGGTCGTTCAGGTCCGACGTCGCGAAGCGGCCACCGTCCAGCGGCACCAGCGGGCGCAGCTCGGGCGGGATGACCGGCACGACGTCGAGGATCATCCATTCGGGGCGGTTGCCCGAATCGATGAAGCTCTCGACAACCTTCAGCCGCTTGATGATCTTCTTGGGCTTCAGCTCCGACTTGGTCGTCGCCAGCTCCTCGAGCAGCTCCTTGCGCTCGCCCTCGAGGTCGAGGTCGATCAGCATCTGCTTGACCGCTTCCGCGCCGATGCCGGCCGAGAAGGCGTCCTCGCCATATTCGTCCTGCGCGTCGAGCAGCTCGTCCTCGGTCAGCAGCTGGTACTTCTCCAGCGGCGTCAGGCCCGGCTCGATGACGATGTAGCTCTCGAAATACAGCACGCGCTCGAGCTGCTTGAGCTGCATGTCGAGCAGCAGACCGATGCGCGAGGGGAGGGACTTCAGGAACCAGATGTGCGCGACCGGCGCGGCGAGCTCGATATGGCCCATGCGCTCGCGGCGGACCTTCGAGACGGTGACTTCGACGCCGCACTTTTCGCAGACAATGCCCTTGTACTTCATGCGCTTGTACTTGCCGCACAGGCACTCGTAATCCTTGATCGGACCGAAGATGCGCGCACAGAACAGGCCGTCACGCTCGGGCTTGAACGTGCGATAGTTGATGGTCTCGGGCTTCTTGATCTCGCCGAACGACCACGAGCGGATGCGATCCGGCGACGCGATCCCGATCTGGATCTGGTCGAAGGTCTCCGGCTTGACGAGCGGATTGGCGAAGTTGGTCAGTTCGTTCATTTTTCAGTCCCCGTGGAGGGTCAAAATCAAATCCGTTCGTCCTGAGTAGGGACTGAGCGTGTCGAAGGCCCGTATCGAAGGATCTTCGCGGCACTCTGTCCTTCGATACGCCGCTTCGACTTCGCTCAGCGGCTACTCAGGACGAACGGTATTCTGTCAGATCACTCGGCCGCCTGCGCGATCGGCTCGCCGTCGGCGTCCAGCTCGTTGTTCTTGAGCTCGACGTTCAGGCCCAGCGAGCGCATTTCCTTGACGAGCACGTTGAAGCTCTCCGGAATGCCCGCTTCAAACGTATCGTCGCCCTTGACGATCGCTTCGTAGACCTTGGTGCGCCCGACGACGTCGTCCGACTTCACCGTCAGCATTTCCTGCAGGGTATAGGCCGCGCCGTAGGCCTGGAGCGCCCAGACCTCCATTTCGCCGAAGCGCTGTCCGCCGAACTGCGCCTTGCCGCCCAGCGGCTGCTGGGTGACCAGGCTGTACGGCCCGATCGAACGCGCGTGGATCTTGTCGTCGACGAGATGGTGGAGCTTCAGCATGTAGATGTAGCCCACGGTCACCTTGCGGTCGAACGTGTCGCCGGTGCGCCCGTCGAACAGATCGACCTGACCCGAGGTGTCGAGCCCGGCCAGCTCCAGCATCGCCGAAACATCGGCCTCGCGCGCGCCGTCGAACACCGGCGTCGCCATCGGCACGCCGTTCTTCAGGTTCTGAGCCAGCTCGACGATCTGCTCGCCGGAGCGGGCATCGATCTCGGCATGGTATTGCTCGCCGTACACCGTCTTCAGACGATCCTTGACCGCTTCCGGCATCGCGCCGGCCTTGGGCTCGGGGTTCGCCTCACGCCATTCTTCCAGCGCATGGGTGATCTGCTGGCCCAGCCCGCGCGCGGCCCAGCCCAGATGCGTCTCGAAGATCTGACCGACGTTCATGCGCGACGGCACGCCCAGCGGGTTGAGCACCAGATCGACCGGCGTGCCGTCCTCTAGGAACGGCATGTCCTCCTGCGGCAGGATGCGCGAAATGACGCCCTTGTTGCCGTGACGGCCGGCCATCTTGTCCCCCGGCTGCAGCTTGCGCTTCACCGCGACGAACACCTTGACCATCTTCAGCACGCCCGGCGGCAGCTCGTCACCACGCTCCAGCTTCTCACGACGATCGTGGAACTTGTCGGTGATGCGCTTGGCGGCCTCGTCGTACTGGACCTTCACGGCCTCCAGGTTCGCTTGCACGCCGTCATCGGCGACCGAAAACTTCCACCACTCGTGACGATCAACGCTGTCAAGCAGGTCCTGATCGATCGCGGCGCCCTTCTTCAGGCCCTTCGGCACCGCCGTCGCGGTCTGGCCGATCAGCATATCCTTCAGGCGCGACCATGTCGCACGGTTGAGGATCGTGCGCTCGTCGTCCGAGTCCTTCTTCAGGCGCTCGATCTCCTCGCGCTCGATCGCCATCGCGCGCTCGTCCTTGTCGATGCCGTGGCGATTGAAGACGCGTACGTCGACGATCGTCCCCGACACGCCCGGCGGCAGGCGCAGCGACGTGTCGCGAACATCCGACGCCTTTTCACCGAAGATGGCGCGGAGCAGCTTCTCCTCCGGCGTCATCGGGCTTTCGCCCTTCGGCGTGATCTTGCCGACCAGGATGTCGCCCGGCTCCACTTCGGCGCCGATGTAGACGATGCCCGCCTCGTCGAGGTTGCGCAGCGCTTCCTCGCCGACGTTCGGGATGTCGCGGGTGATGTCCTCCGGCCCGAGCTTAGTGTCGCGGGCCATCACCTCGAACTCGTCGATGTGGATCGACGTGAACACGTCGTCCTTCACGATCCGCTCGCTGATAAGAATCGAATCCTCATAGTTGTAGCCGTTCCACGGCATGAACGCGACGAGCGCGTTGCGACCCAGCGCCAACTCGCCGAACTCGGTCGACGGACCGTCGGCCAGCACGTCGCCGGCCTCGACCACGTCGCCCACCTTCACCAGCGGACGCTGGTTGATGCAGGTCGACTGGTTCGACCGCTGGAACTTCATCAGCGTGTAGATGTCGACGCCGCTCTGACCCGGATCGATATCGCCGGTCGCGCGGATGACGATGCGTGCGGCATCGACCTGATCGACGATACCGGCGCGGCGTGCGCCGATGGCGGCGCCGGAATCACGCGCGACCGTCTCTTCCATGCCGGTGCCGACGAAGGGCGCTTCCGCCTTCACCAGCGGCACGGCCTGACGCTGCATGTTCGATCCCATCAGCGCGCGGTTCGCGTCATCGTTCTCCAAGAACGGGATCAGCGATGCGGCGACGGAGACGAGCTGCTTCGGGCTGACGTCCATCAGCGTGATCGTCTCGGGCAGCGCCATCAGGAATTCGCCGGCCTGACGGGCCGACACCAGTTCCTCGGTCAGGCGGCTGTCGCCGTCGACTTCGGCGTTGGCCTGCGCGATCGTGTGCTTGGCTTCTTCCATCGCCGACAGATAGACGACGTCGTCGGTGACCTTCTGGTCGATGACCTTACGGTACGGCGTCTCGATGAAGCCGTACTTGTTCACGCGGCTGAAGCTGGCGAGCGAGTTGATGAGGCCGATGTTCGGGCCTTCCGGCGTCTCGATCGGGCAGATGCGGCCATAGTGGGTCGGATGAACGTCGCGGACTTCGAAGCCGGCGCGCTCACGCGTCAGACCGCCCGGCCCGAGCGCCGAGACGCGACGCTTGTGCGTCACTTCGGACAGCGGGTTCGTCTGGTCCATGAACTGCGACAGCTGCGACGAACCGAAGAACTCGCGCACCGCGGCGACCGCGGGCTTCGCGTTGATGAGGTCGTTCGGCATGACGGTCGAGACGTCGACCGACGACATGCGCTCCTTGACCGCACGCTCCATGCGGAGAAGTCCGACGCGATACTGGTTCTCCAGCAGCTCGCCGACCGAACGCACGCGACGGTTGCCAAGGTTGTCGATGTCGTCGACTTCGCCCTTGCCGTCCTTCAGGTCGACCAGCGTCTTGACGACGGCCAGGATATCCTCGGTGCGCAGCGTGGTGTGCGTGTCCGGCGCGTCCAGCTCCAGACGCATGTTCAGCTTCACGCGGCCCACGGCCGACAGGTCGTAGCGCTCCGGATCGAAGAACAGGCCGGCGAACAGCGACTCCGCCGTCTCCAGCGTCGGCGGCTCGCCGGGGCGCATGACGCGGTAGATGTCGCTCAGCGCCTGCTCGCGCTCCTCGGCCTTGTCGACCTTCAGCGTGTTGCGGATCCACGCACCGGTCGAGATGTGGTCGATGTCGAGCAGCTCGACGCGCTCGATCCCGGCCTTGTCCAGCTTCTCGAGGTTCTCGGCCGACACTTCATCGCCAGCCTCGATATAGATCTCGCCGGTCTTCTCGTTGATGAGGTCGTACGCGCTGTAGCGGCCGAAGATCTCCTCGGTCGGGATCAGCAGGTCGGTCAGGCCGTCCTTCGCCGCCTTGTTGGCCGCGCGTGGGCTGATCTTCTGACCGGCCGGGAACACGACTTCGCCGGTCTTCGCATCGACGATGTCGAACGACGGCTTCTGCCCGCGCCAGTTCTCGGCGGCGAACGGGATCTGCCAGCCGCCCGAACCACGGACGTAGGAGATGCGGTTGTAGAAGTGGTTGAGGATGTCCTCGCTGGTCATGCCCAGCGCATAGAGCAGCGTCGTGACCGGCAGCTTGCGCTTGCGGTCGATACGGACGTTGACGACGTCCTTCGCGTCGAACTCGAAATCGAGCCACGAGCCGCGATAGGGGATGACGCGCGCGGCGAACAGGAACTTGCCCGAGGCATGGGTTTTGCCGCGGTCATGGTCGAACAGCACGCCCGGCGACCGGTGCATCTGGCTGACGATGACGCGCTCGGTGCCGTTGATGAAGAAGGTGCCGTTGCCCGTCATCAAGGGCATGTCGCCCATGTAGACGTCCTGCTCCTTGATATCGATGACCGACTTGGCTTCGGTGTCCGGATCGACCTCGAACGCGGTCAGGCGCAGCGTGACACGCATCGGCGCTGCATAGGTGATGCCGCGCTGGCGGCATTCCTCGACGTCGAACTTCGGATTTTCGAGGACGTAATCGTCGAAGTCGAGATAGGCGGTGCCGGCGAAATCCTGGATCGGGAACACGCTGCGCAGCGTCTTCTCGAGACCCGAGACATGGCCGATCGACTTGTCGGAGCGCAGGAACTGCTCGTAGCTCTCGCGCTGGACCTCGATCAGGTTCGGCATCTGCACCACTTCGTGGATGTCGCCGAAGACCTTGCGGATGCGGCGCTTGTTGGTGCTGCCCGGTGTGATCGCTTTAGTCGCCATGTGTCATTGCCTCGTCAGCCGTAGCTATCCGGATGATCCGCCGGATGTCGAAAACGCACGCAGATGGACGCGAAAAGGCCACATCCGTCCCGGTAGCGGGATCGATGCAGCCATATCAGCGTCCATATGCGAAACCGGCCAGCTTCCATTCGATCGATGCACTGCGCGACGGCGCATCATTTCCCGAAGCTGTGGTAGGGGATGACATATAGGCGCCGGGGCAGGCGCTGTCAAACAAAGTGCAAAACCTCGCTTCGTCGACAAATATACACGCCTCGCCGTGTTTGGGTGTCGTTTCGGCACCGGAATCGTCGGCCGGGTCATTGTTCATCCGATATGAAAGCCAACCAAACCCCCGCCCGTCGCGCGGCCTGGCTGTTATTGGCAGCCCCCGCGCTCCTGTCCATCCCCGCGCATGCGCAGGAGGCATCCGTGCCCCCGCCACCCGTGATCCAGACGGCCCCGCCGCCCGCAGCCACGGTGCCGGCCGAGCCCGCGCCCGCGCCCGAGGCTCAGGCGCCGGCCGCAACGACCGATACCGGTGCGTCGCGGACGACGATCGCGCCGGGTGCTCTCGATGTCGTCGACGACGCGCGTATCGCCGCGCAGCGTGAGGCCCAGGCTCGTTCCGCGCCCCGCTCGACGCCTCGTCAGGCGCCGGCGCGTCCCGCTGCCGAGCGGACCGCGACGCCGGCACCGGTCGCCGTCGCGCCTGCACCCGCCGCCGTACCCGTTGTCGCGACGCCCGAGCCGGTCGCGCCACCCGCCGCCGCCCCGGCTGCACTGCCCGCCGAGGCGACGACCGCGACCGCGCCGGACCTGGCCGAACCGGCGAGCGGCTTCCCGCTGTGGCCGGTGCTGCTGGTCGCCGGGCTGCTGCTGGTCGGCGCGATCGGTTACCGCGTCTGGAGCCGCCGCCGAGACCGCGAGCACGACCGTTATTACGACGAAACCGCCTATGCCGATCAGCGTGTCGCGGAAGAACCCGTCGTGTCGCAGCGTTATGAAGAGACGACCGCTCCGGTACCCGCGGCCTTCGTCGCGCCGACCATCGCCGCTGCCCATCACGATGATGTGGCCGTCGCGCATGCCGAGGACGTAACCGTCGCCGATGCCGGTGCCGACGATGTCGCGGCGCTGACCGACGCCGATGCGCCGGTCACCGATCGCCCATGGCTCGAATTCGCGATGCGTCCCGTGCGCATAGGCAGCAGCGACGACGAGGCGGTGGTCGAGATCGAGCTGACCGTCGCCAATTCCGGTAGTATGCCTGCACAGGACGTGC
Source organism: Sphingomonas sp. RS2018 (assembly GCF_054489605.1). NCBI lineage: Bacteria > Pseudomonadati > Pseudomonadota > Alphaproteobacteria > Sphingomonadales > Sphingomonadaceae > Sphingomonas > Sphingomonas sp. RS2018. The sequence goes on from NZ_JBTMWL010000002.1 coordinate 184,608, forward strand.
GCGTCTCGACATTCATGCTGGCGGACGCACGCGGCAGCGACATGGAATCGTTGCTGATCGACCGTCCCGCCGACGCCGCAGTCGATGCGGTGACGATCGCTCCTGGCGAGGGCACCCGGATCGACGCAACGCTGGCCGCGCCCAAGGCCGATGTCGGCACCGCGCATTTCCGCCCGGTCGTCGTCGCCGACGCGCGCTATCGCCTGGCCGATGGCACCGAGGGTCGCACCTCCGCCTCGTTCATGGTCGGGGTGACGCAGGGCGACGGCATCGGCCCGATCGAGCTGGACGATGCCGGCATGCGCGACGATGTCGAGGCGCGTCTGCACGGCGAACCGCTGCACGCCTGATACGCTTCACAGCATATCGCGGCCCGTTCCTCCGGCAGAGGGGCGGGCCGCATTGCGTTCGGTGGACGAGCGCGTAGCATAGCTCCCAATCCAGCTTTGTCACGAAGGTCCGCGCCGATGAAACTCCCGCTCCTGCTCGCCGCCACCGCTTGCATCGTCGCGGCACCGCTCTCCGCCCAGCAGGCCGCACCCGCCGGCGGCGATGTGCCCGCGAAGTACAGCGTGCCCAAGGTCGGCTACTATTACGAAAAGCGCGAGATGATGATCCCGATGCGCGACGGGACGAAGCTCTACACCGTCATCGTCGTCCCGAAGGGCGCGAAGAACGCGCCGATCGTGCTGACGCGCACGCCCTACAACGCCGCCGGCCGCGCCAACCGCATGGACAGCCCGAAGATGCTGAGCGCGCTGCCGCTCGCCGACGAGATCTTCGTCAAGGACGGCTATATCCGCGTCTATCAGGACGTGCGCGGCAAATACGGGTCGGAGGGCGACTATGTCGTGACGCGGCCCGTGATCGGCCCGCTCAATCCGACGCCCCCCGGTAAAATTGGGGTGGACCACGTCACCGACGCCTACGACACGATCGACTGGCTGGTGAACAAGGCGAACCTGCCCGAGAGCAATGGCAAGGTCGGCATGATCGGGTCGAGCTACGAGGGCTTCACCGTCGTCATGGCGCTGCTGAACCCGCATCCCGCGCTGAAGGTCGCCGCGCCCGAAAGCCCGATGATCGACGGCTGGATGGGCGACGACTGGTTCCACCATGGCGCGTTCCGCCTGGCCAACATCGCGTGGCTGGGCGGGCAGACCGGATTCAAGGGCGCGGGCAAGGCGCCGCCGACCGGCGGCTACGACGATTACGAGAATTTCCGGACCGGCAGCGCGGGCGACTGGGCGAAGAAGGCCGGCTACGACCTGCTGCCCTATTGGCAGCGGATGCAGGCGCATCCGTCCTATGATGCGTTCTGGCAGGGTCAGGCGCTCGACAAGCTGGTCGCCGCCAATCCCTCCAACGTGCCGACCCTGTGGGAACAGGGCCTGTGGGATCAGGAGGACATGTACGGGGCGATCCGGACGTGGGAGGCGCTGAAGGCCAAGGGCAAAATCGGTAACAACTTCCTGGTTATGGGGCCGTGGCGGCACAGCCAGATAAACCGCGAGGGGCGCAGCCTGGGCCCGTTCCAATGGGACGGCGACACCGCGGCTCAGTTCCGGGAAGACATGGTCCTGCCGCTGTTCAACCAGTATCTGAAGGATGGCCCTGCGGCGAACCTGCCGCAGGTCGCGATCTACAATACCGGCGAGAACAAATGGGATCGCCTGAGCCAGTGGCCGCTCGCTTGCGAGACCGGCTGCGCCGCGCCGCTGAAGCCCATCTATCTCCAGATGGGCGGCAAGCTGGGCTGGGAGAAGGGCGGGGCCGGGGGCGACAGCTACGTCTCCGATCCGGCCAAGCCCGTCCCGCACCTGCCGCGCCCCGTCAATTTCGGCGACGGGCGCTGGGGCGACTGGCTGGTCAGCGACCAGCGCGGGGTCGATGGCCGGCCCGACGTGATGACGTATCAGACCGACGTGCTGACCGCCCCGGTGCGCGTGTCGGGCGCGCCGTTCGCGGAGATCTTCGCGAAGACGACCGGCACCGACGCCGACTTCATCGTCAAGGTGATCGACGTCTATCCGGACGAGGTCGCGACCGATGCGAAGATGGGCGGATACCAGCTGGCCATCGCGCAGGATATCTTCCGTGGTCGTTACCGCGACAGCTTCGAGAAACCGAGCGCGATCCCGGCCGGCAAGACCGAGAAGTACCGCTTCCGCCTACCGACCGTGAACCACGTCTTCCAGCCGGGCCACCGCATCATGGTGCAGGTCCAGTCGAGCCAGTTTCCGCTCTACGACCGTAATCCGCAGACCTACGTCCCGAACATCTTCCTGGCCAAGCCGACGGACTATCGCGCGGCGACGATCACGCTTCAGCGTGGCGGGGTCGCGGCGAGTGCGGTGTGGTTGCCGGTCGTGGCGGTGGATCAATCCGCGGTGGCGGTACGCCGATGATCGAAATATCCATCTATTTCGAGGCGCCTTAACATTTCGGGAAGCATGGCTGGATAACGTCCCCGCAATTGACGGGGACGGAAACGATGCCGACGGATCGACTGGGTGAAACCGCGCGGATCGCGGCGCTTGAAAGCTATCGCCTGCTCGACACGCCGGACGAGCCGCGTTTCGACGCGATCACGCGGGAGGCGGCGATCACCTTCGGCGCCGAATTCGCGGTCATCTCGCTCATCAGCGCTGATCGCCAGTGGTTCAAGGCACGCTATGGCGTCACCGACGTCGAGACGCCGCGCGCCATTTCGTTCTGCACCCACACGATCCAGTCGGACGACATCCTGTGCGTGCCCGATACGTTGCTCGACCCGCGATTCGTCGACAATCCCAACGTCACCGGTTCGCCCTTCGTCCGCTTCTACTCCGGCGCGCCGTTGATTACGCCGGCCGGTCACCGCATCGGCACGCTGTGCGTGTTCGACGCGCGGCCGCGCCCTGAAATCCGCCCGAGCGAGGCGACTCGCCTCGTCGCGCTGGCAGCACGGACGGTCCGCCTGTTCGAACAGCAGCGCACCCTGGCCGACGCCCGCCTGCTGTCCGTTCAACTCGTCTGATCCCGCATATCCTTGTTGGCGGCGCGCGCCGCTTATAAGGGCTCGCGGATGACATCCGCCAATCTGACCGCCGACCGCGCGAGCTTCGTCACCCACCTCGAATGTTCGATGACGGGGGAGCGGTACGACGCCGACACGCTACACGGCCTGTCGCGGGTCGGGCGGCCTTTGCTCGTCCGCTACGACCTGGACGGCGTGGCAGCGGCGATGACGCGCGAGGTGCTGGCGGCGCGGCCGGCGGACCTGTGGAAATATCGCGAACTGCTGCCGGTCCGCAGGCCGGAGAACATCGTCAGCCTGGGCGAGCAGGAGACGCCGCTCGTCACGCTCGACCGGGTGGGGGCGCGGGCCGGGGCGGCGGCGCCGATCGTGAAGGATGAGGGGCGGCTGCCCACCGGCAGCTTCAAGGCGCGCGGCCTTGTGATGGCGATCAGCATGGCGAAGGCGCTGGGCGTGAAGACGATCGCGATGCCGACCAACGGCAACGCAGGGGCCGCCGCGGCGGCCTATGCGACGCGTGCGGGGATCGAGACGGTGGTGCTGTGTCCCGATGACACGCCTGAGATCAACGTGCGCGAGATCGCGGCGCAGGGTTCGCGCGTGTACCGCGTCAACGGGCTGATCGACGATTGCGGCGCCATCGTAGGTGCGGCTTGCAAGGCCAACGGATGGTTCGATTTTTCGACGCTGAAGGAGCCCTATAGAATAGAGGGCAAGAAGACGATGGGACTGGAGCTGGCCGAGCAGGTCGGCTGGGAGTTGCCCGACGTGATCTTCTATCCGACCGGGGGTGGGACCGGGCTGATCGGGATGTGGAAGGCGTTCGACGAGTTGGAGGCGATCGGGCTGATCGACTCGCGGCGACCGCGCATGTTCGCCGTGCAGGCCGAACATTGCGCGCCGATCGTGCGGGCGTACGACACCGGCGCGATCCACGCCGAGCGGTGGGAGGATGCGCACACCGTCGCGTCAGGAATTCGCGTGCCGAAGGCGGTCGGCGATTTCCTGATTCTCGACGCCGTCCGCACGTCGGGCGGTGCCGCGCTGGCGGTGAGCGACGCCGCGATCCTGGCGGCGGTCGACGAGGCTGCAGTCGATGGACTGCTGCTGTGCCCGGAGGGCGGGGCGACGCTGGCAGCGTGGCACCGTGCGCTCGATGAGGGGATGATCGGCCGCGACGAACGCTGCGTGTTGTTCAACTGCGCGACGGGGCTGAAATACCCGATGCCGGACAAGTCGCGGACGCTCGACCGGCACGGCGACATCGATCTGGGCGCGCTGTGACGATGCGGCTTCCGCTTGCCGCCGCCACGCTGATCGTCCTCCCCCCGCCGGCGATCGCGCAGAACACCGTCCAGTCGCCGCCGGTGCAGACCGCGCCGCGGCTGGAAACGTTCACGCTGCCCCAGACGACGCCGCCGCCGACGCCGACGCCGACACCCGTCCCGACCGTTGCGCCCACGCCGACCCCTACGCAAGCCGCGCCGCCGCCGGTCGTGCGCACCGTGCCGACGCCGACCGCCAGCGCGACGCCGACGGCAAGGCCGACACCGACACCGACAGTCACGCCGTCGGCGACCCCCACACCGCTCGCGACGGCGACGTCCGTATCGCCGGTGACTGCGGTCCCGACACCGATCCCGACCGACCTGCCGACGCCTGCCCCGCGTGCGAGCGCTACGCCTGTTGCCACGCCGGCGAGCTACGGGCCGCCGTGGCTCGCGCTGATCGGCGGCGCGCTGGCCTTGCTGGCCGGAGCGATCGCGCTGACGGTTTGGCGTCGCCGCCGGCCGGTCGCGCGCGCGGTGGACCCGATACCCGCACCGCGCCAGCCGCGCCCCGCGACGCCCGCCAGGCCTGCGACGCCCGCAGCTGTCGCAGCGCCGCCCGGCCGCGGCGTCGTGACGACGCTGCGCCCACAGGAGATGTGGACGCACGGGCCGGACGCCTATCTGAAGTTCGAGCTGGTCGTGACCAACGACGGCGCCGAAACCGCCGACGCAATCCGCGTGGCGATGGCGCTGACCACGGCCGGGCCCGGAGTCGCCGACGAGATCGCCGGGTGGCAGGCGGGGGCGGACTTCGGCGGCGCTGCGGCGCCGATCGCGCTGCAGCCGGGCGAAAGCTATGTGCTGGGCGGCGACCTGAAGCTGGCGGGCGCTCAAATGCACGTCAACGACGTGGCCGACCGCGCGATGATCGTTCCGGTCGCGATGGTCGCGCTGCGCTGGCAGGGCGGGCTGTCGATCCGCCGCGCGAGCGACGCCTTCGTTGTCGGCACCGGCGATGCCACGGCGGCGAAGCTCGGGCCGATCTGGGTCGACCGCGCCGGGCAGCGGTTCGCGAAGCTCGACGCGCGACGGTTTCAGCCGCGCAGTTAGGGCCGCTCAGGTATCGACCAGCTGGACAAGGCGACATCGTGTGTTAGTACACTGCAACACATAATAGGGGTCGTCGAATGAAGCTGTCCGTTAGTCGCGTTGCACTGGTCTCCACACTGATCCTGCCCGTGGCGATGCCGGCGTCCGCGCAAGCGCAGCCCGCCGCCGTGCCTGCGACCGCCGACGTCGCGCGACAGATCGACGCCTATCTCGACGGCGCGGTTCCGGCCGGTCGGCCGGGCGTGACGGTGGTGGTCACGCGGGGTGGCAAGACGGTCTATGCCGGCGCCCGCGGTCTCGCCGACGTCGCCGCGGGCAGGCGGCTGACCCCGGACAGCGTCATCCGTATCGGATCGATCACCAAACAATTCACCGCCGCGGTGATTCTGCAACTGGCGGAGGAGGGGAAGCTGACCCTCGACGATCCTGTGACGAAGTTCATTCCCGGCTATCCCGCGCCGGGCGGTGCCGCGACGGTGCGGCAGTTGTTGAACCACACGTCTGGCATCAAATCCTATACCGGCGTCCCCGGCTGGATGGTGCCGGCGAACACCGGTAAGCCCCACACCACGGCGGAGATGATCGCCACCTTCCGCAACCTGCCGAACGATTTCCCGGCGGGGACGCAGTGGGCGTACAACAATTCGGGCTATGTCCTGCTGGGCGCGATCATCGAGAAGGTGACCGGCAAGCCGTGGTACGACGCGATCCAGACGCGGATAGCGAAGCCGCTGGGGCTGAAGACGATCCGCTACGGCGGCGGCGCGCCCGGGGCCGATTGGGCGAGCGCTTATGGCGATGAGGGCGAAGCGGCGCAGGCGATCGACATGAGCGTGCCGCATGCGGCGGGCGGGCTGGTCGGCTCGGTCCGCGACCTCGCAACCTGGGCGAATGCTCTACACCACGGGCGCGTCCTGAAGCCGGCGAGCTACGCCATGATGATCGCGCCGACTCGATTGAGCGACGGGACGTCCAACCCTTACGGCTTCGGTCTGTCGAACGGATCGGTGCGCGGGCAGGCGATCATCGAGCATTCGGGCGGCATCTTCGGCGGCGCAACCGACAGCCTGTACGTGCCGTCGCAGGATCTGTTCGTCGCGGTCTTCGCCAATTCGGATCGCCCGGTCGCGATGCCCGGCGTCGCCATCCGGCGGATCGCCGGCATCGCGATGGGATCGCCGTTCCCGGTCTTTACGCGCCAGCCGATGGTGATGGCCGCGGTCGAGCCGATGTTCGGCATCTACGCGTCCGGCGGGGCGGAGCCGGTCGAGCGCCGCTTTTTCGCGCGTGACGGCCGCTTCTTTATCAAGCGCGAGGGCGGCAGCGAGCGCGAAGTGTTCGCGGTCGGCGATGGTCGCTTCTCCGCCGAACCGCGCGCGATCGAGTGGTTCAGGATCGTGCCGGCATCGGGTGGCTATGCGATGGAGTGGCACACCCGCGGCGAGGACGCGATCGAGCGCATGGCCCGCACCGGGCCGATCCCGGCGGAGGTGGCAACGGTGACGCTGCCGCGCGCGACGCTGGAGCGCTATATCGGCGTCTATGCGCTGCCGATGGGGCGGCTGACCGTCGCGTGGGGGGCGGGTGATGCACTAACCGCGCAGCTGACGGGCCAGCCGGCGCTGTCGCTCGAACCGATCGGCCCCACCGAGTTCCGCGTCGTCGGCATCGACGCCCGTGTCGAGCTGACCGGCGATACCGCGACGATCGTGCAGGGCGGGCGGCGCTTCACCGGCAACCGCGCGCCCTGAGGCCCCCCACGCGGACTTGCTATCCATTTCGGATCACGCCCGCTTCCGCCTCGGTCGATCCTGCCGTACCGCTCGCCGCTCTATCAGGCCTGCGCGGGCGCGGGCGACGAAACGGACGATGCGGGCATGAGCGAGATGGCGGTGCGAAAGCTTTCGCGCCTGGGAAACGAGCTGTTGCTCACATCGTCCTATGCGGCTGCGCATTTCGTGGCGGATCGCTACGATTGGGGCGTCGTGCTGCTCGTCCTGCTGAAACGCTGCGCCGACGACTGGATCGACGACGACGATGTGCTGCGTCGGCCGGAAGCGTTGACGCGCCGTTCGTCGATCAATGCGATCGCCGCGTCGCTGGACCGGCCTTATGCGACGATCCACCGCCACGTGATGAGCCTGATCGGCGAGGGGCTGGTCGTGCAGGTCGACGGCGGCGTCGCCGTGTCGAACGACCCGGCGGTGGCGGATCGGATCGTGGCGTTGCTGACGCTGGCGCACGACAGCCTGGTTCGGCTGGCGGAGGACTTCGCTGGGGAAGTGGAGTTTCCCGCGCCGCCCTCCGTGCCGGTGCGCGACCTGCACAAGCGGATACTGCTCGCCGCGTTCGATGTGCTGCTGGTGCCGTTCGAATATGCGCGCGAGCCGGTGATGGAATGGACCAGCAAGCTCGTCTGGATCGTCATCATCGTCGCCAATGTGCGCCACATCACGATCGATCCGGTGCTGGCGGACCGCTATGCATATGATCCGACGCCCGATGCGCTGCGGCGGCCGATCGGCGCGCGGGCGATCGCGAAACTGACGGGGCTGAGCTACGGCACCGTGTATCGCCACTGCCGCCTGCTCGCTGAACTGGACGTGATCCGGTACGACGGGACGGGCTGGCTGACCGTGACGAACCAGTTGTTCAATCCCGATGTCGATCACGGAGTGATCGCGCTGCTCGGCTATTTCAATCGGCGGCTAATCGAGCTGGTCGCGGCCGGGCTGGATATGGATGCGGTGGCGTCCTTCTATCTGGCCGGACGCCCGCCCTACGGACCGGTCGAGGCATGAGGGATCTCACGCGATATAGGTGAAGCGGTGGGCGACGACGGTCCAGTCGTCGCCGTCGCGGCGCAGCGCATAGAGATGGCCCGCGGTCGCCGAGCGGCGGCCGACGAACGCCCAGTCGCCGCGGATCGTCGGTCGATCCAGGTGCGCGATGCACGTGGTCTTCAGCGCGATACCGGGCACGTCGCCCGCCACCAGCATCGTCGCGCGGGTCGTGCGCGGGGCCGCCATCGCCGCGTCGGCATAGGCTGCCGTCACGGCGTCTTCGAGCGCGGCCGACAGCGGGACGGAGGGTTCGGCCACGTCGCCCCATGATCCACGCTGGTCGGCGATGATGCTCGCGCGGACGGCGGCGGGCATGGGGCGGCGGTTGCCGTCCGCGCGCAGTTGGTTGGTGGTTCCCTTTCGGATGGACGCGTTGATTCCGGATGGCTCCAGCAGCGGGGCGAGGCAGCCGGCGGTGCCGTCCTGATCCAGCCAGCGGTGCAGCGTCGCGATCACCGCCACCTCGTCGCGCGCGTTCGCGGGCGTACCGGGCAGGAAGATCATGCTGCCGGTGCCGCCCAGACGTACGGGGGGCGAATAGATCGCGATCGGGCCGCTCGCCGGCGGTGCCGCCGTGCCCGATGCGCAGGCGGTGAGGGCGAGGGCGATCGTGAGGCTCAGGCGGGCGGGCATGGGGTGGGTTTTAGCGCGGCGGGTGGGGATCGGAATTGCTATTTTCCACTTCCCGTTCGCCCTGAGCGAAGTCGAAGGGCCTTCTTTGCTCAAGTGCTTCGACTTCGCCCAGGGCGAACGGAGTGGGGCACAAAAAGAAAAGGCGACCCGCTGGTGGCGGGCCGCCCTGTCTTTCGAAGCGGCTGTCACGGGCAAAGCTCGTGACGTCGGACGGTGCATGAGCACCGCCGGCCGGCCTTGTCGGGAGGCGGGCCGGTACGGCCCGTCTCCCCGACTGCGGCTTACTTGAGTTCGACGGTCGCGCCGGCTTCCTCGAGCTGCTTCTTGATCTTCTCGGCTTCGTCCTTGGCGATGCCTTCCTTGACGGCCTTCGGAGCCGACTCGACCAGCGTCTTCGCCTCGGTCAGGCCGAGACCGGTGATCGCGCGGACCTCCTTGATGACGTTGATCTTCTTGCCGCCGTCGCTCATCAGCATGACGTCGAATTCGGTCTTCTCTTCAGCAGCCGGAGCAGCAGCGCCGCCGCCGGCAGCCGGAGCCGCAACCGCAGCAGCGGCCGAAACGCCCCACTTCTCTTCGAGCAGCTTCGACAGCTCGGCGGCTTCCAGGACGGTCAGCTCGCTCAGCTGGTCAACCAGCGTGTTCAGGTCAGCCATGTGTATTCTCCAGTATCAAGTCAGGTTGTAAGTGTCGGAAACGGCGAGAGATTATGCCGCGTCCTTTTCCGCATAAGCTGCCAGCACGCGGGCGAGCTGCGCCGCCGGTGCCTGGGTGATGGTGGCGATCTTCGTGGCGGGTGCCACGATGAGGCCGACCAGCTTCGCGCGCAGCTCGTCCAGCGACGGCAGCGAGGCGAGAGCCTTCACCCCTTCCGCGTCGAGGATCTGGCTCCCCATCGCGCCGCCCACGATTTCGAACTTGTCGTTCGTCTTCGCGAAGTCGACCGCAGCCTTGGCTGCAGCGACCGGATCGGCGGAACTGGCGAGCCCGACCGGACCGGTCAGCAGGTCGGAAAGACCAGCATAATCCGTGCCTTCGAGCGCGATCTTGGCAAGCTTGTTCTTCGAAACCTTGTAGGTCGCGCCGGCATCCCGCATCTTCCCGCGCAGGACGGTCGACTGTGCGACCGTGAGCCCCAGGTTGCGGGTGACCACCACCACGCCCACCTGCGAGAAAGTGTTGTTCAGCTCGGCAACGGCCTCGGTCTTTTGCGAACGATCCATGCCATTCTCCTCAAGTTGGGCCGCCATGCCGCGATGGACGGACGACCCGATTCACGCGCCGGATGCTGCCACCCGGCGTAGTTCGGTCCAACGAGGGGAAGGGGATGCGTCGCGGGCGGAAAACACCCCGACCCGGCATGCCCGCGACGTGTCGCAATGGCGGCCGGTCAAACTCTGTCCCCGTCTAGGCGGGGAATTAAGGCCGGCGAACCGGCCACCCGCTGTCTCGGACGGCGACCGGCGGCGAACCGTCGGTCAAGCGCGTGCCTGTAGCGGGGCAGGCGGACAAGTCAAGCGTGCGGAGTTATTCCGCGGCTTCGTCGCGGGCCAGCTCGGCCTCTTCGGCGGCGTCGGCCGCTTCGGATACGCGGCGCTGCGTCGCGCCCTCGCGTTCGATGCGCAGGCGGGTGACGCGGTCGGCACTGTCGGCCATCGCCTCGAACGCGGCGACGGAGCGCATCGCGCGGTCGCGCACATTGTCGAGCTGAGCGCCATCGGCATCGGCGCGGGCGCGATCGGCCTGCGCGCGGAAGAAGACTGCATCATTCGCCATGGGTGCGCGATCCTTATGATCTCGGGCAGAAAATTTCGGGGCGGCACGCATGTACCGCCCCGGGTCGTCAGGATCCGAAGATCAGTCGACCGGCTGGAGGTTGACCGCGCTGGTCTTGCCGCGCTTGTCCTGCTCCAGCTCGTAGCTGACGCGCTGGTTCTGATTCAGCGTCGCCATGCCGGCGCGCTCGACCGCCGTGATGTGAACGAAGGCGTCATTGCCCGCGCCGTCCGGCGCGATGAAGCCATAGCCCTTGTCTGCGTTGAAGAATTTGACGGTGCCGGTGATAGCCATTGGATAGTCCTTCCTTGCGGGCCGGCCAAGATGGCGGCGACCCTGCTTGCTTAAGGGGCAGGGAAAGAAGGAAGTAGGTGCCGCAAAGCGCCGAAGACCGTCGATATGCGACTGTAGCACACGCCATATGCGCTTTAGATGGCTAAAGCACAAGGGCGGGGGACGGGCGCCACGCCCGAACCGGTGTCAGATGGTGCCCCCGCGCCGCAGCGCATCGACGCCATCAAGCACCAGCGTGGAGACGCGGTTCCAACCCGTGCGTAAACGTTGGCAAGGAACGAACCGTGTTCCCCGCGCGGGCCGAAACGACCGGAATCAACGGGCAAAGGGTCGATCGAAACGCTTGGCCTCGCGCGCGGGAGCGGGGAGCAGGTACGCCGGACGCGCGGTCCGACGGGCCCGACAGTACGCGCCGGCCATACGACCGCTCCGACCTACTGCTTCTTCTCTTCCGACACCTGCGCCTCGACCGGCTGGGCCGGCTCATCCGTCTGCGCGCTGCGATCGACGCGCGCGGTCATGCCGGTGGCGTCGGCGTCTTCCTGCACCTGCTGCTCGGGCGGGGTCGGGGGGGGCGTTTCCTCGGCGATGTTGGCGGGCTCGGGGATGTTCATCGCCTCGGGCAGCGGCGCCTCGGGCACGCCGACCGCTTCGTTCGTGACATCGAGCAGTTCCTCGCCGTTGTCGACGGGCGGCGGCGCGTCGTCGTTGCCACCGCCGCACGCGGTCAGCAGGGTCAGGGCGGCGATCGCCGGCAGCAGTTTCTTCACGGTCGGTTCCCCTTGTTAGCGCGCGATCGTCGCGGCTTGCACCGCGGATCGCTTCTCGATCTTGTCGGCCAGTTCGCCGTCCCAATTATAGGGATCGGCGCGGAAGTTCATGGTGCCGTTCCCCGACGCGAACGCCGTCCAGTAGAGCAGATAGACGTGCACCGCCTCGGGCAGCTGCGCGCGCACCGTCTTGCCGCCGTCGATCGTCGCCTGGATCGCCTCGGGCGTCCACTGCGTCGATCCCTCCAGCAACAGCCGGGCGAGGTCGGCGGGCTTCTCCAGCCGGACGCAGCCGTGGCTGGCCAACCGGTCGTAGCTCGCGAACTTCGCCTGCGCCGGCGTGTCGTGCAAATAGACGGCATAGGGATTGTCAAAGTCGAACTTGTAACGGCCCAGCGCCGACTGCGGGCCGGCGGCCTGCTGCAACCGCTTATTCGGTCCCTCGCCGATCACGCGGAAGCCATTGGCCTTCAGATAGCCCGCACCTTTCGGCCACAGCTCGCGCTGCGCGATCCCGGTCGGGACGTTCCACGGCGGATTAAGCACGACCGAATGGATCGAGGATTGCAGCATCGGCGTCTCGTCGCCCGGACGCCCGGTCACGCCCTTCATCGACATCACCGGCTGATCGCCCTCGAACACCGTCAACACGGCGGCGGCGATATTTACCTGGATGCGCTTCTTTTCCAGCTCGGCGGGCAGCCAGCGCCAGCGTTCCATGTTCGCCATGATCTGGCGCACGCGGTTGCCGGCGGTGACGTTCAGCGCGGCGATGGTCTGCGTGCCCACCGAGCCCGTCGGGTTGAGGCCGTAGCGGCGCTGCGCGCGCTGCACCGCGGCCTTCAGCTCGGCGTCGTAGCTGTCGCCGATCGGCTCGATCGACGAATCCTCGAAACTCAGTCGCTGGCGCAGCGCACGCACGCGCGGACCCTTGGCGCCGGGAACGAGATCCGTGCCGGCGGCGAGCTGCTTCCACCCGCCGGCCGCGGCGATCTTTCGATAGTTGGTCAGCCCCTTCTGCAACCCGTCATACCCCGAATAGGGCGGCGGCAGCATCGCGATCCAGCGTCCGATCCGGTTCGACCGCACCGCCTCGGCAAAGGCGGGCATCGGATCATAGGCGGCCGGGCGCAGGCCCCAGTCCTCCTTGAAATCAGCCTCGGCCAGCCGCCCCGAATGCACCGCGCGCGCATAGTCGAGCGCGGCGCGGACCAGCGCATCGTTGTCGGTGGGCGCCGGCGGCGCGGCGGCATCGCGGCGCAGTCCCTGCGCATAGCCGCCGCTTGCCAGCATCGTCGTCAGCTGGGTCGCCTGCTCGGGCGTCAGCTGCGGCAGCGGGATCACCGCCGCGGGGGAGGGCGGCAGCTGCGACGGCGGGAGCGGCGTCGTCTGGATCGATGGAGGCAGGATCGACTGGGGCGCCGGCACGGGCGCCGTCTGGGCGATCGCCGACGTCGCGATCAGGGTCGCGGTGGCCAGCAGGGGTAAGCGGTACGAATAGGACATAATAGTGCAGGTCGCCTGGGAGGAAGCGGGCGAACCTGTGTACGCGATCAACCGCCGGAGGTTCAAAGGAAAAGAGGCAGAAGTTTGGCCGTGCGCTCATCGTAGCCGCCGCGCGGACCTATCGAGGTCGCGCAGATACTCGTCCTCCGGATAGGGGCGGAGCGGGAAAAGGCGCTGATCGCTGTCGTGGGAGATGTGCATCGCTCCCGCGCGGTCGCGGAAGAAGCCGATCGTCTTCTCTGGCATCGGCATCATCGTGCCCGGCTGCTGCATCAGCACGACGTGGTTGCCGTCGATCCGGTAGCGACCCGTCTTGTTGCCCCAGTCGCTGTACAGGATCCACGTACCATCGGGACGCAGGCATTCCGGGCCGCCGTCCACCGGATACGGCGGTGACTGCAGGCAGGCGATCGCGCTGCGCCGGATGTCGGACTCGCTCATCGGGTCGAGCGCGGTCGAGGTCGCGGTCGGGACGGTCGCGGGGTTGCTGCGTCCGTCGCCGCAGGCCGCCGTCCCGGCCAGCGCGACGATCGCGACGAGGGCGCGACCGGCCGACAGGCCCGTGCGGCCATTACTCGGGGAGGCGACTACGGCTGGCAGGAGGGGCGGCAGCAACATGGCCAAACGCTATCGCACCTGTCGGACATTCGGCAAGCAGACACGAAAAAGGCCGGCGAATCGCTCCGCCGGCGTCTTCGTTTTTCTACGCCGGGATCGAAGTGAGTTCGATCCCTCATCGATCGCGCCGCAGCGCGCCGGCTGGCCGAGGGTCGCCGCTTGCGCGGCGGACGCTTACGCGCCCGCGACCTCGGCGGTATCGATCTTCACGCCCGGGCCCATCGAGCTCGAGACGGCGACCTTGCGGACATACTTGCCCTTGGCGCCTGACGGCTTGGCCTTCACCACCGCGTCGACCAGCGCGTCGAAGTTCGCGCGCAGGTCCTCGGCCGGGAAGCTCGCCTTGCCGAGGCCGGCGTGGATGATGCCGGCCTTCTCGACGCGATACTCGATCTGGCCGCCCTTGGCCGCCTTGACGGCTTCGGCGACGTTCATCGTGACCGTGCCCAGTTTCGGGTTCGGCATCAGGCCCTTCGGACCCAGCACCTTGCCCAGGCGACCGACGACGCCCATCATGTCCGGGGTCGCGATGCAGCGATCGAAATCGATCGTGCCGCCCTGGATGGTCTCCATCAGGTCTTCCGCACCGACGACGTCGGCGCCAGCGGCGCGCGCTTCGTCGGCCTTCGCACCCTTGGCGAACACGCCGACGCGGACGGTCTTGCCGGTGCCTTTGGGCAGGGTGACGACGCCGCGGACCATCTGGTCGGCGTGGCGGGGGTCGACGCCCAGGTTCAGCGCGATCTCGATCGTCTCGTCGAACTTCGACGTGGCGTTCGCCTTCACGATGCCGATGGCTTCATCGACGCCGTGCAGGCGCTCGGCGTCAACGGTCCAGCTCTTCTGCTTCTTGCTCAGCTTGGCCACGTTCTCAGCCCTCCACCACTTCGAGGCCCATCGCGCGGGCGGAACCTTCGATGATCTTCGTCGCCGCGTCGATGTCGTTGGCGTTCAGATCCTTCATCTTGATCTGCGCAACCTCGGACAGCTGCGTGCGCGTGATCTTGCCGGCGACGACCTTGCCCGGCTCCTTGGAACCCGACTTCAGGTTCAGCGCCTTCTTGATGAGGAAGGTGGCCGGCGGCGTCTTCGTCTCGAACGAGAACGAACGGTCGGCATAGACGGTGATGACGGTGGGCAGCGGCGAGCCCTTTTCCATGTCGCCCGTCGCGGCGTTGAACGCCTTGCAGAACTCCATGATGTTGACGCCGCGCTGACCCAGCGCCGGGCCGATCGGCGGCGACGGATTGGCGGCGCCGGCGGGCACCTGCAGCTTGATATAGCCGGTAATCTTCTTTGCCATGAGGCAACCTCACTCTGTAGAGGCCCGCGTGCCCGCATGAGGACACTCGCGCCGTTCAAGTTTAGCGGTTCGGACGGATGCCTGGACGGCATCCTCCCGCGACGTTTCCAATGCCACTGCTTCGGAAGCGTGCGCCGTTAGCGCATCGTCCAACAAAAGGCAATCGACGGCGCGCGTCAGCCCGGTACCGAGAACACGATGTTCTGCTGGTTCGCGCTGCACGCCGCACCGGCGGCAGGGCGATAGCTTGGCTCGAAGCGGGTTTGCGTGATCATCGCCTTCGCCGCGTCACCGAACACGAAGGGCGGATAGGCAATCAGCGCGCGCTGGCCTGCGGTGCGGCCATCGGCGGCGATGTCATACTCTATACGCACCCAGCCGCCGAAGCCCATGCGGAGGGCATCCATCGGATAGAGGTTGGAGGTCGCGCCGTTGCGCTTGACCGCCGGGCGCGGCCCGATCAGCGCGCATTGCTGCTGCGTCAGGCCGGTACGGTTGAAGTAACCGGCGGCCGCATCCAGATCATCCCGCGCCGCCGCAGCGTTCGCCAGCGCCAGCAGCGCGCGCACCTTCAGCGGGTGCGAATCGGGCAGGGCGGTATCCGCCGCCACCTGCGCCATCAGCGCGTCACGCTCGGGCGAGCCGTCCTTTCGCACCCGCCACATCTCGGCCGCGAGCAGCCGAACCGTCGCGGCGCTCAGCGGATCGCCCGCCACCGCAGCCGTCGCCGCCAGTGCCTGATAGGCGACGCGCTTGCGCAGCCGGTCGCGTTCGAAGCCGGTCTGCGAGTCGATCGGCTGAGAGCGCGCATCGATGACCGCCAACGCGGCCTGCGTCCGCACCGGCTGCGGCGCGCCGAGCGCGTGCGCGATCGCCACCATCCGCTCCGCCCGCGCGACCCGCTCCGGCAAGCCGAAGTCCAGGTTGCCGAGCCGTTGCAGCGCGGCGAAGGCGGTCGCGTCGCTGCCCGCCGCCTGCTGCCGCACCTCGCCGAGCGACACGCCGTTCGCCTTCGCCATCAGCGGCGGTGCAACGCCCTTGCCCTCCAGCCAAGCGTCGGTGGCGAGGTCGAGCGGCATCGTGATCGACGTGTCGCTCCCACCCGCCGTCGAGCAGCGCAACTCCACCCGCGTCATCGTGCGGTAGAACGGTGGAATCGCCTTCGCGCGATCGGGCGACCACGACCAGTTGCGCACCGCGCGGGCGAAGGCGAGCGCGGTTTCCCGGTCACCCTGCGCATAGACGGGATCGACGCGCGTGACGCGGCCGTCCTCGCTCAGCGCGAACTCGACCACAGCATAGCTGTCGGGTGTCATGCCCGGCGTCAGCCCGCACGGCGGCAGGTCGATCTGTTCCGCGCTGGCGAAGGGCGTATCGGCCGCGCGTCCGGCGCCGGTGTAGGCGAGATACAGCTTCGCCTCGTCGGGCTTCTTCCGCAGCAGCGCCGACTGCGCCATGTCGTAGCGGGTGGCGACGTCGCCGATGCTGGTCCGCTCCGTCAGTCCGCCGTTGTTCGCCATCGCGCGCCTCAGCAGCGTGTTGGCCTCCTCCAGCTTGCCCGCCGCCATCAGCGCGCGCGCGGCAAAGGTCTGCGCGGAGGCGATCAACGCCTTCGAACTGCCCGGCTCGGCCTGGATCAGCGCCAGCCCCTCGGCACTCGCACGCACAGCCTCCCCGTCGCCATCGAACCGGGCGAACTGCGCCACGGCGAACAGCGGTCGCGCCCGGTCGATTCCGGTCGACAGCGCGAGCGCCCCGCGCGCATCGGCCAGCCCCTGCGCATAGTCCAGCCGGTCACCGTCGATGCCGGTCAGCATTAGATAGGCGGCGCGCGCCTCTTCCCGGAACGCCGGGTTCGGCGCCAGCGTGTCGACGCCCGCGCGCAGGCTGGCCGCACCCTCGTCGATCCGCGACAGGGTGATGAGGCACTGCCCGCGCCGGACCGCGATCGCCGCGGCGACGGTGGCGTTACGCTTTGCGGCGGGGGACGCCGCCAGCGCATCGAAGCCCGCGACCGCCTCCGCGCAGCGCCCGTCGTTCGCGGCCTTCGTCGCGGCATCGAACGCCGCCTGCATCGATTGCGGCGGCGCGGCCGCGATTGCGGTTGCGCCCAGCAGCACGCTAAAGATCATCGATGGCCCCCATCATCCCCGTTCCTGCAGAAAAGCAGAGTTCGATCGCGTCGTCGAGGGGCGGACGGTGAGGGGGAGAGCGATGCGATCGACGATCGTGTTCGCGCTGGCCCCGATGCTGATCGGCGCCACCACCGTCGCGCAGGCGCCCGACACGCTGTACCTGCTCGTCGCGTCGTGGTGCGCGCCGTGTCGCGTCGAGTTGTCGCGCCTGCCGGCGCTGCGCGCGGCGGCGGCGCCCATCGCGGTCCGCGTCGTGCCGATCGACGCCACCGCCGCCACGACGGCGATGCTGCGCGGGATCGACCCGGCGACGATCGACCGCTCGGCGCGCACCATCGATGCGCTGGGCAGTCAGACCGGCGGCCTGCCGTTCAGCCTGATGACCGACCGCACCGGGCAGCGCTGCGCCACGCACCGCGCGCCGCTGGATGTCATGGCAGTGCGCGCCATGAGGGAGCGGTGTGGACAATAGGGGTGTGGCATGTCGCGCGGCATGACATACGAGCGACGGCACTTCGCGGCGATCGGATATCGTTGAGGTCGGAGCGGGTGCGCCGCGGCAAAGCCGCGTCGTCGGACGGGTTCGGCCGGGCCGACCCGCCGGCCGTGCTGCCGCCGTGTTCCGAATAGCTTCGCTATTCCGGTGCGGCGGCTTGCATTGTAGGAAATTTCCTGCAACCTGCCCCCGCCTGATGGCACGATCCCTGACCCGCGAACAGGCGCTCCAGAACCGCGCCTTCCTGAGCGCGCTGCGGCGTACCGGCAACATCCAGCGGCGGCGAGCCGGTGGTCGTGCGGCGGCGCGACGGCAAGCTGCAATTGCGCCGCGCGCAGCCGGGGAAGCTGACGCAGCAGTGCGAACAGACGTTCCTCGCCGCCCTGTCGGCGACGGCGAACGTCCGTCTGGCGGCGGCAGCGGCAGGGGCTTCGGTCGCGGCATTCTATCGCCGGCGTCGGAAAAACCCGGCGTTCGCGCGCGAGATGCGCCTTGCGCTGGAAACGGGGTATGAGCGGCTGGAGACCG
Organism: Sphingomonas sp. RS2018; assembly: GCF_054489605.1. Classification (NCBI taxonomy): domain Bacteria; kingdom Pseudomonadati; phylum Pseudomonadota; class Alphaproteobacteria; order Sphingomonadales; family Sphingomonadaceae; genus Sphingomonas; species Sphingomonas sp. RS2018. Next base: position 202,910 of record NZ_JBTMWL010000002.1, read on the forward strand.
TGCTGCTGGTGAGCAGCCTGCCGTCGTCGTATGAGGACGACGCCTGGCGCCACAACGACCCGCCCGCGATCCCGCCGATGACCGCGAACCAGGCGCTGCAAATCCTGTACCTCCATCAGAAGGAGGCGCGCCTCGGCGGCACGCCCCCCGACCTTCGCCGCCGCAAGGGCGAGAGCGCCGAGGCGCAGAGCATGCGCCTGGGGCTGATGTACGAACACCAGATGCAGCGGGCGCGCGAGGATTTCTTGGTGGCGGAGGCGGCGCGGATGGCGCGCGATCCGGGGTATGTATCGCATGTGCTGGAACGCCCGGTGGTGCTGCCGGATCTGGCGCAGGTGCCGCACGGGGGTAGCGCAGCTATCCGCGAGACGGCAGCCGCCCGGCCGGCACCGGCGGAGCCGGGGTCCGACGCCACGGGCTCTGCCCGTGGCGGGCGTGTGTATGACGCGATGCGGGCGCTGTTCGGTGGGTGGCGGCTTGGGGATATGAAGACGGCTCTGTGAGCCGTCGAGTGGACGGCGCCTGCCGTCGCGACCGCCTTGGCCAGCGCATAAGTGTCACGCGATCGCGCTGGTTCAGCAGTCTGCGCATTGTATCAGAACTGGAATCGACCTTTAATATCTTGTTTATGCCGGTGTTCCGCGGCCGAGTTTCGTATATGAGTATCGTGTTCGAGCCTGCACGGCTCGATTCCGGGGGGAACGAACATGATTTCATTGAAGCACGTTGCCGTTGCGGTGTCCGCGTTGCTGGCATCCACGTAGGCCTATGCCGCGCCGGTGGTGGTGGCGGTCACGAAGACGACCAATGCCGGCTTGAACACCTATAATTTCTCGGTGACCAACAACATCGGCGGCCCGGGAGTAATATACTTCTTCGGGGTCGATCTCGACGGCGCGATCTCCGGCACACCGTCTTCGTGGCCGAGCAATGCCAGCAACGGGTGGCCGACGTGGAATAATGCAAATTACGGCGGCTCATCCACGGTTTATCAAAGTAACTGGATCCGAGATAGTCAAACCGGCATCGTGAATGGCCAGACGACCAGCGGGTTCCAGGTCACGACGGCGGCAGACCCCGTCGCGATAAAGGTCTTTGCCTATGCCAACAATGCCGCCGCGCCGGCGAATGACGGTCATTTCAATAACAGTAGCAATCCGGGTTACGAAGGTTTCGTCAGCGGCGTCACTGCCGCCGTTCCGGAACCGATGACTTGGGCGATGATGGTCGTCGGCTTCGGCCTGGTCGGTGGCGCGATGCGGCGCCGTCGCGTCAATACGACAGTGTCGTTCGCCTGATCCTGAAGGCCGGACGACAAAAAGCCGTCGCCCCATGGGGGCGGCGGGTTTTTTGTCGCCTGTGCTCGTGAACGTTTCGCCGGTCAGCGCTTGTCCGGCTTCGGATCAGCGTTCATCCGCACGTCAGGCCGCACGTCCTGCGCAACCGGCATCCGCATCGATGTTTAACGATCGCCGACGACCCGACATCGCTCGATCGTGCGAATACATGCCCTTTGAGGGCAGCAGCCAGTAAGATAGCGGGTGGATCGGGCTTCGGCGCCCTCCGCCAACCGTGCACACACGAAAAGAGCCGCCGATCCTTCGACCGGCGGCTCTTCAATCAGCCCCAAAAGGCAAAGGCGTCAGGCGAAGCGGACGCGGGTCGTGACCTTGGCGCGACGGCGCAGGGCGAAGCCCATCCCACCGAAGCCGAGCATCATCATGGCCCAGGTCGCCGGCTCCGGCACCGCCGACGTCGTGACCGACGCGACGGTGAACACGCCGGTGCGGGCGGTGCGCTCGACGCTGCCGCAGCAGCTGACGGAATCGAGGCCTTCCGCGGCGCCGGCGCCGTCGAAGCATGCCGAGGTGCCGCCCTGCAGGCAGTAGAACGGTCCGCCCGAGCCGAACGTCGGCGACTGGAACAGCGCGTAGCCGGCCGCGCCGAAATTGAACTGCAGGTTCGATGTCGTCGCGGTGAAGGCATTCCCGGCAATCCCGAGCGCCGAATTGGCGCGGGTTAGCGTGATCGCGCCGGTGGGATCCGTTACGGCGATCGAATAGGCAGTGATGTTGGCGGTGGTCAGCGTGCCGATCGTGCCATCGGTCGTGATTGACAGGTTGACCGAGCCGGCGCCGACAGTCCGTGCCGTCGAGACGTAGGTTGCGGCGTCCGCGGTGCCGGTCGCGGCCAGTGTCGCGGCGACGGCGAGTGCGTAGATCGTCTTCATGGTGATACCCCCCTGATAGCCACGCTGGAGCGGGGCCGTGGCGCTCCATTAATCGATGGTTCACTAACCGTCTATCGATCGTAAGGCGGTGATTTCTTACAATTCCCGTGATGGTACATTAGGGATATTTCGATAGCTGGCGAGGTGTTGTAGGGTTTGCGGTGGGCTTTGCTGGTCGGTGCTGCGGTGGCGCGAAACGAAAAAACGCGGGAGTGAATCCCGCGTTTTTACGTCGGTCGGGTTGCCCCTCCGCTGGCGCTGCGGGTCACCCGCCGGCCGGTCTCGCGCGCCGTCTCGTGGAATAGCTGGCGCTATTCCACGTGCGGTCGCTCCGGGCAGCTTGCCGCCCGCGCTGCGCTCGCCTTACTTGCTGCGCTCGACCTGTTCGAAGTCCAGCTCCACCGGCGTCGCACGCCCGAAGATGCTGACGGACACCTTCACCTTCGCCTTGTCGAAGTCGAGTTCCTCGACCACGCCGTTGAAGGTCGCGAACGGGCCGTCGAGCACCTTCACCGAATCGCCGATCTCGTAATCGACCTTCACCTGCTGCTTGGGCGCGGCGGCGGCTTCTTCCTTGGTGTTCAGGATGCGCGCGGCCTCGGCCTCGCTGATCGCCTGGGGCTTGCCCATCGATCCCAGGAAGCCGGTGACCTTCGGCGTGTTCTTGACGAGGTGATACACGTCGTCGTTCATGCTGAGCTTCGCCAGCACGTAGCCCGGAAAGAACTTGCGCTCCGACTGGATCTTCTTGCCGCGGCGGACCTCGGTCACCTGCTCGGTCGGCACCTCGACGGCCTCGACCAGCTGGTCCAGCCCCAGGCGGGTCGCGTCGGCCAGAATCTGGTCGCGGACCTTGTTCTCGAACCCGGAATAGGCGTGGATGATGTACCAGCGCGACATGTGCGAAACCCTTTGAAGTAAGTCGGTGTGCGTCAGGCGGCGAGCGTCAGCAGGCCCTTGACGATCGCGTCGAACATCGTGTCGACGCCCAGGAAGAACAGCGCGAGCAGCGTCGTCATGATGACGACCATGACGCCGGTCATCACGGTTTCCTTGCGGGTCGGCCAGGCGACCTTCTGCGTCTCGGCCTTCACCTGGTTCAGGAACTCGATCGGACTGGTCTTGGCCACTGTGGTCGTTCCTTAAGCTTTGCGTTCGTCCGGACATAGGTCCGCCGTCGGCGCCTTGACAGGCTCCGACGATAAAAACTTCCGATTTCGGATTGGGAGCAGGCTTTAGACGCGTGCGGGGGGGAGTGCAAGCGGGGGGTTGGGGGGGGAGTCGCGAGGCGGTGCTCCCGCGTAGACGGGAGCCTAGGGTTATCGAGCGACGCGCTTGTGGCTCTGGGCTCCCGCCTGCGCGGGAGCACGGTGATTTTGATCGAGGGGGTCGTCATGGGAGGCGGGGGCTTTTGCCCCGGGGGGCCGTCATGGGAGTAAATCCCATGACGTCGGACGCCGCTTCAGCGGCGCCGGCCGGCCGTTCGTGCGGCTGCGCCGCACTCGGCGTGGCAGGGGCGCTCGGATTCGAACCGAGGGCCTTCGGTTTTGGAGACCGACGCTCTAACCAACTGAGCTACGCCCCTACAGGCGCCCGCCTCTAATCCGGTCCTTGCGCCGGAGCAACGCGAAAAATCACGCCGCGCGCGCAGCATCCGTGGCGCGGACGACAAGGGCGCGGGCTTCGGGGACGGGGAGGGGGCGGCCGAAGTAATAGCCCTGCACCTTCGTGCAGCCGAGCTGCTGCACCATGCGATGCTCGTCCTCGTTCTCCACGCCCTCCGCCGTCGTCGCCATGCCGAGCGACTGGGCGAGCGCCACCACCGCGCGGATGATCGCGATCGCCTCCTTGCCGCCGCGCGAGGCGGACTGAACGAAGCTGCGGTCGATCTTGATCGTCGAGAATCGCGTGCGGCTGAGATAGCCGAGCGAGGAATAGCCGGTGCCGAAGTCGTCGAGGCTGAGGCGGATGCCGAGATCGAGCAGCCGTTCGAGCACCTGCACCGCGCCGGTGCCCTCACGCATGAACACGCTTTCGGTGACCTCCAGCTCCAGCCGCTCGGCGGGGAGCCCCGACTGGGCGAGCGCGCTGGCGACGACCGCGACGAAGGCGGGGTTGTGGAGCTGGTCGGCGGAGACGTTGACCGCGACGCGCGCATCGCTGCCCCAGCCCGCCGCCTCGTGGCACGCGGTGCGCAACACCCATTCGCCGATCGGCACGATCAGACGCGCGTCCTCGGCCAGCGGGATGAACTTGTCGGGGCTGACGATGCCATGTACGGGACTGGTCCAGCGCAGCAGCGCCTCGAAACCCGTCAGCCGCCCGCTGCCGGCATCGACCACCGGCTGGTACATCAGGTGCAGCTCGTTCTTCTCGACCGCGCCGCGCAACGCGATCTCGAGCACGCGGCGTTCCTCGGCGGCCATGTGCAGCTGCGGCTCATAGGCGTGGAAATGCCCGCCGCCGGCGTCCTTCGAGCGATAGAGCGCGAGGTCGGCGGAGCGGATCAGCATCTCCGGCGTGCGCCCGTCACGCGGCCCGACCGCCAGGCCGACCGAGGCGCCGATGTAGAGCGTGTGCTGATCGACCTCATAGGGTTGCGACAGGGTGGCGATGATGGTGCGGGCGAGCTTCTCGACCGCGGCGCTGTCGGTCGCGTCCTGCACCACGACGGCGAATTCGTCGCCGCCCAGCCGCCCGATCATCTCATTGTCGGTCATCACGCTGCGCAGCCGTTCCGACACGCGGCCGAGCAGGCGGTCGCCGACCGGGTGGCCGAGCGTATCGTTCACCGCCTTGAACCGGTCGAGATCGATCATCATGAAGCCGCAGCGCGACGACCATTTCTCCGCCGCGGCGATGGCGGCGGCGAGCGTCTCGTGGATCAGCAGGCGGTTGGGCAGGCCGGTCAGCGTGTCGTAGCGCGCCATGCGGTTGATCTTGTCGGTTGACGCGCGCTGCTCGGTAACATCGGAGCCGACGCCGCGATAGCCGATGAAGCCGTTCAGATCGTCGAGCCGGGGGGAGGCCGACATCTCCCACCACCGCGTTTCGCCGTCGACGAAGACCGGCAGCAGCAGGTCGCGGAACGGCTCGCGCGTGCGCAGCTTGTCCGACAGGGCGTGGAGCCCGGTGGCGAAGTTGCCGCTCTCCCACGTCGGGCCGGCGAGGATCTCGAGAAAGCTGCGGCCGTTGATATGCGCCGGATCGACGCCGATCGAGCGCGCGAAGCGGGGCGAGGCGCGGACGACGCGGCGCTGCGCGTCGATCTCCCACAGCCAGTCGCCGGCATCGTCGCTGTCGGCGAAGTCGCGCAGCAGCAGCGTGACCGTCTCGTCGCGTTCGCCGAGCGCGATCTCGTTCGCGCGCATAACCACCAGCGCACGGCCGCGGTTGAAGCAGGCGACCATCAGCAGCATCGTCAGCAGGCCGATGTTGGCCGCGACCGCGGTGATGCCGTGCATGTAGAGGGCGTAGACGCTGGCAGAGCCGAGCACCGCCAAGAAGGCGAGCGTGGCGAGCGGCAGCGCCGCCATCGCGACGGCGGCCGCGGCCATCAGCACGACGAGGATGCTGACCAGTGCGAGCAGTGCGCCCGGCGCGGCGCCCGCGGCGAAGTAGAGCGGGGCCACGCTCCACACAGCGCCATAGGCGATGCCATCCCACAGCGTCGCGCGCACGTCGATCAGGCCCGCCGTGCCGGCGCTGCGGTGATGGGCGGCAAGGCGGCGGAAGGCGACGGCGATGCCGACGACGGCGACCAGCCCGCTCCATGCCGCCAGCTGCCACAGCGGCGCGACGGTCGAGAAGGCGACGGTGACCAGCGCCGCGCCGATCAGGCTGGCGCCCAGCATTACCAGCGCCATGTGGCTACCGGCGTTCAGCTGTGCCGCGCGGATCGGACCCCAGTCGGTCGTGTCGGCCGGATCGTAGAGGCCAAGCAGCGCCCGCGCATCGATACGCGGCGCGGCGAACTGCGATTTCGTCTGGATACTCACGCCGCGACCATAGACGAGATGCGTTGATGGAAGGTTAGTATGGCTAACGATCGTTGGCGTACCGAATTGGCGGGTGCCGTCTTGACTTGTGCGGCTTGTGGTCAGCTTGTCGAACGCGTGCCTTTTTCCTGTCGCGCGCTGTCTGGCGAGCAGGAGGGCGGAAACACAATTGCGGTGCTCCCGCGCCGGCGGGAGCACTATAGCTCTAGGGCTTCAACGCCGCCGCCAGCGACGCCGTCGCGCTGCCGCGTTTGGCGGGCTTGGGCTGCGACGGGTCGGGCGCCCAGCCGGTGAGGAAGATGACGTCGAACCGCTCGGTCACCCGTCCATCCGGTTCGGCGAGCGCGGCATAGGACTCGACGATGCGTGCCAGCGTACTGCGGATCATCGCGCGGCGACCGATCAGCATGTTGCTCGCCGCCATGCCGCGCAGGTCGCGGAACAGCGACAGGGCATCGCGGTAGCGGACCGTGAGGGTCTCCACGTCTGCAACCGGCAGGGCAAAGCCGGCACGGACGAGCAGGTCACCGGCGGCGCGAACATCGACCAGCGGGTGCATCCGCGCCGTGCCCGGATCGGCGACCTTCAACGCCGCGCGCAGACCCGGCAGCGAGCCTGCGCCCACGAAGGCGCCGAGGAACAGCCCGTCGGGGCGCAGGGCACGCCGGGCCAGCGCGAGGGCGCCGGGCAGGTCGTTGACGGTATCGAGCACCCCCGCCGAGACGACGAGATCGAACGACGCGTCGGCGAAAGCCGGGCGGTCCTCGTCGGTCTGCACGCCGCCATGCGCGAACACGCTGCCCGCATCGGCGCGCACGATGCGGGCGTCTGTCAGGTGGAAGCGGCCGTCCGCGCAGCCGAGGTCGAGCACGTCGGTGAAGTTGCGCCGGACGCTGTCGAGCCGGTCGACGATCCCTTCAACCATGAAATCGTGCAGGAAGGCGTGATCGGCCCAGCCGGACGCGGCGCGATCGCGGCGGCGGCGGCGGGCGGCGGAATCGAAGATTTCGGGAACGGTCACCAAGGCGCTTGTGCCGGTCGCGGCGGATGCGGACAAGGGGTGGTGCCCTCAAGCCTCGCCAGAATCGTCGCCCCCGCCGTCGCGCTGGCGCTGCCGCCGCGCTGTCCGGGGTGCGGCGCGGTGACGCTGGCGGATCATCGCTTCTGCAGCCGTTGCTGGCCGTCGCTGCGCTGGCTGGGTCCGCCGTGGTGTGCAGGCTGCGCGCTGCCGTTCGACCATGATCGCGGGGCGGCGGCGTTGTGCGGTGCGTGTCTGAAGGCGCCGCCGCGGCATGCGGGGGCCCGGGCGGCGGTCGCCTATGGCGCGGTAGCGAAGACGGTGGCGCTGCGCCTGAAATATGGCGGGCGGATCGCCTTTGCCGATACCGCGGCGCGACTGATGCTGCGGTTGATGCCCGAGGATGCCGAACTGCTGGTGCCCGTGCCGCTGCACCGCTGGCGGTTGTGGTGGCGCGGGTTCAACCAGGCGGCGCTGGTGGCGAAGGCGATCGGGCGGATGACGGGCACGCCCTGTGCGCCGGGCCTGCTGCGACGGACGCGGGCGACGCCGGTGCTGCGCGGGCTGGGCGCGCGGGGGCGGGCGAAGGCGGTGCGCGGTGCCTTTGCGCTCGACCCGCGGGCGGGGCCGGCGGCGGTGAAGGGGCGTCACGTGGTGCTGGTCGACGACGTTTACACGACGGGGGCGACCACCGATGCCTGCGTGCGCGTGCTGCTGGCCGGCGGCGCGGCACGGGTGACCATATTGTGCTGGGCGCGGGTGATCGGCGAGGATGCCGGCGATTGACATCGCGGGTGCGCATACGCACCTGTGGCGGATGGCAAAGGTCGAAATCTACACCAAGGCATTCTGTCCCTATTGCGCGCGGGCGATGCGCCTGCTGGGCGAGAAGGACGTGACGCCGGAGGAATATGACATCTCGATGGGCGGGCCGAAGCGCGCCGAGATGATCGAGCGCTCGGGCGGACGCACGACGGTGCCGCAGGTCTTCATCGATGGGCGCCATATCGGCGGATCGGACGATCTGGCCGCGCTGGAGCGGGCCGGGGAGCTGGATCCGCTGCTGGCGGCATGAGGGCTGCGCTGCTGCAGATGACGGCGGGGATCGACCCCGCCGCCAATGCGCGGACCGTCGCCGATGCGATCGATGAGGCAGCGGCACACGGTGCGGCGATGCTGTTCACGCCCGAGATGTCGAACCTGATCGACCGCGACCGAGCGCGGGCCGCCGCGTCGGTAGTCGATGAGGGTGACGATCCGGTGCTGATCGCCGCGCGCGAGGGCGCGGCGCGGACGGGTGTTTGGGTGCATCTCGGCTCGATCGCGGTGCGCGGCGGGGACGGACGCTTCGCCAACCGGTCGTTCGTGATCGACGGTTCGGGCGAAATCCACGCGCGCTACGACAAGTTGCACCTGTTCGATGCGGCGGTGTCGGGGGGCGACACGTGGCGCGAGTCCGCCGCCTATGCACCGGGCGCGGCGGCGGTGGTGGTGGCGACGCCGCTCGGGCGGCTGGGGCTGTCGATCTGTTACGATTTGCGCTTCGCCGACCTGTATCGCGCGCTGACCGATGCGGGGGCGGAGCTGCTCGCGATTCCGGCTGCCTTCACCGTGCCGACCGGGGCGGCGCACTGGCATGTGCTGATGCGCGCGCGGGCGATCGAGGGGGCGGCGTTCGTGATCGCGGCGGCGCAGTGCGGGCGGCATGCCGACGGGCGCGAGACCTATGGTCATTCGCTGGTGGTCGATCCGTGGGGTGAGGTGTTGCTCGACATGGGCGACGCTGCGGGTGTCGCGATCGTCGATGTCGATCTTGCTCGCGGGACGGCGGCGCGGGAGCGGGTGCCGGTCCTGTCGCATCGCCGCGCCATTCCGCCGGTGACGGTGATCGCGTGATCGTGTTCGACCTGCGCTGCTCCAACGGCCATGTGTTCGAGGCGTGGTTCGGATCGAGCGATGCGTTCGAGACGCAGCGCAGCGGCGGGCTGGTCGTCTGCGCGATCTGCGGCGATGCGGATGTCGCGAAGGCGGTGATGGCGCCCAACGTCGCGGCCAAGGGCAATCGTGGTGGGGATGCGCCGGCCCCGGCAGCCGCGATGAAGGCGGCGCTGGCGGCGATCGCCTCCGCGCAGGCCGAGGCGCTGAAGACCTCGACATGGGTCGGCCCCGACTTCGCGACGCGCGCGCGGGCGATGCATGACGGCACCGTCGATCACGCCCCGATCCACGGCCAAGCGACACGGGCGGAAGCCAAGGCGCTGGTCGAAGACGGCGTGGCGGTGGCGCCGCTGATCGTGCCGGTGGTGCCGCCGGAGACGCTGAACTGAGGGTGGTGCGCCCGACGGGATTCGAACCCATGGCCCTCAGATTAGGAATCTGATGCTCTATCCTGCTGAGCTACGGGCGCACTCGGCAGGCTTGTTACGAAGCGGGGGGGCAAATGAAAAGGGGCGGCGGCATCGATGTGCCGTCGCCCCTGCTCGTGGAACCGGCGTGAGACGCCTTACGCCTCGATCGCGCTCGGCTGCTGCGGCACCTTGCCGATGCTCATCTGCTTGGCGAACACGTCGCGCATCAGCGCCAGCGAGAAGAGGTGGGCGTAGATCAGCGGGAGCATGCCCGACTGCGCCATCTTGCGCAGCTGGTCGCCGCGCAGCTCGTTCAGCTTAGCCTCGTCGATCATCTGGAAGCCGCGATAGACGAACGGCTGGGCCGCGCCCTCGGGCTGGATGGTGACTTCGCCGTCGATCATCAGGCCCAGATCGCGGACCTCCTTCACGAACTGCGCGGTCTTCTGGCCGGCCTGCTCGAACTGCTCGGCGAACTGGAGGATCGCCTTGGTCAGGTCGGTCGGCTGACCGTTCTCGAACAGGCGCTCGCCCTCGTCATATGCGCCGATCGTGTCGGTGGTCGGATCGAAGCACAGCGACAGCTCGTCGGCGTCGGGACGCAGGCGGGCGAGGAGGTACGGATAGCGGCGGACATAGGCGGGGACGTAGGTCTCCGGATCCGTCAGACGGCCCTCGTCGTCCATGAAGACGTTGACGCCCTCGTTCAGGCCCAGCAGCGCCAGCGGCACGGGATCGTCACCGACCGCGAACACGATCGGCATCTTGCGCGCGACCATCGGGAATTCCTCGACGGTCAGCGGGATCGCGTGCTGGTTGGCGAGGAACGGCGCGCGATCGGCGGGCTTGATTCGCCAGTCGGCATGCTCTTCGCTCGAGAGCGGGCGCAGGTCGTTGTAGAAAAGCGGGAGCGCGGACGCGTCGGGCGCGGTGGCCATCGAACAAACCTCTCAATGCTGCGCGGATGCGCGGATGATCTCTGCCCGGCGCGTGACGGCGGGGCGTTCGGCGCGGTGTCTAGGCAAGGGGCGGGGGCGAGGCAAGGGTCGGGTTGCGGCGGGCGGACCTCGATCGAACCGGGCACCATCATCGCCGAAATGAAACGGCCCGGCCACGCGTGTCGCGCGACCGGGCCGTCCAATCGTCACATGCGCGACGCGTCGGGCTGATTCAGCCCTTCACGTGGCCGCTGATGTGCTTGTTCATCTCGAACATCGTGACCTTGTCCTTGCCGAAGACCTTCTTCAGCTTGTCGTCGGCCAGGATCTCGCGCTTGTTCTCGGGGTTCTGGCGATCGTGCTTCTTGATGTATTCCCACATCTTGCTGACGATCTCGCTGCGCGGCAGGGGGCCCTTGCCGACGATGGCGGCGAGCTCTTCCGAGGGGGTCACAGGCTTCGAGATGCCGCCGCGAGCTGCGCCCGCTTTCTTTTCTTCTGCCAATTCTCTTCTCCTACAAGATCCTGCCGCCCGTCAGGGACGGCACTGTCATGACTTCGTGAGCGCCGACGGTTTGTGCGCCGCCTTGCCGCCGTTGTCGCTCCTGACGATGTACTGCGGATCGTCCGGCGTCGCACGGACGGTATGGTCCTTGATGCTGGTGTCCGACGTCACCTTCTTCTCGACCTTTCCGTGCGCGGTGCCGCCGTGGGATTTCCACGTGACCTCGTCACCCTTCTTCAGCTGCTTCGTCATGATGACATCCTTCACGGGTGGAATCGTGGAGGGACAATCACCGTACAGCGCTAATGGTTGCATGGCCGAAAGGATCGGCCGTGTCGAGAGGACGCCCCTGCGACACAGCCGGACCGGATCAGAAGCCGGCGCGCGCGCTGATGCCGTAGAAGCGCGGCTGGCTGGGATAGCCGGCGTAGGTGCCGGTCTGTTCGGGCACCGGGAAGCCGGTGACGTTGTAATATTGGTTGGTCAGGTTCTCAACCCACAGTTCCAGCCGCTGCGAGCCGCTGGCGTTCTGGAGGCCGATGCGCGCGCCGACCAGCGGATAGCCCGGGTTGTAGATCGGCGCCCGGCCGGTGATCGCGCTCGGCGCCGCCGAGGGTATGTTGACCTCGCTGTTATAGCGCATGTCGACGTGGAACAGCCCGCGCAGCCCCTCCGACAGGCGCGGCTGCCAGGTAACGGCGGTGGTCACGACATGTTCGGGCTGGTTCGCGATGCGCAGGCCCGCGGTGCCGGCGAGCGGCGTGCCGGTGAAGTTGTTCGAGCTGTCGTAACGTGCGTCGAGATAGGTGTAGCCGAGCCGCACGGTGAAGTCGCGGATCGGCTGGATGATCGCCTCCGCCTCGACGCCCTTGCTGGTCGTCTTGCGGACGTTCTGCACGACGAAGCTGTTGCCACTGAACACCAGGTTCTGGAGGTTGTCGAACTTCTGGTAGAAGCCGGCGATGTTGAAGGTGAATGCGCGGCTGAGGCTGGTCTTCAGGCCGATCTCGAAAGCGTTGACCGTCTCCGCGCCGAATTCCAGGTCGCTCGCCTGCGCGCCGTTGCCGCCGAGCACCGTCGAATCGAAGCCCGCCTGGTCGAGGTTGTAGCCACCCGATTTATAGCCGCGATCGTAGCTGGCATAGGCCAGCACGTTCTGATCGATCTTGTACGCGAGCTTGGCGGTGCCGGTCACCCGGCTCTCGCTGCGGCGATCCTGATAACGACCGTTGAATTCGGTCGATACCGCCGGGTTGCAGGTCAGCAGGAACAGGTTGTTGAACAACGTCTGGTTCGCGGCGCGGATCGCGGAACGCAGCGTCGCCGCGCGCGGATCGGCCGAGAAGAAGAAGGCGCAGCCCGCCGTGTCGTTGGAGATCGTGGCGTCCAGGTTCTTGCGCTCGTAATTGTAGCGCGCGCCCAGCGTCAGCGAGAGCTTGTCGGTCACGTTGATGATGTTGTGGGTGAAGAGCGCGAAGGCGTCGGTCTTCACGCTATAGTCGTTGTTGTTGCCCTGACCTGCTGCGTTCCCGACCAGCGGGGTGTTGAGATAGGCGAAGAGTGCCGGGCTCTGCGCGGCCGCGGCTTGCAGGGCCGGGCTGGACGCCAGCAGCACCTGGCTGAACAGCGGCACGCCGCCGGTCTGACCGGAGCGCGGGAAGCTGCCGAAGAACTGCGCGCCGGTCGGCAGCGCCGTCGACGCCGTTGCGCCGCGCAGCAGCGTGTCGACGTAGAGGTTGTTGTCCGCCCCCAGTCGCACGGTGTCGTGCAGCTTGTTGCTTTCGTTCAGGTAGAAGCCGCCGACGAGCCAGTCGAGCTTGCCGCCGAAGGCCGAGCCCTGCAGCCGAAGCTCCTGCGTGAAGTCCTTGATCTTGACGGTGTAATTGTCACGATAGGCGCGATCGATACCGGAGAAGTCGATGTCCTGATCGCGCAGCACGCCCCAGTCGCGATAGGCGGTGATCGACGTGAACTTCGCTTCGCCGATGTCGGCGTTCAACTCGCCCGAGGCGCCGAAGTCGCGGACCTTCTCGGCATAGTTGCGGGTCGGGGAGATCGCCATGCGACGGTCGCTGGGCGGGCCGGCGTAGAGGCCGGTGCGGCCCTGGGCGGTCGCGATGCTGTTGATCGCCGCCGCAGTCGGGCCGCGCACGACGCTGACGGCGCCGCAGCACTGTTCGTCGGTCTTGTAGTAATCGGCGATCAAACGGAAGCTGAGCGTCGAGGTGTCGTAGAGCATCTGGCCGCGCAGATACCAGCGATCGAGATCGTTGACGCTGCGGTCGGCATTGACGTCACGAATATAGCCATCGCGCTGGCGCCAGCCGCCATCGACGCGGACGGCGAGATTCTCGGCGACCGGGCCGGTGACGCCGCCCTTCACCGAATAGGCGTTGTAGTTGCCGTAGCCGGCCTCGACATAGCCGCCGAAGTCGAACTTCGGGCGGGCGGTCATGATGCTGATCGCGCCGGCCGAGGTGTTGCGGCCGAACAGCGTACCCTGCGGTCCGCGCAGCACCTCGACCCGCTCCAGCTCGGGCAGCTCGGCGACCGCGATGCCCGCACGGCTGCGGAAGACGCCGTCGATGAAGATGCCGACGGCGGGTTCGAAGCCGGGGTTGTCGCCCGACGTGCCGATGCCGCGGATCGATATGTTGGTGTTGTTCGCCGCCGACTGGCCGGTCACGGTCTGGAGCGAGGGCGCCAGCTGTTCAAGACCGCGCACGTCGGTGACGTTGGCGTCGCGCAGCAGCTCTGCGCCGACCGCGGTCACGGCGATCGGCACGTCCTGCACCGTCTGGTCGCGACGCGTGGCGGTGACGATGATATCGTTGGCCGACTGATAATCGTCGTCGTTGCCGACGGTCGCCGGTGCGGTCTGGCTGGGCTGGGCCGGGGACGTTGCGCCCGCGGGCGACGTCGCCTCCGTCTGGGCGAACGCCGGCGCGGCGGAGAGCAGGGCTACCGATGCGGCGGCGAGCAGCTCGAACTTCTTGGTCATGACATCCCCTGCAGATGGGCGTCCGGTCTGTGCCGGATCGTACGATGGAAAAGCGGAACGTCCCCGACTAACGCTGTCGCGACTCAGGCGTCAACGATCGTTGCAACGCGGAACCGGCGGTTTTCCGCCACTGTTTCCCGGATGCAACGGTGCGGCGACGCGCTGGGCGACCGGGCCCGACACGGGCAAGGTTCTGTTACGAGGCGACTTTATGAGCATAGTGATCGATGATGACGACGTGCCCGCCGGGCCTGCACCGAAGATTCCGGTGCCGGACCATGTCGCCGCGGCGATCGAGACGCTGATCCGCTGGGCCGGCGACGACCCGAATCGCGAAGGGTTGCGCGATACGCCGCTGCGCGTGGCGCGGGCGTGGAAGGAATATTGCCAGGGCTATGGCGAGGATCCCAGCATCCACCTGTCCCGCGTGTTCGAGGAGGTCGGCGGCTATGACGAGATCGTGCTGCTGAAGGACATTCCGTTCCAGTCGCATTGCGAGCATCATATGGCGCCGATCATCGGCCGCGCGCACATCGCCTATTTGCCGCAGGATCATGTCGTCGGCATCTCGAAGCTGGCGCGCGTGCTGCACGGCTTCGCACGGCGATTGCAGGTGCAGGAGCGGCTGACGGCGGAGGTCGCCGATTGCATCTGGAACGGCCTGCACCCGCGCGGCGTGGCGGTGGTGATCGAGGCGACCCACGCCTGCATGGCCGCGCGCGGTGTGCGCACGCCGGGCGTGTCGATGGTGACCAGCCGGATGATGGGCGTATTCCGCGAGGACGAGCGCAGCCGCAAGGAGGTGCTGTCGCTGATGGGGCTGGGGTGATCGACGCCGATATCGATGCGCTGACGCGGGCGGCGGTCGCCGCCTGTCCCGACCTGGCGGGGTTGCCGGTGGTCGTGCACGACGGTGGATGGGACAGTATCGGGCTGGACTTCGGCGACGCGTGGATCTGCAAGTTTCCGCGCGATGCCGATGGTGTCGACGCCCTGCGGCGCGAGGCGGCGGTGCTTGCGGTGGTCCGCCCGCATCTGACGATCGCGGTGCCCGACATGGCGGTGATCGAGGGGCCGGTCGTGTTCACGCGGCACCGCAAGCTGCCGGGCGACGCGGTGCTGACCGAGGATTACGACCGCCTGTCGGAGGACCGGCGCGACCAGCTGGCGGCCGATGTGGCGACGTTCCTGGCCGAGTTGCATGCGATCGATGCGGACTTGGCGGCGATCGGCGTCTGTGACGATGACGACGATGATGATGGCGAGGAACACGATATCGTGGCGGGGCTGGCGCTTTTGCCCGCCGAGTTGCGCGCTTCGGCAGAACGGATGCTGGCCGCGTATGATGCGCTCGACGACGATCCGCTGCGGGAGGGGCTGTGCTACCTCGACGCGCATGGCCGCAACTTCGCGTTCGATGCGACGGCGGGTCGTTTGGCGGGCATCTTCGATTTCGGCGACGTCGGCATCGCGGGCCGGCACCAGGAATTCGTCGAGCCGGCGTATATCGGTCGAGACTCCGCCCGGCGGGTAATCGCCGCCTATGAGCACGCGACCGGCCGGACGGTCGATCGCGCACGGGTCGAGACGCTGATCGGGTATCAGCGGCTGGCCGAGCTGGGCGGCGATGCGGACCATCCGCGATATGGCGCGCTGGTTCGAATGCTGGCGGCGGACTGGTTTCGAGCGCCGACGCTGTCTCGCGGCGCGTGAGCTAAAGCCGCGCGAACAGATTCAGCGCGGCGATGTGGTTCACCCGGGCCGGGGCGCGCCGGTTGACGACCTGGTTGAGGTAGCCGGGCTCCAGCGTCATGCCGCGACCGATGGGCAGGCCGACGCCGACGAAGCTGCGGGTCTGGTCGAAGCCCCGGCGGACGCCCCAGCGCGTGTCGTCGAGCGCGATGAAGGTTTCGTTCCAGACTACCGCTTTCAGCGATCCTCGGGTCGTCAGCGGGGTTTCCAGCCGAAGCTGCTGACGGACGCGCCAGGCGATGTCGTCGCTCGCGCCGACGCGGAAGCGCTGTTCGAGGCGGGTGCGGCCGGTGACGCGGGTGGTGACGTCAGCCTTCGTGAAGCGATAGCCGAATTGCTGCCACAGCCGGTGTTCCTGCGTGGCGGGCGCGGCGGTCGGATCATTGCGGAAGTAGAGATAGCCCGCCGTCGCCGACCATCCCCGCGGCAGGCGGTAGGTCAGGCTGGGGCGCAGCAGCAGCTGTCCGAGTTCGGGGAAGCGATCGTCGGAGCGGATGTGGACTTCCATCGTCGCGTCGAGTGTCGGTGAGAGCGTGGTGGTGACGGTGGCGGCGTTCCAGACCTGCGTATCGTGGTCGGCCTGCGCGGCGGCTGGGGTCGAGGCGAGGACGGCGGCAAGGATGAGCAGGTGACGCATGACGCGCGCCTAGCCTGCCCATCCTCGCCGGTTGGTCACCGCTTCGTCAGGAAATGTTGCCCCGTACCCGGTTGGCCGCGCTGAGCACGGCGCGGACGCTGGCGGTCGCAACGTCGGCGTCGATGCCGACGCCGAAGATCGTGCGGCCCTCTGCGGTGCGGCACTCGACATAGGCGGCGGCCTGCGCATCGGCGCCATGGCCGATCGCGTGCTCGCTATAGTCGACGATGTCGAGCGCGGGGCCGGTGGTGTCGGCGAGTGCGGCGACGACGCCGGAAATCAGGCCATTGCCGCGGCCGGAGATCGAGCGTTCCTCGCCATCCACCGCGACGCGACCGACGAAGATGCGGTCGCCGGCGGGGCCGCTTTCCTCATAGTCGAGCAGCGCGAAGCGGTCGCCGGGGCGGGGCAAATAGGTTTCCTCGAACCGCAGCCAGATGTCGGCGGCGTTCAGTTCGCGGCTCGTCTCGTCCGCCAGCGCCTGGACGTGGCGGCTGAAGTCGGCCTGCAGGCGCTTGGGCAGTTTCAGCCCGCGATCCTGCTCGATCACCCAGGCGACGCCGCCCTTGCCCGACTGCGAATTGACGCGGATCACCGCCTCGTAATCGCGGCCGAGATCCTTCGGGTCGATCGGCAGATAGGGCACGTCCCAGACCTGATCGTTGCGTTCGGCCTGCGAGGCGAAGCCCTTCTTGATCGCGTCCTGATGGCTGCCGGAGAAGGCAGTGAAGACGAGGTCGCCGCCGTATGGATGGCGGGGGTGGACGGGCAGCTGCGTGCAATATTCGACCGTCTTGATGACCGCATCGATGTCCGAGAAGTCGAGGCCGGGATCGACCCCCTGGGTGTACATGTTGAGCGCAACGGTCACGAGGCAGACGTTGCCGGTGCGCTCGCCGTTGCCGAACAGGCAGCCCTCGACACGGTCGGCGCCAGCCATCAGCCCCAGCTCCGTCGCGGCGACGCCGGTACCGCGGTCGTTGTGGGTGTGGAGCGACAGCAGCACGTTTTCGCGATTGCGGATGTTGCGGCCGAACCATTCGACCTGATCGGCATAGACGTTGGGCGTCGCGCATTCGACCGTGGCGGGGAGGTTGAGGATCAGCGGCTTGTCGGCGGTCGGGCGCAGGATGTCGATGACCGCCTCGCAGACCTCCAGGCTGAAATCGAGTTCGGCGGTGGAGAAGGTCTCCGGCGAATATTCGAAGCGCCAGTCGGTGCCGGGATAGGCGGCGGCCTGATCGCGCATCACCTTCGCACCCTCGACAGCGATGCCGCGAATCTCGTCGCGCGACATGCCGAAGACGATGCGGCGCCACGCCGGGCTGACCGCGTTGTAGAGGTGGACGATCGCGGTCTTCGCGCCTTCGAGGCTGGCGAAGCTCGTCTCGATCAGGTCACGGCGCGACTGGGTGAGCACCTGTACGGTCACGTCGTCGGGGATGGAGCCCGAGCGGACCAGCCCGGAGATGAAGTCGAATTCGGTCGCGCCCGCGGCGGGGAAGCCGACCTCGATCTCCTTCAGCCCGACCTTCACCAACAGGTCGAAGAAACGGCGCTTCTTCTCGGCATCCATCGGATCGATCAGCGCCTGATTGCCGTCGCGCATGTCGGTCGACAGCCAGCGAGGGGCTTTGGTGATCGTCTGCGACGGCCAGCGGCGGTCGGGCAGGTCGATGGCGGGGAAGAGGCGGTATTTGGTCGAAGCGGTGCGCAGCATGGCTCGTCTCTCGCGAAGGCGGGTCGTCGTATCGGGTGGATCTTGCCCTCAGGCGGTTCGCGGCGCCGGATGAGCGGGCGCACGGCGATGGTCGCGCCTAAGGGCGCGTAAGTCGTAGCAGCGAGAGGCGTGGTGCCGAAATCATTGCGTACCGCGATAGCGTGGCAGCGAGGGCGATGTCCAGTGCGCGAACTTCACATAAATCAAGTTACTGTTATCGCCAGCTTAATAGACCCAGCTTACCAGTTCTCCGAACAATGTGGGGAACATGAATGCGGCAGGTCGTCTACATCAGCACAGCGGCGCGATCGATCGCGCCGGGCGACATGGATGCGATCCTGGACGCGTCGCGCCGGAACAATGCGCGCGATGCGATCAGCGGGCTGCTCTACTATGACGGCCGACGTTTTCTGCAGGTTTTGGAGGGCCAAAGCGGCGCCGTCGCACGAGCGCTGGGGCGGATCGAGGGCGATGCCCGTCACCGCGCGATCGTGGTGCTGTCGGATCGCATCGTCGAGGCCCGCGAGTTCGGCGACTGGGCGATGGCGGCGCAGCGTCCGGGCGGGGACTTCGATTCGGTCGTCGCGCGGGTGGATGCACTGTGCGTCAATGCGGCACCGGGGGTGCGGGCGACGTTCGTCGGCTTTGCGGAGACGCGGCGAGACGATCTGAGACTATCCGTCAGCGCTGGGTGACGTCGAAGCACCTCGGGAGAGGTGGCGTCGACTTCACCCAGGCCGAACGAGCGTTGGCCGCTTACTTCTGGAACGCGGCGGCGATGTCGAGCTTCACCGCGTCGCCGACCATCGGCACGCCGAAGCCGAGGCCGAACTGGCTGCGCATGATCGTGCCCGTCGCGTGGAAGCCGACATTCTCCTTGCCGCCCATCATCGCCGGGGCCTTGCCCGCACCGTAGAAGTGTACGTCGAGCGTGACCGGCTTGGTGACGCCGTTGAGCGTCAGGTTGCCGGTGACCTTCGCGGTCTGGCCGCTGGCGACGACGTTGGTCGAGACGAAGCGCGCATCGGCGGCGTTGGCGCCGAAGAAGTCGGGCTTGCCGCCGTCCTTGCCCGCGCGGGTCAGATGGGCGGTCAGGCCGGCGCTGGCGGTCGTCACCTTCGACACGGGAATCGTCACATCGACCTTCGTCGTGTTCGGCCGCTTCGGATCGAGCGTCAGCGTGCCCGTCACGTCGCCGAAGATGCCGGTGTAGGGCGAGAAGCCGAGGTGATCGAGCGTCCAGGTGACGAGCGTGTGGCCCGGATCGGCGGTGTAGGTGCCGGCGGTGATCGCCGCGGTCGATTTGCTGCCGGGTGCGGCCATCGGTTGCTGCTGAGCGACCGCGCCGGTGGCGGCGAGGGCGAGGACGGTGGCGAGGATGAGGCGCATGATCGGAAACTCCCTGTGTGACGTGGTGCCGTTGAACCACAGCGCGGACCCGCGCGAAAGTCGTTAAAGGGGAAACGGACCGGTTCAGTTGAGCACTGGTCCGGTCGCGCCGACGCCGGCGCGCGGCCGGCTGGGCGGCGCATCGGGCGGCGCGTCCCCGCCGCCCTTCACAATCAGGTCGAAACGGATACGGACCCAAACACCGATCTGCGGCTTGCCGTTGACCGTCGGCGGGCGAACCAGGAACTGGAACGACGCCTGCCGCATCGCGCGCGATATGCCGGAGCCCGGCGTCTCGCCCATCTGGCGGCAATCCTCGACATGCCAGCGCGCGACGGTGCGGCACATGATGAGGCCGTAACCCGACGTCGAGCGATTGGGCATGTAGGTCGCCATCTCCGCCCGCGTCGGTTCGCGATACCATTCGGCCGGGTACAGCGTCTCCCCGTTCGGCGCGCCGCCGGGAATCCCGGGCGTGGTCGGGCCGCCGCCGCTGTCGGCCACCTCCGACGACCCCGATCCGGCGGATGCACCGGGCATCTTGCCGATGTCGGATCTGGCGAAGGATCCGCGATCGAGGCGGATCCAGGGTGTCACCGGCTGCACGGGGGTGTCGGGTGTCGGCTCGGCCGGGCGGACCTGCGGCTGGGCGGCCTGCGTCGCCGCCTTGGGCTGCGCACGAGGGGCGGGGCGGGCGCTGGGGCTGGCCGCCTTCGTCCCCGTCTCCGTCACGTCGAAGGTCGCGAGCGGATCGCCGCGCGGCGGCTCGCGCAGCTCGCGCCGGCCCGCCCACAGCAGCGCGAGGATGATCGCGACGAGGATCGCCAGCGACAGCATCGTCGCGGTCGCACGGCTGCCCGCGGACGGATGGGCGCGGTACGACGCGGTACGATACGACGTCGAACGCATGACGCGCGGGCGTTAGCGGATGCGGGGCGGGGTGGGCAACGGGTTTGCGGGAGGATGCTGTGGCGCCGTCGCCTCAGCGGCGGCAAATGCGACGCAATTAACCTGAATCAGCATCTCTAGAGGGAACGGATGTCGCGGCGCGACGCTGAAACGGCATGGCGACTTTCCACATCAACGTGCGCACGGGTTCGCATATCGCGACCACGCTGACGGTCGACAAGGCCGATCACGCCGAACTGCGGCTGGAGATGGCGCGGTTCGTCGGCGAACTGTTGACGAAGCACGCGGCCCAGATCTGGGCGGACGAGGACTGGCAGGTCGATGTTAGCGACGAAACCGGGCTGATCCTGTACGCGATGCAGGTGTCGGCATCGAAGACGCCAGCGACCGCCGGGCTCGTTCTGTAGCCGGCGACGCCTCCGCCTGTTTTGTCTGGCAAATTACGGGCGGCTTGTAATATCAACCCGATGCACCAGGCGTCGTCGGGAGAGGATATCATGTCGCTTAGGACATTGGGCAGGCACGTCATCGGGTGGTGTCTTACCGGCGCCACGATCGCGGGCATGACGCCAATTGCATCGGCGCGGGAGCCCGTCGTGGTCGCCGCCACGCCGCCGATGGGGTGGAATCCGTACAATGTGTTCGACCTCGACTATGGCGAGGGCGACGTCATGGCGCAGGCCGACCTGCTCGTGAAGCTCGGGCTGGCGAACCGCGGCTATCGCTACGTCAACATCGACGATGGCTGGTGGCTGAAGCGCGAGGGCGACACGATCCGCGTGCGCACCAGCATCTATCCGTCCGCGCGATTGCCGGACGGCACCACCAGCCTGCGCCCGTTCGTCGATCGGCTGCACGCGATGGGACTGAAGGCGGGCATCTACACCGATATCGGCCGCAACAGCTGTTCGCAGCGGTTCCGGCCGAAGACGCCGAACCTGCCCGAAGGATCGGTGACCGAGCGGGAAATCGGCACCTACGGTCATCACGGTCAGGACGCGGCGCTGTTGTTCGCGAAATGGGGGTTCGACTTCATCAAGGTCGATGCCTGCGGCGTCGCGGATTACGAGCGCGACGTGCCGGTGGTGCGCGACGGCACGTTCCGCGCATTCGATCCGCTGATCGTCCGCGGCAAGCCGGCTCAGTCAAACGCGGGCGAGCTTTCGCGCCAATCTGCGAGCTTCGCCGCCGCGGTGCGCCGCGCCGCGGGCGGACGCCGACCGGTGATCTCGATCTGCGCCTGGGGCGAGGCGGATGTGAACGACTGGGCGCATGACCACGGCCATATGTGGCGCACCAGCTACGACATATCGGCGACCTGGGCGTCGATGCTCGCCAACTTCGACAGCGCCGCGTCGCGCGCGCGGTTCGCCGGGCCGGGACGGTGGAACGATCCCGACATGCTGGAGGTCGGCAACGGCGCCTTCGACGGCGACCACCTGACCGCGGCGCGGGCGCATATGAGCCTGTGGGCGGTGCTGGCCGCGCCGCTGATCCTCGGCAACGACCTACGCCGCATGACGCCGGCCATCGCCGCCATCATCGGCAACCGGGACGTGATCGCGGTGAACCAGGACCCGGCGGGCAATCAGGGCGTGGTCGTGTCGCGCGATGGCGACGGCGAGGTCGTGGCGAAGGCGCTGTCGATGGATGGCCACAAGGCGGTCGCGCTCATCAATCGCGGGAGCAAGCCGCTCAGCCTGTCGGCCAGCCTCGCCGATCTCGGCCTGTCGCCGACGCGCCCGGTGGCGATCCGCGACCTGTGGACTGGCGCGCGGGTGCGCCCCGTCGGGGCACGGATCACCGTCGCGCTGGCGCCGCAGGAGACGGTGTTGCTGCGCGTCGAGGGGCAGCCGCTAACCCCCGGCGTCAGCCTGCCCGCCGATATGCCGGCGCGGTTCGCGGTCGCGGATGCCGGTTACAAGGCGCCGGACCGCACGCTCGATCGGCAGTGGGTGCTCGCGCGGATCGGGTTCCAGCCCTACGGCGAGCCGCTGATGCTCGGGGGGCGGCAGGACAATTTGGGTTTAGGTGTCGCGGCGGGGTCGCGGGTCGGTGTCGACCTCGATGGCCGCTATCGGCGGGTGATGGTCGATCCGCGGACATTGGGTGCGCAGGCGGGGCGTTTCGAGATTCGGGGGGACGGCAGGGTGCTGCGGGCGGGGACGGCGACCGCGGGCGCGACGCCGGTGTCGATCGATGTGCGGGGGGTGCGCCGGATCGAGCTGGTCGCGCCGGTGGCGGGTGGGGCGGTGACGGCGTTTGCGTGGCATCGGTTGCGGTTCGTGCGGTAGCGGCCGCCACACGCCTGCCCGTCGGACCCGGCGAAGCCGGGCCCTGTGGGCCGGCTTCGCCGTGCCGTCCGGTTGGGCGACAAGTGCGAATTAACGTTTAATTCTTGGCCTTGTCGACCAACTTATTCGCCCCAATCCATGGCATCATCGCGCGAAGCTCCGACCCGGTCTTTTCGATCGGATGCGCTTCGGCAAGCTTGCGCGCGGCCTTCAGTTCGGGCTGGCCGGCGCGGTTGTCGAGGACGAAGTTCTTCACGAAGCGGCCCGACTGGATGTCGGCCAGCACGCGCTTCATTTCCTTCTTCGTCTCGTCGGTGATGATGCGCGGGCCGGTGACGATGTCGCCGTATTCGGCGGTGTTGCTGATCGAATAGCGCATGTTGGCGATGCCGCCCTCATACAGCAGGTCGACGATCAGCTTGGTTTCGTGCAGGCACTCGAAATAGGCCATCTCGGGGGCGTAGCCCGCCTCGACCAGCGTCTCGAACCCGGCCTGGATCAGGTGGGTGATGCCGCCGCACAGCACGGCCTGCTCGCCGAACAGGTCGGTTTCGCATTCCTCGCGGAAGTTCGTTTCGATGATTCCCGAACGGCCGCCGCCGACGCCGCTGGCGTAGGCGAGCGCGATATCGTGCGCGTTGCCCGACTTGTCCTGATGGATCGCGACCAGGCAGGGGACGCCGCCGCCCTTCACATATTCGCTGCGCACGGTGTGGCCGGGGCCCTTGGGCGCGATCATGATGACGTCGATGTCGTCGCGCGGCTCGATCAGGCCGAAGTGGACGTTGAGGCCATGGGCGAAGGCGATCGTCGCGCCGGGCTTCAGGTTCGCGTGCAGATCGTCGGCGTAGATCGCCGCCTGATGCTCGTCGGGCGCGAGGATCATCAGGATGTCCGCCCAGGCGGCGGCGTCCTTGTTCGTCATGACCTTGAAGCCGGCGCCTTCGGCCTTCTTCGCGGTGGCCGAACCGTCGCGAAGGGCGATGGCGACGTCTTTCACGCCCGAATCGCGCAGGTTCTGCGCGTGAGCATGACCCTGCGAGCCATAACCGAGGATAGCGATCTTCTTGTCGGAGATCAGGTTCAGATCGGCGTCGCGATCGTAATAGACACGCATGGTAACAGGCTCCCTTTCAACATGTGCTCCCGCGCAGGCGGGAGCCTAGAGTTTCCGGCCGCGTCGCGTGCGGCCCCGGGCTCCCGCTTTCGCAGGAGCACGGCAAATGATTTCAGGCCCCCTCGCGACCGCGCGCGATGGCGACGATGCCGGTGCGGGCGACCTCGATCAGGCCGACTTCGCCCATCAGCTCGACGAACTTGTCGATCTTCTCGCGCCCGCCGGTCACTTCAAACACGAAGCTCGACGTCGTCGCATCGACCACGCGCGCCCGGTACACGTCGGCGAGACGCAGCGCCTCGATCCGGTGATCGCCGGACCCGGCGACCTTCACCAGCGCCAGCTCGCGCTCGACGTGCGCGCCGTCCGCGGTCAGGTCGACCACCTTGTGCACCGGCACCAGCCGGTCGAGCTGCGCGACGATCTGTTCGAGCACGTGCGGGCTGGCCGAGGTGACGATGGTGATGCGGCTGACGGCCTGGTCCGCGGTCACTTCGCTGACCGTCAGGCTCTCGATATTATAGCCGCGCGCGGTGAACAGGCCGGCGATCCGCGCGAGGATGCCGGGTTCGTTGTCGACGATGACCGCCAGCGTGTGGCGTTCGGCTGTTTCGGTCTTGATGTGCATGGCTCTTCTCAAATCCTCCCCGGCACGGGGAGGGGGACCGGCGCGTAGCGACGGTGGAGGGGGGCGGGCGGCAGGCGGCTCGTTCGCGGTGAGCCCCCTCCACCACGGCCTGCGGCCGCGGTCCCCCTCCCCGTGCCGGGGAGGATCAGGGGTGAAATCAAACCAAGGCCTTGGCCTCGTCGTCCATCTCGCCCGAGACTTCGTTCGCCTGCAGGATCATGTCCGTGTGGGCGGCGCCGCTCGGGATCATCGGGAAGCAGTTGGCGAGCTTCGCGACGCGGCAGTCGACCATGACCGGCCCGTCGTGCGCCAGCATCGCGGCGATGCCGTCGTCGAGTTCGTCCAGCGTCTCGATGCGGATGCCCTTCCAGCCATACGCCTCGGCCAGCTTCACGAAATCGGGCAGGCTGTCCGAATAGCTTTCCGCATAGCGCGAGGAATAGGTCAGTTCCTGCCACTGGCGGACCATGCCCATATATTCGTTGTTGAGGATGAACACCTTCACCGGCAGGCGATACTGGGTCGCGGTCGCCAGTTCCTGGATGTTCATCTGGATCGAGGCTTCGCCCGCGATGTCGATGACGAGCGCATCCGGCTCCCCCAGCTGCGCGCCGATCGCGGCGGGCAGGCCATAGCCCATCGTGCCCAGGCCGCCGCTGGTCAGCCATTTGTTCGGCGCCTCGAACCCGAAATGCTGCGCGGCCCACATCTGGTGCTGACCGACTTCGGTCGAGACGATCGGGGCGCGGTGCTTCGTCGCCTCGTACAGCGCGCGGACGGCGCGCTGCGGCATGATCTCTGTCCCATTCTCCGGGAAGTCGAGGCAGTTCTTGGCGCGCCAACCCTCGATCCGGCTCCACCAGTCGGTGAGGTCGGGTTTCGGATGCGCGCGGGCGTGCCACGCCGCCACCATCGCCGCCAGCGCATGCGCGGCGTCGGCGACGATCGCGAGGTCGATCCGCACCGTCTTGTTGATGCTGGAGCGGTCGATGTCGATGTGGACCTTGCGGCTGGTCGGACTGAACGCGTCGAGCCGCCCGGTCACGCGATCGTCGAAGCGCGAGCCGACCGCGATAACGAGGTCGGCGCGGTTCATCGCCAGATTGGCCTCGTACGTCCCGTGCATGCCGAGCATGCCGAGCCACTGCGGCGAGGAGGCGGGCAGCGCGCCCAGCCCCATCAGCGTGGAGGTGACGGGGGCACCGGTCAGCGCGACGAGTTCGCGCAGCATCTCCGTCGCGCGCGGCCCCGCGTTGATGACGCCGCCGCCGGTGTAGAACACCGGGCGCTCGGCGGCGGCGAGCATGTCGATCGCCTGCTCGATCGCGGCCTGGTCGGGTTCGACCTGCGGACGATAGGTCTTGTGACGGATGGGGCCGGGCGCCGTGTAGCGGGCGGTGGCGACCTGCACGTCCTTGGGGATGTCGACCACGACCGGGCCGGGGCGGCCGGAGGTAGCGATGTGGAACGCCTCATGCAGCACGCCGCCGAGGAGGGCGGGATCCTTCACGAGATAATTGTGCTTGCTGCAATGGCGCGTGATGCCGACGGTGTCCGCCTCCTGGAACGCGTCCGTGCCGATCAGGCCGGTCGGCACCTGCCCGGTGATGACCACCATCGGGATCGAATCGAGCAGCGCGTCGGTGATGCCGGTGACCGCGTTGGTCGCGCCGGGACCGGAGGTGACCAGCACGACGCCGGGACGTCCGGTCGAGCGGGCATAGCCCTCCGCCGCGTGCGTCGCCGCCTGTTCGTGGCGGACGAGGATGTGGCGGATCTTGCCCGAGCGGAAGAGCGCGTCGTAGATCGGCAGCACGGCGCCGCCGGGATAGCCGAAGACGACCTCCACGCCGAGATCGACCAGCGCCTCGACCAGAATGTCCGCTCCGCTGCGTTCCGACACGTTTCGTTCCTTCGATTGCTCGCAGGCGCAATATCACGCTGCGATGCGGCCCGCTACTTGCACTAAAATGTCATGTCAACACTTACATGCGTAATCTTGTTTCAATATCGTTGAGTGAGACATTGCGTTCGTTACGGGTCCAGCCGGCCGGGGGCTGGTTGCGGAACCATGTGTACTGGCGCTTGGCATAGCGGCGAGTGGCAATGCGGGCGGCGGCGAGCGCCTCGTCTCGGGTGAGCGCGCCGGCCAGCATCGCCGCCGCCTCCGCCACACCGATCGCGCGGCGGACGGGGGCGTCTGCGGGAACATCGGGGCGGGCCAGCAGCGCGGCCACCTCTTCGCTGACGCCGCCGTCGAACATCGCGGCGAGGCGCGCGTCGCAGCGCGCGAACAGCCAGTCGCGTGGGGGCAGCAGAATTGTGGCGACCAGATCGACCTCGCCGCCGATGCCGCCCGCCAGCGCCGACTGCCATTCGGCGAGCGAACGCCCGGTCGAGCGCACCACCTCCAGCGCGCGGGCGACGCGGGTGGTGTCGGCGGCGTGAAGCCGGGCGGCGGCGGAGGGATCGAGGCGGGAAAGTGCGGCGTGGTTGTCTGCGACGCTGCTGGCGCGGATTTCGGCCCGGATAGCGGGGTCGATGGCCGGCACGGGCGCGATGCCGTCGACCAGCGTGCGCAGATAGAGCCCGGTGCCGCCGACGAGGATCGGCAACCTGCCCGCGGCGTGGGCTGCGGCGATCGCGTTGCGCGCCTCCTCCGCCCAGCGCGCCGCGCTGTAGCCGGTGTCGGCGCCGTCGACATGGCCGAACAGCGCGTGTGGCGCTTGCGCTTCCTCGTCGGGTGAGGGGCGGGCTGAGAGGATGCGCAGGTCGGCATAGACCTGGCTGGCATCGGCGTTGATGACGACGCCGTCATGAGCCTGCGCGAGGGCGACCGCGAGCGCGGACTTGCCGCTGGCGGTCGGTCCTGCGATGAGCGCGAGCTTGGGAAGGGGGCGGTTCACGCCTTCAAACTCCGTTCGCCCTGAGCTTGTCGAACGGCTGCCCTTCCTTTCGTCCGGCACGCGAAGCGGCACGAAGAAGAAGGGCAGGGCTTCGACAAGCTCAGCCCGAACGGGTTGGGGTAGGAGCGACGACAGATGTTCACGGCAACCCTCATAGCATCCGGCACCCTGACGTCAGGCGATCTTTCCGCTGCGCAGGACCGGCTGGCCGCGGCCGGCTGCGCGCCCGTCGGGGCGGGGTGGATCGATGCGGGCGAAGCGGCGGACGTGGTGTTCGGCCTGCGCTCCGATCAGGCGCGCGTCGCGCTGGAGGGCGTGTTCGTCGGCACGGATGTGGTGGTGCAGCCGTCTGAGGGCCGAGCGAAGGCGCTGATCGTCGCCGACATGGATTCGACGATGATTACGGTCGAGTGCATCGACGAACTGGCCGACTATGCCGGCATCAAGCCGCAAATCGCCGAGATCACCGAACGCGCGATGCGGGGCGAACTGGATTTCGCCGGCGCCCTCGATGCGCGCGTGGCGCTGCTGAACGGGCTGGAGGAGAGCGCGATCGACCGGTGTCTGGCCGAGCGGGTGCGACTGATGCCGGGCGCCAAGGCGCTGGTGCGCACGATGACGGCGCGCGGCGCGCATGCGGTGCTGGTGTCGGGCGGCTTCACCCGCTTCGCCGAGCCGGTGGGCAGGGAGATCGGCTTCGACCGGGTGATCGCCAACCGGCTGACCATCGCGGGCGGCAAGCTCGACGGGACGGTCGCCAAGCCGATCGTCGACAGCGCCACCAAGGAGCGTACGCTGACCGAGGCGATGACCGAGCGCAGCCTGCCGCGCGAGGCGACGCTGGCGGTGGGCGACGGCGCCAACGACCTGGCGATGATCGCCGCGGCCGGACTGGGCGTCGCCTATCACGCCAAGCCGGTCGTCGCGGCGGCGGCGGGTGCGCGGATCGACCACGGCGACCTGACCGCGCTGCTGTGGGCGCAGGGGATCGCGCGGGCGGAGTGGGTTTTGGGGTGAGAGGCCTAATCCACCAACCCACAGACCATGTACATCAGAGGACAATTTCACCCGTCATGACGGAAACGCAGGACCCGCGTACCGTCGCGACGATATCATCGTCTATTCGATATGCCTCCGCATGCAGCAAACTTGTTCGCCCCATTTCGACGCCTTGATGGATTTGAAAAGCGGCCTGCATCGTCTCGACGTCAAGCGTGTCGCCGCCGGTGACGACAGCAAGTGGATTCCCCCAAAGCGTGCCTCAGTAAAAAACATCGACGTTGGTGAACGACAATTTGGGCAATGTTAATCTGTTTGGAAGGGACTGAATGGAAATCATCATTCAGCGTGAGGAAGGACGTCGATCACAATCCTATCGCACTGGCACGCACGGCTCCGCCATCTCACAGGCCCGCGCCGCGTCTGCCTTCGTCGCATAGGGCCCGACCAGCAGGCGGGTGAGGTCGCCGGTCATGGGATAGCTCGGCTGGCGGCCGGGGAAGCGGGGGGTGAGTTGCGACCATAGGCGGCGGGCGCCGTCCGGGTTGCGGAAGGTGCCGAGCTGGACTCGCCATTCGCCGCTGTTCGGGGCCGTGGCGGTTGTTGTGGGCGTGGTCGGGCGGGGCGCGGGCTTCGGCTGGGGTGCGGGGCGGCTGGGGGTGATGACGAGATCTCGGGCCATCGCGATGCCCTTCTGACGTTCGGCGAGCGGCATCAGGCCGTCCATCTGCGCGAGCGCCTGGGTGGCTTGCGGCAGGCCGGCGGCCTGGGCGCGGGTCATCAACGCGTAGGCGCGGACGCGGTCCTGCGGCACGATGTCGGCGTTGAAGTGAATCATGCCGAGCACGTAGAGCGCTCTCGCCTCACCACGCGCGGCGGATTTCTCCAGCCAGGGCAGCGCCTGTGCTGCGCGGCCGCTCTGGAACAATGTCAGCGCGTAATTGTCCTCGGCCGGCGGATAGCCCTGCAGCGCCGCCTTGCGATACCAGCCCTCAGCCGTCGCCAGATCGAGTGGCACGCCGCGGCCGAGTTTATAGGCTTGTCCCAGGTTGAACTGCGCGGCGGCGTCGCCGGCAATCGCGGGTGCGCGCCATTCGGCGACGGCGCGCTTGTAATCACCGCGTTGCCACGCCGCGACGCCTGCCTTCGTGCCGGCGACCGCCGGCGTCGTCGCCGCCAGCAGCAGCAGCATCGCGATCAAACGCTTCCCCATCATCCCCGCTCCGCGTGGCCCCCGGACAAGATGTACGACCTGTTAGACATGAATCGCAAAGAAATCATGAGCCCGCGGGCCGGCGTCGGCGGGGCTCGCATTAACCCCTTCTTATCAAGCGCCATGTCATCGGGATCGTGAGACTATCGACAAGGCAGGGGTCAACATGCGCGTACTGGCGATGGCATCGCAAAAGGGAGGGTCCGGCAAGACGACCCTGTCCGGGCACCTGGCCGTGCAGGCGCAGCAGGCCGGCGCCGGTCCGGTGGTGCTGATCGACATCGATCCGCAGGGGTCGCTGAGCGACTGGTGGAACGAGCGGTCGACCGATTATCCGGCGTTCGCGCAGACCACGGTCGCGCGGCTCGCCAGCGATCTTGAAGTGCTGCGCCAGCAGGGCTTCAAACTGGCCGTCATCGATACGCCGCCGGCGATCACGCTGGCGATCCAGAGCGTCATCGCCGTGGCCGAGCTGATCGTCGTTCCGACGCGACCGAGCCCGCACGACCTGCGCGCGGTCGGCGCCACCGTCGACCTGTGCGACCGCGCGGGCAAGCCGCTGATCTTCGTCGTCAACGCCGCGACGCCCAAGGCGCGCATCACGTCCGAAGCCGCGGTCGCACTGTCCCAGCATGGGACAGTCGCACCGGTGACGCTGCACCAGCGCACCGATTTCGCTTCGTCGATGATCGACGGGCGGACGGTGATGGAGACCGATCCGAACGGCAAGTCGGCGGCCGAGGTCACCGCGCTGTGGACCTATATCGCCGACCGGATGGAGAAGAATTTCCGCCGCACCGTGTTCACGACGCCGAGCGTGGCCCTGCCACGCGTCGCCGCCGGCGGGGGCTTCGGCCGCCGCGTCATGAACTGAGG
The DNA here is from genome assembly GCF_054489605.1 of Sphingomonas sp. RS2018. Lineage (NCBI taxonomy): Bacteria > Pseudomonadati > Pseudomonadota > Alphaproteobacteria > Sphingomonadales > Sphingomonadaceae > Sphingomonas > Sphingomonas sp. RS2018. The sequence goes on from NZ_JBTMWL010000002.1 coordinate 233,388, forward strand.
GGCGGACATGTTCGGCACCATCAAGCCAACCGCGTCGCTGTCCTCGGGACTGCTGGCGCGCAAGGGACAGGCGCGCCCGGCGATGCGCCCGCAAGGTTTCCACGGACAGGCCGGCGACTTCGGCAAGTCCACGGTCGGGCTCGACGATCTCGGCTGGAACGACATGGGCGAGGACGATATCGGCGAGGACGAGGCGCCGATCGTCTCGATCGCCACCGCCGCGCCGCCCGAAACGCCGCCGGTCGCGAGCGTGCCGAGCGTGCTGGTCGAGCGCGCCGCGCTGCTGGAAGCGGTGACGCCGGTCGAGGACGACGCCGACGCTGCGCCGTTGCCGCCGCTGGGTGCCGATGCCGCCCGCCGCATCGCGCGCGAACTGTCGGCGAAGACGGTCAAGGCGGCCTTCACGCTGCGGCTCGATCCGGATCGACATCTGCGCCTGCGGCTCGCCTCGGCCAGCCGCAACCGGTCGGCACAGGCGCTGGTCGTCCAGGCGTTGGACGCCTTCATCGAATCGCTGCCGGAGGTGGAGGGGCTTGCCGCCCAGCTTTCGCCCAAGGCTGCCGGAGGACAATCATGAATTGCAGGTCGATAATCGCCGCCACGCTGATCGCGGGGGCCAGCCTGAGCTGCGGCGTCTCCGTCAGTGCCGCGGGCGATACCGAAGCGGCGCGGCACGCCGTCGCGCAGGCGCGCACCGCGGGCAAGGCGCTGGCGAAGCACGAACCCACCAAGGCGGTCGCGGCGGCCGAGGCGGCGGTGGCGATGAGCCCGCGGACGGCGGCGTATCGTACGCTGCTGGGGCAGGCCTATCTGGCGTCGGGGCGTTTCCCGTCGGCGGTCGCCGCGCTGAATGACGCGCTATCGCTCGATCCCTCGGACGGTGCCGCGGCACTGCATCTGGCGCTGGCGAAGATCGGGATCGGCGACTGGAGCGGTGCGCGGGAAACGCTGATCGCGCATGAGGCGACGATCCCGGCGGGCGATCGCGGACTGGCCTTTGCGCTGGCGGGCGATCCGGTAACGGCGGTGTCGGTGCTGACCGACGCAGCCCGCACGCCGGGCGCGACCGCGAAGACGCGGCAGAATTTGGCGCTCGCGCTGGGCCTGGCCGGGCGGTGGCAGGATGCGAAGACGGTGGCGGCATTCGACGTCGCGCCGGGCGAGCTCGACAAGCGGCTGATGCAGTGGATGGCGTTTGCGCGCCCAAGCGGGGCCGCCGATCAGGTGGCGGCGCTGCTGGGCGTCAGCCCGATCGAGGATGCGGGCCAGCCGGCGCGACTGGCGCTGAATGCCGGCGCGACGGCCGTGGCTGCTGTTGCGGAGCCTGCCCCGGTTGCGGTGGCGGCGCCGGTCGAGCCGGTCGCGGTGGCACCGGTAAAGGTCGCGGCGATCGTGTTCGCGCCGCGTCAGGAGGTGGTGCAGCCGCTGCCGATGACGGTCGCGTCGCGCCCGGTCGTGGCCGCGGTGAAGCGTGACTATGTGGTGAAGGTGTCGCGACCGGCGGCGGCGACGAGCGGCAGCTGGTTCGTTCAACTCGGCGCCTATGACAGCGTCGCTACCGCCCAGGCGGCGTGGACGCGAATGAGCCGACGCCATCGCGTGTTGTCGGCGCAACGGCCGCAGGGGATGTCGGTTTCGACGCGGGGCGGGAGCCTGTACCGGCTGTCTGTCGGCGGCTTCGCACGCACAGAGGCGAATGCGGTGTGCCGTAGCGTGCAGCAGGATGGCGGACGATGCTACGTCCGGACGTTCGGCGGCGATGCGCTGGCTGCGTGGCTGCGGTCGGGGGTGCAGGTGGCGGCGCGGTGAGGGCTCACCGCTAACGCTGTCTTGCTCGCGTCTGCGTGAGCACGAAGTTTTTCTTATCAGGCGGCGATTTCGCTGCCACCCTTCCACACGCGGAGCACCTTACCCTGTACGGGCAAACCATCGAACGGCGTATTGCCGCACGTTTCCGCCGTCACCTGCCACGGCGCGCCTTCGTCGAAGAGCACGAGATCGGCGGGTGCGCCCGGCGTGAGGGTGCCGGTGTCGAGCCCCAGCACCGCCGCGGGGTTGACCGCGAGTAGCGCGAACAGGCGATCGAGACCGATGTCGACCGTCCGCGCAACGCCCAGCGCCAGCGGCAGCAGCGTCGCCGCGCCCGCCGCGCCGGGGGCCGAATCGGCGAAGGGCAGGCGCTTCTCCTCCGGCCGGCGCGGATCGTGACCCGAGGCGATGACGTCGATCGTGCCGTCCGCAATCGCCGCCAGACAGGCCCGGCGATCACCCTCCGACCGCAGCGGCGGAGAGAGATGCGCGAACGTGCGGAAGTCATTCATCGCGATGTCGGACAGCAGCAGGTACGCTGGCGTGATGCCGCAGGTGACGGCGACGCCGCGACGCTTCGCCGCGCGGATCAGGTCGAGCGCGGCGGCGGTGGTGACCTGCCGGATATGCAGGCGCGCGCCGGTATCTTCGGCCAGCATCAGATCGCGCGCGACGGCCAGCGCTTCGGCGACCGGCGGGGCGGAGGGGAGGCCGAGCAAGGTTGCGGTCAGCCCGTCGGTGGCGACGGCGCCATCGCTCAGTCCCGCATCTTCGGCATGAGCCACCAACGTCAGCCCGCAATCCTTCGCATAGGCAAGCGCGCGGCGCATCAACCCGGAGTCGCCGATCCAGCGCCGCCCGGTGGCGACACCGCGCGCGCCGGCGCCGGCGGTGATCGCCATCTCGGCCAGATCTTGGCCCGCTAGACCCTGGGTCGCGGCGGATAGCGGGTGGACCCAGAGTTCGGGCTTTCCCATCGTCGCGGCGCGGCGAACGATGCCGGGATCGTCGAGCACCGGCGTCTGGTCGGGCATCAGCCCGATACGGACGATGCCGCCCGCGCGGCACGCCGCCTTGTCGACTGCGAAGGCGCCCAGGTCGACGATCGCGGGGGCGAGCACCTTGCCACGGCAGTCGATGACGGTGGATTCGTGCGATGAATCCGCCGCGATCGTGTCGCCAGCGACGTGCAATTCGCCTTCGCGAATGCCGTTCGCCGGGCAGACGAGCCGGGCGTTGACAAAGCGGAGGTTCATGCCCAGCCCTCCACGCCGCGTGAGGCCCGGGTCAGCACGTCCATGCAGGCCATGCGCACCGCCACTCCCATCTCGACCTGTTCGGTGATCGCCGAGCGCTCCGGGTGATCCGCGACATCGGAGGCGATCTCGACACCGCGGTTCATCGGCCCCGGATGCATGACCAGCGCGTCTGGCTTGGCGCGCGCCAGCCGCTCCATCCTGAGGCCATAGCGCAGGTGAAATTCGCGCGAGGAAGGCAGGAAGCCGCCGGTCATCCGTTCGTTCTGGACGCGCAGCATCATCACCACGTCCGCCCCCTCCAGCGCCGCATCGAAATCGGTGAACGGCGTTACGCCGAAATCCTCGATCGCCGGCGGCATCAGCGTCGAGGGCGCGCACACCCGCACCTCGGCCGCCAGCGCGGTCAGCGCGAGGATGTTCGAGCGCGCGACCCGGCTGTGCAGCAGGTCGCCGCAGATCACCACGCGCTGGCCGGCGATGCTGCCGCGCCGCCGCCGGATGGTCAGGGCGTCGAGCAGCGCCTGCGTCGGATGTTCGTGCCGCCCGTCGCCGGCGTTGAGGACGGGGCAATCGACCTGATCGGCGATCAGCCGCACCGCGCCGCTCGCCATATGGCGGATGACAATCACGTCGGCGCGCATCGCGTTCAGCGTGACGGCGGTGTCGATCAGCGTCTCGCCCTTCTTCACGCTCGACTGGGCGGCGTGCATGTTGACGACGTCGGCGCCCAGCCGTTTGCCGGCGATCTCGAAGCTGAGCAGCGTGCGCGTCGAATTCTCGAAGAAGGCGTTGATCTGTGTCAGGCCCGCCAGCCTTCGGTCGGGCGTCGCGCGGGCGCGGTTCGGCGCGATCCAGCGTTCGGCCTCGTCGATCAGGAACAGAATCTCATGCGGCTGCAGCCCGGCGATGCCGGTCAGGTGCCGATGCGGGAACGCCGCGCGGCCGGGAAGCAGCACGGAGGGGCGGTGGTCTGACGCTTGCATTGAGGTGGCGCGGTAGCGCCCGGCGCGCGTGCCGACAAGCGGCACGCGCCTGTGTGCTCACGCGGCGCGCAAGCGCTCGACGAAGCTGTCGGTGGCGTGCTGCAGGTCGGTGGCCGAGCGCGACAGGTCCTTCGCCGCGCGCGCGACGGTGTCCGACAGCGCCTCGGTATCGCCGGCGACGCGGGCGACCGCTTCGGCTTCGGTGGCGATGGCGCGCGCGCCGTTGGCGGTGACATGCGCGGTGCGGGCGATCGAACTCGCCGTCTCGCGCTGCCGCGTGATCTCCCGCCGGATCGAATCGGCGGCGACGGCGAGCGTGTCGATGCTGCCGGCGATTTCCCCCAGTGCGCCGAGCGCATCGTTGGCGCTGTCCCGCACCGAGCCGGCCAAGTTGCGGATCTGGCCCGTTGCGGTGGTCGCCTGGTTGGCGAGCAGCTTCACCTCGCCGGCGACGACGCCGAAGCCGCGGCCGGCATCGCCCGCGCGCGCCGCCTCGATCGTGGCGTTGAGCGCGAGCAGGTTGGTGCGCGCGGCGATCTGTTCGATCGAATCGACGAAGCTGTCGATCGTCTCGGTGCGGTTGGCGAGCGCGGTGACCGCACCCTGGCTGGTGCCCGATGCGGTCGCCGCGCTGCCGGCCAGATCGGCCTGCTGGTCGACGCTGTTGACGATCGCACTCATCGAACTCGTCATCATGTCGAGGCCCGCTACCAGACTCCGTGCCCCCGATGCGGCGGCCTCCGCCGATCCGGCGGTGCCCGACGACTGCTGGCTGGCGCGGCGAGCAAGGGTGTTCAGGCTCTGCGCGGAGATGTCGAGCTCGCCCGACGCACTGCCTACCGCGCGTACGACCTCCGCCACCGAGGCGTGGAAGGCTTCGGCCAGCGCGAGCAGATCGGCGCGGCGGCGCTCAACCGCGGCGCGCTCGAACGACTCGCGGGCGGCGCGCTCGGCATCGGCGCGGGCATGGGCGTCGCTGGCGGTGACGAGGGCGGCTTCGGCGCGCTGTTCGCCGTCGCGGGCGATGGCGGCCAGGCGATCGCTGTCGTCGCGCGCCTTGTCCTGATCCACGACGAGGGCGCGCAGCCGAATGGTCAGGTTCGCCAGCACGACGAACTGCAGGACCACCGCGACGGCATGCACCATCACGCGGCCGACGCCGCCGGCGTCAGAAAAGACCAGCGTGGGGGAAATGAACGAGAGGGTGAGGTGGTGGACCGCGATCAGCAGCGTCGCCAGCAGGATCGGCCGCCAGTCGCCCAGCAGCGACAGCGCCGCCAGCGCGACGAAGAAGAACATGTGCGCGTCCATCTGCCACGGATGCCCGTCGAGCATCGCGACCGACAGCGCGGGCAAGAGCGCCGCGAGCGTGCCGACACTCATCCGCGCGGCCAAGTCGTGGCGGCGGTTGCGCGCCATGATCGTCGGGATGACAAGCGGTGCGGCGCAGGCGAGCATGACCGGCACGAAGTGCGGGCTGCCGAACGCCAGGCCGATCACCCCCAGGGCAACGAACCAGACCCAGGCGCCGATCACCAGGATCAGCACGCCGCGGCGGCGGAAGGCGTCGAGGGCCGCGCTGCGCATCATGCGCGTGCCTCCTGGCGACCGCAGCCGCCGGAGGGAGCGGAGGTCAGCGCCATGCCGGCGGCGACGAGCGGACCCGCCAGACGGGTACGATCCCCATCGACGACGATGCTGCGTGCGATCGGACCCCGATCGAGGAGCAGCGCGCCGTTGCCGAGCGCGATGCGAACGGCGTCGCCTTCGCCCGCGGTCCACATCGGCACGACGAGCATGCGACCGCGCGCGGGCGGAGCGATGGCGGCGGCCATGATGGTGGCACCGACCAGCATGGCCTGTCCGAACAGGGCGACCGACGACGACTTAGAAGCGCTGGGCATGCCACTGATTACGCACGCAATGGTTATAGTCCGACTAACGCTCCGCCAGATGCGCCAGCGCGTCGATCGCCGCCTGCAGGATGTGCGCGGCGGCAAGCGAATCGACCCGTTCGGCACGCTTGGCGCGCGACAGATCCTGTTCGATCATCACCCGCTCGACCGCGACGGTCGACCAGCGCTCGTCCCACAGCAGGATCGGCAGGCCCAGATCGACGATGTTGCGGGCGAAGGCGCGGGTCGACTGGGTCCGCGGCGAATCGCTGCCGTCGAGGTTGAGCGGCAGCCCGACGACGATCCCGCGCACCGACTGCGGCACCAGCATCGCCGCCAGCACGGCCTTGTCCGCGGTGAACTTCGTGCGGCGGATGAGCGGAGCGGGGGAGGCGAAGCTCCACCCGGCATCGCACAAAGCGGTGCCGATGGTCTTCGTGCCGACGTCGAGGCCGAGCAGGCGCCCGCCGCTGGGTAATGCGTCGCGGAACGCGGCGGGGGCGAGGGTTATCATCGCGCCGTCCCTATCGCGCGAGGAGGGGGAAGTCGAAGGTGCGTGTGAGGCGGTGCTTCGACTTCGCTTTGGGCGAACGGGGTTGGGGGCGTCAGTACACCCGCGAATCATTCCCCGTGAACGCCGCCAACCGCCGCCGCGCATCGACGCGGACGTTCGCCCAGAACAGGCTGAAGTCGTAGACGTGATAGTTGTTGCCGGGCAGCACATAGCTGCCGAGGTCCGGCCCTTCGCCGATCAGCAGCAGCCCGCGGCCGTCGCAGCGGGCGGGGACGCGGCCGGGTTCCAGCGTGGCGCTGGAGAGGTCGCGGCTCGGGAACAGCGTGCCGAGATTGGCCGAGGCAGGCGCGTTGCCTTTCGGCGTGCCGGTCAGCGGGTTGGAACACACCATCGCGGTGCCGCGGCGCGGGCGGCCGTCGAACCCGATAGTGGCATCGAAGGTATCGAGGATGAGCGAGGAATCGGCCGGCTCGGCGAAGCTCTGCCACGACAGCAGGCAGCCGGTCTGGTCGGGCGCGGTGCATTCGGGCAGGCCGATCGCGGCGAGATCGGTGTCCTTCGACACCGGCCAGCCGACGACATAGGCCGCGACGATGCGCTTCGCGAGCGGCTTGCCGGCGACGCGTTCGCGCAGCAGGCGGGTTAGGTGGAGCCCGCCCTGGCTGTGCCCGACGAGAATGATCGGCCGGTCCGGATTCGCGGTCAGGAAAGCATCGAACGCCAGCGCCACGTCGCGATAGGCTAGGTCCAGCGCCTTTTCCGCGTCGCTGCGCGTCGTCAGGAATGCGCCGAACGCGGCCTGACGATAGCGTGGCGCCCACACCTGACCAGCGCCGTTGAAGGCGCTGGCCTGCCCACGCAGGAACAGCTTCGCGCGATCGTTGGCGGTCGCGTCGCCGAGCGGCGCGTTCCAGTGATCGGTGACGAGATAGGAGGTCGGGTGGACGAAGAAGATCGCCGCGCCCTCGTCCTCCGCCATTTGTCCGGCCGGCACCCACAGCGCGGGGTTGCCGGCGATGTCGGGGCGGGCGAACCACATCGTCCGGTCGGCATAGGCATTGGCGGGCAGCGCCGCCTGCGCTTCGAACGCTACGCGCGGCGTCATGTAGCGCCGCATGAGTTCGACGCCCCACAAGCGGTACGCAAAGGCGGCGGCGATCGCGAGCATGATCAGGCCTGCAACGACATAGAGAAACTTCCTGGCCAATTCAGCACCTTCATTGTGCGGTGCAACATAGTGGCTGCCATCGCAATTGCGAGGGTCGTGCATCACCGATGCGCCGCTTGCAATCGTCGGCAACGGTGACACGATCGATGCGATGACGGGGGAGGCGAGGATGACGGAGCGCGAAAGCTGGCTGTTGCGGCCGATCGTGACGGCAACGATCGGCGCGGCGGGCGCGCTGCTGGTGCAGCAGCTGGCGAACGGCGATCAGGTGCGCGGCGACCTGATCGTCGCGACGTGGCGCATTGCGCTGGCCTGCGCCGTCGGCGTGGCGGCGATCGTCGCGATCTTCACGCTGGAGCGTCGGCGGGCGGCATGGGCGGCAGGCTTTGCGCTGGCGGCGGGTCTCGTCGCGGGCCTCGTTACGTGGTGGAACGGTTCGGTGCAGCCGGGCGGCGCGTGGTTCGTCGACTGGTGGACGGCGTGTTTGGCGCTGAGCGTCGCCATCGCTGCGACGCTGTTCCAGACGGTGCGCGACGCCGGTAGTGCGCGGTTCGACTATGCGGAGGTCCACGGCAACGCTTGGACCAACGTGATGCTGCTCGGCGCATCGGTCGCGTTCACCGGCATCGCATTCTTCACGATGTTCCTGCTGGCGTCGCTGTTCCGGCTGATCGGCATCCGCATCCTGTCCGACCTGATGGAATATGGCTGGTGGAACGCGATGATCGCGGGCGCGGCGTTCGGTGCGGCGGTCGGCCTGTTCCGCGAGCGCGACCGGGTGGTGCGGACGTTGCAGCGCCTCGCGATGGCGGTGCTGTCGATCCTGGCGCCGGTGCTGGGCGCGGGGCTGCTGCTGTTCCTGATCGCGCTGCCCTTCACCGGTCTGACCGCGTTGTGGGATGCGACCAAGGCGACGACGCCGATCCTGCTGACCTGCGTGATCGCGGCGCTGCTGCTCGTCAACGCGGTGATCGGCGACGGGGAGGGGGAGGAGGCGCCCAATCCCGCGTTGCGCTGGGGCGCGGTGGCGCTGGGGCTGGCGATGCTGCCGCTCGGGGTCATCGCGGCCGTGGCGACGGGCCTGCGCATCGGTCAGCACGGCATCACGCCCGACCGGCTGTGGGCCGTGACCTTCATCGCGGTCGCCTGCGCCTATGCGCTGGCCTATCTGGTCGCGCTGGTGCGGCGGCGGCAGGGTTGGGCGGCGGAGGTGCGGCGCGCGAACCTGCGGCTCGCCTTCGGCATGATGGGGCTGGCGCTTTTGCTGGCGACGCCGCTGATCGGCTTCAACGCGATCTCGACGCGCGATCAGGTTACGCGGTTGCAGAGCGGGCGGGTGACGCCGGAACGTTTCGACTGGAGCGCGCTCGCCTATGACTTCGGCGCGCCGGGCCGTGCCGCGCTGGCGCGGCTAGCGAAGGGCGGCGGCACCGCGGCGACGCTGGCGCGCACCGCGCTGGCGAATACTAACCGCTGGGAATTGCGCGACCTTACCGAACAGGCGGCGCGACGCGCGGCGGTGATGCAGACGGTGCGCGTGTTGCCGCAGGCAGTGCCGCTGCCGCCGGGGCTGGTCGCGCTGCTGCCGGGATGGGACGCGTGCGGGGACACGAGCAACCGTGGCTGCGTCGTCCTCTATCGTCCCGGCGCGAACGAGGCGGTGATGGTCGCGGGCGGCTGCGTCGCGCAGCCCGGCAGCGAACGTCACGTGACGGTGTGTGCGGTACGGCGGCTGGCGCTCGCGGGCGGCAAGTGGCGGGTGGTCGAACCCTATCAGGCCGCGCCGACCAGCGACGAGGCGACGACGGCGGCGCTGCGCGAAGCGGCGGCACAGGGAGCGGTCGAAGTGCGCGACGTGACCCGGCGTCAGGTCTTCATCGGCGGACGTGCGGTGGGGGACGTCTTCGAATAGGTTGCGCCGCGCCGCGGCCCTCTGCTAGCCGCAGCCCATGTCCGTAGACCTAGCAACCGTGAAGAAGGTCGCCAGCCTGGCGCGCATCGCCATCACCGATGACGATGCCGCGCGCATGGTGCCCGAACTCAACAACATCCTCGGCTGGATCGACCTGCTGGGGGAAGTGGATACCAGCGGCGTCGCGCCGATGACCGCCGTCATCCCCAATCATTTGCGCCTGCGCGACGACGTGGTGACCGACGGCGGCGTGCGCGATGCGGTGCTGGCGAATGCGCCGGCGGCGGAACATGGCTTCTTCGGCGTGCCCAAGGTGATCGAATAATGACCGACTTCACCGATCTCGGCGTCCGCGCGATCCGCGACGGCGTCCGCAGCGGCCAGTTCTCGGCGGTCGAGGTGGCCGACGCCTTCGTGACGCGCGTGGCGCAGGCGAAGGCGTTGAACGCCTTCATCGTCGAGACGCCCGACCATGCGCTCGCCGCCGCGCGCGCCGCCGACACCGCGCGCGCGGCCGGCGAGACGCTCGGCCCCTTGGCCGGCGTGCCGATCGGCATGAAGGATCTGTTCTGCACGAAAGGCGTGCAGACGACCGCGGCCAGCCATATGCTCGAGGGGTTCGTGCCGGAGTATGAAAGCACCGTCTCGCAGAAGCTGTGGGACGCGGGCGCGGGCATGCTCGGCAAGCTGAACCTCGACCAGTTCGCGATGGGATCGTCGAACGAGACGAGCGCGTTCGGCAACGTCATCTCGCCGTGGCGCCGCGCCGACGGCGGCAATGCAGCACTGGCGCCCGGCGGTTCGTCGGGCGGATCGTCATCGGCGATCGCGGCGCGGCTGTGCCCGGCGGCGACCGGCACCGACACCGGCGGATCAATCCGCCAGCCCGCCGCCTTCACCGGCATTTCCGGCATCAAGCCGACCTATGGCCGCTGTTCGCGCTGGGGCACCGTCGCCTTCGCCTCGTCGCTCGATCAGGCCGGGCCGATGGCGCGCGATGTCACCGATTGCGCCATCATGCTGGAGGCGATGGCGGGCTTCGACGCAAAGGACGCGACCTCGCTGCAGCTCGACGTGCCGCAGTGGGAGCATGGGCTGAACGCGAGCCTCGCCGGCAAGCGCATCGGCATCCCGAAGGAATATCGCGTCGACGGCATGCCCGAGGAGATCGAGGCGCTGTGGCAGCAGGGCATCGACTGGGCGCGCGATGCGGGGGCGGAGATCGTCGAGGTCTCGCTGCCGCACACCAAATACGCGCTGCCCGCCTATTACATCATCGCGCCCGCCGAGGCGTCGTCGAACCTCGCCCGCTACGACGGCGTGCGCTACGGCCTGCGCGACCTGCCGGCGGGCGCGGGGTTGCAGGACATGTACGCCGCCACCCGCGCGGCGGGCTTCGGCGACGAGGTGAAGCGCCGCATCATGATCGGCACCTATGTGCTGTCGGCGGGCTTCTACGACGCCTATTTCACCCAGGCGTCGAAGGTCCGTGCGCTGATCGCCCGCGATTTCGAGCAGGCGTTCGAAAAGTGCGACCTGCTGCTGACCCCGACCGCACCGTCCGCCGCCTTCGCGCTGGGCGAGAAGAACGCCGATCCGCTGGCGATGTACCTCAACGACGTGTTCACCGTTCCGTCCTCGCTGGCGGGCCTGCCGGCGATGAGCGTGCCGGGCGGACTCGACAAGCAGGGGCTGCCGCTCGGGTTGCAGATCATCGGGCGTCCGCTGGACGAACAGGGCGTGTTGAACGCCGGGCTGGCGATCGAGCAGCGCGCGGGCTTCGTCGCGCGGGCGGAGCGGTGGTGGTGATTGCGAAGTAATCGTGCAGGTGTTACCTCAGGTAACACTGGAGATCGATGATGAACGCCCCGGCAGACATTCGCGCGCGCACCAACATGACGAGCAAGGGACAGGTGCTGATCCCCAAGGACGTTCGCGACGCGATCGGTCTCGTGCCGGGTGGTCCGGTCGATGTCGGTCTGAACGATCGCGGCGAAGCGGTGGTCGTGCCGGTTGCGACCGCCGTCGCCGAAACGCCCGAGGAGCGGAGCGCGCGGATCATGGCGGCGTTCGCGGCCGGTGCGCGGCGCCATCGCACGGGCCGGAATACGGACGAGATGATGCGGGAATTGCGCGGGGACGAGCCGCTGCCGTGATCTTCCTCGACACCAATATCCTGATGGACGTGCTGGAAGAATCGGAAACGATCGAGGGGCTATGGTCGCGCCGACTCGTCGCCAGCAAGGCCGAGAGCGAGCCGTTCGTCAGCAACCTGATCGTCGTCGCCGAACTCTCCGGCCAGATGGACGATCCGGATGGTATCGGCGTCACGCTGTCGAATGCCGGCGTCGATCTGGCCGATCTGAATATGGCGAGCGCACTCCGCGCCGGTGCCGCGTTCGTCGAATATCGGCGGCGGGGCGGGGCAAAGCAAACCATCCTGCCTGATTTCCTGATCGCAGCGCATGCAATCGCGCTAGGCGCATCGCTCATGACACGCGACCGGAGGCTCGCCTCCTACTTCCCCGACCTGACCCTCATCACACCCGAGACCCATCCATGACCGAATCCACCTATCGCATCCAGGGCGCCACCGGCGAGTGGGAGGTCGTGATCGGCCTGGAGGTCCACGCGCAGGTCACGTCGAACTCGAAGCTGTTCTCGGGCGCCGCGACCGAATTCGGGGCGGAGCCGAACACGCAGGTGAGCCTCGTCGATGCGGCGATGCCCGGCATGCTGCCGGTGCCCAACCGCGAGTGCATCCGTCAGGCGGTGCGCACCGGGATGGCGATCGATGCGCAGATCAACCGGTGGTCGCGGTTCGACCGCAAGAATTATTTCTATGCCGACCTGCCGCAGGGCTACCAGATCTCGCAGCTCTATCACCCGCTGGTCGGTGAGGGCGCGGTCGAGATCGAGGCGGATGGCTATACGAAGACGATCGGCGTCGAGCGCATCCATGTCGAGCAGGATGCCGGCAAGCTGATGCACGACCAGCATCCGACCATGTCCTATGTCGATCTCAACCGGTCGGGCGTCGCGCTGATGGAGATCGTCAGCAAGCCCGACATGCGATCGCCGGCGGAGGCGGGCGCGTATCTCGCCAAGCTGCGCTCCGTGCTGCGCTACGTCGGGTCGTGCGACGGCAACATGGACCAAGGGTCGATGCGCGCCGACGTGAACGTCAGCGTGCGCAAGCCCGGCGACGAATTCGGCACGCGCACCGAGACGAAGAACGTCAACTCCGTCCGCTTCGTGATGGCGGTGGTCGAGCATGAGGCGCGCCGGCAGGTCGAGGTGCTGGAGGACGGCGGCACGATCGCGCAGGAGACGCGGCTGTACGATCCCGACAAGGGCGTGACGCGGTCGATGCGGTCGAAGGAGGATGCGCACGACTATCGCTACTTCCCCGATCCGGACCTGCTGCCGCTGGAGCTGGACGAGGCGTTCCTCGACGACTGCCGCGCCAGCCTGCCCGAACTGCCCGACGCCAAGCGCGCGCGCTACGTCGCGGCGGGGATCGGCGCGTACAACGCGGCGGTGCTGACCGCGGAGGTCGAGACGGCGCGCTGGTTCGACGCGCTGCTGGGGACGGGTGTCAACGCGACGCAGGCGGCGAACTGGGTGTCGTCAGAACTGTTCGGCGCGCTGAACCGGCTGGGTAAGGACATCGCCGAGTCGCCGGTGTCGCCGGCGCAGGTCGCGGAACTGCTGGCGCTGGTCGCCGACGGGACGCTGTCGGGCAGTCTCGCCAAACAGGTGTTCGAGATCATGCTGGAAACCGGGCAGGATCCGGGCGCGATCGTCGAGGAACGCGGGCTGAAGCAGACCAGCGACACCGGCGCGATCGAGGCGGAGATCGCCAAGGTGATGGCCGCGAACGAGGACAAGGTCGCCGACTATCGCGGCGGCAAGGACAAGCTGTTCGGCTTCTTCGTCGGCCAGACGATGAAGGCGATGGCGGGCAAGGCGAACCCGGCGGTGGTCAACGACCTGTTGAAGAAGGCGCTCGGCTGATGTCCCTGCGTGTCGCGCGGTGCCGTTGCGGGCAGTTGAGCGCGACATGTCGGGGCGAACCGGTGCGGGTGTCCGTATGCCACTGCACAGCGTGCCAGCGCCGGACCGGCGGGCCTTTCTCGGCTCAGGCGCGGTTTGCGATCGGCGATGTGACCGTCGCGGGCGCCTATAACGTCTGGGAGCGGGTGGCGGAGAGTGGGCGGCGGGCGTGGTATCGCTGGTGCCCGGAGTGCGGCGGAACCGTCGCCTATACCAACGAAGGGATTGCGGACGTCATCGCCATCCCAATCGGGGCGTTCGCCGACGCCCAGCTGCCGCGACCGACCATCTCGGTGTTCGAAGATCGCCGGCAGGACTGGGTGGCGATCGTGGGCGAGGGGATCGCTCACGAGCGGTGAAGGTTGCTTCAGCCCCGACCGCCCGTGCGGGCCGTCGGCCTATTGGCCGATGTCGCGATCCTGGTTCTTGACGACGCCATCCGCGCCACCTTCGCCCGCTTCCGGATCGGGCTGGGTTCCGCCTTCACCGCGGTCCAGCGCGTCGCGTCGCGCGTCCACCGCCTGCTCGATGTCGCTGCGGTTGTCGATATTCTCGCCCTGACGGCGATCGGGATCGGTCATGTTCGTTCTCCTCACGGCTCCAACGCGCCGTGACGAGGCGGGTTCACCTTATGGCACGACCGTCGTGAACAGATAGACCGCGAAGATCATCAGGTGGACCATGCCACCCAATATGGTGGTGCGGCCGGTGCCGAGCGTCAGCGTGATCGTGAACAGCGACAGGATCAGCAGCGTGATCGACTTCGGCCCGATCCCCATCGCCAGCGGAAGATCGAGCACGAGCGAGACGATCGCGACCGATGGGATGGTGAGGCCGATGGTGGCGAGCGCCGAGCCGAGCGCGAGGTTCAGGCTGGTCTGCAACCGGTTGCGGCGCGCGGCGCGATAGGCGGCGAGGCTTTCGGGTGCGAGTACCAGCGCGGCGATGACGACGCCGACGATGGCGAGCGGCAGCCCGGCCGACAGGATCGCCTGCTCCACCGTCGTAGACAGCGCCTTGGCGAGAAGGACGACACAGACCAGCGCGACGAGCAATATCGCAAACGCCGTCCAGGCGGTGGCATTGGACGGCGGTTCGGCATGCGCGTCCTTCGGCATATCCTCCGACGGCAGGAAGTATTCGCGGTGCCGTACGGTCTGAACCAGCACGAAGGTGAGGTAGAGGATAAGCGACACGATCGCGACGAAAACGAGCTGCGATGTCGAATACGTCGGTCCCGGTGCGCTGACCGTATAGTTGGGCAGTACCAGCGAGAGCACGACCATCGCGGCGAGCACGCACAGCGCCGCCGATACGCCGCGCAGCGTGAAGCGCTGCTCGCCATGCTTCAGACCGCCAGCCATCAGGCAAAGCCCGACGATGAAGTTGAGGATAATCATGATCGCGGCAAACACCGTGTCCCGCGCCAGCGCAGAGGCGTCGCCTGCGTCGGAGAGCATCAGGCTGACGATCAGCGACACCTCGATCACCGTCACCGCGACCGCCAGGACGAGCGTGCCGAAGGGTTCGCCGACCCGGTGGGCGACGACCTCGGCATGATGCACCGCGGCCAGCACCGCGCCCATCAGCACGATGGCGGCTGCGATCGTGCCGACCGTGCCCATCTTCGCCAGACCGGTGGCGATCGCCAGCAGGCCGAGCGCCGGGAAGACCAGCGACCACAACGGCAGACTGACGCGCTTCAGCAGCGCGCGTTTCGTCGCCTGCGTGGGAATGGCGTCGACGTTATCGGCTGCTTCGGTCATGCGTCCTCCTTTCCCGACCAATGCCCGATCGCGCCATGAGTTGCGAGTGTTTGCGGGTTTGGCAGGCGGGTTTTACGCGCGCCGATCGGATCGCGACGGCGCCGAACGCAGAAACGGGCGCCGGTTACCCGACGCCCGTTTCAGATTGCGTAAAGTCGATCCGGATCAGGCGGCGTCGCCGGCCTTTTCCTTCTCGCGCTTGGCATAGACGCGGACCGGCTCCTTCAGGCCGCCGACAACGTCCTTGTCGATCATCACCTCGTCCACCCCGTCCATGCCGGGCAGGTCGAACATCGTGTCGAGCAGTATGCCCTCGAGGATCGAGCGAAGCCCACGCGCACCGGTCTTGCGTTCGATCGCGCGCTTCGCGGTCGCGACCAGAGCCTCGTCGGTGAAGCCGAGCTTCACGTCCTCCATTTCGAACAGCTTCTGATACTGTTTGACGAGGGCATTCTTCGGCTCGGTCAGGATCTTGATGAGCGCGGGGCTGTCGAGATCCTCCAGCGTGGCGATGACGGGCAGGCGGCCGACGAATTCGGGGATCAGGCCGAACTTCAGCAGATCCTCGGGCTCGACCGACTTCAACGCCTCGCCGGTCTTGCGCTCGTCGGGGCCGGCGACATGCGCGCCGAAACCGATCGACTTGCCCTGCAACCGGTCGCCGATGATCTTTTCGAGACCAGCGAAAGCGCCGCCGCAGATGAACAGGATGTTCGTCGTGTCGACCTGCAGGAATTCCTGCTGCGGATGCTTGCGCCCACCCTGCGGCGGCACCGAGGCGACGGTGCCCTCCATCATCTTGAGCAGCGCCTGCTGTACGCCTTCGCCCGACACGTCGCGGGTGATCGACGGGTTCTCGGCCTTGCGGCTGATCTTGTCGATCTCGTCGATATAGACGATGCCGCGCTGCGCGCGCTCGACGTTATAGTCGGAGGCCTGCAACAGCTTCAGGATGATGTTCTCCACATCCTCGCCGACGTAACCGGCCTCGGTCAGCGTCGTCGCGTCGGCCATGGTGAACGGCACATCGAGGATGCGCGCCAGCGTCTGTGCGAGCAGAGTCTTGCCGCAACCGGTCGGCCCGACCAGCAGGATGTTCGACTTGGCGAGCTCGACATCGGCACCCTTGGCACCGTGGTTCAGCCGCTTGTAGTGGTTGTGGACCGCCACCGACAGCACACGCTTGGCGCGCTTCTGCCCGATGACATAGTCGTCGAGCACGTCGCAGATTTCCTGCGGCGTGGGCACGCCGCCGTCCTTCTTGCTCACCAGCGCCGACTTCGTCTCCTCGCGGATGATGTCGTTGCACAGCTCGACGCATTCATCGCAGATGAACACGGTCGGCCCGGCGATGAGCTTGCGCACCTCGTGCTGCGACTTGCCGCAGAACGAGCAGTAGAGGGTGCTCTTGGAATCGCCACCGCTCAGTTTCGTCATTCAGTCACCTCTCGCGCGGACCGTTCCGCGCTTGAAAACGCCCGTCATTCTACACGGCGGGCGGGGCCCGGCAAACCATTATCCCGGGCCCGTTACGCGAAAACGGGTTAAGAAGCCGCCCCATCCTCACCGGCGGGCACGCCCGGCCGCTTGTCATAGACCTCGTCGACCAGCCCGAACGCCTTCGCCTCGTCGGCTTCCAGGAAGGTATCGCGATCCATCGCGCGCTCGATCTCTTCGAGCGACTTGCCGGTGTATTTCACGTACAGCGCGTTCATCCGGTCCTTGATCCGCTGGATTTCCTTGGCCTGGATCTGGATATCCGACGCCATGCCCTGCGCCCCGCCCGAAGGCTGGTGGATCATGATCCGCGCGTTCGTCAGCGCCACGCGCAGGCCCGGCTCGCCCGCGGCGAGCAGGAAGCTGCCCATCGATGCGGCCTGGCCGATGCAGACCGTGCCGACGCGCGGACGGATGTACTGCATGGTGTCGTGGATCGCCATGCCGGCCGTCACCACGCCGCCGGGCGAATTGATATACATCCAGATGTCCTTCTTCGGATTCTCCGATTCCAGGAACAGCAGCTGTGCGGTGATGAGCGAGGCCATGTGATCCTCGACCGGCCCCACGACGAAGATGATGCGCTCACGCAGCAGGCGCGAGTAGATGTCGAAACTGCGCTCGCCACGGCTCGACTGCTCGATGACGATGGGGACGAGGGCGTTCTGAAGGACGCTCATGGGGTCGTGCATGGATTTCCCGCTCTTGATTGACGCCTCCGTATGTCGTCGCTCGGGCGAAGGGACGCAAGGGGGGTCAGGCTTGCGGCCCCGGCACGGCGAGATACGCGAGCCGCTTCACTTCGCGGCGACCGCGGACGACAGTGTCGAGGATCAGGCCGGTGAAGAGGTTGAGGACAGCGACGATGACGAGGCCGGTCGCCAGCAAGGCGGTGGGCAGGCGGGGGACGAGGCCGGTCTCGACATAGGTTATGCCGAGCGGGATCGAGAGGATGATCGCCAGCAGGGCAAGCAGCGCACCGATCGCGCCGAAGAACCACAGGGGGCGCTCGATGCGGTAGAGCGTGGCGATGGTGCGGGTGATGCGGGCGCCGTCGCGATAGGTGTTGAGCTTCGACGTCGAGCCCTCGGGCCGGGCGAAATAGGCGGTCTCGACCTCGCCGACGGGCATCTTCAGTTCCAGGGCGTGGACGCTGATCTCGGTTTCGATCTCGAAGCCGCCCGACAGCACGGGAAAGCTCTTCACGAAGCGGCGCGAAAAGACGCGGTAACCCGAGAAGATGTCGGTGAAGCTGCGCCCGAACAGGCGCGCGAGCAGGCCGGTCATCGCGCGATTGCCGAGCACATGGCCGCGGCGGTAGGCGTCCGCGGCGTCGTGGACGCGGGTGCCGACGATCATGTCGAGCCCCTCGGCCGTCAGCTTGTCGACCATCGCGCGCGCCGCGCCGGGGTCATAGGTCGCGTCGCCGTCGGCCATCACATAGATGTCGGCGTCGATATCGGCGAACATGCGGCGGACCACGTGGCCCTTGCCCTGCATGCGTTCGGTGCGGACGATGGCGCCGGCGCGCGCCGCCATCTCGACGGTGCCGTCGCTGCTTTTGTTGTCGTAGACGTAGATCGCGGCGTCGGGGAGCGCGTGGCGGAAACCGGCGACCGTCTGCGCGATCGCCGCCTCCTCATTGTAGCAGGGCAGCAGGACGGCGATGCGTGGTGCGGTCAAGCGAAACCCCTCATCGTCACCCCGGCCTCGTGCCGGGGTCCACGGTGCCGCAAGCGACACGCTTAAGCTTCGAGCAGCAAACCGTGCCTCCCGGTGGACCCCGGCACAAGGCTGGGGTGACGGGTGGGCAGCAGTTTACGCCTCGCTCTTCTTCTTCGCCGGTGCCTTTTTCGGCTTGGCGGCGACGGCGACTTCTTCGCCCTCGGCGGTGGGCTCGACGGCCTTCTTGGCGGCGGGCGCCTTCTTGGTCGCCGCCTTCTTCACCGGTTCGACGGCGGCGGCCTCGGCGTCCGGCGCGGCCGGCTCGACGTCGGCGTCGGTGACCTCGGTCGCCTTGACCTTCTTGGCGGCAGGCTTCTTCGCCGGCTTGTCCTCGCCATCCGCCTTCTTCGCCGATTTGCGCGGGGTGGGCTTGTCATGGTCGTGGGTGTGCGTGCCGGTGTCGAAGCCGTCCTCGCTCTCGATCGCGGCCTGCAGCTCGTCGCGGGTCACTTCGCGGTCGGTGACGGTCGCCTTGTCGAACAGGAAGTCGACGACCTTGTCCTCATAGAGCGGGGCGCGCAGCTGGGCGGCGGCCATCGGCTCCTGACGGACATATTCGACGAAGCGCTGGCGCTGGTCGGCGGGATATTGCTGGGCGGCCGCGGCGACGAGCTGGTTCATCTCGTTCTGGCTGACCTCGATGCCGTTGGCCTGGCCGATCTCGGACAGCAGCAGGCCCAGGCGCACGCGGCGCTCGGCGATCTTGCGATAATCGTCCTTCTCGGCCTCCAGTTCGGCGAGCGCGGCGGCGGGATCCTCCTCATGCTCGGTCTCGTGGACGAGCTGATGCCAGATCTGGTCGAACTCTGCCTCCACCATCGACGGCGGCACGACAAAGTCGTGACCGGCGGCGAGCTGGTCGAGCAGCTTGCGCTTCATGTGAGTGCGCGTCAGGCCGTTCAACTCCTGCTCCGCCTGCCCCTTCAGGATGCCGCGCAGCTGCTCCAGGCTTTCGAGGCCGAGGTTCTTGGCAAGGCTGTCATCGATCTTCGTCTCGCCGGCGACGCGGACGTCCTTGATGACGAGGTCGAAGGTCGCGGCCTTGCCGGCGAGGTTCGCGGCGCCGTAATCCTCCGGGAAGGTGACCGAGATCTGCGTCTCGTCACCCTTCTTCACGCCGACCAGCTGATCCTCGAAACCGGGGATCAGGCGACCGGTGCCGATCTCGACCGACATATCGGTGCCGGTGCCGCCGTCGAAGGCGACGCCGTCGACCTTGCCGGTGAAGTCCATGACGACGAGGTCGCCGGTCGCGGCGGCATGACCCTCTTCGGCATCGTCGAACGACTTGGCACCCTGCGCCAGTTCGGCGACGCGCGCGTCGAGGGCGGTCTCGTCGGCGGGCACGGTCAGGCGCTCCAGCGTCAGGCCTTCGATGGCCGGCGTCGGGACGTCGGGCAGCACTTCCAGCTCGACGGTGACCTCGGCATCCTTGCCGGCGGTGTAGCCATCGGCCAGCGCGACAGAGGGCTGCATCGCGGGACGCAGCTTGTTCGACGCGACCAGATCCTGCACGCCCTGCTGGATGGCGGCGTTCAGTGCGTCCTGCGCGATCGCTTCGCCATGCATCTTGCGGACGAGGTTCGCGGGCACCTTGCCGGGGCGGAAGCCGGGCATGCGAACCTGCGGGGCGACGCGGCGCACTTCGGCATCGACCTTGGAATCGATATCCCTGGCGGTGATGGTGAGCGTGTAGGCGCGCTTGAGGCCTTCGTTCAGCGTCTCGACGGTCTGCATTGGACGGGTGGCTCTTTCGACTTGAAGTAAAATCCGGATGCGCGGCTGTCCTTCCACGCGCGGTCGGGTGGAAGGCTGGTGCGGGCGAAGGGACTCGAACCCCCACATCTTGCGATGGCAGGACCTAAACCTGCTGCGTCTACCAGTTCCGCCACGCCCGCGCGGCGGAAAGCCGCCGGTTGCGCGCGGCTCTATAGCAAAGCGCATGCGTCACGCAACCGCCGCTCTTTCGACGCGTTCGCTCGGGGACAAGGAGACACGTTCATGCCCGTCGAACCGCCGATCCCGCAGCCCGATATTCCGCCCCCCGAGGCACCACCCGTCACTCCGCCCGGTCAGCCCGCGCCCGTTGGCCCGAACCCGGCGACTCCGCCCGCCGAAACCCCGCCGATGCCGACTCAGCCCGCCCAGCCCGAGGCACCGCCGCCCGAAGTGTCACCGCCGATGCCGAGCATCGACGTGCCATCGCCTGGCACACCTATGGGTTGATGCTTTCCGGTCCGCGCTGGCTGTCGCCGCGAAGGGCGGCCGCCAGCGCGAGGCCGGCGATGATCTGGACCGCGCCGTACGCCCGCCGCCGTTGCGGATGTTTGTCGAACGGCACGACCAGTTTCTCCGTGCCCAGCGCATCCTCTCGCCACAGCGCGACGTGGCGACGGGGCTGTAGCAACCCCAGCATGCCGTCGCCGATCATGAAGATGGCGGCCATCTCGATCGCTCGTTGCCCCCAGGGAGCCGGATCGCTCATGGCTGGCGCCGCGCCGCGGCCTGCTGCGCCTGCACCGCTTCGATCGCCGCCGAGCGTTTGAGCACCCGCGCCATCGGGTCCACCACCACATGCGCGCCCGCCGGCACCGCCAGCGTGTCGCGCCCGCCGGTCATGGCGAGGCGGGTGAGCTTGCCGTCCACTTCGACCTCGACTGGCATCGGGAACGGCTTGTTACCGGGCGTCTTCCACGCCAGCGACAGTGTGGACCCGCTGCGCGTCTCTACCAGTTCGGGCAGCGCGGCTTCGCTGAGATAGACGTCGAAGAACCAGCCATATTTCCCGCCGGTCACCCGGTCGACGATCGCGCGAAATTCCTTTGTCGAGCTATAGCGCGGCACGAAGTTGCCCGGCTTCGGATCGGGTCGGCCGTAGACCGCGCGGCGCGTCACCTCGAAGAAGGCGGGATCGCCGATCAGGCCGCGTAGCGTGTGCAGCATCCACGATCCCTTGACGTAGATGTCGCCGCCGGGGCCGTTCTTGTCGGCGTCGTAAACTTCTTCCTCGGTGCGCGAGGTGCCGGACACGATCGCGGCCTTGTTGGCGATCGTCTCGCGCTGTTTCATCAGCATGGCTATGTAACGCGCATCGCCTTCGCGCCACTTGCCGTAAAGCGGCTGCATATAGCTGCCGTAACCCTCGTGCAGCCACATGTCGTCCCAGTCGGCGGCAGTCAGCTGGTTGGCGAACCATTCATGGGCAAACTCGTGCTGGAACAGCCAGTCGAAGCCCTCGGGCGCCTTCTTGTAGGCGTTGCCGTAAGCGTTGATGGTCTGATGCTCCATGCCGAGATGCGGCGTCTCGACCACGCCCAGCTTCTCGTCGCCGAACGGGAACGGCCCGATCCAGCCTTCGAAGAAATCGAGTGTCGGCGCGAATTCGGCGAACAGCCCCGCCGCCTGCTTCTCCTCGCCCGGCAGATACCAGTAATACATCGGGATCGTGTTGCCGTAGCGGCTGCGATACTCGCCTTTCATCTCCTGATAGGGACCGATGTTGAGCGCCAGGCCGTA
Source organism: Sphingomonas sp. RS2018 (assembly GCF_054489605.1). Lineage (NCBI taxonomy): Bacteria > Pseudomonadati > Pseudomonadota > Alphaproteobacteria > Sphingomonadales > Sphingomonadaceae > Sphingomonas > Sphingomonas sp. RS2018. The sequence continues at coordinate 255,488 of NZ_JBTMWL010000002.1, forward strand.
GATAGTCAGGTGCTGCGCCGACCAGTTCCAGGTCGTGCGGCCGTCCGGCAGGGTCTGCACCGACCGCAGCACGCCGTTCGACGGCGCCTTCAGCCCCTTGGGAACGGTGATGTGGAGGTCGGCGCGACGGGGTTCGAACGTCGGCGAATCGATGCACGGCCAGAACAGGTCGCAGCCCTCGCCCTGCACCGCGGTCGCGATCCACGGGCGGCCGTCCTTCGTCTTCGCCCAGACGAAGCCGCCGTCCCAGGGGGCGCGCACGGCGACGCGCGGGGTGCCGCCGTAGGTCAGCCTGACGGCGAAGCGCGTGCCTGCGGCGATGCGACGGGGCAGGGTGACCATCAGGCGCCCTTCGGGATTGGTCCAGCTGCCGGTGCGCAGCGGCACGCCGTCGATGCTGATCGCGCTGACCGGCAGGTTGCGGTCGAGATCGATCGGCAGGCGGGTGACGGCCTGTTTCGCGACGAAGTTGAGCGTGGCGACGCCGGCGATCGTCTCGGTCGCGGGAAACACCTCGATCGCCAGATCGACGGTATCGAGCGTCAGCTTCGCCTGATCGGGATCGACCGGCCCGCCCGACCGCGCCGTCTGCGCGCTGATCGGCGGCTTGCCCGCTTCGAGCGGAGCGGCAGCGAGCGAGAGGGCGAGCGCGGTCAGGATCATGGGGCCTCGATTGCGGCAGGAGGAAAGGGCGGCGATTGATGGGATCGTAAGCCGTACCATATATGGTCGCAACGCCGTCTCCGTCGGACGGCATCGGAGCATCCATGAAGAGCATCTATCCCGTCCTGCCGCTGCGCGACATCGTCGTTTTCCCGCACATGGTGGTGCCGCTGTTCGTCGGCCGCGACAAATCCGTCGCGGCGTTGGAAGCGGCGATGGCCGACGACAAGGAAATCCTGCTGATCGCGCAGCTCGATCCGAGCGAGGACGATCCCGGCCGCGACGACCTGTACGATACCGGCGTGACCGCCGAGGTGATGCAGCTGCTGAAGCTGCCCGACGGCACGGTGCGCGTGCTGGTGGCGGGCAAGGCGCGCGCGAAGCTGGACGTGCTGACCGAGGACGGTGCGTTCCTGACGGCGAGCGTCCGCGCGGTCGAAGACGACGGCGCGCTGGCGGCTGCCGGCGAGGAGCTTCAGGGCCGGGTCGAGAAACTGACCCCGGCAGACCTCAGCCCCGAGCTGAAGGCACTGATGCGGTCGGTCGTCGACCAGTTCGAGAAGTATGCGAAGCTCAACCGCAAGCTGCCCGCCGAGACCGCGGTGCAACTGGGCGAGCTGGAGGATCCGTCGCGCCTCGCCGATGCGGTCGCGGGCAACATCGCGGTGAAGGTCGCCGACAAGCAGTCGCTGCTGGTCGAGGATGATCCGCGCAAGCGGCTGGAAATGGTGTTCGCGTTCATGGAGGGCGAACTCGGCGTGCTGCAGGTCGAAAAGAAGATCCGCAGCCGCGTGAAGCGCCAGATGGAGAAGACGCAGCGCGAATATTACCTCAACGAACAGTTGAAGGCGATCCAGCGCGAACTGGGCAACGAGGGCGAGGAGGGCGAGGGCGACGAGGTCGCCGAGCTGACCCAGAAGATCGCCACGCTGAAGCTTAGCAAGGAGGCGCGCACCAAGGCGACCGCCGAGCTGAAGAAGCTGAAGACCATGGCGCCGATGAGCGCCGAAGCGACGGTCGTGCGCAACTATCTCGACGTGCTGCTCGGCCTGCCGTGGGGCAAGAAGTCGAAGATAAAGAAGGACATCCCCGCCGCCGAAGCGATCCTGAACGAGGATCATTATGCGCTGGAAAAGGTGAAGGACCGGATCGTCGAATATCTGGCGGTGCAGGCGCGCACCAACAAGCTGAAGGGGCCGATCCTGTGCCTCGTCGGCCCGCCGGGCGTCGGCAAGACCTCGCTCGGCAAGAGCATCGCCAAGGCGTGCGGACGCGAGTTCATCCGCCAGTCGCTGGGCGGCGTGCGCGACGAAGCGGAAATCCGCGGCCATCGCCGGACCTATATCGGCTCGCTGCCGGGCAAAATCGTATCGAACCTGAAGAAGGCCGGCACGTCGAACCCGTTGTTCCTGCTCGACGAGATCGACAAGCTGGGGCAGGATTTCCGCGGCGATCCCGCATCCGCGCTGCTCGAGGTGCTCGACCCCGAACAGAACGGCAAGTTCCAGGATCACTATCTCGAGATCGACATCGACCTCAGCGACGTGATGTTCGTATGCACCGCGAACACGCTGAACCTGCCGCAGCCGTTGCTCGACCGGATGGAGATCATCCGGCTCGAAGGTTACACCGAGGACGAGAAGGTCGAGATCGCGCGTGGCCATCTCATTGCAAAGCAGATCGAGGCGCACGGGCTGAAGGCCGGTGAGTTCACGCTGACCGACGGGGGCCTGCGCGCACTGATCCAGCAATACACCCGTGAGGCTGGCGTCCGCACGCTGGAGCGCGAAATCGCCCGGCTGGCGCGCAAGGCGCTGCGACGCATTCTGGAGGGCAAGGCGGCCAGCGTGACGGTGACTGCGGAGAACCTCCATGAGTTCGCCGGGGTGCAGAAGTACCGCCACGGACTGTCGGAGGAGGAGCATCAGATCGGTGCAGTCACCGGCCTCGCCTGGACCGAGGTCGGTGGCGAACTGCTGACGATCGAGAGCGTGACGGTGCCCGGCAAGGGCGCGATCAAGCTGACGGGCAAGCTCGGCGATGTGATGAAGGAATCGGCGGAAACGGCGATGAGCTACATCAAGGCCCGCGCGCCGAGCTATGGCATCAAGCCCAGCCTGTTCGCGCGCAAGGACATCCACGTCCACCTGCCCGAGGGCGCGGTGCCAAAGGACGGGCCGTCGGCGGGCATCGGCCTCGTCACCGCGATCGTCTCGACGCTGACCGGCGTGCCGGTGCGTCGCGAGATCGCGATGACCGGCGAGGTTACGCTGCGCGGCCGCGTGCTGCCGATCGGCGGGCTGAAGGAGAAGCTGCTCGCGGCGCTGCGCGGCGGCATCACCAAGGTACTGATCCCGTACGAGAACGAGAAGGACCTGGCCGAAATCCCCGCGAACATCCGCGCGGGGCTGGAGATCGTGCCGGTGCGCCATGTCGACGAAGTGCTGGCGATGGCGCTGACGGGCGAGCTCGACGCGATCGACTGGACCGAGGCGGACGAGCTTGCCGCGATGCCGCCCCCTGGCGTCGCGCCCGTGGCGGACGCCGTGCATCACTAAAAGCGGATCGGCATCGTCTCGTCGCGGACGATGCCGAAACCCTTTGACTCGCGCGCACCACGCCGCTTGATTGCCCGCTTGCGCAAACGAGGCTGCGATTCCATTCGGCTGCGTTCTTGAAACGGGGGATTTCGACGCATGAACAAGCAGGAACTGATCGGACAGGTCGCGGACATGTCCGGACTGGTCAAGGGTGACGCCGCCAAGGCAGTCGAGGCGGTATTCGACGTGATCTCGACGGCGCTGAAGAAGGGCGACGAGGTCCGGCTGGTCGGATTCGGCACCTTCTCGGTCAGCAAGCGCAAGGCGTCGACCGGCCGCAATCCGCGTACCGGCGAGCCGATGACGATCGCGGCATCGACCCAGCCCAAGTTCAAGGCGGGCAAGGTGCTGAAGGATTCGGTGAACTAAGGATTAGAGGTTCGGGCTGGACAGGCGGCGGATCGCCTCCTAAAGGCCCGCTTCCCCGCATGGGACGGGGGCGCGTAGCTCAGCGGTAGAGCACACCCTTCACACGGGTGGGGTCACAGGTTCAATCCCTGTCGCGCCCACCACGCAACCCGCGGTCGCCCCGAGCGATGCGCGGGTTTCGTGTTTCTAGGTTCCCTTTCGTCGTCCCCGCGAACGGGGAACGGGCACGTGCGGCCCACCCCGGGACAGTCGTCACACATCCGTAACATCAGAGTCACCGATCCGTCCGCGAATCTCCACGCAGGCGTCACATCCCGGGACTAGCGCGCTTCTCGAAGTCGGCAGGGGGGTCCTGCGCCGACTGTCGGGGGCAGCCAGCCTTCGTCACGCACATTCGCGATATTCGACACGGGAGACGTCATGCGCCAGTTCCATCGCCTCGGGCACATCCTCATGGCCGGTTCGGCCGCCTTCGCGCTGTCGGGCTGCGACGGCGCATCCAGCGTCGCGTCGCCGGGCGAGGGCACCATCGTGCTGCCGGCCCCGACGCCGAGCAGCAGCCCGACCGGCACGCCGACCCCGACCGCCGGCACGCCGGCCACGAGCTGCCCAAGCGGCTTCAACGACGGTGGCGTCATCGGCAACTATCGCGCCTGCCGCCTGCCGAGCCTCATCACCGGCACGCTGAGCCTCGCGAAGGTCGCGGGCGTTGCCTATGAGATCAACGGCCGCGTCGACGTGGGCGTCGATGCGGGCGGTGTGGGCACGGGCACGCAAACGGGCCTGCTGAACATCGCAGCCGGCGTGCTGCTGTTCGCCAACACGACCAACGCCGACAACGATTTCCTGATCGTCAACCGCGGCAGCCGCATCAATGCGGAAGGCACCGAGACGCAGCCGATCATCTTCACCGCGCAGCAGAACCTGACCGGCGGCGTGACCGACGAGTCGCAGGGCCTGTGGGGCGGCGTGATCCTGGCCGGTCGCGCCCCGATCTCGAACTGCAACCTGTCGGGCGTCACCGGCGGTGCGGTGAACTGCGAGAACGTCGTCGAGGGCACGGGCAACGCGCTGTACGGCGGCGCCACCGCGAACGACACCAGCGGCACCTTCCGCTACGTCCAGATCCGCTATTCGGGCACGATCATCAGCCCGAACAACGAGCTGCAGGGCCTGACGCTGGGCGGCGTCGGTTCGGGCACGACGATCGACCATGTGCAGGTCCACAATTCGTCGGACGACGGCATCGAGGTGTTCGGTGGCCGCGTGAACATGCGCTACCTCGTCATGACCGGCGCGGACGACGACGGACTGGATACCGATGTGGGCTGGCAGGGCGCTGTGCAGTTCCTCATTGCCGCCCAGAAGCCGACCAACGGTCAGACCGACAACTATTCGACCGAGATCGACTCGAACGGCAACGAGGACGCGCTGCCGCGTCAGAAGTACGTGCTGTCCAACTTCACCTTCATCGACACCTCGACGGCGACCAACGCCGCGATCCGCATCCGCGGCGGTGCGGACGTGAAGATGGTCAACGGTATCGTTACGTCGCTGACGCCGTGCATGAACATCGTCGCGGGCGAGACGAGCACGACCGACAAGTCGACCGTGCGCGCCGCCAACAGCGCGCTGCAGGATGACGGCCCGCCGGTCTTCAATTCGATGTACTTCGCCTGCACCGGCAGCTTCGCCGCGACGACGACGGTCAATGGCATTACCGTGACCGCCGCCGAGCAGGAGGCACTGGTCGCCGCCGGCACTAACAACGTCATCAACGGCACGGCGGCCGGAGCACTCACCAACGGCATCTTCCCCGGCACCGCCGCGGCGGCGGTCGCGGCGTTCAACGCGGCATCGCTCAACCCGTCGGGATCGGCGTTCCTGGTGCAGACCAGCTACGTCGGCGCGGTCAGCGGCGCGAACGACACCTGGTTCCGCGGCTGGACCTGCAACTCCAACCGGGCGACCTTCGGCACGACCAGCGGCGCCTGCACCGGCCTGCCGAGCTGACGGCAGACCCGTCGGGGCGGCGGCGACCACGCCGCCGCCCCGGCAGCATTTCTCTCGACACCCGGAAAGCCGTTACCCATGAAGTCCTTCGCCGCCCTCTGCCTGGCCAGCAGCGCCCTCGTCGCGCCCGCTGCCATCGCCCAGACCGCCCCGCCGCCTGCATCGACGAGCAGCACGCCGCCCGCCGAAGCGACGCAGGACGCGCAGCCGGGCGCGCAGGCCGCCGCCGATGCGCCGCAGGAGGCGATCGAGGTTTCGGCACCGGGGCAGGGCGCGCTGGAGGATATCGTCGTCGTCGGCCGCAACATCCCCGACTTCGTGCGCTCGACGCCGCAGGTGGTGTCGGTGCTGTCGGCGGCGGATATCGCGCGCACGGGTGAAGGCGACATCGCCGGCGCGCTCCAGCGCGTGACCGGCCTGTCGGTGGTCGGCAACGGCTTCGTTTACGTCCGCGGCCTCGGCGACCGCTACTCCTCGTCGTTGCTGAACGGATCGCCGCTGCCGAGCCCGGAGCCGCTGCGCCGCGTCGTTCCGCTCGACATCTTCCCGACCAACGTCATCGCCTCCAGCCTCGTCCAGAAGAGCTATTCGGCGAACTATGCGGGCGAATTCGGTGGCGGCGTCATCAACCTGACGACGCTGGCCGTGCCGAAGAACAGCTTCGTGCAAGTCGGCGGCGGGATCAGCGCCGATACCTTCACGACCAGCAATCTCGGCTATGTCTACGACGGCGGTCGCTACGACACGATCGGCTATGATTCGGGCGAGCGCACCGTGCCCGGCTTCATCAAGCAGGCCGGCATCGGCGGTACGTCGGTGACCAACAACGCCGACCTGATCTCCCTGTCGAACGCGCCGACGACGCTGCTGCTCGCGAACAATCACATTCCGCCCAACTGGTCGGGCGACATGAGCTTCGGCACGTCGGTCGACGTCGGCAGCGTGCGCTTGGGCCTGATCGGCGCCGGCGGTATCCAGAACGGCTGGCGCACGCGCGCCGCGACGCAGCAGGTCACCGACGCGGCATCGGCGGCGCTGGTGCGCGATTTCCAGACCGTGCTGACCGACAATCGCGTGATCGTGAACGGCCTGCTGGGTGTCGGTGCCGAATTCGGCGAGCACAAGATCCGCTTCACCAACCTCTACATCCACGACACGCTGAAGCAGGGGCGGCTCGCCCGCGGCAGCACCAGCAACATCGGCGTGCTGGCCGGCGGCATCCAGCCGTTCATCGAACAGAACACCAACTGGTTCGAGCGCGAGCTGTTCGACAGCCAGCTGGTCGGCGAGTTCAAGTTCAACGACCTGACGGTCGATCTGCGCGGCAGCTATGCCAAGACGCAGCGCAATTCGCCGTACGAGCGTGCCTTCACCTATCAATACTCGACGCAGGCGCGCGATTACGTGAACCGCCTGTCGGGGCTGGAGGGCGCGAGCGTCAACTTCTCCGAGCTGGACGAGCGGCTGTGGTCGGGACAGGCCGATCTCGGCTACACGCTCGGGCTCGATCGTCCGATCGTGTTGCAGGCCGGCTATTACTACAGCGACACGCAGCGCGATTCGACGCGCTACACCTTCCGCTACCAGCTGCCCGGCGCGGTCGCGCTGAACTTCGCGGCAGCCCAGCAGCGGCCCGATTTCCTGCTGTCCGATTCGACGATCCAGCGCTTCGGCATCATCCTGCAGAACACCTCCACTTCGCTCGGCGCTGCGGCCTATGACGCGTCGCTGCACATCCATGCCGGCTACGGCCAGGCGGAGGGCGAGATCACCGACGGGCTGCGCGCCACCACCGGCGTGCGCTACGAAACGGCGGACGAGCGGGTGAACATCACCGGCAGCACGCGGCCGACGCGGCTGAACAACGATTACTGGCTGCCCGCGGTCACGCTGACCTGGAACTTTGCCTCCGACCAGCAGCTGCGTCTGCATGGTTCGAAGACGCTGGCCCGCCCGCAGTTCCGCGAGCTGGCGCCGCAGATATATCAGGATTTCGAAAGCGATCGTCAGTTCTTCGGCAACCCGTTCCTGATCGACTCGCAGCTGTATAACGGCGAAGCGCGCTACGAATGGTTCTTCGCGCGCGACCAGCGCGTGACGCTTGCCGGCTTCTACAAGCGGATCAACAATCCGATCGAGGCGGTGGCGTTCTTCCCGGCCGGCACCGATGCGCTTCAGACCGGTTTCGCCAACGCCCCGCGCGCCAGCCTGTACGGTGCCGAGGTCGAGGTGCAGAAGTATTTCGCGCTCGACCGTCTGTTCGACAGCGCCTTCTTCGCGTCGCGTCGGATCATCGCGATTGCCAACTACACCTACACGCATTCGCGCGTGTCGGCGGGCAACCAGCTGGTGTCGAGCCCGATCCAGTCGCTCAACGGGCCGCCAAGCCTGCAGCGTGCGAACCTGATCTTCCGCGACGGCGCGCCGCTGGTCGGCCAGTCGGATCACCTCGTCAATCTGCAGCTTGGCATCGAGGACAAGGAAAGCCTGAGCCAGCTCACCTTCCTGTTCAATTATGCCAGCGAGCGCGTGACGAACCGCGGGCCGGTCTCAGCCGGCGGCGGCATCCGCCTGCCCGACCTGAAGGAACGGCCCGGCGTACGCTTCGACATCGTCGCGCGGCAGGGCTTCGAGGTCGCCGGCGGCGAGTTTGAGGTTAAGTTCGAGGCCCGCAACCTGACCAAGACGCGCTATCAGGAGTTCCAGGACTTCGGCGACGGCAAGCGCGTGGACGTCAACACCTACGACGTGGGCCGGGTCTTCTCACTGAGCGCCAGCGCGAAGTTCTGAGCGGCGGTGTCCGGACTCGAGGCGGGCGCTTCCAACCGATGTAATTAGCCGTGCTCCCGCGCAGGCGGGGAGCCTAAGGTTACGGGCGACAACGCTCCTGGCTCTGGGCTCCCGCCTGCGCGGGAGCCCTAGCCGTTTACATAGCTTATAGGGACGGCGGCGAGGCAGGCATTGGGCTCACCGGGGCCAGACGCGCTCGCGATACCATTTGGTTATGACGTACTTCACGCCCGCACGCACCTTCATGCCGTGGTGGAGCGTCGAGGGGTTGGCGCGGCCGTCGGGGCGGACGTTGCTCCAGGCGAGCATCTTGCCCATCTCGGGCTGCATGATCTTGTCGATCACCTTGAACCGCGTGGCGCCGCCCGATTCGACGTCGTTGAGGTAGATCATGACCGTCCAGGTCCGCTGCCCGGATACCGAGCAATATTGCGCGAATTCGGCACCCTGCGGCTCGAAATAATCGGTGTGCGCCTTGAACTCCTGACCCACGCCATAGCGCTGACCCTGCATCGGCTCGCCGTGCGCGGAATAGAGGCCGGTCGCCTCGCTGATCCGCTGGTCGACCATCGACACGATGGGATCGTTGTCGGGCAGGTCGCAGGTTTCGCTGGTGCGGAAGGCGTTGTCGCCGTTGGCGTCGGCGATGGTCGAGGGGCGACGGTTCGCCTCGATCTGCGCGACGATCGCGGCGCAGGTGTCGGCATCGAGGAAGTTCTTGCGCACGAACAGGTCGAGCTTCGTGCTCGGCACCCGCTGCACGCCGCCATAGGCGGTCAGCGCATCGATGACGGTCTGGGGAGGGAAGCCCGAACCCGGGGCGGGCTGGACCAGATACTCTGCTGCTTGCTGAACGGCCATGTATGATTACTGCACCAACGCAGCTTTCGAGCGCAAGCCTGTTCGCGCGTGACTGCTTGGCCTTGATCGCACGCGAAACCCCGGCTAAGCGCGCCCCTCGCGTGGCGATCGTAGTTCAATTGGTTAGAGCGTCGGCTTGTGATGCCGGATGTTGCGGGTTCAAGTCCCGTCGGTCGCCCCATTTTTCCCTCGCGCGTTTCGGGCTGGTCAAATCCCGCCTGAAAGAATATTGCGCGGCCCAGACATTTCGTTTCAGCCGCACGAGGTAGCGATGAGCGCCGTTTGGGACCTGGCCGATTTCGACGCACATGAAGGCGTCCATCATTTCCATGACACAAAGAGCGGGCTGACCGCTGTTGTCGCGGTCCATTCGACCGCGCTCGGACCGGCGGCGGGCGGCGTGCGCTTCTGGCACTATGCCAGCGGCGATGCGGCGATCACCGACGCGTTGCGTCTGTCGCGCGGCATGAGCTACAAGAATGCGATGGCCGGCCTGCCGCTGGGCGGCGGCAAGGGTGTCGTGCTGGCGAGCGAGCCGGGCGCGGTCATCACCGAGGCACAGCTGATCGCGTTCGGCGATGCGGTCGAATCGCTCGGCGGGCGCTACGTCACTGCCGAGGACGTTGGCATGTCCGAAGAGCGCATGGGCGTCATCGCCACGCGCACGCGCCACGTCTCGGGTCTGCCGGTCGCGGCGGGCGGGGCAGGGGGCGATCCCGGGCCGTTCACCGCGATGGGCATCTATCTGGGCGTCAAGGCCGCCGCGAAGCGTGCGCTCGGCACCGACGACATGCAGGGCGTCCACGTCGCTATCCAGGGCGTCGGCAGCGTCGGCGGCGGTCTCGCTCGCCTGCTGGCGAAGGACGGCGCGAAGCTGACGCTGGCCGATGTGAACGGCGACCGAGCGAAGGCGCTGGCCGAGCAGCTGGGCGCCGAGGTTACCGCGACCGACGCAGTATTGGCGACGGCGTGCGACATCGTCAGCCCGAACGCGCTCGGCGCGATCCTCGACGAGGCCTCGATCGCCGCGCTCGACTGCAAGGCGGTCGCGGGCGGCGCGAACAACCAGTTGAAGGAGGCGCGCCACGGCGCCCTACTGGCCGAGCGCGGCATCCTGTACGCGCCCGATTACGTCATCAACGCCGGCGGCATCATCAACGTCGGACTGGAATATCTCGGCCAGGGCGATCGTGCCGAGGTCGAGTCGCGTATCGCCAAGATTCCCGAGCGGCTGGTCGAGGTGTGGGACGAGGCGGATCGCACCGGCCGCCCGTCGAGCGACGTCGCCGATTCGATCGCGCGGCGACTGATCGGGCGCGCCTAGAACCCGCTTGCGCCGTAATGGCGCTTCAGATCGGTAAGCAACCGGTCGAGCATGCACGCCTTCACCAGCGCCCGCGTCGCGTTGCGCGACATGCAGTCGAGTAGCGTCCCGCACAAACCAGGGTCGATCGCGGCGAGGCCGAAGCCCTGCCGCAGGGTGCATTGCCGGGTCCGCGTCGCGCGGTCGGTCCGCGTCGCCATCTTCGCGCGATAGGTCCGTCGTGCCGTGACGGTCAGGTCGCCATCCGCCGATGCCGTGGCGGGCCTGTCCGGCGGCTGGAATTCGAACTCCATCGTCAGATTGCCCCGATAGGCGGCGGGGGCTGCACCCGGCACGGTTGTCGCCTGCAGCATCAGCACGGCGAGCAGCGCGGTCATCGCCCGCCGAACGTCCGGATCAGCCGCAACCCGAGATGATCGATCCCCGGATTCTGTTCGTTGAAGATCTGCCGGTGGCTGAAATGCTCCCATGATAGCTCGGCCGCCCAGCGCCGGTCGATGCGCACCCCGATCGAGGCGTTCGGATTGAACAGCACCTGCGACCCGAACGACACACGGCGCAGATAGATGTCGTAACGCCGCCGCGCCTCGTCGCGCGCGATGCCGGGTTCGAACGGGTCGGGGGTGAAGCGATAGCCGTCGTGGACGGTGATACCGATGCCGACCTGACCATAGATGCGGCGCTTCAGGATATGCTGGCGCCACTCCGCCCCCAGGCTGGCGAAGCTGGTACGACCCTCCAGACTGATCTGTGCCTTGGCGGTGAGGCGCGGCTTCAGCAGGAATTTGAGCGGGGCGCTGCGATAGAGCAGCAGTGCATCGGTGGTGCCGTCCTCCTCCTGATCCTCGAGCACGACGCCCGCCGGTCGCGCGGGAAAGGTCAGCTTGCTGCCCAAGGGATGAAAGTTCGCGCCGTGACGATACACGCCGACGCCGATCTCGTAGCCCGCCTGCGCTGCCGCCGGCGTGCAGACGAGCAGCATCGCTGCGCCGAGGACGCCCTTTTTACCCACCATCATCGCTATTCCCGCCCAAAGGCCGTCGCGCGGCCAATATTTTTGATGTAAGTTGACAAAGAATTTCTGTCAAACAGAAAGAATATGATGTCGGATACCTATTCATTGCCGCCGCGCAAGGCACGGATCTGCCGGATCGCGGGGGCGGTGTTCTGGTTCTGCGCGGCTTGCTCGCTCCTTACGACGATCAGCGTTGCGATCGTGCCCGGACCAGTCTTCAATTGCGTGAACGGACCGTGTCGATGGACCATTCAGCCGGCGCGACTGCTCGACGACGATGAGCGGGCGGCGGTGACCGCTACGCCCGTCAAGGAAGCGCGGTTCGATGCCTATGTCGCGCGACCCACGACTCGCTTCGGCCTGCTGGGAATCGCGATAGTCCAGAAGGGGCCGTTCGCGCTGCTGCTCCTCGGCGTGGGGGTGGCGCTACGCCGACTAGGTGCGGATCACGGCCATCCGCTTGCGGATGCGCTGCCCTGGCTGCGCCGGGCCTCGATCGCCGCGATGCTCACAGCGATTTCGAGCTTGATCGGCGACAGCCTGATGCAGTCGCTTCTGTCGATCGGCACGCCCGGGGGGCCGCACTGGATCGTCTCCGTCGATCTGCTTCCGATCGCGACCGCCATGATGCTGGCGGTCGCCGCCTATGCGACTGTCTGGGGGCTGGAGGCCGGGGTGCAGGCACAGCGCGATTTGGCGGAGATCGTCTGATCCCTGTCATCGTCAACCTCGACGTCGTACTGGCGCAGCGCAAGGTCCGCTCGAAGGAGTTGGCTGAGGCGATCGGCATCACCGAATCGAACCTGTCCCTCCTCAAATCGGGCAAGGTGAAGGGCGTGCGCTTCTCCACGCTTGCCGCCATCTGCCGCTATCTCGAGTGCGAGCCCGGCGACATCCTCGCCTATCAGCCATCGGACGACGATCTGCGCGCCGAGGAATGACGCAGGCGGAGGGTGCATTCCCCTTAACGCGCCCGTAAAAATCGATTAGTGGCGCGCGCAGCCGTGCCCAGCATCCATGCCCTCGCAAACCCTGCGCGTTTCCTGAAGATCGCGCGCCCGCTGACGCCGATCCTGTTCTGGGTCGGCGCGGCGCTGATCGCGATCGGCGCCTGGGCGGGCCTAACGCAGACGCCGCCCGACTATCTGCAGGGGGAGAGCGTCCGCATCCTCTATATCCATGTGCCGACCGCGTGGCTGGGGATGGGGGGGTGGTCCAGCCTCGCCATCGCCAGCATCGCCTATCTGGTCTGGCGCCATCCGCTCGCCGACGTCGCTGCGCGCGCGATCGCGCTGCCGGGGGCGATGTTCGCGTTTCTGTGCCTCGCCACCGGCTCGATCTGGGGGCGTCCGACGTGGGGAACGTGGTGGCAGTGGGACGGGCGGCTGACGTCGATGCTGCTGCTGTTCTTCGTTTACCTCGCCTATATCGCGCTCGCCCGGGCGGATGGGGAGCGTGGCGGCGACGGGCGGGTGCCGGCGCTGTTCGGCGTGGCGGGCACGGTGCTGCTGCCGATCATCCGTTACTCGGTGGTGTGGTGGAACACGCTGCATCAGGGGCCGAGCATCACCTTGGCGGGGTCCAGCATCGACGGTGCGATCCTGTGGCCACTGGGCTTCACGCTTTCCGGGTTCAGCCTCGTCTTCGGCGCGATCGTATTGATGCGGATGCGGACGATGCTGGCGGTGCAGCGGGTCGAGGCGCGGATGCGGCGGATGGGGGCGGCGGCATGAACGCGTGGCCGTTCGTCCTCGCCGCCTGGGGGCTGACGGTCGGCGCGACCGCGCTTGCCTCGCTCTGGTCCTTTGCCGCGATGCGCCGCGCCGAACGCGCCGCCGACGCGCTGACCCGGCGATGAAGGCGAAGCACCAGCGGCTCACCCTCGTCCTGCTCGCGCTCGCCGCGGTGGTGGGGGCGGGGCTGCTCGCGCTGTCGGCGCTGAAGGATCAGGCGGCGTTCTTCTATTCCCCCAGCGACATTATCCGCGACGCGCCCGTGCCCGGCCAGCGCATCCGGCTGGGCGGCATGGTCGCGGCCGGATCGGTCGCGCGGGCAGCCGATGGCGTGACGACGCGCTTCACCGTCACCGACAACGCCCGCACCGTGCCGGTCACCTATCGTGGCATCGTCCCCGACCTGTTCCGCGAGGGATCGGGCGTGGTGGCGGAAGGCGCGCTGGCGGCGGGCGGCGTGTTCGTCGCCGACACGATCCTCGCCAAGCACGACGAACGCTACATGCCGCCGCAGGTCGCCGGCAAGATGCACAAGACCGAGACGCTGGAGCGATGAGGGGGCCAAGCCACTCACCGTCACCCCGGACTTGTTCCGGGGTCCACCGCTGTGCGTACGCCACCATCGCTGCGTTTGCGGAACGGTGGACCCCGGAACACGTCCGGGGTGACGAAGCCGTCCGGATGGCCGCATGATCGCCGAGGCCGGCCTCGCCGCGCTGTGGCTCGCCGCGGCGATGGCGCTGTTGCAGCTGGTGACGGCGGCGATCGCGCTGCGCACCGGGCGGGACGATGTCGCCGCGATGATCCGCCCGGTGGCGGTCGTCGGTGGCGCGCTGGGGCTGGTCGCTTTCCTCTGCCTCGTGTTCGTGTTCGCGCGGAGCGACATGTCGGTGCTGCTCGTCACGCAGAATAGCCATTCGGCCAAGCCGATGCTCTACAAGGTCGCCGCCGCGTGGGGAAATCATGAGGGGTCGATGCTGCTGTGGGTGATGGTGCTGGGCATCGCCGGCGCCGGCATCGCGCTGTTCGAACGGCGGCTCGATCCGCGCACGCTGACCGCGACGCTGGGCGCGCAGGGGCTGATCGCGCTCGGCTTCTTCGCCTTCCTGCTCCTCGCGTCGAACCCGTTCGCGCGGGTCGATCCGGCGCCGGTCGACGGCAACGGCCTGAACCCGCTGTTGCAGGATCCCGGCCTCGCCTTCCATCCGCCCACGCTCTACTTCGGCTATGTCGGCCTGTCGGTGGCGTTCAGCTTCGCGGTCGGTGCGCTCGTGACGCGCGACGTCGGGCCGGCATTCGCGAAGGCGATGCGGCCATGGGTGCTGGTCGCGTGGATATTCCTGACGATCGGCATCACCGCGGGCAGCTACTGGGCCTATTATGAGCTCGGCTGGGGCGGCTGGTGGTTTTGGGACCCGGTCGAGAACGCCTCGCTGATGCCGTGGCTGGCCGCGACCGCGCTGCTCCATTCGGTGACCGTGCTGGCGACGCGCGACGGGCTGCGCGCATGGACGATCATGCTGGCGGTGGTCGCCTTCTCGATGAGCATGGTCGGCACCTTCCTCGTCCGGTCGGGCATCCTCACCTCGGTCCACGCCTTTGCGGTGGACCCTGCGCGGGGCAGCTTCATCCTAGCACTGCTGGCACTCTACATCGGCGGCGCGCTGCTGCTGTTCGCGCTCCGCATCGGCACGGTGAAGGCCGGCACGACGTTCGAGCCGTTGAGCCGCGAGGGCGCGCTGGTGCTCAACAACCTGCTGCTGAGCGTGATCCTCGGCGTCGTGCTGATCGGCACGCTCTATCCGATCGTCGCGGCGGGGGCGGGGGTGCAGCTGTCGATCGGCCCGCCTTTCTTCAACGCGGCGACCGGGCCGGTCGCGCTCGCCATGATGGTCGCGCTGGTCGCCGGGCCGCTGATCCGCTGGCGGCGCGACAGCTGGGATGCGCTGGCCAACCGCCTGATCGTGCCGATCGGCGCGGCGATGCTGGCGCTGGGGGCGCTGGTCGTGTTCTCGGGCCGCATCGGCGTGTTGCCGTTCGCGGGACTCGTCGTCGCGGTCGGCGTCGCGGTCGGCAGCATCGCGCCGCTGTGGAAGCGCAACCTGCGCCGCACGCCGCTCATCATCTGGGGCATGGTGATCGCGCATCTGGGCGCCGCCGTCAGCCTGTTCGGCATGGCGAGCGACAGCGCGTTCACGAAGGAAGTGCTGGTCGCCGCACGGCCCGGCCAGACGGTGGCGGTCGGGCCGTTTCGCGTCGCGTTTGACGGGATCAGCCCGGCGATCGGCCCGAACTGGTCGGCGCTGGAGGGGCGGCTGACCGCGCGGCGTGGCGATGGCGCGCCGTTCGCGATGCGGCCGCAGCAGCGCTTCTTCGCCAACCCGCCGACGACGACCAACGAGGCGGCGATCGCGACCCGGATCGACGGGCAGCTCTACGTCGTGCTGGGTGCGCAGGGTGAGGGCGGCACGTGGCAGCTGCGGCTGTGGTGGAAGCCGTTCGTGACGCTGATCTGGCTGGGCGGCGGCATGATCGCGCTGGGCGGCGCGCTGGCGCTGGTCGGTCGCGTGTGGCGTGCGGGACGCGGCGAGCGGGCCGAGCGGCGGGCGGCGCGGTTCGGATGAGGCGCTGGCTGATCTGGGTGCCGCTGGCGGCCTTTGCGGTCGTGCTGTGGGTGGCGGCGTCGCAGCTGAACGCGCCCGCCGACCGTAGCGTGAAGTCCGCGCTGGTCGGCAAGCCGCTGCCCGCCTTCACCCTGCCACCGATGGTGCCGGGCAAGCCCGGCCTCGACGCGCGCGATTTCCGCGACGGGCAGCCGCGCCTCCTGAACGTCTTCGCCAGCTGGTGCGTGCCCTGCGCGATCGAGGCGCCGCAGCTCGACGCGCTGCGCCGTGGCGGCGCTCGCATCGACGCGGTCGCGATCCGCGACAAGGGCGGCGACGTGCAACGCTTCCTGTCGCGCCATGGCGATCCCTATCAGCGGATAGGTAACGACCCCGCCAGTGCGGTACAGCTCGCGCTCGGTTCGGCCGGCGTGCCGGAGACGTTCGTGATCGACGGGCGCGGCATCATCGTCGCGCAGCACATCGGGGACATCCGCGCCGACGACGTGCCCGTCATCCTTGCCGAACTGGAGAAGGCGCGATGAGGGCGCTCGCCATCCTCCTGCTGTTCGCCGCACCGGCGGCGGCGCAGCCCGCGCGCTATGCCGACACGCAGCTCGCCGATCCCGCACAGGAGCGGCAGGCGAAGGCGCTGATGGAGACGTTGCGCTGCCTCGTCTGTCAGGGCCAGTCGATCGCCGACAGCGATGCCGACATGGCCGCCGACATGCGCGCGCTGGTGCGGCAGCGTATCGCGCGCGGGGAGGAGCCGTCGGCGATCCGCGCGTGGCTGATCGAGCGCTATGGCGATTACGTCACCTACGACCCGCCATTCAGCGCGCTCACCGCACCATTGTGGCTGGCGCCGATCGTGCTGCTCGGCATCGGGCTGCTGGTCGCGCGGGCGAGTTTCCGGCGAAGGGCGCGCTGATGGGCTGGGTGTTCCTCGCGATACTGGCGGCGGGGGCGTTCTTCGGTGCGCGCGCGCTCGGCCTGCCGCGCCATCTCGGCACCTTCGTACTTGCCGCGCTGACGCTCGGTGCCGCCGGCTATGCGCTGCAGGCACGGCCGGGTCTGCCGGCATCGCCCGCGCAGCCGTCCGCCGAGGCGGTCACCGTCGATCCGGGCCTGAGCGAGCTGCGGCTGGATATGTTCGGCCGGCATACGCAGGCGGAGTCGCTGTTTTTCGCGTCCGATGCGCTGATCCGCAGCGGCTCGCCCAAAAGCGCGGTAGCGCTGCTGCTGGGTGGCGTGAACCGCTATCCGACCGATCCGGCGATCTGGACGGGGCTGGGCGGCGCCTATGTCGCGAGCGACGGCGGCGTGGTTTCGCCCGCCGCGCGGCTGGCATTCGGTCGGGCGATGCAGCTGGCGCCGGAGCATCCGGCACCGCCGTTCTTCCTCGGCGTCGCGCTGGTGAAGGCGGGTGAGTTCCGGGAGGCCCGCGCGTTGTGGGAGCGCGCGTTCCGCCTGTCGCCCGATCTCGCGTTCCGCGCGCAGATCAACGAACGGCTGGCGTTGCTCGAGCGCTTCCTCGCCAGTCCTGCCGGTCGCGACGCGCGATAACCGTCGTGTCCCGGCGAACCGGGACACGCGGTGGAGTTTACTGGCCCCGGCCGGTTTCGGCCTGCAGCTCGTCGATCCGCTTCGACGCGTCCGCCTTGGTCAGCGTATCGTCGAACGTCTCGCCGGCCTCTTCGGACAGCGTCTTGAGATAGCTCGCCTGTGCGCCCGTCATCGCCTCGCCGCCGGTGGTCCAGTCGTCGGGGTTCTTCTCGGCATTGCCGGTCGGATGGTCTTTCGGATTGTCGGTCATCGTGAAATTCCTTTCGCGATGACCAACTCGCCTGTTCCTTATCCGTTCCACGCTTGATAGGGGAGGTCGAGATCGTCGGCGACCGCCTTGTAGGCGATCTTGCCGCCGAACACGTTCAGCCCCGCCGCCAGATGCGGATCGGCGCGCATCGCCGCTTCGGCGCCCAGATTGGCGAGCTTCAGCGCGAACGGCAGCGTCGCGTTGTTGAGCGCGAACGCCGACGTGCGCGCGACCGCGCCGGGCATGTTGGCGACGCAGTAATGGATCACGCCGTCCACCTCGAACACCGGATCCTGATGCGTCGTCGCATGGCTGGTTTCGAAACAGCCGCCCTGATCGATCGCGATGTCGACCAGCACCGACCCGCGCTTCATCGTCTTCACCATCTCGCGCGTGACCAGCTTGGGCGCGGCCGCCCCGGGCACCAGCACCGCGCCGATGACGAGATGAGCTTGCTTCACCGCAGCCGCGATCGCCGCCTTCGACGCATAGGCGGTCTTGATCTGCGAGCTGAAGAACATGTCCAGTTCGGCCAGCCGGTCGTTGTTGATGTCGTAGATGGTGACGTCGGCGCGCATGCCGACGGCCATCTGCGCCGCGTTCACGCCCGAGACGCCGCCGCCCAGGATCGCGACCTTCGCCGGCGCGACACCGGGCACACCGCCCAGCAATACGCCGCGACCGCCCTGTTCCTTCTCCAGATAATGCGCGCCGACCTGCACCGACATGCGGCCGGCGACCTCCGACATCGGCTTCAGCAGCGGCAGCCCGCCGCGCGCCGCCGTCACCGTCTCGTACGCGATGCAGGTCGCGCCGGACTTCATCAGCCCCTCCGCCTGCGGCTTGTCGGCGGCGAGGTGGAGGTAAGTGAAGAGCGTGTGGCGCGGCTCCAGCATGGCGATCTCGCCCGCCTGCGGCTCCTTCACCTTCACGATCATGTCGGCGGCGGCGAACACCTCGGCCGCGGTGCCGACGATGCGCGCGCCGACGCCGGTATAATCGGCATCGTCGAAATCGATGCCGGCACCGGCCTGCGTCTCGACGATCACCTCGTGACCGGCGGCAACCAGTTCGGCGACCGAGGGCGGGGTCAGCCCCACGCGATATTCGTGGTTCTTGATTTCCTTGGGGACACCGATGCGCATGGTCGCTCTCCTGATTTGATTATCCTGACCATAACGCATGAGATGGCGGGAAATCCCTGCAAAGTCGCACGCGTCGGGTGCTGCTGCGAGCATGGATTCGCCGGTTGCGAGGCGATATGCCTATAATCCATGCACACTGATCGAATCGACACCGCCATCCTGCGCATCGTCGCCGCGGACGCGCGCGCCTCGGTGAGCCAGATCGCGGCGCGCGTCGGCCTGTCGCAGTCGGCTTGCACGCGGCGCATCCAGGCGCTGGAGGCGGGCGGGGCGATCCGCGGCTATGCGGCGCGACTCGGGCGGCGTGCGCTGGGGTTCAAGGTGCTGGCGATCGTCGACATCACGCTCGGCACGCAGGCGGAGGAGGATCTGGCGACCTTCGAACGCGCGGTCGGGGCGATCGACGGCATCACCCACTGCGCGCTGGTGTCGGGCAATCAGGACTATCGGTTGCAGGTGCTGTGCCGCGACCTCGACGACTACGAGCGCATCCACCGCGAGCATCTCGGGCGCCTGCCGGGCGTGGTGACGATCGCCAGCAGTTTCGTACTGCGCGAGGTGCCGACTCGCGGGGAGGCGGATGCGATGTTCGGGACGGGGACGTAATGCGCCGAAGTAAAGACACTTCCGCAACACCCACGCCCCGATCGCCCCGTCGCGGTACGGCCCCGAGTCGCCCCGTTGCGGGGCGTTTCGCACAGTGCTAGGCGCGCCGCTTCCATGCCAAGAGAGGCGCGTTTGGTCGTTATGATGACCGTTACTGCCCGTACCCAGGCTCAGGGTTCCCGCCGGTGAGCGATACGCTCCCCGCCGATCCCCTCTCCCACGACAGCGACGTTCCCGGTCACACCCATGCGAAGCAGGGCGTGGCCCGGCTCGCGGTCGGGGCGATCGGCGTCGTCTATGGCGACATCGGCACCAGCCCGCTCTACGCGATGAAGGAAGTCTTCGTCGGGCATCATCCGCTCGCGGTCGATCAACTGCACATCTTCGGCGTCGTCAGCCTGATGTTCTGGTCGCTGATGCTGATCGTGACGTTGAAATACGTGCTGCTGATCCTGCGCGCCGACAACAATGGCGAGGGCGGCAGTCTCGCGCTGCTGGCGATGATCCAGCGGCATACCGGCGGGGGCCCGGGCAAGCGCTGGGGGCCCAGCCTCGTTCTCCTGGGCGTGCTCGCGACCGCGCTGTTCTTCGGCGACTGCATGATTACGCCGGCCATCTCCGTGCTGTCGGCGGTCGAGGGTCTGTCGACGATCGAACAGGGTTTCGAAAGCTGGGTGCTGCCGATCTCGATCGGCATTCTCGTCGCGCTGTTCTACCTGCAATCGGTCGGCACGGCGAAGGTCGGCCGGCTGTTCGGGCCGATCATGCTCATCTACTTCACGACGCTCGCCGTGCTCGGCGTCGTCAACATCGCCGCCCGCCCCGAGATTTTTCAGGCATTAAGCCCGGTGTGGGCGTTCCGCTTCGCCGCGCTCGATCCCGTGCTCGCCTTTCTGGCGCTCGGTTCGGTCGTGTTGTGCGTCACCGGGGCGGAGGCGCTCTACGCCGACATGGGCCATTTCGGCCGCCTTCCGATCCAGCTCGCCTGGGGCTTTCCGGTGCTGCCCGCGCTGATGCTCAACTATCTGGGGCAGGGAGCACTGCTGCTGTCGAACCCGGCGGCGGCGGAGAACCCGTTCTTCTTCATGGCCAGCGACGACTTCCGCCTGCCGCTCGTCATCCTGTCGACGATGGCGACCGTCATCGCCAGCCAGGCGGTCATCACCGGTGCCTTCTCGGTGGTGCAGCAGGCGGTGCAGCTGGGGCTGATGCCGCGCATCCGCATCGAACACACCTCCGCGTCCGAAGCCGGGCAGATCTATATTCCCTCGGTCAACTGGGCGCTGCTGACGATGGTCATGCTGCTGATCCTGGGGTTCAAGGAATCGTCGAACCTCGCCGCCGCCTACGGCATCGCGGTGACGGGCACGATGTTCATTACCACTTGCATGATGGGCGTACTTTTCCGCCGCGTGTGGAACTGGCCGCTGTGGCTGGTCGCCGGGTTCGTCGGCATCTTCGTCGCGATCGACGGGCTGTACTTCGCATCGAACCTGACGAAGGTACCCGACGGCGGCTGGTTCCCGCTGCTGGTCGGCATCGTCGTCTTCATCCTGCTGACCAGTTGGGCGCGCGGCCGCGCGCTGATGATCGAGCGGCTGGCCGAGGCCGCGATGCCGATCAAGGTGTTCATCCAGTCCGCGGCCAACTCCGCCGCGCGCGTGCCCGGCACCGCGGTGTTCATGACCTCGGCGGCGGACGGCGTGCCGCACGCGCTGCTCCACAATCTGAAGCATAACAAGGTCATCCACGAGCGCGTCATCCTGTTGACCGTGAAGATCGCCGACGTGCCGTTCGTGCCGGATCAGTACCGGGTGAAGCAGGACGATCTGGGGCAGGGCTTCCACCGCATGATCCTGAAGTTCGGCTTCATGCAGGAACCCGACGTACCCGCCGCCCTGAAGCTCGCCCACCGCTGCGGCGGCGAGTTCCGGATGATGGAGACGAGCTTCTTCCTCGCCCGCCAGACGTTGTTGCCCTCCGAGAAGCCGGGCATGGCGTTGTGGCGCGAACACCTGTTCGCCTGGATGCTGCGCAACGCCGAAAGCGCGATGGAGTTCTTCCGCCTGCCGACCAATCGCGTGGTCGAACTCGGCAGCCAGGTCGAGATCTGAGCGGTGATCGTGCGGGGCGCCTGATGTCGCAGCCGATCCACGTCCTGCATCTCCACGGGCGCTTCTCTCGCTCCGGCAGTGGCCTGCGCTCCGCCCGGTTGATGTCCGCTTTCGGTGACATGGCGCGACACACCATCGTGTCGGTGTCGCCCGACGACCTCGGCGCGCGTGAAGCAATCGCGGCCGGCATCGCATACGAGATCGCGCAGAACCCGCCGCCGCTGACCGGCAGCCCCTCGGTCGCCCGCTTCGAGGCGATCGCCAAATACATGCGCCGCTTCGACCTCGTCCTGACCTATGGCTGGGATGCGATCGACGGCGTGATGGCCCGCCGTGTCTTCCCGAAGGACGCGCCGCCGCTCGTCCACCACGAGGACGGCTTCGGCCCGGACGAAGCGGTTCGGCTCAGTCGGAAACGCAACTATTACCGCCGCTTCGCGCTCTCCGCGGCGCACGCGCTCGCGGTCCCGAGCGAAGCGCTGGAGCGGATCGCGCTCGACGTCTGGAAACAGCCGCGCGCCAAGGTCCACCGCATTGCCGGCGGCATTCCGACCCTGCGCTACGCCGAACGCTGCGATCCCAGGGCCATCCCCGGCTTCACCCGCCGCAAGGGCGAGATCGTCATCGGCGCGGTCGGGCCGCTGACCGCCGACAAGGACATTCCCCTGCTGGTCCGCGCGGTTGGCGGTGTGTCGGGCAAGGTCCGCCTAATCATCGTCGGCGAAGGACCCGAGCAGACCGCGATCGAGGATCAGGTCGAGGCGATGTTCATGGAGGATCAGGTGGTGATGCCCGGCCATCTCCCCGATCCCGCGCGCTACATGGGCCTGTTCGACATCTTCGCGCTGTCCTCGCGCACGGAGCAGCAGCCGGTCGCGGTGATGGAGGCGATGGCGGCGGGGTTGCCTATCGTGTCGCCTCCGGTGGGTGACGTTCCGCTGATGGTCAGCGAGGAGAACCGCCCGTTCCTGACCGAGGATCGCTATGAGGTGACGCTGCGCGACCGGCTGAAGTGGCTCGCCGACAGCGCGGAACAGCGGCGTTGGGTGGGGCAGCAGAATCAGGCGCGCGCGCGGACGATGTTCGATGAAAGCGCGATGGTGACCGGCTACGCGCGATTGTACGAGGATGCTCTGGGCCGGCCCGGTGCGCTTCTGCCGATCCTGTAAGGACTTATTTCTCGCGTTCGGCGGGAATGCGGCTTATTGGCGGCAAACTGAGTGTTTTGCGGAGGCGATGTGTTCAAGGGCCTGACCCCGATTGTCTATGGTGGCCGAGAGGTCTGGCCCCTTGTCGAAGGCGGCAAGGGAGTCGCGGCGACCAACCACGCATCGGCGGGCGCTTGGGCGGCGGCGGGCGGCATCGGCACCGTGTCCGCGGTGAACGCCGACAGCTACGATCCCGAGGGCAAGATCATCCCGCAGGTCTATAGCGCGCTGACGCGCCGCGACCGGCACGAGGAGCTGATCGCCTACGCCATCGAAGGCGCGGTGCAGCAGGTGAAGCGCGCTTGGGACATCGCGGGCGGCAAGGGCGCGATCAATATCAACGTGCTGTGGGAAATGGGCGGCGCCCAGCGCATCCTGCACGGCGTGTTGGAGCGCACCCGCGGCCTGGTGTCCGGCGTGACCTGTGGTGCCGGCATGCCCTATAAGCTGTCCGAGATCACCGCGTCCTACGGCGTCAGCTATTTGCCTATCGTCAGCTCCGGCCGCGCCTTCCGCGCGCTGTGGAAGCGCGCCTATTCGAAGGCGGCGGAGTGGCTGGCGGCGGTCGTCTACGAGGATCCGTGGCTGGCGGGCGGGCACAACGGCCTGTCGAACGCCGAGGACCCGCTGGCGCCGCAGGACCCGTACCCGCGCGTCAAGGAGTTGCGCGAGGTGATGCGCGAGGGCGGCATCTCCGACGAAGTGCCGATCGTGATGGCGGGCGGCGTCTGGTACCTGCGCGACTGGAGCGACTGGATCGACAATCCCGAGCTGGGCCGCATCGCCTTCCAGTTCGGCACGCGCCCGCTGCTGACGCAGGAGAGCCCGATCCCCGAGGGGTGGAAGGCCAAGCTGATGGACGTCGAGCCCGGCGACGTGCTGCTCCACCGTTTCTCGCCGACTGGCTTCTATTCCAGCGCGGTGCGCAATCCGTTTCTGCGCCAGCTGGAGGCGCGGTCGGAGCGGCAGATCGCCTTCTCCACACAGGAGGCGGGCGATCATACCCATCAGCTCGACGTGGGCGTGAAGGGCAAGAACTTCTGGGTGACCCGCAACGACCTGCTGCGCGCGCGCGAATGGTTCGGGCTGGGCTTCACCGATGCGCTGAAGACGCCGGACAACACGCTTGTCTTCGTGACGCCGGAGGAAAAGGGCGTGATCCGCAAGGACCAGTCCGACTGCATGGGCTGCCTCAGCCAGTGCAGCTTCTCGTCGTGGGCGGATACCGAGACGAACTCGACCGGACGGCTTGCCGATCCGCGCAGTTTCTGCATCCAGAAGACGTTGCAGGATATCGCGCATGGTGGCGATACCGATCGCAACCTGATGTTCGCCGGCCATGCCGCGTACAACTTCCGCAAGGATCCGTTCTATTCGAACGGCTTCGTGCCGACCGTCAAGCAGCTGGTCGATCGCATCCTGACGGGCGATTGAACCGGCCGACACGGTTGGTCGATCTATTTGCCGCCACCGGTGTCACCGACCAGCGCGGTTTCGATCGCGGTGAACGGGCGGCGGAGCGTTTCCGCCGCTATCACTGCGAGCACGCCCGCGGCGGCGGTGCCGGCGGCGGCGACCGCCATCCACTGGAAATGACGAGCGAAGCGGGTGCTTCGCGCCGCCACCGATGCGGCGCGTGGTCCCTTGCGGTGATCGGCGGCGTGAGCGGCGATGACTTCTTCGGCCCGTATCGCGTGCGCGTTCACCAGCGCGGGAATGTCGATCACGTCCTGTGTGCGCAATCCGCAGTCGTTGCCATCGACCCAGACGGTGCGGGCGACGACAATCTGGCTGGCGCGGCGAATCTCGATATAGGCGCCGCGCTGGGGCGGGCAGGTGACCGAGATCTTCATCCCGTGCGCCGATACATTCTCGATGGCCACGTCCTGCCAGCCGCTGGCGGTCTTCATCCGTGCGGTGATCTTGATCGTTCGACGTGGCTCACGCTGCTTCACTTGACGCTGATTTCCGACCTGATCGCACCGGCGGAAGCGCCGAGGCTTGGTCAAAATTCATTAGGCCCAAGGCGTTACCAAGCGGTTGCTTGTCGCACAAATCCACGGCCGTGTAGACGCTATGCCCAGCCCTCAAGTACCTGATCTGGCGGACGGATGCCGTCGGTCCAGGCGCGGATGTTGGCGACGACGCGCTCCCCCATCGCCAGCCGCCCCTCATAGGTCGCCGATCCCATGTGCGGCAGCATGACGACGCCGGGCAGGGCGAGCAGCCGCGGGTCGATCACGGGTTCGTGCTGCCACACGTCGAGCCCGGCGCCGGCGAGTCGTCCCCCCTCCAGCGCGGTGACAAGCGCATCCTCATCCAGGATGCCGCCGCGGCTGGCGTTGATGAGATAGGCGGACGGCTTCATCAGCGCGATCCGACGCGCGTCGATCAAATTTTCACTGTCGGCGTTGCGCGGCGTGTGCAGCGTGACGATGTCGACCGTGCGCAGCAGGTCGTCGAGGTCGGCGTGATACTCTGCGCCCAACTCGGCCTCGACGGTCGGCGGCAGGCGGTTGCGATTGTGATAGTGGATCGACAGGCCGAACGCGCGCGCGCGGCGTGCGACCGCGCTGCCGATCCGGCCCATGCCGACGATCCCCAGCGCCTTGCCGCCGATGCGGTGGCCCAGCATCCCGCCGGGCGACCAGCCATCCCAAGCGCCCGACCGCACCAGCTTCTCGCCCTCCGCCAGCCGGCGCGGCACGCTCAGGATCAGCGCCATGGTCATGTCGGCGGTATCTTCGGTCAGCACGCCCGGCGTGTTGGTGACGATGATCCGCCGCGCGCGCGCCGCCTTCAAGTCGATGTGATTCACGCCCGCGCCATAGTTGGCGATCAGCTTCAGTCGATCGCCCGCGCCTGCGATCAGATCGGCGTCGATCGTGTCGGTCACGGTCGGCACCAGCACGTCGCAGTCCGCCATCGCGCGTGCCAGCGCGTCGCGATCCATCGGCACGTCGCCGTGGTTCAGCTCCGCGTCGAACAGCGCCGACAGCCGTGCCATCACCGCGTCGGGCAGTTCGCGCGTGACGATCACGCGGGGGCGGGCGGGGCGCGGGGCGTCGGCCATGCATCCGGCTTGAAGCGCCGCGCCGTCCCAGTCAACGGTTGAAGCCGGGCGCTCCCCACCGCTACATGGGCGTGCGAAGGGAAATTGTGATGCGTTGGATGGCGGCGACGATCGGAACGGCGGCGGCGGTGGGGCTCGCTCTGCCGGTGACGGACGCCGCGGCGCAGGGGCGCAAGACGCCCTATTACGCCTCGATTTCCGCCGGCAAGGCGCGGATGCGCACCGGCCCCGGCCGCAACTACCCCGCCAGCTGGCTATACGTCCGCGCCGGCCTGCCGCTCAAGATCGTCGCCATCTTCAAGGAATGGCGCAAGGTCGAGGATCCGGGCGGCGAACAGGGCTGGATGCAGGCGAACCTGCTGACCGAGACGCGCACCGCTATCGTCGTCGACACGATCGTTGCGCTACGCGACACGCCCCGCCCGGCCGGCCGCGTCCAGTATCGCGCCGAACCGGGCGTCGTCGGGCGGTTGAGCCAGTGCGACGCCGGCTGGTGCCGCCTCGACGTGAAGGGGCGCAGCGGCTTCGTCGAGGCGATCCACCTATGGGGTGTCGATGCCGGCGAGACGCTGCCGTAAGGAGAGATCACGATGCTGCATCACGTCTCACTCGGTACCGTCGACCTCGCTCGTGCTCGCGCGTTCTATGATCCGGTGATGGCCGCGCTGGGTCTTCGACTGACCCTCGATGTCGAAGAGGCGGCAGGCTACGGCGCGGGCATCACCGTCTTCAGCCTCAACCTCCCGACGAACGGCAAACCGGCGACGGTCGGAAATGGAAGTCACGTTGCCTTCGAAGTCGAGAAGCGCGCCGCCGTGGATGCGTTCTTCGAAATCGCCTTGGCGAACGGCGGTAGGGGCGGCGGGCCGCCGGGTCTTCGGCCGGAATATGACGCGAATTACTATGCTGCCTTCGTTCTCGATCCTGACGGCAACAAGATCGAGGCGCTCACCTTCGCAGCGAGCTAGAAGCTATTCGACACAACGCATCGCCGCCGGACTTCAGCCCATCAATTCCACCGCCAGCGCGGTCGCTTCGCCACCACCGATGCACAGCGACGCCAGTCCGCGCTTCGCGCCCCGCGCCTCCAGCGCCGACAGCAATGTCGCGATGACGCGCGCGCCGCTGGCGCCGATCGGGTGGCCGAGCGCGCAGGCGCCGCCGTTGACGTTCAGCACGTCGTGACCGATCGACAGGTCGTGCATCGCGATCATCGCGACGACGGCGAACGCCTCGTTCACCTCGAACAGATCGACGTCGCCGATGCTCCAGCCGGCCTTGTCCAGCGCCTTGCGCATCGCGAAGACGGGCGCGGTGGTGAACAGCGACGGGGCGTGCGCGTGGCCGGCGTGCGCGACGACGCGCGCGATGGGCGTCAGGCCGAGCCGCTCCGCCACGCTGGCGCGCGTCATCACGAGCGCGGCGGCGCCGTCGCTGATCGAGGAGGCGTTGGCGGCGGTGATCGTGCCGTCCTTCGAAAACGCGGGCTTCAGCGTCGGGATCTTGGCGATGTCGCCCTTGGCCGGCTGTTCGTCCAGCGTAACGGTGGTCGTGCCCTTGCGACCCGACACCGCGACGCCGACGATCTCGCGATCGAACGCACCCGACGTCTGCGCGGCCTGTGCGCGCTGCAAGGACGCAATCGCGAAGTCGTCCATCGCAGCGCGCGTGAACTGATAGTCGCGCGCGGTATCCTCGGCGAAGCTGCCCATCAGCTTGCCCGGATCGTAGGCATCCTCCAGCCCGTCGAGGTACATGTGATCCTTCAGCACGTCGTGCCCGATGCGTGCGCCGGCGCGGTGGCGCATCGAGAGGTACGGCGCGTTGGTCATGCTCTCCATGCCGCCCGCCACGATCACGTCGGCGGAGCCGGCGGCCAGCGTGTCGGCGGCCATGATCGCGGCCTGCATGCCGCTGCCGCACATCTTGTTGAGCGTGGTTGCCTCGATCTGTTGCGGCAGGCCCGCCTTCAGCGCCGCCTGTCGCGCGGGCGCCTGGCCGAGGCCGGCGGGTAGCACGCAGCCCATGTAGATACGGTCGATCGCATCGCCCGACACGCCCGCCCGCTCCACCGCACCGCCTACCGCCGCCGCGCCGAGTTCGGTCGCGGACGCGCCGGACAGGCTGCCCTGAAAGCTGCCCATCGGCGTGCGGGCATAGCTGACGATGACGACGGGGTCGGCGGCGGGCATGGTAAATCCTCTCGATGACTTTGCGTGGCGCCGTACCCGGCTTCTCAGTGCAGGTCGACCGGTGGCGCGTCGACCTTCTTGCCGGCGGGCGGCTTCGGCGGCTTCTTCAGGAACACGACCAGCGGCACCGACAGCGCGGTGACGATCGCCATCAGCCAGAAATCGTCGAGATAGGCGATCATCGCCGCCTCCCGGTTCACGATCCCGTCCAGCATCGACAGCACACTGTCGGATGCCACGCCGAAGCGTTGCAGCATCGACAGGTCGTATCCCGCCATCGCCGACGCATTCAGGTGCGGCGCGAGGTCGGCATGGCTGGTCTGGATGTTGCGGGCCAGCAGCGCGGTGACGATCGAGATGCCGACCGACGCGCCGATGTTGCGCATCAGGTTCATCAGCGACGAGCCTTCGGTCCGGAACTGCGGCGGCAGCGTCGCGAACGCCATCTGGTTGAGCGGCATGAAGACGAGGCCGAGGCCCAGACCCTGCACCAGTCCGTCGACGATGAACGGGGTGGACCCCATCACCACCGTCCAGTGCGTCATCTGCCACAGCGAGAACGCCGCGACCGAGAAACCGACGCCGACCAGGATGCGCGGGTCGAACCCGCGCTGCGTCAACTGCGCTGCGACGAACATGCTGACGAGCACGCCGACACCGCGCGGCATCATCAGCACGCCGGTGTCGAGCACGGGATAGCCGTAGATGCGCTGGAGCATCGGCGGCAGCAGCGCCATCGTCGCCATCATCACCACGCCGACGACCAGCATGAAGGCGAGACCGGTGACGAGGTTGCGGTTCGCGAACATCTCGCGTTCGAACATCGGCTTCTTCGCGGTGAAGAGGTGGATGACGAACATCCAGAGCGCGATGCCGGCGATCGTCGCCTCGATGACCACTTCAGGCGAGGAGAACCAGTCTTCGTTCTGGCCGCGATCCAGCATCAATTGCAGCCCGGCGATCCCGAGCGCCAGCAGCGTGAAGCCCATCACGTCGAACGGCCGCACCCGCACCGGCCGCGACGGCAGCAGCGCCCACAGCACGACGAAGCAGAACACGCCGAGCGGCAGGTTGACGTAGAACACCCAGCGCCAGTTGTAGCTCTCGGTCAGCCACCCGCCGATCAGCGGCCCCAGGATCGGGCCGACCATGATGCCCATGCCCCAGATCGCCATCGCCTTGCCCTGTCGTTCGGGCGGGTTGATGTCGAGCATCACCGTCTGGCTCAGCGGGTTCATGAACGCGGCGCTGATGCCTTGCAGGATGCGGAAGATCACCATCTCGGTCAGACCCGTAGCGAGACCGCACAGCGCCGACGACGCGACGAAGCCCGCGACTGACCACAGGAACAGGTTGCGGCTGCCGATACGGTCGGACAGCCAGCCGGTGATTGGGATCGCGATGGCCGACGCGACGATGTAGCTGGTCAGCACCCACGTCACCGTGTCGGCGGTGGCGCCGAGCGCGGTCTGCATATGCGGCAGGGCGACGTTGGCGATCGTGCTGTCGAGGATCTGCATGATCGTCGCGAGCATGACGCCGACCGTCAGCAGCGGACGGTTGGTCGTGGCGAGCGCCGCCACGCCCGCCGGGGGCGGGGCGGGGATGGGGCGCGCGGAAGCGGAGGCGAGGGCGGATGCTGCGGTTGCCACGGCTACCTCCCCTCCCTGGAAGGGAGGGGCCGGGGGTGGGTTGGCATGAGGGGCATGGGCACGTCAGCCAACGGGCCGACCCACCCCCGACCCCTCCCTTTCAGGGAGGGGAGGCGTGTCATCGCACGTCCACCCGCACATCGGCACTCAGCCCCGCGATCAGCTGGCGCGGGCTCTTCTCGTCGATGGCGATGCGCACCGGCACGCGCTGCGTTACCTTCACCCAGTTGCCGTTGGCGTTCTGCGCTGGCAGCACCGAGAATTCGCTGCCCGTGCCCGCGCCGATCGAGGCGACATGGCCTTTCAGCTTCAGGCCGGGATAGGCGTCGAAGCTGACTTCGGCGGCCTGCCCCACGCGCATCTTGTTCAGGTCGGTTTCCTTGAAGTTCGCCTCCACCCACGATCGCGTGTCGGCGACGATGGTGACGGCGGGCAGGCCGGTGACCATCATCTGCCCGACCTGCAACCGGTCGGCCTGGCTGACCTGACCACCCACCGGCGCGCGGACCTCGGTCCGCGACAGGTCGAGCTGCGCCTTCGACCGCGCGACCTGCGCGGCGGCGATCTGCGGGTTCTGACCCGGCACGGCGGCGCCGGTGGCGAGCTTCGCGCGCGCCTCGTTCGCATCGGCCTGTGCGCTCTGGAGCCCGGCGCGAGCCTGTTCCAGCGCGTGCTGCGACTGTTCCAGACGCGCGCGGGTGGTGAAGCCGCGGCGCATCAGTTCGGCCTGCCGCGCATAATCCTCCTGCGCGGCCGCGATCCGGTCGCGGGCGGCGGTGATGTCGGCGCCGGTGCCGGCATAGCTGGTCTGGAGCGTCTGCACCGTCACCTGCGCACCGGCGATCTGCGCGTTCGCCTGCGCGACGGCGATGCGATACGGCTCCGGATCGATGCGGAACAGCAGGTCGCCCGCCTTCACCTGCTGGTCCTCGCGCACGTTCACCGACACGATGCGGCCGGCGACGTCGCTTGCCACGGACACCTTGTCCTGCGAGACATAAGCGTTGTCGGTGTCGACGTAGCGGCCCGACGTCGCCCACAGCCAGGCGACGAACCCAATGACGATCAGCGGCACGCCGAACATCAGCAGCGGGCGGATCCAGCGGCGCTTCGTTTTCGCCGGCGCCGGTTGTTCGGCAACGGGGGTAGCCGTAGCGATCTCGGCGGCGTCGATCCGGGGGTCTGCCTCAGCCATGGGCTGCGTCCTTCAGCATGGGGTCGTCCAGTAGATTGTCGCGGATGCGGGCAAGCGCATCCTTCAATTGGGTTCGCGCGGCGTCGTTCAGCCCACTGAAGGCCGCCTCGAACATCGCGTCGGCATGCGCGCGCATCGTTTCCAGCAGCGGCGTCGCGGCGTCGGTCAGGAAGATCTGCCATGCCCGGCGGTCGGCGGGATCGCGGCGGCGCTCGACCAGCCCGGATTCCTCCAGCCGGTCGATCATGCGGCACAGGGTGATGGGCTCGACCTCCAGCAGGTCGGCGAGCCGGCCCTGGTTGATGCCTTCGTTGCGGGAGAGGGTGACCAGCGTCTTCCACTGCGCACGCGTGGCGCCGAACGACCGTGCGCGCTCGTCGAAACGGCGGCGCATCAGGCGCGAGACATCGCTGATGAGAAAACCTAGAGTATCGCTCATGCCGGCGCATATAATAAGTGTGCTTACTGAATCCAGCAATATTTCGACACGAACGGGAGGATGCGATGACGGCGATGGAGGGTGGGTGCTTCTGCGGCGCCAAACGCTATCGTGCGGAGGTCGGGTCGACCGACGCCTATCTGTGTCATTGCCGCATGTGTCAGCGTATCAGTGGCAACGTCAGCCTCGCGCTCGTCAACGTCCGCAAGGCCGATGTGCGCTGGGTCGGGGAGCTAGATTATTATCGCTCTTCGCCGATCGCCCGTCGCGGTTTCTGCGCGACATGCGGCACGACCCTGACCTTCGAATTCCCCGACAGCGACATGATGGACCTGACCGTCGCCAGCTTCGACGATCCGTCGCCGTTCGTGCCGACGATGCACTATGCGGTGGAGAGCCTGCATGAGGCGTGGGTTGACACCGGCGCGCTGAAGCGCATGCGCAGCGAGGAGAATGACAACGTCGTGAAGAGATGGATGGATGCCTGTGGCAAGCTCCCCGACTGACAAACCCGAGACGGTCTTCTTCGACGGCTTCGACGGGCAGCGTCTCGCCTGCCATGTGATGGGCGAGGGGCGGACCGTCGTGCTGATCCACGGCTATTTCAGCGACGCGAACACCAACTGGATCCGCTATGGCCACGCCGCCGCCATCGCCGCGAAGGGCTTCCGCGTCGTGATGCCTGACCTGCGCGCGCATGGGCAGAGCGCCAAGCCGCGCGACGCCGCCGCCTATCCGGTCGATGCGCTGACGCGGGACGGTCACGCGCTGATCGCGCATCTCGGGCTCACCGATTATGATCTCGGCGGTTATTCGCTCGGCGCGCGCACGACCGCGCGGATGCTGGCGACGGGTGCGACGCCGCGGCGCATCGTGTTCGCCGGCATGGGGCTGGAGGGGGTGACCGACGTGCATCGCCGCACCGATTATTTCCGCCATGTGCTCGGCAATCTCGGCACGCATCCACGCGGGTCGCCGGCGTTCATGGCGGAGGCGTTTCTGAAGACGACCGGCGGCGATCCGGTCGCACTGACCGCGGTGCTCGACAGTTTCGCCGACACCACGCTGGAGGAGGTCGCCTCCTTCCGCCAGCCCGCGCTGGTGGTGATGGGCGAGGATGACGACGAGGTCGGATCGGCGCAGGCGCTGGCCGATGCCCTGCCCGATGCGCGCCACGTCAGCATTCCCGGCGGACACATGAGCGCGGTAACGAAGCCCGAGCTGGGCACCGCGATCGCCGACTTCCTCGCCGCTTGACCGGGGCGGACCGGGGGCGCAGTTTCCCGCCAGTGTCCGCGTATACCGAGGAATTTCCGATGCTTCGTACCGCCGCTTCGCTCGCCGTCCTGGCGTGCGCGCTCCACGCCGCCGCCGCATCCGCGCAGAGCGCGCCGACCATCACGGCGGGTGCGAAGCCGGCCGCGGCGGAGGCCGACCGCTTCGTCGCGGAGGTCGAAACCTACATGGCCGTGCGCAGCGTCGATTCCGCGCGTATCCAGTGGGTCAACGCGACCTACATCACCGACGATACCGACGCGCTGGTCGCGAAGGTTTCGGCAGCGCTCAACACCGATCAGGTCCGTTTCGCGCTGGAGGCGGCGAAGTTCCAGAAGGCGCCCAGCCTGTCGCCCGACACGAAGCGCAAGCTGGACCTGCTGCGCGGCACGATCACCTTGCCCGCTCCGACGACGCCGGGCGCCGCGACGCAGCTGGCCGAAGCGACGACGCGGATGACCTCCATCTACGGCAAGGGGAAGGGCACGCTCGACGGCAAGCCGATCAACGGTTCGGATATCGAGGCGGCGATGGGCACGACCCGCGACCCCGCCAAGCTGAAGGAGATGTGGGTCAGCTGGCACGACAATGTCGGCGCGCCGATGCGCGGCGACTATGCGACGATGGCGGGCCTGACGAACCGCGGCGCGGCCGAGCTTGGCTATGCCGATGCCGGTGCCATGTGGCGGTCGGGCTACGACATGCCGCCCGAGCAGTTCGCGGCGCTGACCGACAAATTGTGGAAGGAGGTCGAGCCGCTCTATCTCGCGCTTCACACCTACACCCGCTGGAAGCTGAACGAGAAATACGGCGACGCGGTGCAGGCGAAGACCGGTCCGATCCGCGCCGACCTGCTCGGCAATATGTGGGCGCAGGAATGGGGCAACATCTACGACATCGTCGCGCCGAAGGGGGCGGGCGACGTCGGCTTTGATGTCGGTGACCTGCTGGTCGAGAAGAAGTTCGACGCGCTGAAGATGGTGAAGGCGGGGGAGGGCTTCTATTCCTCGCTCGGCTTCGCGGCGCTGCCGCCGACCTTCTGGCAGCGCAGCCAGTTCACCAAGCCCGCCGACCGCGAAGTCGTCTGCCACGCCTCCGCCTGGGACATCGACAACAAGGACGACCTGCGCATCAAGATGTGCATCAAGGTGAACGGCGACGATTTCACCGTCATCCACCACGAACTCGGCCACAACTATTATCAGCGCGCCTACAAGGCGCAGCCGTACCTGTATCTGAACGGCGCCAACGACGGCTTCCACGAAGCGATCGGCGATTTCGTCGCGCTGTCGATCACGCCCGAATATCTCGTGCAGATCGGCCTGCTCGACAAAGCGAAGGTGCCGAGCGCAGACAAGGATGTCGGGCTGTTGCTGCGTCAGGCGATGGACAAGGTCGCGTTCCTGCCGTTCGGCCTGCTGATGGACAAATGGCGCTGGGGCGTCTTCTCTGGCCAGATCAAGCCGACCGGCTACGAGGCGGGTTGGAACGCGCTGCGCCTGCAATATCAGGGCGTCGCCCCGCCGGTGCCGCGCGACGAGACGAAGTTCGATCCGGGGGCGAAATACCACATCCCGGCGGGCGTGCCGTACACCCGCTACTTCCTCGCCCGCCTGCTCCAGTTCCAGTTCTACAAGGCCGCCTGCGATCAGGCGGGGTGGAAGGGGCCGCTGCACCGGTGCAGCTTCTACGGCGACAAGGCGGTCGGCGCGAAGCTGGACGCGATGCTGAAGATGGGCCAGTCCAAGCCGTGGCCCGATGCCTTGCAGGCCTTCACCGGCAGCCGCGAGATGTCGGGCAAGGCGATGGTCGATTATTTCGCGCCGCTGAAGACGTGGCTGGATGCGCAGAACAAGGGGAAGCCGCAGGGATGGTAAGGATCGCAACGTTCGCCGCCGCGGGAGCGGCACTGTTGGCAAGCCCGGTCGCGGCGCAGACGATGCTGCCGAGCGGCATCGAACGCGGCGAAACGCTGTTGCAGGTGCAGGCCACGGGCCGCGCCTATTACGCGCCCGACGTCGCGACGATCAGCGTCGGCGTGGTCAGCACCGGCACGACCGCGCGCGAGGCGACCGACGCCAATGCGAAGACGATGACCGCTGTCATCGCCGCCGTGCGCGGCGCCGGGGTCGATGCGCGCTATGTGCGCACGCAGCAGATCAACGTGCAGCCGCGCTTCGCCCGCAATTCGCCCAATGATTACGAGGGGCAGGCGCAGATCACCGGCTATGTCGCGCGCAACACCGTGACGGTGCGAGTGGTGAAGCTGGCGAGTGCACCGGATGTCATCGCCGCGGCGTTCGGCGCAGGGGCCAATTCGGTCAACGGTCCGAACCTGTCGAACAGCGATCCCGATGCCGCGCTAGAAAAAGCCCGTGGCGACGCCGTCGCCAATGCGCAGAAGGAGGCAGAGGATTACGCCAGGGCGTTCGGCTTGCGTGTCGTCCGCGTGCTGCGCATCGGTGCGCGGGGTACGCAGACGGGTTATGACGATATCGTCGTGAGCGGCAACCGACTTTCCGCTCCACCGCCGCCGCCGCCCCCACTGATGATGGCCGCCCCGGTAGCGGGTGGGGAAATGATACGCACCTATACGGTGTGGGTGGACTACGCGTTGGCGAAGTAACAATTCTCACGCGCCGTTCATGCCGGGCGAAGTCCAAGCGCCATGGGATCGATGCGCTTCGACTTCGCTCAGGGCAAACGGATCGGTGTGCTCAGCCGTCCTGCTTCGTCGTCCCGCCTCGCGTGTTGCCGCGGCCGGCGTAGATGATCCCGCCGATCGCCGCTCCGATGGCGGCGACGCCGCCCAGGATCGCGGCGAAGAAGTTGCGGTCGCCGATGCGTTCGCGCGTGTCTGACACCAGCCGGGCGGGGGCGGAGTCGGCGACGGCGCGAGCGGCGGTCTGGCGGGCGGCGCTGGCCTTGGCGCGGACGCTGCGTGCGGCCTTGGTCGCGGTGTCGGTGACGCTTTCGGAGGTAGCAGGCTTGGCGGCGCGTTTGGCCGGCGCCTTGCGCGGCGCGGCGGTGCGGGTCGTGGTGCGCTTGGCGGGGGCGCGGCGCGTTGCGGGTTTAGCGGCGGGCGGCGTGGCAGCTTCGGTTGCCGCGCCCTCGGTCGCCGCAGCCGGTGTCGCGTCCTCGACCTTGGGCGTCGCCTTGCGCGTGGTGCGGCGCGTGGTCGTGCCGGTCTTGCGGCGGGGCGGGGCGGAGGTCGGGGTCTTGGGCGGCTGTGCCATGGTCATGCTCCGGCTGGCGAGGAGTCGTTACGCTCCCAAATCATTTGCGTGCGTAGAGGTTCCCTTGGCAAGGATTCTGCTCTCAAACGCCACGCCGTCAGACGGGACGGCTGCGCC
The DNA here is from genome assembly GCF_054489605.1 of Sphingomonas sp. RS2018. Lineage (NCBI taxonomy): Bacteria > Pseudomonadati > Pseudomonadota > Alphaproteobacteria > Sphingomonadales > Sphingomonadaceae > Sphingomonas > Sphingomonas sp. RS2018. Next base: position 291,527 of record NZ_JBTMWL010000002.1, read on the forward strand.
GCCCCGCTGCCCGACGTGGCGAGTCCGCCATTTGCTTGCGCAAATGGACGGCCGCCCGCATCTCACCTGAACGGCGGTTCGCTGAACGCGCGCAGCTTGCGGCTGTGCAGCTTCGGTCCCTCACGGCGCAGTTCCTCGCAGGTTTCGATGCCGATGCGCATGTGTTCGTTGATCGCGCGTTCGTAGAATCGGTTGGCTTGCCCCGGTAGCTTGAGTTCGCCGTGGAGCGGCTTGTCCGACACGCACAGCAACGTCCCGTAGGGCACGCGGAAGCGATAGCCCTGCGCGGCGATCGTCGCCGATTCCATGTCGATGCCGACCGCGCGGCTGAGCGAGAAGCGCAGCGCCGATTGCGAATAGCGCAGTTCCCAGTTGCGGTCGTCGGTGGTGACGATCGTACCGGTGCGCAGGCGTCGCTTCAGTTCCTCGCCCGACTGACCCGACACGGTCGCCGCGGCGCGCGCCATCGCGACCTGCACTTCAGCGATCGCCGGCACCGGGATCTCGGGCGGCAGCACGTCGTCGAGCACATGGTCGTCGCGCAGATAGGCGTGGGCGAGCACATAGTCGCCGATCCGCTGCGACGGGCGCAGGCCGCCGCAATGGCCGATCATCAGCCACGCCTCGGGCCGCAGCACGGCCAAGTGATCGCAGATCGTCTTTGCGTTCGACGGGCCGACGCCGATGTTGACGAGCGTGATGCCGGTGCCGTCCGGCGCCATCAGGTGATAGGCGGGCATCTGGTGGCGGCGGTACGCGGTGCTGTCGCCAGCGATCAGGTCGACGTCGTCCGGGCTGGTGATGACGGTGCCGCCCGCGCCCGACAGGCCGGTGTAGCGCGACGGATGCCCCGCCGCGTCCGGCCCGAGCTGCGACGCGCCCCAGCGGACGAATTCGTCGACGTAACGGTGATAGTTGGTGAAGAGGATATAGCGCTGCACATGCTCGGGCGGCGTGCCGGTATAGTGCCGCAGCCGCGCGAGGCTAAAGTCGGTGCGCAGCCCGTCGAACAGCGCCAGCGGGCGGATGCCGTCGACCGATTCCCAGATACCGTCGGCGATCTCGTCACCGATATGCGCCAGCTCCGTCGCCGGAAAATGGCGGGCGAGGTCGAGCGCGGATACTTCGTCGAGCGCCAGCGCGTGGCCGGGATCGAGCACATAGGGGAAAGGAATTTCCTGCCGCCCCTCCGCCGCACTGACGGCGACGTCGTAATCCTCCATCAGCAGCGTCAGCTGTTCGATCAGATAGTCGGCGACCATCGCGGGCTTCGTTACGCTGATCGCATATTCGCCCGGCGTCACCAGCCGCCCGAACGAGCGCAGCGGTGCGGGCTGAGCATCGCCGGCGCGATAGGTCAGGCGGATCTCGGGATAGGCGAACGAACCGTCGAACCGGCTTTCCTGCGCGGGCGGGGTGCCGTCGGTGAGGTAGCGGGTCAGCGCCGCCTTCAACCGGCCGACGGAGGCGGTGTAGAGGCGGTCGAGTTCGGCGACGATGTCGGATGCTTCGGTCATCGAAGAGGGTTAGGGCCGGACGATGACACTGGCAAGTCGGTCGGGATGCAGGCCCGAAGAGGGGCCAGGGCGAGTGTCATTCAAGCGACATGTTGAGCGTGAATGTTGAGACGAAAACACGTATGATTCCTCTCGTGAAACGGGCCTGAAGCGCAACATGTCGGTTGAGCTTTGATGGTGTGATGCTCAACCGATGCGTCGCGCTTCGCTGGAGCGGTTCCGGGATAGCGATCGCGAGCTTCGTAGGACAGAGCGGGCCAGGAAACGCAGGTCGTTGCCACGCGTCACCCCGGACTGGTTCCGGGGGCCACTGCGCCGCGATCGACACATTCGATCTGCGTGCCGCAGCACAAGCGGCTTGGTGGACCCCGGGACAAGTCCAGGGTGACGTCGAAGGGCCGAAATGCTGCCCTCGCCATACAAGCCAGTCCTGAACGAAAGACGGCGCCGGGTTGCCCCGACGCCGCCGATCATTCGAATGTCGAAGCGTTACTTCTTGGCGGGCGTCTTGCGTGCCGTCGTCGTGCGACGGGCAGGCGTACGCTTCGCCGGCGTGTCCTTCGACAGCAGGGTCGCGCCATAGGCCGCACCGGCTACCGCTGCGACGGCACCGACCGCGATGGCGGCGGCGGTTTTCGGATTGGCCTTCACCACATCGACCGCGGTGGACAGCGCGTCGCTGACGCTGTCCTTACCCTTGGCGATCAGCTCAGCCCGCTCGTCGGCGGTGGTGCCCGTGACCTTGTCGAGCGTTTCGGTGGTGGCGGTGGTCGTGGTGTCGTTGGTCAGCGTGGTGTCGGTCATGACGATCCCTTTCGAAAACTGTGCCGTCCCAACCACCGGGTGCGTAACGAAGTTCCCGCACCCGGCACCATGGGCGGCGTTACAGCCGTTCGAGCAGATATTCGGCCGAGCTGACCTTGAATTCGCCCGGCGCCTCGACGTTCAACTGTTCGACGACGCCGTCGTTGACGATCATCGAATAGCGCTGGCTGCGCGTGCCCATGCCGAACTTGCTGCTGTCCATCTCGAGGCCGGTCGCGCGCGCGAAGTCAGCGTTGCCGTCGGCCAGCATCGTCACCGCGTCGCCCGATCCGCTCGAATCCTTCCAAGCGTTCATCACGAAGGCATCGTTGACCGAGACGCAGGCGATCGCGTCGACGCCCTTGGCCTTCAGATCCTCCGCCTTGTCGGCGAAGCCGGGCAGGTGACGCGCGGAACAGGTCGGGGTGAAGGCGCCCGGTACCGCGAACAGCGCGACGCGACGGCCGGCGAAGAAGTCGTCGGTGCTGACGCCCTCGGGGCCGTCAGCGGTCGCCTTCGCGAAGCCGACGCTGGGAATACGGTCGCCAACCTTGATCGTCATATGATGCGCTCCTGTCGCCGACGCAGGAGGCGCCAGCCGTTCGGCGCACATCTGGCCGTGCGCGGCGATTTTTCAAGCGCGATCGCGCAACGCCGGTCGCCGCGGTCGGTTGAGCGCGGTATGGACGATGCGATGTACCTGACCGGCCAGTTTCTCGTCGCGATGCCCGGCATCGGCGATCCGCGGTTCGAGCGGTCGGTGATCGCGATGTGCAGCCATGATGCGGAGGGTGCGCTGGGCATCGGGATCGGCGCGACCTATGCCGGCATCGGCTTCCACGACGTCCTGCGCCAGCTCGACGTCGATCCGGGCGATGCGACGGACATGGCGATGCACGTCGGCGGGCCGGTCGAGCTTCGCCGCGGCTTCGTGCTGCACACGCTGGACTGGGCCGGCGGCGACACGGTAGATGTGGCGGGCCGCTGGGCGCTCTCTGGGACGCTCGACGTATTGAAGGCGATCGGGGCGGGCACCGGCCCGTCGCGCTGGCTGCCGGCGCTCGGCTATGCCGGCTGGGGGGCGGGGCAGCTGGAGGCGGAGATGACGCGCCACGGCTGGCTGGTCGCCGATGCGGGCGCGGACCTCATCTTCGACACGCTGGCAGAGCGGCGCTGGGACGTCGCGGTCGCCGGCGTCGGCATCGATCCGCGCATGCTGTCGAGCGAATCCGGCACCGCCTGATCGCGCTTTACGATCCGTAAAGCGGCGGCGGTTAGCAGGGAGCGCATGGACCTGCCCGCCCGCCTGATCGACCTCGCCCTGCCGACGATACAGGTGTGGGCGTTCAGCTTTGCCTTCATGACCGCGCTTGAGCTGCTGCTCCCGCGCAGCCGCTACAGCGTGCGCGGTCGCGCGATCGGCGTGGTGTTCTGGTCGATCTGGCTCGTCATTAGTGCAGTGGCCTACAGCCTCTTCAATACCGTGCGCGCGGCAATGGGGATCGAGCCGCTGATCGTCCTGCCGCTCGGCTCGCCCTGGGCAGGGCCGGTCGCTTTCGTCATCGCCCCGGTGCTGGGCGCATTCCTCTACGACTTCTTCTTCTACTGGTGCCACCGCGCGCAGCATCGCTGGTTGTGGCGTTACCACGCGGTGCATCATTCGATCCGGGAGATGTCGGCGGTCAACGCCTTCCATCACCCGACCGAGCCGTTCTTCCAGATCCTGATGATCGCCATTCCCGCCAGCCTGATCGTGTCGGACGCAGCCCCCGCGGTGCCGGCGATGCTCGCCATCCTGCACCTGCAGGCTGCGTTCATCCATTCGCCGTCGACGATGCACCTGGGGCCGCTGCGGTGGCTGTTCGTCGACAACCGTTTCCACCGGATCCACCATTCGACCCAGCAGAAGCACTTCGATCATAATTTCGGCGCGACGACGACGATCTGGGATCGCATCTTCGGCACGGCGTGGATGCCGGCGGCCGACGAGTGGCCCGATACCGGCATCGCCGAGGTGGATCAGCCGCGGACGCTGCGCGACTGGATCATGCTGCCGTCCGATTTCGACGCGGCGCGCGCCGACGGCGTGGCGGAGCCAGCGCGCGACGCTGTTCCAAACCACATATAAAGATATCTTTATATTTGATCGTCGGCGGCTTCCCGGCTAAGGGGCCGCCATCCTATACTGACAGACCGGAGATACCGACCGTGGCCACCGCCCCCGTTTCGCGCGCGAACGATTATGTCGTCGCCGACATCAGCCTTGCCGAATTCGGCCGTCGCGAGATCGAGATCGCCGAGACCGAGATGCCGGGCCTGATGGCGCTGCGCGAGGAATTCGGCGCGTCGCAGCCGCTGAAGGGTGCGCGCATCACCGGTTCGCTGCACATGACGATCCAGACCGCGGTGCTGATCGAGACGCTGACCGCGCTCGGCGCCGACGTCCGCTGGGCGACGTGCAACATCTATTCGACGCAGGACCATGCCGCCGCCGCCATCGCCGCGACCGGCGTGCCAGTGTTCGCGATCAAGGGCGAGAGCCTGGCCGATTATTGGGACTATGTCGGCGACATTTTCAACTGGGGTGCCGACACGGACGGCACCACCGCGAACATCATCCTCGACGACGGCGGCGACGCGACGATGTTCGCGCTGTGGGGCGCGAAGCTGGAAGCCGGCGCGACGCTGGGCGAGCCGGAGAATGACGAGGAAGTCGAGTTCCAGCGCGCGCTGAAGGCGTTCGTCGCGAAGTATCCGGGTTACCTGACGCAGACGGTCAAGAACCTGAAGGGCGTTTCGGAAGAGACGACCACGGGCGTGCATCGCCTGTACGAGATCGCGAAGAAGGGCGAGCTGCCGTTCCCGGCGATCAACGTCAACGACAGCGTCACCAAGTCGAAGTTCGACAACCTGTACGGCTGCAAGGAATCGCTGGTCGACGCGATCCGCCGCGCCACCGACGTGATGCTGGCCGGCAAGGTCGCCTGCGTCGCCGGTTTCGGCGACGTCGGCAAGGGTTCAGCCCAGTCGCTGCGCAACGGCGGCGCCCGCGTGATGGTGACCGAGGTCGACCCGATCTGCGCACTGCAGGCGGCGATGGAAGGCTTCGAGGTCGTGACGATGGAAGAGGCCGTCGAACGCGCCGACATCTTCTGCACCGCGACCGGCAACGCCGACGTCATCACCGCCGATCACATGAAGGCGATGAAGCCGATGTCGATCGTCTGCAACATCGGCCACTTCGACAGCGAGATCCAGATCGCCGCGCTGTCGAACTACGACTGGACCGAAGTGAAGCCGGGCACCGACCTGGTGAAGTTCCCGGACGGCAAGCAGATCATCGTGCTGGCCAAGGGCCGCCTGGTGAACCTGGGCTGCGCGACGGGCCATCCGTCGTTCGTCATGTCGGCCAGCTTCACCAACCAGACGCTGGCGCAGATCGAGCTGTTCACCAAGGGTGAGAAGTACGAGAACAAGGTCTACGTCCTGCCCAAGCACCTCGACGAGAAGGTCGCGGCGCTGCACCTCGACAAGCTGGGCGTGAAGCTCAGCAAGCTGACGCCGAAACAGGCGGGCTACATCGGCGTCCCGACCGAAGGCCCGTTCAAGCCGGATCACTACCGCTACTAAGTCTGTCCGTCGCAAGGCCTGTCGACGCACGCGCGATAGGCCTTGTCCCGGGGTTCACCGTGCCGCATGAGCAACCCATGAGTTGTTCGCGGCACGGCAGACTCCGGCACGCCGGCGCCCACGATCGGGGCGGGGCGACGGAGCGGCAATGATCGCCGTTTCGACCACTGCCGCGGTGATCGCCGGCGCCGTCCTCGCCCTGCTGGTCATCCTGTCCGGCTGGGCGTTGTGGCAGGGCCTGGCCGCGCGGTCGCTCGCCCGCCGGTCGCAGGATATCGCCGCGCGCGACGCCGCGTTGCTGGAGCGATCGCCGGCGCAGCCCGCGGTCGTGCGGTCGGACGGGCGCATCGACCTGTCGCTGCAGGTGGTCGACTGGCTGGGCCTGCCCGCCGCGCCCCGTTACCTCACCGACCTCGGTGGCGCACACTACGGCCTCGATGCCGAGGATGCCGCCGCGCTCTCCGCCGATGTCGCCGCCGCGCAGAAGGCGGGGCGGCCGTTCCGCATGGCGGTGCAGGCGCGGGGATCGGCGCGCAAGCTGATGATCGCCGGCGCGCGCGCGCCCGCCGCGGCGATGGCGCCGGGCGGCGTCGTGCTGTGGTTCTCCGACGCGACCGCGAGCGAGGGCGAGATCGCGCGGCTGGCGCACGATGGCGCGATGATGACCGCCGCGTTCGACGCGCTGTCGGGCCTGATCGAATCGGCGCCGATGCCGATGTGGTATCGCGGTGCCGATCTGGCGCTGGCGATGGTCAACACCGCCTATGTCGATGCGGTCGAGGCGCGCGATGCGAACGACGCGATCGACCGCGCGCTGGAACTGGTCGAGACGACCGGGCCGGGCGGGCCGATCGCCAACGCCGCCGCAGCACGTGACACGACGATGCCGCAGACGATGGACGTGCCGGCGACGATCGGTGGCGCGCGGCGGATGCTACGCATCCACGACGTGCCGCTGCCGACCGGCGGGGTCGCGGGCTATGCGATCGACGTCGAGGAGCTGGAACAGGCGCGCGGCGGCATGAAGCGGTTCGGCGAGGCGCAGCGCGCGATGCTGGACCGCCTGTCGGCCAGCGTCGCCCAATTCGGTCCCGATCGCAGCCTGGTCTTCTGCAACCAGCCGTTCCGCCGCCTGTTCGCGATGCGCGAGGAATGGCTGCGCGATCGGCCCGAGTTCGACCGCGTGCTCGACCGGATGCGCGAGGCGAAACGCCTGCCCGAAGTCCGTGACTTCCCGACGTGGAAGGCGGAGCGGCGGGGCTGGTTCCACACCGCGGCGGGCGAGGTCGAGGAGGACTGGCATCTGTCGGGCGGCGTCCACCTGCGCGTCGTGGCACAGCCGTTGCCCGACGGCGGCCTGCTGCTGATCTTCGAGGATCGCACCGAGCAGGTACAACTCGCCAGCGCGCGCGACACGCTGTTGCGCGTCCGCACCGCGACGTTCGACAATCTCTACGAAGCGCTGGGTGTGTTCGGCGCGAACGGCCGGCTGCAAATCTGGAACCAGAAGTTCCGCTCGCTCTGGGGCTTCGACGAAGCGCTGCTCGACACGCATCCGCGCGTCGATGCGCTGGCACGGGCGGCGGCGCTGAAGCTCGAGAATCCGGCGCGGGCCAGCGCGATCGGCGATCTGGTCCGCTCGGCGACTGTCGACCGGTTGCAGCGCGGCGGTCGCTTCGTCTTCGCCGACGGGCGCCAGTTCGAATTCGCCGCGGTGCCGCTGCCCGATGGCAACGCGCTCTTCACGATGATCGACATCACCGCCAGCCGCCGGATGGAACGCGCGCTGACCGATCGCAACGTCGCGCTGGAGGCCGCCGATCGCGTGAAGACCGCGTTCGTCGCGAACATGAGCTACGAGCTGCGCACGCCGCTGACCTCGATCAAGGGGTTCGCCGAGATGCTGCACGGCGGCTATGCCGGCGCGCTTAGCGACAGCGGCGCCGCCTATGCCGAGGCGATCCTGCAGTCGGTGGAACGATTGTCGGTGCTGGTCGACGATGTGCTCGATCTGACGCAGGAGGAAAGCGTGCGGCAGCGCGTGTCGATCGACCTCGAACTGCTGGGCCGCGCCGCGGCGGAATCGGTCGTCGCGCCGGCCCGCGAGCGCCAAGTCGAGCTGGCGGTGGAGATCGCGGGCGACGCGGGCACGGTCGTAGGCGATCCTGATCGCCTGCGTTCGGCGATCGAGCATCTGCTGAGCCACGCGATCGACGCGACGAAGGAGGGCGGCCGCGTGCTCTTGCATATAGACGGCGACGATCGCGGCGCGCGGATCGTCGTGTCGGACAACGGTCCCGGCATGACGCCAGAAGTGGCGGCGCGCGCGTTCGACAGCTTCGGTCAGGGCACCATCGCCCGCGAGGGGCGCCGCGCGCTGAGCCTCGGCCTGCCGCTCGCGAAGCGCTTCGTCGAGGCGCACGGCGGCACCATCGCGCTGGTCAGCGAACCCGGCGCGGGCACGCTCGTCACGATCGATCTGCCGCGCGCGTGAGGCTCGCCGATCCGGCCGCGTCGGAGCGCTTCGGCGCCGCGCTCGCCGCGCGGGCACGGGCGGGCGATGTCATCGCGCTGTCGGGGCCGCTGGGCGCAGGCAAGACCAGCATCGCGCGCGGTTTCCTGGCGGCACTTGGTCTGGCCGGCGAGGCACCAAGCCCGAGCTTCGCGATCATCCAGCCCTATGACCCGCCCGAAGTGTCGATGAGCGTGCTGCACGTCGATCTCTACCGCATCGACGATCCGGCCGAAGCCGAGGAACTCGGCCTGGACGAGGCGCGCGAGACGTCGGTGCTGCTCGTCGAATGGCCGGAACGGCTGAACGCGGATTACTGGGCCGACGCGCTCTGGCTGACGCTGGAGCTCGACGCGGACGGTGGCCGCGCCTTGACAGCGCGAGTGCCGGCGGCATGGGAGGACCGATGGCTCCCGACATGAATCCGCCGCCAGAGGCACCCGCATTCCTCGCCCGTGCCGGGTGGGAGGATGCGGAGATCGTCCCGCTGGCGGGCGACGCCTCCTTCCGCCGCTATTTCCGTGCGGTGGGGCATGATCGCAGTGCGATCCTGATGGACGCGCCACCCCCGCACGAGGATCCAAGACCTTTCATCCGGATCGCCGAGTGGCTGGGCGAACGCGGCTTCGGGGCGCCGGCGATCCTGGCGAGCGACCTCGACCACGGCCTCGTCCTGCTCGAGGATTTCGGCGACGCCCGCCTGCGCGAGACGGTCGATGCCGCGCCCGAGAGCGAATTGCGCCTGTACGAGGCGGCGACCGACGTCCTCGTCGCGCTGCGCGATCATCCCGCCGCCGACGTGCCGCCCTATGACGTCGCGCACATGCAGGTCGAGGCGGCGCTGCTGACCGACTGGTACTGCCCGGCGATCGGCGCGGACGTGGATGTCGCCGGCTATGTCGCGGCGTGGGACGCGGTGCTGCCGCTGGCCGTCGCCGCGTCGCCGGTGACGGTGCTGCGCGATTATCATGCCGAGAATTTGATGCTGATCGAACGCGGCATGGGGCTGCTCGATTTCCAGGACGCGCTGGCCGGGCATCCGGCCTACGACCTTGTGTCGCTGTTGCAGGATGCGCGGCGCGACGTGCATCCGGATCTTGAGGCGGCGCTGCTCGATCGCTATTGCCGCATCACCGGGGCGGGGGAGGAGTTCGTCACCGCCTACCATGTGCTCGGCGCGCAGCGGAATGCGAAGATCGTCGGCATCTTCACCCGCCTGTGGCGGCGCGACGGCAAGCCGCGCTATCCCGCACTGTGCCCGCGCGTCTGGACCTATCTGAACCGCGATCTGGAGCAAGCCGCGCTGGCCCCCGTGAAGGCGTGGTTCGACGCGAACCTGCCGCCCGAATTGCGCGGCGACCCGCTGGAGATCGCGGGGGCATGACCGCGAAGACGCTCAGCCTGCGCCCCGATCCCGGCGGCCGCGTGCCCGACACCGCGATGGTGATGGCGGCGGGTCTGGGGAAGCGCATGCGCCCGCTGACCGCGACGCGGCCCAAGCCGCTGGTCGAGGTGGCGGGGAAGCCGCTGATCGATCATGTCTTCGACCGGCTGCGCACCGCGGGTATCGGGCGGGCGGTGGTCAACGTCCATTACATGGCCGACGCGCTGGAGGCGCATCTGCGCGCGCGGGCCAAGGGCGTCGACGTCACGGTATCGGACGAGCGCGGGCAGCTGCTGGAGACGGGCGGCGGCCTTGTGAAGGCACGGCCGCATCTGGGCGATGCACCGATCCTGTGCGTCAATTCGGATAATCTGTGGGTCGACGGGCCGACCGACGCGATCCGTGCGCTGGCCGCGCGGTGGGACGACGATGCGATGGACGTGCTGCTGCTGCTGGTGCCGCTGGCGCGCGCGCACTGCCACGGCGGGCGGGGAGATTTCCACCTCGACGCGCATGGTCGCATCACCGCACGGCGTGCGGCGGGGCGGCTGGCGCCGTTCGTCTATACCGGCGTGCAGATGCTGCACCCGCGCATCATCGCCGATGCGCCCGAGGGGCCGTTCTCGACCAACCTGTTCTGGAACCGGGCGATCGAAGCCGGGCGGGCGTGGGGCGTCGTGCATCAGGGCCTGTGGTTCGATGTCGGCACGCCGGCGGCGATCCCGGCGGCGGAGGCGATTTTAGCCGATGGCTGACGCAGCGCGCCTGCGTCTCTATTCCATCCCCGCGCATCGCGCCTTCGCCGACGCGCTCGTCGCCGGGCTGATGCGCCGGTACGGTGGCGATTCGGGCATGGAGCTGGCGCGCGGTATCGTCATCGTGCCGACCAACCGAACCCGCCGTGCGATCGCCGATGCCTTCGTGCGCGCCAGCGGCGGCGCGCTGTTGCTGCCGCGCATCGTCGCGGTGGGCGATGCCGAGCTGGACGAGGGCGTCGGCCCCGTCTTCGACCCCGCCGACGACGCGACGCCGATCCCGCCCGCGATCGAGCCGCTGGAGCGTCGCATGCTGCTCGCGCGGCTGGTGCAGGAGGGCGATCCCACGCTGGATGCTGGCGAGGCGGTGCGTTTGGCCGGCGATCTCGCCCGCACGCTCGACCAACTGCTGGTCGAGGAGATCGCGCCCGAGCGGCTGCGCGACGTGTCGCTGGCCGAGGGGCTGTCGCAGCATTGGGAGCGAGCGCTGTCCAGCTTCGCGCTGGTGCTCGATCGCTGGCCGGCTGTGCTCGCCGAACGCGGGCGGATCGCGCTCGCCGATCGTCGACGGCTGCTGCTCGACCGCGTCGGGCAGTCGTGGCGCCATTCCCCGCCGCCGGGGTTCGTGTGCGCGGCGGGCGTCACTTCCTCCTCGCCCTCGGTCGCGCGGCTGCTGCGCGTGATCGCGGGGCTGCAGCGCGGGATGGTCGTGCTGCCCGCGCTCGATCTGGCGATGGCGGACGACGAATGGACCGCGCTCGGGCCGCAGGCGCCCGATCCCGTCACCGGCCGCCGCCCGCGCAGCGAGACGACGCACCCGCAATATCATCTGAAGCGCCTGCTCGACCGGATGGGCGTGGCGCGCGCCGAGTTCCGCACATGGCGCGCCGCGTCGGAGGTCGATGCCCCCCCGGCGCGCAGCCGCGCGATCGCGACGGCGCTGGCGCCCGCCGACTTCACCCACGGCTGGTCGACGCTGGCGAAGGGCGACCGCAACCTCGCCGGCGTCACCGCGATCGAGGTCGCGACCCCGGCGGAGGAAGCGCAGGCGATCGCGCTCGCGCTGCGCGAGGTGCTCGAGACGCCCGAGCGAACCGCCGCGCTGGTCACGCCCGACCGCACGCTCGCCCGCCGCGTCGTCGCGCATCTTGCGCGTTGGGAGATCCGCGTCGATGATTCCGCCGGCCAGCCGCTGACGCAGACGCCGCCGGGCGCGCTGCTGCTCACGCTGGCGGAGGTTCTGTCGGGCGATGTCGCGCCGTTGCCGCTGCTGACGTTGCTCAAGCATCCGCTGGTCCGCGCCGGCGAGGGGCGGGCGGCGTGGCTGGCGGGCGTGCGCGCGCTCGACATGGCGCTGCGCGGGCCGCGTCCGCCAGCGGGGCTCTCCGGGTTGGCCACGCATTTCGCGGAAGCCGGGAGTGCGGCGGCCGAGTTCTGGCCCGAGGTCGCCGAACTGCTGTCACCCATCGTCGAGCGGTTCGCCGGGACCGAGCGACCGCTGGCCGACATGCTCGCCTGTCTGCGCGATGGCGCGACGCGGCTGTGCGGGGATGCGGTGTGGGCGCGGGCGGAGGGCCGCACCGCCGCCGAGCTGATCGCCGAGCTGGAGCATCGTGCCCCGCTCGGACCGCCGACCGTCGCCGCCGGTTCGCTGCCGGCGCTGCTGCGCACGCTGATGGACGAGGTCGCGGTGCGCCCGGCACAGGGTGGGCATCCGCGCCTCGCCATCTACGGCGCGCTGGAGGCGCGGTTGCAGACCGCCGATGTGATGATCCTCGCCGGGCTGAACGAGGGCGTCTGGCCCGGCATCCCCGCGCCCGACCCGTGGCTGGCGCCGCGCATCCGCGCCGAGCTGGGCCTGCCCGGCCTCGAATTCCGCATTGGTCTCGCCGCGCACGATCTGGCGAGCGGGCTGGGCGCGCCGCAGGTGTTGTTGACCCGCGCGCGCCGCGACGCGCGCTCGCCCACCATCGCCTCGCGCTTCTGGCTGCGGTTGCAGGCGCTGGCCGGGGAGGGCTGGGCGCGCGACGACCGGCTGGTGCACTGGGCGCGCTCGCTCGACGCCGGCGGCGTGCCGCGTCCGGCGGACCGTCCCGCGCCCGCGCCGCCCGCCGCGATTCGCCCGCGCGCCATCGCCGTCACCGAGGTCGACCGGCTGAAGGCCGACCCTTACGCCTTCTATGCGAAGAAGATGCTGCGCCTGCGCGCGCTCGACGCGGTCGATGCCGATCCCAGCGCGGCGTGGCGCGGGACAGCCGTTCATGCGATCCTGAAGGCGGCGTGGGACGAGGACGGGCTGGACCCGACCCGGCTGCGCGCACGCACGGTCGCGTGGCTGGCCGACGCCCACCCGATGATGCGCGCGCTGTGGCAGCCGCGGCTGATCGAGGCGATCGACTGGATCGCGGCCGAGATCGTCACGATGCGCGCAGACGGCCGCGAGGTCGAAAAGGTCGAGCGGCGCGGCGAGATCGTCGTCGCGGGCGTCACGCTGAACGGCACCTTCGACCGCGTCGACCGGCTGGCGGACGGCAGCCTCGGCATCGTCGACTACAAGACCGGCAAGCCGCCGAGCGCCGCGGCAGTGCGGGCGGGCTACAGCCAGCAGCTCGGCCTGCTCGGCTTGATCGCGGAACGCGGCGGGTTCGAAGGGATCGCCGGCACCGCCTCGGCGTTCGAATACTGGTCGCTGGGCAAGGGGAAGGACGGCTTCGGCTACGTCGCCACCCCGGTCGATCCGGCCGGCAAGCGCGATCGCATCCCGACCGCCGACTTCACCACCATCGCCGCCGCGAACTTCGCCGACGCCGCTGGCCGCTGGCTGACCGGCGACGCGCCGTTCACGGCGAAGCTGGTGCCGGAGTACGCGCCCTATTCGGAGTACGACCAGCTGATGCGGCGCGATGAATGGTATGGGCGTGAGTAGGAACTCTCACTCCGTTCGTGCTGAGCCTGTCGAAGCACTGTCCTTCTTTCTTCCTGCGTTGTCGCCGGAGGCACGAAGAAGGGCAGCCCTTCGACAAGCTCAGGGCCAACGGTGTGGGTGTGAGGGCGGCGCGCGCACATGAGCAGCATCGTCCACCCCCTGAAGGGTAACCAGGGCCAGGCCAGCGACCCCGACCGCCACGTCTGGCTCTCGGCCTCCGCGGGCACCGGCAAGACGCAGGTGCTCGCCGCGCGGGTCTATCGGCTGTTGCTGCGCGGGGTCGATCCGTCGGCGATCCTGTGCCTCACCTTCACCAAGGCGGGGGCGGCCGAGATGGCGAGCCGGATCAGCGGCACGCTCGCGCGCTGGGTCCGCGCCGACGACGCGGCGCTGTTCAAGGACCTCGAAGCGCTGGGGGAGGCGTCCGGCCCGGACGAGCGCAGGCTGGCGCGCACGCTGTTCGCCAAGGTGCTCGACGCGCCAGGCGGCGGCCTGCGCATCCAGACGATCCACAGCTTTTGCCAGAGCCTGCTCGCCGGCTTCCCGGTCGAGGCGGGACTGGTCCCCGGTTTCCGCCCGCTGGAGGCGCGCGAGGAGGTCGTGCTGGCGCGCGCGGCGCTGGCCGACATGCTGGTGGACGAGGAAGCTGCCGGCCGCGCGCGCGTCATCGACGCGGTCGGCGCGTTGAGCCTCAGGCTGGGCGAGGGCGGGGCGGAGGGCTTCCTGCTCGCCTGCGCCCGCGCGCCGGACGCGATGGCGGCATTGCCCAGTGGCATCCAGCCATGGCTGCGCCGCGAGCTCGACCTGCCGGAGGGCGATATCGCGCAGGTGATCGCGGCGGGTTGCGCCGACGACGACTTCGACGTCGAATCGCTGCGCCAGATCGCCGACGCCAACCACGCCTGGGGCACTGCTACGGGCGCGGGTCATGCCGGCACGGTCGAGCGCTGGCTGGCCGCCGACGTGCCGACCCGCGCCGCGACGCTTGGCGATTTGGCGGCGGTGTTCCTGACCGGCAAGGGCGAGCCGCGCAAGGCATCGGCCAAGCTGCTCGCGATCAACATCGACTATGCCGACATGGCGCTCGATCTCGGTACGCGCTGCGCCGAACTGCGCTCGCTCGCAGATCGCGCGGCCTATGCCGATCTGCTCGCCGCGAGCCTCGATGCCGGGCGCGCCTATGCGCTCGCCTATCGTGCCGCCAAGCGCCGGCTGGGCGGGGTGGATTTCGACGACCTGATCCGCGCGACGGTCGCGCTGCTCGACGTGCCGGGCATGGGCGACTGGATCCGCTTCAAGCTCGATCAGTCCACCGATCATCTGCTGATCGACGAGGCGCAGGACACCAACCCGCACCAGTGGCGCATCGTCCGCGCGCTGGCTGACGAGTTCTTCGCGGGCGAAGGCGCGCGGCCCGGCGTCGGCCGCACGCTGTTCACGGTCGGCGACTACAAGCAGGCGATCTTCGGGTTTCAGGGCACCAGCCCCGCCTATTTCGCCGACGCCCAGCGTCACTTCACGCGGGCGAGCGTCGCCTATGACGACTCCGGCGACCAATCGGTTCGCCTCAACGCCCTATCCCTCACCAGCAGCTTCCGCTCGACCCGCCCGATCCTCGAATTCGTCGACGCCGCGATCGCGGCGCTGCCGGCGCCGGGTCTGGGTGTCGAGGAACGCGAGCCGCATGCCAGCGAAGTCCCCGGCCCCGGCGCGGTGACGTTGTGGACGCCGACCGTCGTCGGATCGGACGGCGACGGAGAGGCGGAGGAAGGCTGGATCGACGACGCGACGCTGGCCCACGCCCGCCGCATCGCCAAGGCGGTGAAGGGCTGGATCGGGACGCTGCCGCTCGACGCCAAGGGGCGGATGCTGGCGCCCGAGGACGTGATGATCCTCGTCAAGCGGCGGGGCGACCTCGCCGCGCTGATCGTCGCGCGTCTGTATGCGGAGGGCGTGCCGGTGGCGGGCGTCGACCGGCTGCGGCTGAACGCGCCGCTGGCGGTGCAGGATCTGCTCGCCGCGGTGCGCTTCGTGCTGCAGCCCGACGACGACCTCAGCCTCGCCAGCCTGCTGGTGTCGCCGATCATCGGCTGGACGCAGGACGAGCTGATGCATGCCGCGCTGCGCGAGCGCGGCAGCCTGTGGCGTCATCTGCGGGCGACGCAGGATGCGGCACGGCTGGCGCCGCTGACCGACCTGCTGGGACAGGCCGATTTCTCGACGCCCTATCGCTTCCTCGAATCGATCCTGTCCGGCCCGCTCGACGCGCGGCGCAAGCTGCTGGCGCGACTGGGCGAGGAGGCGCGCGATCCGATCGAGGAACTGCTGGGGGCGGCGCTGGCGTTCGAGGGCAACGGCACGCCGTCGCTGCAGCGCTTCCTCGACTGGTTCGATCGCGGCGATGTCGAGATCGTGCGCGATCCGTCCGCCCCGCTCGACGCGGTGCGGGTGATGACCGCGCATGGCGCGAAGGGGTTGCAGGCGCCGCTCGTCATCCTGGCCGACGCCACCGCCGATCCGGCGAACGCGCGGCGCGATATCGTGCGCTGGCCGGTCGGGGAGCATGAGCTGCCCATCTTTCGCCCGCGTGCCGCCGAACGCGCCGGATCGCCGCTGGACGCGGTCATCGCCGAGGCCGAGCAGCGCGAGCTGGAGGAGCATTGGCGGCTGTTCTACGTCGCCGCGACGCGCGCCGAGGAGTGGCTGGTCGTGACCGGCGCGCTGTCGCCGCGTGCGAACGGCGTGCCGCCCACGGCGAGCTGGTATGCCGCCACGGCCGCCGCGCTCGATGCGCTGCATGTGCCGCCGGGGGAGGGCGAGCGCGCGTTCCTCGGCACGACGCTTGCCGCACCGGCGAAGCCCGCGCCGCCGCGCGCTGCCGTCCCCGCCGGAACGCCGCTGCCCGACTGGGCCCGGCAGCCTGCCCCGCAGGAGGCGCGCCCGCCGCGTCCGCTCAGGCCGTCGTCGATCGGCGACGATGCGGTCGCCGATCCGCCGCCCACCGCCGCGATGCGTGCTGCCGCCGAGCGCGGGCGGCTGCTCCACGCGCTGTTCGAACGGTTGCCGGCGCTGGCGCTGGATCTGCGTGCCGCGGCGGCCGATCGCTGGCTGGCGGAGGCGGGGGGTGTGGAGAACGCTGCCGTTCGCGGGGGTATCGTCCGCGACGCCTGCGCGATCCTGTCGGACCCGCGCTTCGCCGCGCTGTTCGATCCCGCAGCGCTCGCCGAAGCGCCGATCGCGGCAACGGTCGGCGGCGCGGTCATCTCAGGCACGGTCGATCGCCTGCTGGTCACGCCCGACCGCGTCCGCGTGATCGATTTCAAGACCGGCCGCCGCGTGCCCGGCGCGATCGCCGACATCCCCGACTATCATCTGAAGCAGATGGCCGCCTATGCCGCCGCGCTCTCCGTCATCTTCCCCGGCCGCGCGGTCGACGCCGCGCTGCTCTACACGGCGGGGCCGGCGCTGTTCGAACTTGATGCCGCGACGCTCGCCGCGCACAAGCCAGTGTTGGCCGCGGCGGAGCAAAGCTTGCCCTCGCGCGCTTGAGCCGCACGCCGCGCGACCCTAGATCGCCATACGTAAAAGGAGACCGGCCATGGCCACGAAGCAGATCACCGACGCGACCTTCCACGACGACGTCATCAATTCGGACAAGCCCGTGCTGGTCGATTTCTGGGCCGAATGGTGCGGGCCCTGCAAGATGATCGGGCCGAGCCTGGAGGAGATCAGCGAGGAGCTGGGCGAGCAGGTGACGATCGCCAAGCTGAACATCGACGACAATCCCGACGCGCCGGGCCGCTACGGCGTTCGCGGCATCCCGACGATGATCCTTTTCAAGGGCGGCAACCCGGCGGCGACGAAGGTCGGCGCGGAGCCCAAGGGCCGGATCAAGGCGTGGCTGGAGGGCGAACTCGCCTGAAGGCCTGCGCGCGCGGCGGTCGGGCGTGAGGGCGGCGGGAACTGGTTAACCCGTTCCTAACCTTGCGGTTTTAAGCGGTCATATATGTCGATCGCTACGCGGCACCTTCTGTCGTCCCTGATACGCACGTTCGGCCTCGGCCGCGGAGAGGCTGCCCTGCCGGGCGAGCTCGTCATCGCGCAGATGCGCGCGGCGCGCCGGGGCTATCCGCTGACGTTCATCGGTACGATGATCGCCGTCGTCGCCATCGTGCATTCGAGCGAGACGGACGTCGAACTCCTGATCGCCACCGCCCTGCTCGTCGGCATTTCGCTGTTCGCGCTGTGGCGTTGGCGTCAGGAGGTGGTGTCCGACTGGGCGAGCATGAACGATCGCCGTGCGATCCTCGCCGTGGCGGGTCAGGCGCTGGCGACGTCGATCGGCTGGGGCTGGCTGATGTCGATCGCGTTGCGCGATGCGGGCGCGGTCGACCGTCAGATGGTGATGTGCGTCATCGTCGGCGTCATGTCGGTCGGCGCGCTGACCGTCGCGTCGCTGCCGCTGGCGAGTCTCGCCTTTCTCGCGGGGTCGATCCTGGTCATCGCGATCGATGTCGTGATCGCGGGCCTGCCGCCAGCGACCTTCATTCTGCTGCTGGTCTTCGTCGTCCTGCTCGCCCGCTCGATGATGGCGCAGGCGAAGCTCATCTCCGCGAACTTCCGCGTCGAAAACGACCTCGCCTCGCTCGAACACGAACGCCGTCTGGCGATCGATCTCGCCGCCAGCGTCCGCGAACGCGCCGATCTGGCCGAGGCGACCGCGGCGCAGGCGCGACGCGAACGGATGATCGAGACGCGCCGCTCCGACATGGTCGCACTCGCCGAACGCTTCGAACGCTCGGTGGTCGCCGCGGTGGGTGCGCTGAGCGGCGCGGCCGACGAGGCGCAGACCGCCGCCCACGCGCTCGCGGACGCCAGCAGCACCCGCGCGCAGGAGGCGCAGGTCATCGCCGGCACCGCCCGCAGCACCAGCAGCGCCGCCCAGTCGATGCGCGCGACCGCGGAGGATCTGTCGCGCTCGGTCCAGGTCGTCGCCGCCCGCGTCGCCGATCAGGAGCGCGTGACGACGGCGGTGGCGCAGGGCACCCGCGACAGCGAACGCGAAATCATCGAACTGATCCGCAATGCCGGAGAGATCGGCACCATTGTCGCGCTGATCGGGGAGATCGCCGGCCAGACCAACCTGCTCGCGCTCAACGCCACGATCGAGGCCGCGCGGGCGGGCGATGCCGGTCGCGGCTTCGCGGTCGTCGCGACGGAAGTGAAGAACCTCGCCGCCCAGACCCGCCGCGCCACCGGCGAGATCGATAGCCAGATCGCGGCGATGCAGGCCCGCGTCTCCGCCGTCGCGCAGGCGATCGACGCGACGCTGGGGCAGGTCGGGCAGGTGTCCACGCTCGCCGCCGCCATCGCGGCTGCCACCAACGATCAGGGGCGCGTCATCCGCGCGATCGACACCGCCGCCCACCGCGCCGCCGACGGCACCAGCGTGCTGGCGACCGACGTCGAAACCGCCGCCCAAACCTCCGCCACTACCCGCGACCGCGCCGATGCGGTGGCGACGTCGAGCGCCGCGATGGTCGTGCAGGTCCGCGCGCTGGCGACGGAGACGCATGCGTTGCTGGCGGATCTGCGGGCGGCCTGAGGGGGCGGGGGCGGGAGCCGGCAAACGGCGATGTTTGGTAGTTAGCTGCCGTTGAGGTGAAGTGCCAGGTCACGCACGCTGGTGACGAAGCTCTTGCGAAAGAACTGGCCGATCTCGTCTACTTCCGCTCGTTCGGCCGCTGAACCGGGCTCAAACCGAACGTGATCCACGTCGCGCCCAACGCAGACCTGACGCCCTCCAAGCACGTGTTCGGACTGGCTCTCTATTCCGAGAAAGGCGATGACCGGATCGTCCAACGACGAGCCACCGCTATCAACTCATAGGTTTAGAACGCTACGGCAGGCGAGGATCAGGTCTGAATTATCAAGTTGGTCTTGGTCGACCAAAGCTTGGAGATCCAAAACTAACTGTCGAAGCTCGACCTTAGCCTGCTCACATTGTGCGGCATCCATACACATCGCTCATGGAAACCCCTACTGCGACCGTTCGCAAGTGGGCGATAGCGGTCATTGCATTATAGCTCCGACCCTTAACTCCGATAATCCGCATTGATGCTGATGTACCCATGCGTCAGGTCGCAGGTCCAGACCGTGGTCCGCCCGTCGCCGAGATACAGCTCCACCCCGATATCGATCTCGCTGCCCTTCAGATGCGCCGCGACCGGCGCTTCGTCATATCCCGTGACGGCCAGTCCGCCCTCGGCCACCTGCGTGGTGCCGAAGCGGATTGCGAGCTTGTCGCGCTCGGCGGGTTCGCCGGCTTTGCCCACCGCCATCACGATCCGTCCCCAATTTGCGTCCTCGCCGGCGATCGCGGTCTTCACCAGCGGAGAGTTGGCGATGCTCATCGCGATGCGGTGCGCTGAGCGGTCGCTTTCGGCGCCCTCGACGGTGATCGCGATCAGCTTGCTGGCGCCCTCGCCGTCGCGCACGACCAGATGGGCGAGCTGCATGCACAGGTCCGACAGCGCCGCGACGAACGCATCCGCCCCCGTATCGTCGCTGTCGCCGATCGGCGCATTGCCTGCCGCACCGGTCGCGAAGGCGAGCACCGTGTCGCTGGTCGAGGTGTCGCTGTCGACGGTGATGCAGGAGAATGTCTTGGTGTTCGCGGCCGACAGCGCACGTTGCAGGAATTCGGGCGTCACCGCCGCGTCGGTGAACACGAAGCCCAGCATCGTCGCCATGTCGGGCGCGATCATGCCCGATCCCTTGACGATGCCGACCAGTTCGACGGTGCGGTCGCCGACCACCGCGCGCGTCGTCGCGACCTTCGCGAAGGTGTCGGTCGTCATGATCGTTTCGGCGGCGCTGACCCAGTCGCACGGCGGCGCGGCATAGGCGGCGTCGAGTCCGGCTTCCGCCTTGTCGATGGGCAACGGTACGCCGATCACCCCGGTCGAGGCGACGAAGACATCCGAGGGCGCGCAGCCCAGATGTGCCGCCGTCCGCGCCGCGATCGCCTCGACCGCCGCGCGGCCACGGTCGCCGGTGAAGGCGTTGGAATTGCCCGCATTGACGACGAGCGCCCGCGCGCGTCCCAGCACCAGTGCCTTGCGGCACCACTCGACTTCCGGCGAGGGACAACGGCTCTGCGTCGTGACGCCAGCCACCGCCGTGCCCTCGTCCAGCGTGACGAAGGTCAGATCGCAGCGATCCCACGCCTTGTACCGCGCCCGCGCGACGCGGCGCGTGACACCGGCGATCTCGGGCAGGGCGGGAAGGGCGGCTGGGGCGAGGGGGGAGCGGGTCATGGGAGCGTATCTAGCCCGGCATCTCAAACACGCAATTGACGAATGACAGCTCGAAACGTCATCCTCCTGCGGAGGCATGGAATGCTCAGAGCAAGCACAGAGAGGTTCAATGCTGTTGTTCGCCATCCTCGCGCAGGTCTATGCGGCAGCGCCCCTGACGGAACCGACGAGTTGAATCTCACTGGCGGACTATCCGACTGAGGCTGTTGCGCAAAAGCGTGAAGGTACCGTCGCGGTCCAACTCGATATAGCTCAGGATGGTCATCCGTCGAATTGTACCGTGGTTGCAAGCAGCGGCACCGAAACTCTCGACCGGGCGACATGCACCGCATTGGCCACACGCGCGCGGTTCGCACCGACTCGTAAGACGTGGAAGCTCGATCGAAAAGTCACTTGGAAGCTGCCGAAGGTGCCGGATGGGCCGTTTCAGCCTACCGAGCCGCTGAAACTGACGCGAACGACGATGAACGACACCGCAACCGCTGTCGAGGTGACGACGGACGGTGATGGCCGCGTCGAGAAATGCGCGGTGAGCGGCTCGAAACCCTCGGATTATGATCCATGCGCAAGTACCCCGGTCGGCGCGAAGATCCATCCCGGTTATCGAAGAAACGGAAAACCGGTACGGTCGGTCAGAACGATGCGCATGAGCGTGCAGACCCGCTTTCTGGATTGATCGATTTTGTCGATCGTCATCGCGGTGCCTGACGGCCAAGTAGACCGCCGCGGATGTTAACCCTCACTGCTCCATAGGTCGATGGCTGGCGGTGCGAATCCGTTGGACGCTACGCGCGCGGAACCCTATGTCCGCGCGAGACTACGACGGACGCGCGCGCTTGAACCTGTTTCTTCTTCTGACGGCGATGCTGTCCGCGCTGACCGGTGTCGGTCGCGCGGTCGATGCGGGTGCGCGGGTGGAAGCGAGCCGGGTGGTGGCGGTTGCGCAGGCGGTGGTGCCGTCTGCGGCCAGCGACGTCGCGCCACGCCCTGACGGCTATGTCGCGCCCGAACCGCTGGTCCTCGACCTTGCCTATGCCCGCGCCGCCGCGCCGCGCGTGGTGCCGGAGCGTCGGCGCGAATAGCGCCCCCACGACGCACCTTTCCGACCTGTTTCTCCCGCGGCCTCATGCATCGCCGCGCATCCATCATTCGAAAGTCACCCCTATGCTCGGCGGTTTTGCCAAGGCCCTGTTCGGCTCGTCCAACGATCGTTACGTCAAGTCGCTGAAGTCCGTCACCGATCGCATCCTCGGCTATGAGCCGACGTTGCAGGCAATGGACGACGCCACCCTGTCGCAGCAGACGGCGCGCTTCCGCGAGCGGCTGGCGAACGGCGAGACGCTCGACCAGCTGCTGCCCGAGGCGTTCGCGACGGTGCGCGAGGCGGCGGTGCGCGTGCTGGGGATGCGTCATTTCGATGTGCAGATGATCGGCGGCATCGTGCTGCATCGTGGCGAGATCGCCGAGATGCGGACGGGCGAGGGCAAGACGCTGGTCGCGACGCTCGCCACCTATCTGAATGCGCTGCCCGGTAAGGGCGTCCATGTCGTCACGGTCAACGACTATCTGGCGAAGCGCGATGCCGAGTGGATGGGGCAGGTGTACCGCTTCCTGGGTCTCACCGTGGGCGTCATCGTTCCCAACCTCGCCGACCACGAGCGGCGCGAGGCCTATGCCGCGGACATCACCTACGGCACGAACAATGAGTTCGGCTTCGACTACCTGCGCGACAACATGAAGTACGACCGCGCGTCGATGACGCAGCGGCCCTTCGCCTATGCCATCGTCGACGAGGTCGATTCGATCCTGATCGACGAGGCGCGCACGCCGCTCATCATCTCCGGCCCGACCGACGACAAGTCCGAGCTGTACCTGCAGGTCGATGCCGTCGTGAAGCGGCTGGCCGACAGCGATTACGAGAAGGACGAGAAGCAGAAGTCGATCATCCTGACCGAGGATGGGACGGAGAACGTCGAGCGGATGCTGGAGACGGCGGGGCTGCTCCAGGGCGCCAACCTTTACGATTTCGAGAATACGCAGGTGGTCCACCACACGAACCAAGCGCTGCGCGCGAACATGATGTTCAAGCGCGACACCGATTACATCGTGAAGGACGGCAAGGTCATCATCATCGACGAGTTCACCGGTCGCATGATGGACGGGCGACGCTGGTCGGATGGCCTGCACCAGGCGGTCGAGGCCAAGGAGGGCGTGACGATCGAGCCCGAGAACCAGACGCTCGCCTCGATCACCTTCCAGAACTATTTTCGCATGTATCCGAAGCTGAGCGGCATGACCGGCACCGCGGCGACCGAGGCGGCCGAATTCTTCGACATCTACAAGATGAACGTCGTCACCATCCCGACCAACGTCAGCGTCAAGCGGGTCGACGAGGAAGACGAATTCTACAAGGACACGCAGGACAAGTTCCGCGCGATCGCCAAGAAAATCCGCGAACATGCCGAGACGGGTCAGCCGGTGCTGGTCGGCACCGTGTCGATCGAGAAGTCCGAGCTGCTGAGCGAGTTCCTGAATCAGGAAGGCGTGAAGCACGAGGTGCTGAACGCCCGCTTTCACGAGAGCGAGGCGCATATCGTCGCGCAGGCCGGGCGGCTGGGCGCGGTCACCGTCTCCACCAATATGGCGGGTCGCGGCACCGACATCAAACTGGGCGGCAACGTCGAATTCCGCGTCGATGACGAGCTGCGCGACATGCCCGCCGGCCCGGAGCGCGACGCCGCAATCGCGAAGATCACCGAGGAAGTCGAGGCGGAGCGGCAGCAGGTGCTTGCCGTCGGCGGGCTGTTCGTGCTCGGCACCGAACGGCACGAAAGCCGCCGCATCGACAACCAGCTGCGCGGGCGTTCGGGCCGTCAGGGCGATCCGGGGCTCAGCCGCTTCTACCTCAGCCTCGACGACGACCTGCTGCGCATCTTCGGTCCGGACACGCTGTTCGCCAAGATGATGCGCAACAACCTGACCGACGGCGAGGCGATCGGCAGCAAGTGGCTGACCAAGGCGATCGAGACCGCGCAGAAGAAGGTCGAGGCGCGCAACTACGACGTGCGCAAGCAGGTCGTCGAATACGACGACGTGATGAACGACCAGCGCAAGGTCATCTACGAACAGCGCGCCGACATCATGGATGCCGATACGGTCGGCGACGTCGTGATCGACATGCGCGCCGAGACGGTCAACGGCATCGTCGGTGACGCCTGCCCGATCGGCAGCTATCCCGAGCAGTGGAACGTCGAGCAGCTGAAGGAGCGCTCGACCAATCTGCTCGCCGTCACGCCTGAGATCGAGGCGTGGATGGAGGAGGACGCGATCGACCCGGAGATCGTCGAGGAGCGTATCCGCGAGCGCGCCGACGCGGTCGTCGAGGCGAAGTCACGCGAGCTGGACGAGCAGACCTGGACCGGCATCGAGAAGTCGATCCTGCTCCAGAACCTCGACCATCACTGGAAGGAGCATCTCGCGATGCTCGACGCGCTGCGCCAGGTTGTCCACCTGCGCGCGTACGCGCAGAAGACGCCGATCAACGAGTATAAGCAGGAGGCGTTCGCGATGTTCGAACGCATGCTGAGCGTGATCCGCGAGGACGTGACGCGCACGCTCGCCTACGCCCAGTTCCGCCTCGCGCCGCCGCCGGGCCTGCCCGACCTGCCCGATTTCATCACCAGCCACATCGACCCGTTCACGGGCGAGGACAATTCGGCCGACTGGGATGCGGGCACCGCCGGACTCATCCCGCAGACCCTGCCGCCGCTGTCGATCCCGCAGCCGAATGCGGCGGACCTGGGCGAAGACCCCGAAAGCTGGCGCGGCGTCGTCAACCGCAACGCGCCGTGCCCGTGCGGGTCGGGCAACAAGTACAAGCACTGCCACGGTGCGCTGACCTGAGGGGCGGGGCGGTGGCGTACGGCTGACCCCGCATCCGCCGTCAGCCTCACCTCCGCGGGAATGATGCGTTGAAAGCGTAGGGGGCTACCCTTTGTCACCCCCGCCCGTGCGGGGGTGACGTCTTCATGCAAAGCCCGGACACGAAAAAAGGGCCGTACGCTCCCGCGTACGGCCCTTTTCGTTCATATGACCGCAGATATTACCGGCGCCGATCTTCCGGCAACTGGATGCTCGGTCCCAGCCGGTCGACGACATCGCGCGCATCGAAGGCACGGACGTTGCCGGCGGGCTTCGGACCACGGCCGACGATGATCTCGGCCGACGCCTCGTAGCGCTCGACGGTGCGGACATCGACGCCGCGATCCCAGAACGGGTCGCCGAAGAACGGGTCCCAACCGCGCCAGCCGAAACCGCGGCCGTAGTAGCGCCACGACGGACCCCAATAGCCGAAGCTCGAGAACCCGCCCCAGCCGCCACCAAAGCCCGGCGTGGTGTAGGTGCGCTGCTGCTTGTCGAGATCGCGGTTCGCCAGAATGAAGTGGTCGTAGCCGCGGCTCAGCGTCAGTTCCGCCGCACGGAACAGCAGGTAGCGTTCGACCCGCTCACGCGAGGTATAGCTGTTGCCGGCAAAGGTGACGGCGAAGCGATCGCGCTCGATCTGCTGGTCGCTGAAGCCATCGCGGTTGAAGCCGTTACCGACGGCCGGACGATAGGGAGTTGGGCCAACACAGGCCGACAGCAACGTCGCACCGGCGAGGGCAGCGGCGAACACGGCCTTGCGCCGCATTCCGCCGTTTATCAAGGGCTTGGCAATCATTCTGCATCTCCGTCGCCCATCCGATACGGACGGCCGATCTATCCAAAGCAACGCATGTCGGGCGGATTGTGTCCGGCCGGCGCCTTGCGCATTCCAGCGATTAACCGAGCCTGGCTTGCGGCAGGCTGAACGGGTCAGGCGATCCGCTCCGGCACGGCATTGGCGTCGTCGACCAGCCGCGTGGCCGGAGCGACCGCCTCCCATGGGAACACGAACCAGTCCTTCGTTACCCGTCGGTCG
Source organism: Sphingomonas sp. RS2018 (assembly GCF_054489605.1). NCBI lineage: Bacteria > Pseudomonadati > Pseudomonadota > Alphaproteobacteria > Sphingomonadales > Sphingomonadaceae > Sphingomonas > Sphingomonas sp. RS2018. The sequence continues at coordinate 317,334 of NZ_JBTMWL010000002.1, forward strand.
AAGCTGTCGGCGGCGTAGTCGATGCGCTGGTCCGACGATGTATTGTCGAGCAGCACCGCGAAGCGCGCATTGGCGGCGTCCGCGCCGGCCGCGGCCATCTGCGCGCGGATCGCGGCGATGGTACGGCCCGAATCGTTGATGTCCTCGACGAACACCAGCCGCTCGCCGTCGCGCGTCCGCCTCGCCAGCGTCTCGATCAGCGCGGCATTGAATTCCGGGATCGGCGTCGAGAAATCGATCGACACCATGGGCATTCCCGTCGCGTGACTGAGGAACACCGCCGGGGTCAGCCCGCCGCGCCCGACGCCGACCAGCAGCGTTGCGGCCCAGTCGTCGTCGCGCAATTGCGCGGCGAGCGCCAGCACGCCCGCGACGAAGCGATCGTGCGTGAACGGCGTCAGCGTCGGCGTCATGCCGCACCCTCCACATAGGCGTCGAGCCGCGCCAGATGCGCCGCCACCGCCGCGTCTGGCAGGAACGACCCCAGGAAGCTGTTGCGCGCCAGCATCGTCAGTTCCGCGCGACCCAGCCCGCGCGCCGCAGCCGCCTGCCGGTAATTCTCCGCGACATAGCCGCCGAAATAGGCGGGATCGTCCGAATTGATCGTCGCGCGCAGACCCTGGCGCAGCATCGCGTCGATCGGGTGCGCGTCCATCGATGCGACGTTGCACAGCTTCACGTTCGAAAGCGGACAGACTGTGAGCGTCATCCCTTCGCGCGCCAGCCGTGCGGTCAGCGCCGGGTCTTCGAGACTACGGTTGCCATGGTCCAGGCGATCGATGTGGAGCAGGTCCAGCGCCTCGTAGACATATTCGGGCGGCCCTTCCTCGCCGGCATGGGCGACCAGCTTCAGCCCCTTCGCCCGCGCGGCGGCGAACACGCGCGCAAATTTCGACGGCGGATGGCCGACCTCGGAGGAATCGAGCCCGACGCCGGCGATCCGGTCGAGCCAGGGCTCGGCCTCCTCCAGCGTCGCGAATGCCTCTTCCTCCGACAAATGGCGCAGGAAGCACAGGATCAGCGCGGAGGTCAGGCCGTGGCGCTGTTCGGCTGCGGCCATGCCGTCCAGCAGCCCCTCGACCACGTCGGCCATCGGGATGCCGCGCGCGGTGTGCGTCTGCGGATCGAAGAATATCTCGGCATGCACGACGCCGTCCGCCGCCGCCCGGTCGAAATAGGCGACCGCGAGATCGTGGAAATCGGCGCGGGTGCGCAGCACGTCGGCGCCCGCGTAATAGATGTCGAGAAAGTCCTGCAGGTTCGAGAAGTCGTACGCCGCCCGCACCGCCTCGACGCTGTCGTAGGGGATGGCGACGCCGTTGCGCTCCGCCAGCGCGAACATCAGTTCGGGCTCCAGGCTTCCTTCGATATGCAGATGGAGTTCGGCCTTGGGCAGGCCGGTGATGAAGGCGTCGATGTCGGTCATGCCCGCGACTGTTGCAGCGCGGGCGCCGCGGCGCAACATCGATATGGGCGGAAAAAGGACCGCTGGCTCCCTGAGTAGGATTCGAACCTACGGCCGCTCGATTAACAGTCGAGAGCTCTACCGCTGAGCTATCAGGGAACAGCGTGAGGGCGCGCTGATAGCAGCCTGCGCGGGGTGCGCAAGGGGCAAATTCGCACGGACGCTATGCCGCGAACTGTTCCATCGTGATGCGATCGTCCAGCGCGTGCTCCGGATCGAACAATAGGGTCAGGTCGCGCATATGGTCGATGGCGATATCAACGCGCGCGACGTCGCGGATTTCGCGCTGGTCGGCGACCGCGCTGACCGGGCGCTTCTCCGAATCGCGCACGCGGATCGAGATGCGCGCCTTCTCCGGCAGGATCGCGCCGCGCCAGCGCCTCGGGCGGAACGCGCTGATCGGCGTCAGCGCGATCATTGCGGACCCCAGCGGCAGGATTGGTCCATTGGCGGAAAGGTTATAGGCGGTGGAGCCGGCGGGCGTCGCGGCGAGGATTCCGTCGCACACCAGTTCCTCCATCACGACGCGGTCGTTGACGCTGACCTCCAGATTCGCGGTCTGGCGCGTCTCGCGCAGCAACGACACCTCGTTGATCGCGGGCAGCACGCGGGTTTCGCCGTTGATCGTCGTCGCGGTCATCGACAGGGGCGAGACGCGGAACGGCTTGGCGCGCGACAGGCGGTGGTCGAGATCGGCCAGCCGCCACTCGTTCATCAGGAAGCCGACGGTGCCGAGGTTCATGCCGAACACCGGCACGCTGCGACGCGATTCGAGCATCTGGTGCAGCGTGCTGAGCATGAAGCCGTCACCGCCCAGCGCGATGATGACCTCCGCTTCCTCGATCGGCACCCATTCGTAGGTCCGGAGCAGTTCCTCCTCCGCCGCCAGCGCGGGCGGGGTGGGGGAGGCGACGAGGGCGCGCCGCAGTGTTTCGGTCATCCGCGCAAGCCCTAGCCGCCCGTCACGCTCATGTGCCGGCTGACAGCGGGCGCGGCGGCATCGATGCGGAAGGCGTGCGCGCGCGGCTTGACCGCCAGCGCGCCGTCGATGGCTGCGTCCAGTCCGGCGATGCCGCCATCACGCAACGCCATCTTCAGGTCGACGTGGTCGTCATGGCCCAGGCACGAATAGAGCGTGCCCTCGGTCGTCAGCCGCACGCGATTGCATCCATCGCAGAAATTGGCGGTCAGCGGCGATATCAGGCCGAGCCGCGTCCCCCACGGCGTCCGCCAATAGCGCGCCGGACCGCCGGTGCGGTGATCGTCGCGTACCAGCTGGACATCGCCCGACAGCCGTTCGAACACGCGGGTCAGGGGTACGAAGCGGTCGGTGCGATCCTCGTCGATCGCGCCGAGCGGCATCGTCTCGATCAGGCTGAGGTCGAAACCGTGTTTGCCGCACCACGCGAGCATCGCGGGGATTTCGTCCTCGTTCAGCCCGGCCAGTGCGACCATGTTGATCTTGACCGACAGCCCGGCCGCCTTCGCCGCCAAGATGCCGCCGATCACCTGCGTCAGATCGCCCTGCCGCGTGATGTAGCGAAAGCGATCGGCGTCGAGGCTGTCGAGGCTGACGTTGATCCGCGCGATGCCCGCCGCCGCCAGCGCCTCGGCATGTTGCGCCAGTCGCGTCGCGTTGGTGGTCATGGTCAGTTCGTCCAGACCCGACCCGACATGCCGGCCCAGCCGCCGCACCAGATCGACCGTGTCGCGCCGCACCAGCGGCTCGCCGCCCGACAGGCGGATCTTGCGCACGCCGCGCGTCATGAACCGCTCGGCGATGATCGCCATCTCGTCGAGGCTCAGCAGCTTCGCGCGCGGCAGGAAGGTCATCGTCTCCGACATGCAATAGCGGCAGCGCAGGTCGCAGCGGTCGGTCACCGACACGCGCAGATAGCTGATCGTGCGGCCGTGACGGTCGATGAGCGGCGCGGGTGTCATGATGATGAGAGCTAGGGCCTGTACGAGAGAGCGGCAAGAGGCCTGCAAAGGCTGTCATTCCCGAGCGCTTTGGGCGACAAGAGGTTCCGTGACCGAGACCGATCGCCCGCCCGTCTTCATCCTGTCGTTCCGCCAGCGCGACGAACTGGCCGCGACGGCGGCGCGCGGCGGCTGGCGCACGGTGGCGGCGCGGCGCGGCGACGGGCTGGAGCGGCGGGTGCGCGCGAGCGGTGCGACCGTCGTCGTCATCGATGCGCGCGGCGCGATCGGCGAGGGGTTGGCCGCGACCCGTGCGATTGGGGAAGCGGTGGCGGCGCAGGGCCGCGCGCTTCTCGTCCTCGTCTCGCGCGGCGACGCGGGCGACATCGCCGCCTTCTACGACGCCGGTGCCACCCACTCCCTCGCCAGCCCGATGCGCGAGGTCGAGTTCATCCAGGCGCTGCGCTTCGCCGACCGCCACGCGCGCCGCGTGTCGGGGGGCTGGGTGGCGGAGGCCGCGGCGGCGAGCGAGCCGCTCGGCTGGCGCTACGATCGCCGCCGCCGCTCGTTCGAACTGTCCGCCGCGCTCGCGAGCGCGCTCGGGCTGTCCGAAGATGCCGGCGCGTCGGCGGCCCTGCTGGCGCTGGGCGCGCCGCTGAGGCACGCGTTGCGGCTGGCGGTCCGGCGGACGCTGGCCGAGGGTGCGTCGGCGTTCGCGCACGACCTGACCGGGCTGGGCCGCGTCGTGCAGCATATCCAGCACGATCCGGTCACCGGTCGGCTGCACGCGCTGGTCGAGCCGCTGGGTGCGGCGCCCGATGCCAGTGCGGCGCTGCGCGACATCTTCCCGCGCCGCTCGCGCACCGTCGCCGCGCTGGCCAGCGACCTGCCCGGCGGGCTCGACCGCGACGAGATCGAGATACTGTTCCAGCCGCAGGTCGACATGGCGAGCGGGCGCATCACCGGGGTCGAGGCGCTCGCCCGCTGGCAGCATCCGCGGCTGGGGGAGATCGGGGCGGAGGCGCTGCTGGCGGCGGCGGCACGCGGCGGCCGGTCGCCCGCGCTTGCCGCCTATCTGCAACGCCGCGCATTGCTGGAGGCGAGCCGCTGGCCCGCGTCGCTCGCGCGCCTGCGCATCGCCATCAACGTGACGGCGGCCGAGATCGCTGCGGACCGCTTCGTCGAGCGGCTGTTCGACCGGATCGACGCGAGCGGTGTCACTCGCGACCGGATCACGGTGGAGGTGACCGAGGGCGAGTTGATCGAAAACCTCGCCGCCGCCGGTGCCGCGCTCGACGCGGTGCGTGCGGGCGGCTGCCGGATCGCGCTCGACGATTTCGGGACGGGCTATTCGGGGCTCGCGTGGCTGGCGTCGCTGCCGGCGGACTATATCAAGCTCGACAAGTCACTGACCCGCGGCGTCGATGGATCGCCGAAGCAGGCGGCGATCGTCGGCCATGTCGTCGCGATGGCGCGCACGCTCGATCTGGGCATCGTCGCGGAAGGGATCGAGACGATGGACCAGCGCGACCGCCTCTCCGCGCTCGGTTGCGACAGCTACCAGGGGTATCTGTGCGCGCCACCGTTAGACAGCGTGGCGCTGGCGACGTTGGTGGCGGGGTGGATCACCACACCCGTTCGCCCTGAGCTTGTCGAAGGGCTGTCCTTCTTGCCGTTGTAATCTCGGCACGAAGGGAAAGGCAGTGCTTCGACAAGCTCAGCACGAACGGTGAGTGCGGGACGCGCGCGCCCTAAGCCGCCTGTTCCGCCGCCGTCAGCCGTCCGATCGCATCGCCGGCAGCAACCGCCAACTTCGCGATACGCGCGATGGCGGCGGGGTCGGTCGGGCCGGTCTCGCGCCAGTAGAGCCCGAGCGCGTGATGCATGCCCAACGGGAACACCGCCATGCGGCGCACGAAGGTCGACAGATAGAGGTGCAGCGGCACGCGCGGATCGTGGCGGATGTCGGGGATCACGATCGGCGCCTGCGCGATGATCGCCATCCCGGTGACACACGCCTGCACGGGAAAGCGCTGTCCGGTCCACAGCGGCGCGATCGCGTCCTCGGTCAGATATTCGACCTCGTTCCCGCTGCGCGCGACGACGGTAACGCCATCCGCGCCGGCCAGATCGCGTGCCGAGAGGCGCAGCACCTCGATGACGTCGGCGACGCTGCGGGCGACGATGAAGTCGGGCAGGGGACGCGGCGGCACCGGCGGCGTCGCCACCATGTCCGTCCTCCGTCGCCTGAACCGCTCGAACATCGCCACCCCCATCGCGCCATTCGTAGCATATGATAGTTTACTATCGGTTCAAGGCCAGCGGATTTCCGTTTGATTTCAATCAGTCACCCCGCCGCCTTGGCCAGGCCGCGCGATAGCTGCACCGCGCCATGGAGTCGCGCCTGCGGGTCGCCCCATGCTCGGTTGATGACCAGCTTGTTGTCCGGGCGCAGCTTCGCGACCTCGCCGAGCTTTCCGACATAGGCGAGCAGCCCGTCGACGTTGGGGAAACTGTTCTCGTGGAACGCGACCAGCGCGCCCTTCGGCCCGACGTCCAGCTTGGCGATGCACGCCTGCTTGGCGTTCAGCTTTATCTCCATCAGCTTCAGCAGATTGTCGGTGGCGAGCGGCAGCTTGCCGAACCGGTCGATCATCTCGGCGGCGAAGGCGTCGAGGCCACCGCGCTCGTCGATGTCGTTCAGGCGGCGGTACAGCCCCATGCGCAGGTCGAGGTCGGGGACATACTCCTCCGGGATCAGGATGGGCGCATCGACGGTGATCTGCGGCGAGAAGCCGCTCGGCCGCTCCAGCTTGCCGCCGGCGCGGGCCTCCAGGATCGCCTCCTCCAGCATCGACTGGTAGAGTTCGTAGCCGACCTCCTTGATATGCCCCGACTGTTCGTCGCCCAGCATGTTGCCGGCGCCGCGGATGTCGAGATCGTGGCTGGCGAGCTGGAAGCCCGCGCCGAGCGACTCGAGATCGCTCAGCACCTTCAGCCTTTTCTCGGCGGCATCGGTCATCATCCGCTCGGGCGGGGTCGTCAGATAGGCATAGGCGCGCGTCTTCGACCGGCCGACGCGCCCGCGCAGCTGATAGAGCTGGGCGAGGCCGAAGCGGTCGGCGCGGTTGATGATCATCGTGTTGGCGGACGCGATGTCGATCCCGCTTTCGATGATGGTGGTGGAGACGAGCACCTCGAACTGCTTGTCGTAGAACGCCGACATGCGCTCCTCGACCTGGCTGGCGCTCATCTGGCCGTGCGCGACGACGTAGCGGACCTCCGGCACCACCTCGCGCAGGAAGTCCTCGATATCGGGCAGGTCGGCGACGCGCGGCGTCACGAAGAAGCTCTGCCCGCCGCGATAATGTTCGCGCAGCAGCGCCTCGCGCACCACCACCGGATCCCACGGCATGACATAGGTACGCACCGCCAACCGATCGACCGGCGGCGTCTGGATCACCGACAGCTCGCGCAGCCCCGACATCGCCATCTGCAGCGTGCGCGGGATCGGCGTCGCGGTCAGCGTCAGGACGTGGACGTCCGCCTTCAGCGCCTTCAGCCGTTCCTTGTGGGTCACGCCGAAGCGCTGCTCCTCGTCGACGATGACGAGGCCGAGCCGCTTGAAGTCGATGCCCTTGGCCAGCAGCGCGTGGGTGCCGATGACGACATCGACCTGGCCGTCGGCCAGCCCCTCCTTCGTCGCCTTCGCCTCCGCCGCGGTCACCAGCCGCGACAGCCGCCCGACGCGGATCGGGAAGCCGTCGAAGCGCGCGGCGAAATTGTTGAAGTGCTGGCGCGCGAGCAGCGTCGTCGGGCACACGATCGCCACCTGCATACCCGCCATCGCCGCGACGAAGGCGGCGCGCAGCGCGATCTCGGTCTTGCCGAAGCCGACGTCGCCGACGATCAGCCGGTCCATCGGCTTGCCCGCCGCCAGGTCGCCCAGCACCTCGGCGATGGCGCGTTCCTGGTCGTCGGTTTCCTCGTACGGGAAGCGATCGACGAAGGTCGCGAACCCCGAATCGTCGGGCTCCAGCACGTCGGCCGGCCGCAGAGCGCGCGCCGCCGCGGTTGCGATCAGCTCGCCCGCGATCTCGCGGATGCGCTCCTTCATCTTCGCCTTGCGGCGCTGCCACGCCTCGCCGCCCAGGCGATCGAGCGCCGCGCCTTCCTCACCCGCGCCGTAACGGGTGAGGACTTCGAGATTCTCGACCGGCACGTACAGCTTGTCGCCACCGGCGTAGCTGAGCGCCACGCAGTCGTGCGGCGCCTTTTGCACCGGCACCTGCGTCAGCCCCTCGTATCGCCCAATGCCGTGATCGGCGTGGACGACCAGATCGCCCGGCGACAGCGTGGCGAGTTCGGCGAGGAAGGCATCGGCGGACTTGCGCCGCTTGTTGCGCCGGATCAGCCGGTCACCCAGCATGTCCTGTTCGGTCAGCACCGCCACGTCGGGCGCGGTGAAGCCGTGGTCGAGCGGAAGGACGGCGATGGCGATGCCGGTATCGCCCTTCGCCAGCGCCTGCTGCCAGCTGTCGACCTCGCGCAGCCCGGTCTGGCCGTGGTCCTCCAGCAGCCCCTTCAACCGGTCGCGCGATCCGCCCGAATAGCTCGCCAGCACCGCCTTGCGCCCGGCTTTCTTGACCGTCTTCAGATGGGCGACGACCGCTTCATAGACGTTCCCGTCGCCGCCGCGCTCGGGTCCGAAATCGCGCGGGCCGTCGACGCCGAAGTCGAGCACGGTCGCGCTCTCGGGTTCGTGGAACGGCGTGGTGACGTGGATCGGCGTCTCGACGACCGCGGCCTGCCATTCGTCGTCGGTCAGGTAGAGCGCCTTCGCCGGCAGCGGGCGATAGCTGCCCGGTTCCGATCCGGCCGCCTTCATGCGGTTGGCATGATAGTCGGCGATCGCCTCGAACCGGCCCTCGACCGATCCGGCCACACCCGCATCGCGCAGCACGACCATGTCGGTCGGCAAATGATCGAACAGCGTCTCCAGCCGCTCCTCGAACAGCGGCAGCCAATGCTCCATGCCGGCCAGCCGTCGGCCTTCGCTGACCGCCTGATACAGCGGATCGCCCGTCGCGGTCGCGCCGAACGTCTCGCGGTATCGCGTGCGGAACCGCTTGATGCTCTCCTCGTCGAGCAGTGCCTCGGACGCGGGCAGCAGGGTGAAGCCCTTGACGCTGCCGGTGGTGCGCTGGTCGGCGGGGTCGAAGGTGCGGACCGTCTCGATCTCGTCGCCGAAGAAGTCGAGTCGCAGGCCACTCTCGGAGCCGGAGGGGAACAGGTCGACCAGACAGCCGCGCACCGCGAACTCGCCGGCATCCGCCACGCTTTCGGTGCGGACATAGCCGTTGGCCTGCAACATCGCCGACAATTTGTCGCGCGACACTCGCTCGCCCGGCGCTAGCGACGCGACGAGCTGGCGGATGCGGAACGGCGTCAGCGTGCGCTGGGTCGCGGCATTGGCGGTGGTGACGACGAGGCGCGGGCCGGTGGCCCTCGTCTGGAGCGCATGCAGCGCCGCCAGCCGCTCCGCCATGACGCGAAGGGTCGGCGAGGCGCGGTCGTACGGCAGGCAATCCCACGCCGGAAACGAAATGACCTGCACCTCGGGCGCGAAGAACGGCGCCGTCGCCGCGACACTGCGCATCGCCGCCTCGTCCGGCGCGATGAACAACGCGCCATCGGGCGCCGCCCGCGCGAGATCGGCGAGCAGCACCGGCTGGAAACCGGTCGCGACGCCCGACAGGGTCAGCGGGCGGGGGGCGGTGAGGATTGTCTTGAGGTCGGGCATTCATTCCCTTGCTCCCCTCCCTGACAAGGGAGGGGCTGCGGGTGGGTTGTTATGGGGCGGGTGTCGTGATCGCCAACTGGCCGACCCACCCCCGACCCCCCCCTTGTCAGGGAGGGGAGAAGTTTAATGCACCGGCACGAAATCCAGCTTCGTCATCGCGGCCAGCACCGGCCCCTGCCAACGCTCAGGGACAGCTTGCGTGCCCATCGCCCACGCCATGATATCGACGTCCTGCTCCTCCAGAAACGCCTCGAACCACGCAATTTCGTCGTCCGACCAGCCGGCGGATGCCGCGTCGAAATAGCCGCCGATCATCAGATCGGCCTCCTTCGTGCCGCGGTGCCAACTGCGGAAGCGCAGGCGTTTCAGGCGAGTTTCGCGATCCATGTCGTATCCCAACAGCAAGTACCGGGCGCCGCAAAATTGACGACCGGTTCAGGAGAGCGGGCCCGTCCCCGTTCAGGCTGAGCCTGTCGAAGCCCTGTACTTCCTTCTTCTCGATACAAAAAGGAAAGGCAGGGCTTCGACAAGCTCAGCCCGAACGGGGTAGGGAGCGTTTCAGATACCATGCGTCCCGATATCCTCAACCCGCTGTTCGCCGAGATCACATCGCTGAAGGGCGTGGGGCCTGGTCTCGCCAAGCCGCTGGAGCGGTTGAGGATCGGGCGGGTGGTCGACGTCGCCTTCCATCTGCCGACCGGCTGGATCGATCGCGTGCCGCGCGAGACGCTCGACGCGGCCGATGTCGGGCGGACGATCGCCATCACGCTGACCCCGACCGCACACCGCAGCGGCGGCAGCCCGCGCAGCCCGTCGCGGGTGCAAGCGATCGATGGCGCCGGCAACGGCGTCAGCCTCGTCTATTTCGGCGGGTCGAGCGGCTGGGTGAAGAAGCTGCTCCCGCTGAACGAACCGCGCCGCGTGTCGGGCCGACTCGATGCGTATGGCGAGGAGTTGCAGATCGTCCACCCCGACTATGCCGTGCCGCTGGACGAGGCGCCGGAGGGGACGGGGCGCGAGGCGATCTATCCTCTGTCCGAGGGGCTGACCTCGCGCCGCGTCGCCGCACTCGCTGCGCAGGCGGTTGAGCGGGCGCCCGAACTGCCTGAGTGGATCGAGCCCAGCCTGAAGGCGAAGCACGACTGGCCCGACTGGAAGCCGGCGCTGACGCGTATCCATGCCGATCCGTCCGATGCGGCGGCGCGGGCGCGACTCGCCTATGACGAGGTGTTTGCCAACCAGCTCGCACTGATGCTGGTGCGGGGTGAGGCGCGGTCGAAGCGGGGGGTGCCGCTGGCCGGCGACGGGCGGCTACGCGATGCGTTGCGCCTGCCCTATTCGCCGACGGGGGCGCAATCCCGCACGATCGCCGAGATCGAGGGCGACATGGCGCAGGTCCAGCCGATGCTCCGTCTGCTCCAAGGCGACGTCGGTTCGGGCAAGACTTTGGTCGCGCTGGTGGCGCTGCTGATCGCGGTGGAGGCGGGGGCGCAGGGGGCGTTGCTGGCGCCGACGGAAATCCTCGCGCGCCAGCATTTCGAGACGCTGTCGCGCACGCTCGCCGGCCTGCCGGTCCGCGTCGGCATCCTCACCGGGCGCGACAAGGGCCGGGTGCGCGAATCGACGCTGATGGGGGTCGGTTCGGGCGAGATCGACATCCTGATCGGCACCCACGCGATCTTTCAGGAGGCCGTCGCCTACAAGCGGCTCGGCCTCGCGGTCGTCGACGAACAGCATCGTTTCGGTGTGGCGCAGCGGATGATGTTGCAGGCGAAGGCCGAGCGGCCGCCGCATTTGCTGGTCATGACCGCGACCCCGATCCCGCGCACGCTGACCCTCGCGCAGTATGGCGAGATGGACGTGAGCCGGCTGGACGAGATGCCGCCCGGGCGCGAACCGATCGAGACGCGCGTCATCTCCGACGATCGTCTCGACGAGATCGTCGATTCGCTTGCCCGCCACCTTAGCACCGGCGGGCAGGCCTATTGGGTCTGCCCGCTGGTCGAGGAGAGCGAGAAGTCCGACCTGGCCGCCGCCGAGGCGCGCGCGTTCGCGCTCTCGCAGCGTTTCGGCGACCGCGTCGCGCTGGTTCACGGCCGAATGAAGGGGGCGGAAAAGGATGCTGTGATGGCCCGCTTCGCCAGTGGCGCAGCCGGCGTGCTGGTCGCGACGACGGTGATCGAGGTTGGCGTGGACGTGCCCAACGCCACGCTGATCGTCATCGAACACGCCGACCGCTTCGGCCTCGCCCAGCTCCACCAGCTGCGCGGCCGCGTCGGGCGGGGCGGGGGGCGCTCGGTCTGTCTGCTCTTGCGCGGGCAAGGGCTGAGCGAAACGGCGCGCGCGCGCCTCGGCCTGATGCGGGAGACGACCGACGGCTTCCGCATCGCGGAGGAGGATCTGCGCTTGCGCGGGGCGGGCGAGCTGCTCGGCACGCGCCAGTCAGGAGAGATGGCCTTTCGCCTGGCCACGCCCGACATGATGGCGGGCCTGCTGGCGGAGGCAACGGACGACGCCCGCCTGCTTGTGGATCGTGACGGTGGTCTGGCCGGGGCGCGGGGGCAGACGGCGCGAACGGCGCTCTATCTGTTCGAACGGGATGCGGCGGTATCGCTGCTGCGGTCGGGGTAGGGCAAGGCCCCGCGAGATAACGACTACCGCGCCGGCAGCGTGAAGACGAACCGCGCACCCTGACCCGGCGCGCTGTCGAGCGTCAGGTCGCCCCCCATCGCCCGTGCCAGCCGGCGCGAGATGTAGAGGCCGAGGCCGCTACCGCCCGCTTCCTGTGCATCGACGCGGCCGAACTTCTCGAAGACGAGCTCATGGTCCTGTGGTGCGATGCCGCGGCCCTGGTCGGCGACGATGACGCAGGCGCGGTCGCCATCGCTTTCGACGCGCACCCAAACCATGCTTTCGCCCGGCGAATAGCGCACCGCGTTGCCGATCAGATTGACCAGCACCTGCAACGCGCGGCGGAAATCGCCGCTGGCGGGCAGATATTCGTCCAGCGCCGGCCGGTCGATCCGCACCGCCCGGTCGCCCGCGCGCACCGCCAGCAGCCCGGCCGCGCGCCGTGCCACGTCGGCAAGATCGATCGGCTCGGCGCGCAACGCGAAGTCCGGCCGCTCGACCGCCTCCAGATCGACGAGATCGTCGACCAGCCCCAGCAGATGACGACCCGCCGAGGCGATGTCGTCGGCGTAGCCGGTGTAGTTCTCCCCCAGCGGGCCATCGACCTCGGCGCTCATTTGGCCGGCATGCGCGATGATGCGGTGAAGCGGCGTGCGCAGTGCGGCGTCGAGCCGTTCGCCGAAGCCATCGGCGAACACGTCGTCGACCGGCACCGCATCGACGCCGTCGATCATCTCCGCCCCGCCGACGAAGCCCGCGAAGCGCCCGCGTGAATCGATCTGCGGCCGTGCCGACAGCTGCACGCGCCGCCCGCTGGCGCGCACCCGCGCCGCCTGCCGGTCGAACCGCTGTCGCGCCGCTACCGCGCCAAGGATCGGAAAACCATCGGCCGCGTCGTCGAACGCGAACAGCGCGACGAGGGGTCGCCCGAGCATCGCCGCGGCGTCGAACCCGGCACGCTCGCCCGCCTCGCTCGACAGGCGGGTGATGTGCAGCGCGGCGTCCACCTCCCACGTCCAGTCGGCGCCCGCGGTCAGGAAGTCGCGATCGCCGCGCCCGCCCTCCAGCCGCCAGCCGGGGCGGAACCCCCATCCACCGATCGCCAGCGTCGCGCCGCCCGCCGCGGGCTCGATGCGCACGTCCAGCGCGATCTGCTCGTCGCCATCGGCGACCGTGATGCTGCGCGCGACCGCGATTCCCAGCCGCCGCGCCAGCCGCTCCAGCGCCGCTAGTGCGGGCAGCGGCAGTTCCGCGCCGATCCCCTCGCCACCGGCGCGCCGCACCAGATCGATCAGTCGCGGATCGGCCTCGACCAGTCGCCCATCGCCATCGGTCCGCGCGAAGCCGGGCAGCAGATCATCGTCGAGCGGGCTCATCGCGCACGCTCGATTGCGGCTATGGCGGCGCGATATTCGGGCGGCAGCGCCAGCGGCGCGATCGCCGCCGCGGCCACTGCGGCCGGCAGACGCATCAACGCGTCGAGCGTCTCGCCGAAACCGTCAACGTCGCCCGCCGGATCGGTCTCGACCAGCAACAGCCCGGTCCGCGCGATCGTCTCCCGCGGCAGGTCCAGCGCGCGCAGCGCCAGCCCCAGCCGCGCATCCGCCGGCTCGGTCAGCAGGCCGCGCGCCGCCTCATATGTCACCCCCAGCGCATGGGCGAGCAACGCCGCCAGCAACGCCGGCCGCCGGTCGCTCAGCGCCTCCCCGATCAGCGCGGGCAATTCGTCCGGGCGTGCGTCGATCAGCGTCACCAGCCGCATCGCCGTCGTCTCGACCCGCGCGCCATCGTCAAGCGCGGCGATCGCACGCGCGACGTTATCGGCCAGCACACGGTCGAACGCATCGTCGCCTTCGCGACGCAGCGCCGCAGCGACTCGCCACGCCAGCATCGCATGCTGCGCGGCGGGGAGATCGATCCCCACGCCGCCGTCACTCTGTCGTCGGCTCTCCGCAGCCAGCAAGCCGCCGGCCGCCCGCGCGACTGCGGTGTCGCTGCTGTGCGCCAGCCGGACGAGCAGGCTTGGGCTTGCCGCATCGGCACCCGCATCGAACGGCAGCGCATCGGCGATGCGGTCTAGCCGCGCGCGCGCCAACAGCTCATCCCCCAATCCGCCGATGCGCAGGGTGCCCGCCGCCGCCAGCGTCTCGGCTACCGGCGTCACCCGTTCGGCAATCGCGCGCTCCAACGTCGTGCAGGCGCTGCGGAACCCAGCCGCCACCACCGCGCGGGTCCGGTCGTCGCTGTCGGGAAACACCGCCTGCACCGCCGCCGCCACCGCATCGCGCGGGCGCGCGCGCCCGACCGCGGCGCGGTCGAGCAGGGCGCGCACGTCGGGCGGCAATTGGGCGAGGTGAGGCATCGGCTTTGATCTAACGCAAACGTCGTTAAGACGCTCCTAAGCCTCTTCGCGCACAGCTTCGATCCCCGAACCGAGCGTCAGAAAGGCGTAGGCGGTCGCCAGCGCCAGCCCGATCGTCGCGCTGCCCGCCAGCGTCGGCAGCAGCAGTACCAGCGGATAGGCGGCGGGCGTGCCCGACCACCGCCGGCGCGGCGCCGGCACGCGATCCGCCAGGACCACCGCCGCGATCCCGCACAGCGCCAGCGCGAGCCCCGTTGCCGCCCCGCTCGCGCGCAGGCTCCACACGCCCAGCGCCAGCGCCGACAGCGCGGCCAATGCAGGGATCGCGCGCTCCTGAAACCGTGCCGCGCGATCCTCGCCGCGCAGCCAACTGAGCATCGATCCGGTCGACAGCACCGAGATCGCGACGATCGTCAGCACCAGCGCCAGCGACGGCATCGCTAGCGCATAAAACGCTACCGTACCCGCGATCGCTGCGACCGCCGCGACGATCAGTCCCCAACCGGCGATCCCGCGCGCGACCAGCTGCGGCAGCGTCCATCCCGTCACCGGGGTGAACAGATAGCGGTCGACCCACGCCGTCCGCCGATCCCCCAACGCCGCCAGCACCGACCTCGATCGTTGCAGCAGCGCACCGCCGTCGCGCTCGACGCCGTGCCGCGTCCGCGCGGTGGCGGCGGGTAGCAGCAAGTGTTCGGCGCCCGCCTGCACGCTGTGGCGCAGGAGTGTCGACTGAAAATCATAATCCGCCGGCATCGTCGCGACCTCGGCTAGCCGCCGGGCCGGTACGCGGGCGAGTCCAGCCCACAGATGTGCCGAGTCGACCCGCTCGACGCTGCCGCCCGCTTCGACATCGCCATCGCGCGTGACCAGCAGCACCTCCTGATGCCCCGACGCCATCCATTCGATGACCGCATCGGTGGTGACCAGACCGTCCGCCACCACGATCACCTGCGCCAGCGGATGGACCTTCGCCGCGGCGTCCTCGGCCGATCGGACGACATCGACCGTCATCCCGCGCGCGGCGATCCGGCTCGTCGCCCCCAGTAATGCGGGCGTCGTGCGGGAGACCGCGACCAGCACGTGACCGACGCCGACCGCCGCCAGCAGCCGCGCCTGATATTCGATCAGCGTGCTGCCCCCGAACGGCAACGTCGCCGCCAGCGTGTCGGGGCGATCGTCAGCATCCTCCGTCGCGAAGATCAGGCCGGACAGCATTGGCGTCAGTAGAGCAGGAAGGGCGCGCGCACCGCGATCCACGCCGCCTCGTCGGCCCGCGCCGGCGCGTCGAGATCGGCCGGCAGCGCATTCGCATCGTCGACCCATAGGCGCAGGCCTGGCCCGCCGTTGATGACGTCGATCGCCAGCTTGCCGAACTCATATTCGTACGGAAAATCGCGCCACAGCGGATAATCGGGATACAGCGCGCGGATCGCCTTGAACGCCAGCGCCTGGACCCGCCACGGCCGGAACGCGTCGTGATCGTACACCGGCTCCTCGGCATGGATGTGGACGCCGTGGCACAGCTGGCCGACATGCTTGTGGAAGGTCGGCTCGAAACTGATCGGCCGCAGTGCGCATCCCGCCAGCCACTCGGGCGCGATCCGCTGCATGCGCGCGATCACCGCGCGCGCATCGATATCGGGCGCGCCGAAGATCTCCAGAGGCCGCGTCGTCCCGCGCCCCTCGCTCAGCGTCGTCCCCTCCAGCATCACCGTGCCGGCATAGGCGCGCGCCATGTTGAGATTGGGCGCATTCGGGCTGGGGTTGATCCAGATGCGCTCGTCGGGCCAGCCGTGACCCGGCGCGGCGGCGGGATCATAGCCCTCCATCGTCACGACGCGGCAGTCGACGTCCAGCGCGAACTGCTTGACGAACCACAAGGCCATCTCGCCCAGCGTCAGCCCATGCCGCATCGGCATCGGCCCGGCGCCGACGAAGCTCTCCCATCCGGCCAGCAGCGTCAGCCCCTCGACCGGCCGGCCGGCGGGGTTGGGGCGATCGAGCACCCAGACCTCCTTGCCATGCTCGGCAGCGGCTTCGAGCACGTAGAGCAGGGTGGTGATGAAGGTGTAGATGCGACAGCCGAGATCCTGCATGTCGACCAGCAGCACGTCGAACGTCCCCATCGACTGGCCGGTCGGCCGCCGTACCTCGCCATAGAGCGAGAAGACGGGCACGCCGTGGACGGGATCGTCGAAGTCGGGTGACTCGACCATATTGTCCTGCTTGTCGCCGCGCAGCCCGTGCTGCGGCCCGAACGCCGCGGTCACGTTGACGCCGGCGGCGACCAGCGCGTCAAGCGAATGGGTCAGGTCCGCCGTCACCGACGCGGGATGGGCAAGCAGCGCGACCCGCTTGCCGCTCAACTGGTCGAGCAGCGCGGGGTCGGACAACAGGCGATCGATACCGAATTTCATCGGTCAATCGGTTGCCGGGACTTTCATCGCAAAGCAATCGGGATGATGGAAATCGGGCGCGCCGGGCGGGTGGGCGAGCGCCCAATAGGATCGGGCGCCGTCATGGTGTGTGATGACCATCGACAGTCCGACCGACGCCCCGCCGGGGGGCAGGCCGGACAGGTCGACATCAGCCGTGAGTATCACGTCGTTGCCATTTCGCCTGACATCGACATGCGGCGGCACCGCCTGAGGGGCATCGCGCATGCCGGTGCGGTATGCGTCGAAATCATAGGCTGCCCATTCGCCCGACGGCGACAGGTTGAACTCCCGATACCCCGCCGCGCCGTCCCCGCGCCAGAAGAGCTCCGCGCAGGTCGTCCGCCAAAGCTCGTCGGTCCGCGCGGGCGGGGCGGGGGGAGGGACCACCACTGAATCCGCCCCTGCGATGCGGAACGTCAGCAGCACGTCGTCGCCATCGGTCGCGGTCCACTCCACCGATATGCCGGCGATGCTCTGCGTCGGTGTGTCTGGATGGGGCTTTAGCGTGAGTGGCATGCCAGCGTTGTGGCGCTGGCGACGCCGAGAGGAAAGCGCGAACGTGAACCCTGTGTCCTACATCGTTGCGATCTGCTTCATGCTGCTAAGTGATCCAGACGTTGAGCAGAGGCCTAGCAAAGCGGCTTCGGCAAAAGAGCCAAAAGATACAACAGGGGACGAATGCAGCGCATGTCCGTGACTTTGACGCTGATTCCAAGCACACCGTGCTCCCGCGAAGGCGGGAGCCCAGGGCGACAAGCGCCGGGCTTCGCAACTCTGAACTCCCGCCTGCGTGGCAGCACCGGCGGATGCTTTCCGCCAAAGTCGCTCAAGACTATCGGAGCGCTGCTTCCCCCACCCACCGGCCCCTCGCTTGCGCAACCCTTGCGCCCCCCGCTAAGCGCCACGCTGTCATGACCGATCTCAACTTCCAATCCAGCCTGCTGCGCACCCTGATCGAGCGCGGCTATGTCCATCAGATGACCGATGCCGGGGCGCTCGACGCGCTGGCGGCGAAGGCGGTGGTGCCGGGCTATATCGGTTTCGATCCGACCGCGCCGTCGCTGCACGTCGGCAGCCTCGTTCAGATCATGCTGCTGCGCCGCCTGCAACAGGCGGGGCACAAGCCGATCGTGCTGATGGGCGGCGGCACCGGCAAGATCGGCGACCCGTCGTTCAAGGAGGAGGCGCGCCAGCTTCTGACCACCGATCGCATCGCCGACAATGTCGCCTCGATCCGGCGCATCTTCGACCGTTTCCTGACCTTCGGCGACGGGCCGACCGACGCGATCATGCTCGACAATGCCCAGTGGCTCGACGCGCTGGAATACATCCCGTTCCTGCGGGAGGTCGGGCGGCATTTCTCGGTCAACCGCATGCTCGGCTTCGACAGCGTGAAGCTGCGGCTCGACCGCGAACAATCGCTCAGCTTCCTCGAATTCAATTACATGATCCTGCAAGCCTACGACTTTCGCGAGCTGGCGGTGCGCCAGGCGTGCCGGTTGCAGATGGGCGGCAGCGACCAGTGGGGGAATATCGTCAACGGCGTCGAGCTTGCCCGCCGCATGGACGGGATCGAGGTCTTCGGCGTCACGACGCCGCTGCTGACGACCGCGTCGGGCGAGAAGATGGGCAAGACCGTCGCCGGCGCGGTGTGGCTGCACGAGGATCAGCTGCCGCACTTCGATTACTGGCAGTTCTGGCGCAACACCGACGATCGCGACGTCGGCCGCTTCCTGCGCCTGTTCACCGACCTGCCCCTCGACGAGATCGCCCGCCTCGAATCGCTCGAGGGGGCCGAGATCAACGAGGCGAAGAAGATCCTGGCGACCGAGGCCACCGCGCTGTGCCGCGGCCGGCCGGCCGCAGACGAGGCGGCGGAGACCGCGCGCCGTACATTCGAGGAGGGCGCATCGGGCGCCACCCTGCCGACGCTCAGCGTCGCCGGGGGCCGCATCGGCATCGTCGACGCACTGATCGGTCTGGGCTTCGCCGCCTCCAAGGGCGAGGCGCGGCGTCTCGTCGCCGGCGGCGGTGCGCGGGTCGATGGCGAGAAGGTCGCCGATGAAAGTACGATGATTCTCGTTTCGGCTCCGGTTCGATTATCCGCGGGCAAGAAGCATCACGGTCTGCTGCAGCCCTGACATAATAGCAAACGATCCGCTAACCGGTTTTCATACAAGGATTTTTCAGTCCCTCGGTCGTAGTCAACGTGCCTGTGAACGGGAGCGGATGATGGCGTACGACAATCTGGCCTATGCCGAGCTGCGCAGGGATGTGCGAGACGACGTCCATCACCGCGCGCGCGCTATCATGGCGAATGGGGAGTGGCTGCAACTCGTGGTCGTGAACGTGTCGGCCGGCGGCTTCATGGCACGCTGCGACTCGGAGCTCACACCCGGCGATGCGCTGCGGATCACGTTGCCGGCGATCGGTGCGCGACTGGCGGAGGTGAAATGGGCGCTGGGTGGCCGTATCGGCTGCGCATTCGAACGCGCCGTGCCGCCGCCCGACTATCGCCGGATGCTCGGGACCATATCGCGCTGAAGTCTCAGCGGCGAACCCGCCGGACGAGCAGCACGATCGCGAGACCGGCGACCGCCAGGATCGCACCGCGGTCGATCCACACGCTTTGGTCGATCATGAAGCTCGACTGCGGCCAGCGGATGTAGCCGAGCCCCTGACCGATCCACAGCAGCCCCATCGCCGCCGCGGCGAGCCCGACGACGATGAGAATGCCGCGGATCATGCCGCTCAGCGCTCGCCGATGGGCGTATAGTGCCGCTCGGTCGGCCCGGTGTAGAGCTGACGCGGACGGCCGATCTTCTGCTCGGGGTCGGAGATCATCTCGTTCCACTGCGCCACCCAGCCGACCGTCCGGGCCAGCGCGAACAGCACGGTGAACATCGTCGTCGGGAACCCAATCGCCGACAGGATGACGCCCGAATAGAAGTCGACGTTCGGGAACAGCTTCTTCTCGACGAAATACGGATCCTTCAGCGCGATCTCTTCCAGCTGCAGCGCCGTCTCGAACACCGGATCGGAAACGTTCAGGCTGGCGAACACCTCACGCACCGTCTGCTGCATCACGGTCGCCCGCGGGTCGTAGTTCTTATAGACGCGGTGCCCGAAGCCCATCAGGCGGAACGGATCGTTCTTGTCCTTGGCGCGGGCGATATATTCCGGAATCTTATCCGGCGTGCCGATCTCGCGCAGCATGTTCAGCGCCGCCTCGTTAGCGCCGCCATGCGCCGGGCCCCACAGGCAGGCGATACCTGCCGCGATGCACGCGAACGGGTT
Source organism: Sphingomonas sp. RS2018 (assembly GCF_054489605.1). Taxonomy (NCBI): domain Bacteria; kingdom Pseudomonadati; phylum Pseudomonadota; class Alphaproteobacteria; order Sphingomonadales; family Sphingomonadaceae; genus Sphingomonas; species Sphingomonas sp. RS2018. The sequence continues at coordinate 337,253 of NZ_JBTMWL010000002.1, forward strand.
CGCCCCCGACGAGCCCGCAAGCCGGACGGTCGAGGTCGACGCGTTCTGCTCATGATCGGCGTGCAGGATGAAAATGCGGTCCAGCGCCTTCTCGACCACCGGATTGACGACATATTCCTCGGCCGGGACGCCGAACGTCATGCGCAGGAAGTTGCCGGTGTAGCTCAGGTTGTTGTCGGGGTAGAGAAACGGCTGTCCGACCGAATACTTATACGCCATCGCCGCGATCGTCGGCATCTTGGCGATCAGCCGGTGCGACGCGATCATCCGCTGGCGCGGATCGGTGATGTCGGTCGAGTCGTGATAAAAGGCGCTCAAGGCACCGACGACGCCGCACATGATCGCCATCGGATGCGCGTCGCGGCGGAACCCGCGATAGAAGGTCGCGAGCTGCTCGTGCAGCATCGTGTGCCGGCTGATCGTATGGGCGAACTTGTCCAGCTCGGCCTTCGACGGCAGTTCGCCGTTCAGCAGGAGGTAGCTGACCTCCATGAAGCTCGACTGTTCGGCCAGCTCGCCGATCGGATAACCGCGATGGAGCAGGATGCCCTCGTCGCCGTCGATGTAGGTCAGCCCGGATTCGCACGACGCGGTGCTGGTGAAGCCCGGGTCGTAGGTGAACATACCCGTCTTCGCATACAGCTTGCGGATGTCGATCACGTCCGGGCCGACGCTGCCCGAGAGGACCGAATATTCGCCGTCGCCGATGGTTACATTGGTGTCGGTCATTGCTGGTCCTTTCACATCTGCCGTCGAGCGCAGCCGCGCTCAGGCCATCTGGTCGGCGATCCGTCCCAGGCTCTCGTCGCGCCCGAGCAGGTCGAGCACGTCGAAGATTCCGGGCGAGGTCTTCCGACCGACGAGCGCGGCGCGTAGCGGCTGTGCCACCGCGCCGAGCTTGACGCCCGCCGTCTCGGCGACCTCGCGTACCGCCGTTTCGAGCGCCTCCGTATCCCACTTGTGCACCGCGTCAAGAGCGGCGTGCAGGCGGGCCAGTAGCGCGGGGGCGTCTCCCGCCAGCAACGCAGCGGCGGCTTCGTCGATCGGGATCGGCCGCTGGCGGAACAGGAAGCCCGCGCCGTCCGCTAGTTCGAGGATGCTCGCCGCCCGCGGCTTCAGCGACGCCATCGCCCGGACGAGCGCCGCGCGCTGATCGTCGGTCAGTTCGAAGCCCAGGTGCGGCACGACCAGATCGGCCAGGCGTGCGTCGTCGGCGGCGCGGATGTACTGACCGTTCAGGTTCTCCAGCTTCTTAGAATCGAACCGCGCTGGTGATTTGCCGACGCCGTCGAGGTCGAACCATTCGATCGCCTGCGCCTTCGAGATGACTTCGTCGTCGCCATGTCCCCAGCCGAGACGCAGCAGATAGTTGAACAGAGCTTCGGGCAGGATGCCCATCTCGTCGCGATAGGCATCGACGCCCAGTGCGCCGTGCCGCTTCGAGAGCTTGCCGCCGTCGCCACCGTGGATCAGCGGGATGTGGGCATAGACCGGCTCGGCCCATCCCATCGCGCGGATGATCGGCAGCTGGCGGAACGCGTTGTTCAGATGGTCGTCGCCGCGGATGACGTGCGTCACCCCCATGTCGTGATCGTCGACCACGACCGCGAGCATATACGTCGGCGTGCCGTCCGAGCGCAGCAGGACCATATCGTCCAGCTCGGCATTGGCGACGGCGACGCGGCCCTGCACCAGATCCTCAATCACCGTCTCGCCCTCGCGCTCGGCCCTGATCCTGACGACGAACGGCTGGTCGGCGGGCGCGGTTGCGGGGTCGGCGTCGCGCCACGGCGACTGCAGGCGGAACGGACGGCGCTCGGCCTCGGCGGCGGCTCGCGCTTCCGCCAGTTCGGCCTGCGTCATGTAACAGCGATAGGCGCGACCGGCGGCCAGCAATTCATCGACCACTTCGGCATGTCTGCCGGCACGTGTCGACTGGAACACGGGCTCGCCATCCCAGTCGAGGCCCAGCCAGTCGAGACCGTCGAAGATCACGTCGATCGCGTCCTTCGTCGACCGCGCCTTGTCGGTATCCTCGATCCGCAGCAGCGCGCGGCCGCCATGATGGCGGGCATAGAGCCAGGCGAACATGCCGGTGCGGGCATTGCCGATGTGCAGATAGCCGGTCGGCGACGGCGCGAAGCGCGTGACAACAGCGGCGTTGGCACCGTGCGCGGATGCGTCGGTTTCGGTGGTTGCGCTCAAGCGCACATGCTCCCAGGATCGAGACAGGATGGCCGTTTCAGCCGCTGCGCGCACTAGCATGGCGTTTGCCCCGCTTCAAATCATGGGCGCATGGCGTCCGTGGTCGATCGAGGCATGGCTGGAGGCCGAGCGCGATCAGCTGCCGCTTTGGATACCGGTCGCGTTTGGTGCGGGGATCGCCGCATGGTTCGTGCTGCCGGATCAGGGCGCCTGGATCGCGGTGCTGCTGGCGAGTTTAGCCGTTGCTGTGGCCGGGGCGGCGCTTGCACCGGGTGGCCGCGCCGGTCGAGCGATGACGATCGCCGGGATTGCCGTTGCGCTCGGCACGGGCGCGACGTGGTGGCGGGCGGAGCGCGTGGCGGCACCGGTGCTGGCGCGACCGGCGATCGTGGCATTCATCGCGCGGGTGGAGCGGATCGAGCCTCTGGCGGCGCGCGAACTGGTGCGGTTGCGGCTGGCGCCGGTTGGGGCGGCGGGGCTGCCGCCGCGGATCCGCGTCAATCTGGCCGAACGCGACGTGCCCGCCGGGCTGGCCGCAGGTGCGACGATCCGGCTGCGGGCGCGGCTGATGCCGCCCGCGCCGGCGGCGGTGCCGGGGGCGCACGACTTCACGCGGGTCGCGTGGTTCGGCGGGTTGGGGGCGACCGGACGGGGGTTCGCGCCGGTCGAGGTGATCGCGCCGGGCGACGCGGGACGGAGCGATCTGCGAGTGCGGCTGTCGAGCCACATCCGCTCACGGCTTGCCGGGGCGGAGGGCGCGGTGGCGGCCAGCTTGGCGACCGGCGATCAGGGCGCCATTCCCGAAGACGATGCCGAGGCGATGCGGCGGTCGGGACTGGCGCATCTCCTGTCGGTCAGCGGGCTGCACATCACCGCGGTCGTCGGCGCGGCGATGTTCGTGGCGCTGCGGCTGCTGGCGCTCAGCCCGTGGGCGGCGCTAAACCTGCGGCTGCCGTTGCTCGCCGCCGGCGTCGGGGCCTTAGCGGCGGTCGGTTACACCTGGCTGACCGGCGGCGAGGTGCCGACGATCCGCAGCTGCGTCGCCGCGCTGCTGGTGCTCGCCGCGCTGGCGATGGGGCGGGAAGCGGTGACGCTGCGGCTCGTCGCGGTCGGGGCGCTGGTGGTGCTGGTGCTGTGGCCCGAGGCTGTGGTGGGCGCGAGCTTCCAGCTGTCGTTTGCCGCCGTCAGTGCGATCGTCGCGCTGCATGAAAGTGCGGCGGGGCGGCGGTGGTTCGGAGTGCGGGACGAGGGGTGGGCGGCGCGGACGGCGCGCGGGCTGATGGTGCTGCTGGCGACCGGCATCGTCGTCGAGCTGGCACTGGTGCCGATCGGACTTTTTCACTTCCACAAGGCAGGGGCCTACGGCGCGCTCGCCAATATCGTCGCCATTCCGCTGACGACCTTCGTCATCATGCCCTTGGAGGCGGGGGCATTGCTGCTCGACGGGGTTGGGCTGGGCGCCCCCTTGTGGTGGCTGGCGGGAAAGGCGCTGGGGCTGTTGCTGGCGATCGCACGGACGACCGCGGCGGCACCGGGAGCGGTGGCGGCGCTGCCGGCGATGCCGCGGGGGGCGTTCGGGCTGATGGTGGGTGGGGGGCTTTGGATCGCGTTGTGGCGGACGCGGGCGCGGTGGTGGGGCGGCGTGCCGGTGCTTATCGGAGCGATGTGGGCGTTGGCGACGCCGGCGCCGGACCTGATCGTGACCGGTGACGGACGGCATCTGGCGGTGCGGATGCCGGATGGGGGCATGGCGTTGCTGCGCGAGCGGGCCGGGAACTATGTTCGCGACCTGCTGGCTGAGGGTGGCGGGGTGGACGGGGAGTTGCCCGCGATCGACGACATGTCGGGCGCCCGGTGCAACTCGGATTTGTGCCTGGTCCGCTTCGGCGAAGCACCCGCCTGCTGGCGACGCGCAGCGGGTATCTGGTCGATGCGCTGCCGCTGATCCGCCTGTGCCGAACAGTCGATATCGTCGTCAGCGAGCGCAACTTGCCGCGGGCGTGTGCGCCCCGCTGGTTGAAGATCGACCGGCGGTTCCTGCGTCGGTCGGGCGGGGTCAGCCTGACGCTCTCACCGCCCGGCGTGACGACGGTCGGCGATGGGGCGGGAGACCATCCCTGGGAGCATCCGCCGACCGTGATGCCGCCCAAAGGTAACGATTGGCGTCGCTAGACTGCGGTGGCCGGTGCCTGCCAAGTGCTTCGACTTCGCTCAGCACGAACCGGGTTTTGGGCAACTGCTTCAATACCGGCGTAGCAGCCCTGCGAGCTTGCCCTGCACCTGTACTTGCCGCGCGGCGTAGCGTTGCGGGTCGTAGTTGCGATTGGCGGGGTCGAGACGGATCATCGCGCCTTCGCGGTGGAAGGTCTTCAACGTCGCCTCGTGATCGTCGATCAGCGCGACGACGATGTCGCCATCACGCGCCGTCTCAGTCCGGCGGATGAGGGCATAGTCGCCATCGAGAATACCCTTCTCGACCATCGAATCGCCGGACACCTCCAGCGCATAATGCTCGCCCGAGCCGAGCAGCGCGGCGGGGACGGGAAGCATCGTCGCCCCCTCCATCGCCTCGATAGGCACGCCGGCGGCGATGCGACCGTGCAGCGGGATCTCGATCACGTCGTTTGCGGGCGACGGCGGCGCACGATCGGGCGTGCTCGCACCCGCGAATGTTGACGAAGTTGAGACGTGCGGCGGCGTCTTCGCCTCCGACCGCTCGGGCATCTTGATGACTTCGAGCGCGCGGGCACGGTTGGCGAGGCGACGCAGGAAGCCGCGCTCGACCAGCGCCGAAATCAGGCGATGGACGCCAGACTTCGACTTGAGGTCCAGCGCCTCCTTCATCTCCTCGAACGATGGCGAGATGCCGGTTTCGTTGAGGCGATCGGCGATAAAGCAGATCAGCTCGTGCTGCTTCTTCGTTAGCATGGACGGACCTCCGTCTGGAACAGATAACGAACGTTTATGTATTGTTCTCGACCCTGTCAAGCGATCGGCAACAGCTCCACGAGATCGTCGATTGCCGCCGGCGGGGCATGCGGCTGACGCAGGACGAGGCAGGTCGAGCGGGCGAGCGTGCGCAGCATCGAACTGTCCTGGATGGCGGCGACAAGAACGCGCCCGTCGATCACCGCGCCGCGGAGATAATCGGTGCGCGGGCCGTTGGCGGGGAGCGGTTCGCCGAGCGGCGCGGTGTAGGTTGGGGGAAAGGGCGCGGACGCCCCGCCCAACGCCGCGACGAGCGGTCGCAGGAACAAGGTGGCGGTGACGAAGGCCGACACCGGATTACCGGGCAGCCCGAGTACCACGGTGTCGCGCATCCGCCCGGCCATCATCGGTTTGCCCGGCCGCAGCGCGATCCGCCAGAAGTCGATCGTCGCGCCCGCCGCTTCGAGCGCGGGCCGGACGAGGTCGTGGTCGCCGACCGACGCGCCGCCGGTGGTGACGAGGATGTCGGCATCGACCGCGGCAAAGGCGGCGGTGAGAACGTCAAGGCGGTCCGGCAGAATGCCAAGCGACACGATCTCGACGGGCAGGTCGGCCAGTAGCGCGGCGAGCAGGACGCCGTTGCTCTCGGGCAACTGCCCGGGCGCGAGCGGGGTGCCTGGCGGGACGAGTTCGTCGCCGGTGGAGGCGATCGCGACGCGCACCCGGCGACGGACGGGGACGGTGGCGTGACCGGCGAGCCCGGCGAGCGCGACGCGCGGCGGCGTCCAGCGCTCGCCCGCGGCGACGACGATCTCGGCTTCGGCGAAGTCCAATCCGCGGCGGCGGACATTGCCGCCGACGCCCTTCGGCCCCTCGCCCGACAGCGTCAGCGTATCGCCGGCCCGCGCCGCTTCTTCCTGCACCAGCACGCAGTCCGCGCCGGCAGGCATGGCCGCACCGGTGAAAATGCGGACCGCCTCGCCCGCGCCGATTTGTCCCGAAAAGGGACGTCCGGCCGCACTCTCACCCACGACGCGCATCGGCGCGGTCCGGTCTGCGAAGCGGATGGCATAACCGTCCATCGCTGACAGGTCCGCATCGGGCTGGGTGCGCGTGGCGGCGACGTCGGCGGCGGCCCAGCGGCCGGCGGCCTTCGCCAGCGGGACGGTCTCGGCCGGGCGGGGTGTGGCGAGCGCGAGCAGGCGGGACTGCGCTTCGGCGACCGGGATGAGGGTCATGCGCGTCGCTCGCGCGCTGGGCTGAACGCAAGAGCGGGAAGGCGAGCACACATAGACGCGCTTTGCCCCCGACGCCCGGACATTGAAAGGCTGTTGGGCGAGGTCGGACTATCTCGGCCCTTCCGCCACCGCGACCCGCCCGCTGCGATCCAGCTTGCTCCAGCCGACCACCCAGCCGCCGATCGCCGATCCGATCGCGCGCAGCACGACGCCGTACATGAGCTGACGGTACACTACCCGCTGCGCGACCAGCAGATGGGCGGGATAGCGCGCCTGCCCGCCGTCGAGCCTATAGGCGATCCAGCCGCAAAAGACGTCGACCGCAGTGAAGGCGACCCAGTAGAGCGCCATCGTCGCGACGTCGCCGGACGTCTGCGCCCAGCCATGCTGCGCGACGCGCAGCGCGGTGCCCACCACCGACACGACCAGCGCGAGGTCGATTACGGGCGAGATGGCGGCGAACAGGATCTGGAAGATCCACGCCTGCGGCAGGCCGACCAGCGCCAGCCCGCGCGGGCGGCGCGACCGCCAGATACCGCGATGCTTCCACAGGCATTGCAGCGTGCCGAACGCCCAGCGATAGCGTTGCTTGCCCAGACCTGCGAAACTCTCCGGCGCCTCGGTCCATGCGACCGCCTCTGGATCATAGGTCACGCGCCAGCCGGCGCGTTGCACGGCGATGGTGAGATCCTGATCCTCGGCCAGCGTGTCCTCCGGATAGCCGCCGACCGCATCGAGCGTCGTACGGCGCCAGGCGCCGACCGCACCCGGCACCACCGTCATCGCATCGAAGCCGGCGAGCGCGCGGCGTTCGAGGTTCTGCGCAGTGATGTATTCGACCGCCTGCCAGCGTGTGACGAGGTTGACGCGATTGCCGACCCGCGCGTCGCCCGCGACCGCCCCGATGCGAGGATCGGCGAACCAGCGCGCCAGGTGGCGGATCGTGTCGGGCTCGAACTGCGTATCCGCGTCGAGCGCGATCACCACTTCGCCGCTCGCGTGCAGCAGCGCACGGTTGAGCGCGGCGGCCTTACCGCCGTTCGGCAGCGTCAGCAGCGTCACGCGATCGTCGTCGCCGAAGCGCGTGCGGACGATCGCGCTGGTCGCGTCGCGCGATCCGTCGTCGGCGACGATGATCTGCAGCGCGGGATAGTCGCTGGCGAGGATGCGTTCGATCGACGTCGCGATCACGCGTTCCTCGTTATAGGCGGGGATGATGACCGAGACGGAAGGCGCGAACACCGGCGGTTCGCTACGGCGCCGCCGGGTCTGCCACCACGCCAGCGCCGCCATCAGCACCGCGCGCGCCATGCCGAGCGCGATCGCGAGGTAAAAGATCCAGCCGATCAGGAACATGACGCCCGCGACAATGATGAAGCTGGCGACGTCGATCCGTACCGCGGTCAGGTCGCGTCCCGCCACCACCGGCATCGCCTGCGCCGGCGATATGCCGACGAGGCGCGAGGCGGTGACGAAGTGATAGCCCTGCGCGCGCAGCGTCGCGATGATACGCGGCAATGCGGCGATCGTCTGCTCGCGATCGCCGCCGCCGTCGTGGAGCAGGACGACGTTCGCCGAGCGGTCGGCGCTGCCGGCGCGGACTTGATCGACCACTTGCCGGACGATCGCGTCGGCGCCCGGCCGCTGCCAGTCGTTGGGATCGACGTGCAGCCCGACGACGGTGTAGCCCGCCTGCTGCGCGGCGAGCGCGGGCTGCAATTCGTCGGTGGTGGTCGGCTCGGCGTCGCCGAAATAGGGCGCGCGGAACAGCGTCATCCGCCGCCTTGTATAGGCCTCGACCACGCGCTGCGTCGCGTTCAGTTCGAGGCTGGTGGACGCGTCCGACGCACCCGCGAGATTGGGGTGGGTGTAGCTGTGGTTGCCCAGTTCGCTGCCGCCGCGGACGATGCGGGCGACGAGGCCGGGATGTTCGAGGACGTTCTCCCCGATCACGAAGAAGGTGGCGGGGACGTGCGCGCGTTCCAGCACGTCGAGGATGCGTGGCGTCCATGTGCCGTCGGGACCGTCGTCGAAGGTGAGCGCGATCGCCTTCGGGTCGGCGGCACCGGCGCGCTGGACGACATAGGGCGTCGGGATGGCGGCATAGCTGGCGGCGCGGATCAGACCGGTGCCGTCGAACGTCACGATGCGCCGGCCGGGCGTCGGCGTCGCGGTGATGCGTAGCACCTCGCCGCTGCCTTCGACATCGGTTTCGAGCAGCGCCCGTGGGTGGGTCAGGTCGGGGCGACCGCCTTTTCGGAACGCGGCGAGCGCGGGCCAGAAATCGGCGTCCTCGCTGCCCAGCCGCCACAGCGCGATGTCGTCGATACCCATCTGTTGCAGCGCGCGCAGCTGGTTCCAGCTGGCTGCGGCGTCCATCATCCAGATCGTGTGACGCTCGCCGCCTTCGTCATAGGCGAAGGCGGTGTTGCCGCTGGCCGGGTCGAAGGCGGGGCGGGCATCGCTGTCGTGCGCGGCGAGCCATGCCTCCTCGATCGACAGCGCATCGGAGTGGCCGCCGTGCCAGTCGTAGCCGTAGCTGCCGAGCGCCACGACCAGCCGGTCGCCGCCGATCGCGCGGCGGGCGTCGGCGACCTGGCGGACGAACCAGTCCTGTGCGGCGATCGGGCCGGGCTCGCCGCCCTGCCAATGCTGGTCATAGGCCATCAGGATGACACGATCGACCGAGGCCGCGATCGCCGCCAGCGGCCATGACGCATCGCCGGCGGGGGCGGTGACGGCGAGCTGACGGCCGGCGGGCAAGGCGGCGCGCAAGACGCGGATGAAGGCGAGGTAGCGCGGCATCGCGGTAGTCGGCAGTGCCTCGAAATCCAGCACCAGACCGCCGTTACCGGGTCGGGCAGCGACGGCGGCGAGACGCGCGATCATCTGAGCGCGCGCGGCAGGATCGGCGAACAGCGCGGCGGCGGCGGCGCCGTCCCATGTCCCGCGATCATAGTTCTGCACCATCGGCAGCACGCGCGGCGGATGCGGCATTGCGGCGATCATGCGAGCAAAGGCCGGGTCGGGATCGACGGTGAGGTCGTGCTTCCGGCCGGTGATGGTGACGGTCGCGGGCACTACCCAGTCGAGCGCGGCGACATTGCGGCGCAACGACGCGATACTCGATTCGTCGCCGGGGACGTAGAAGCCGACCGACAGCGGGGAGCTGGCGGCGGGCGCCTTGATCCGCGGCAGCCAGGCGGCGAGGCCGTGGCGGGGCGGCGTGCCGCGCATCGCGGCGGCATGCGGCTGGGGCAGGGGCAGCGCCAGATCGCGCCCGCGCGGCACTGACACCAGGGTCGATGCGAAGATGACGCCGCCGAGCAGGATCAGCAGGATCGCGATCGCCAAAATACGTTTCGCCCATCGCCCGCGCCGGCCGGTGGGATCGAGGAAGATCGGTTTGCGCATCGAATGTCCCGCTTGTCCGGCGTCGTCGTGGGCGACGCGGGATGATCGGGCGGTGGGCGCCGGATTACGCTTTGGTCATGTGGCGTGGTCGCGCGCCAGCTGGCGCAGGATCACGCGGATCAGCCCGGCATCGTCGTGGCGCAGGAAATGCCCGCCCGGCATGACGATCCGCGTCGCTGGTACGCCGTCGATCAGCGGGCACAGGCTGTCCTCTTCCTGCACGCCCTGGATGCAGGTGACGGGTGCCCAGCGCAGTCCCCGCATCGCCGCGGCGGGGTGCGCGTCGGGCGCGGCGTGATAGGCGAGGCCGAGCGGATCGGCGCGGAAAAAGGTCGCCCGCGCCGGCACCACAAGCACGATCGCGGCGACTTTCGCGCGCAGGTCCTGCGGCAGGTCGGGGGCGGTGGTCGACAACAGGTCGGCACCGAACGACTGGCCGATCAGCACCACGCGCTTCGTGCCCGGCACCGCCAATGCGCGGCGCACCCCGGCTATCACGACGGCGTCGACCGCGGTGCGGCTATGCGTGTCGGCGAAGGCGACGGGCGAGCTGATGCCGATCACCGGGATGCCGATACCGGCGAGCGCGAGCGTCACCGGCCGCCCCATGCCGAAGCGCATCCCGGCATCGCCCGACACGAACAGCGCGACCGTGCCGTGGAACCGACCGGTCGGCGCGATCCGCTGATAGGCCTCGCCCGCGAACATGCTGGGCGCGCACGACACGACCGTCGCGCCGAGCACCAGCAGCGTGCCGAGCGCCAGCACTATGCGGGTGAGCGTCTGTCGCATCTCAGCTGTGCGTCGCCAGAGCGAAGACGGCGCGAGGCGGTTCGGCGCGAGGCGTCGGAGCGACCGCGGGCGGCGCGGCCGGGCGTGGCTCGACGCGGCCGCCGATCAGCCGGGTCGTGTCGCGCAGCGCCAGCAGCATGCCGATACCGTGCGGCCCGGCGACGTAGCGCGGCTCCCAGCGCGGCGCGAACTTCTCCTTGTAGGCGCGCAACCCCCGGAAGCCGTAGATGCGCTCGCCGTGGCGGAAGGCAAATGCGGCGACGCGCGCCCACGCCGGCGCCAGCCGGCGGTCGGCGATGCCCGACAGCGGCGCAATGCCGAGCGAGAAGCGCGTGAACCCCCGCGCCGCGGCCCACAGGATCATCTGCACGAACAGAAAGTCCATCGTGCCGCCCGGCGCCGAATGGCGGTGGCGCATCAGGTCGATCGACGCCTCCGCCCGATTGGGCGTCGCCCAGATGTTGGCAAATGCGATGATCTGTCCCTCGCGCTGCACGATCGCGGTGTCGAAGTGCGAGAGATAGTCGCGATCGAACCGGCCGAGGCTGAACATCTTCTCGCGCTGGTCCTTCGACGCCATCCACTCGTCGGAAACCGCCTGCAGCTCGTCGATGACCACGGGCAGCGCGGCAGCCGGGACGACGCGGAACGACAGCCCCTTGCGCTCCAGCCCGCGGGCCGCGCGGCGTATGGTGCGCAGGCGCGGCGTTTCCAGATCGAACGCGTCGAGTTCGACGAGCGCTTCTTCACCGAATTTGACGATCTCCAGCCCCATGCCGATCGCGAGATCGAGTACCGCGCCCGACACCTCGTAGAGCAGCAGCCGCGCCTGCACCCGGTCCGCCGCCTCGCGCAGCCGCCACAGCAGGTCGGGCCATTCGTCTGGCGGGCCGACGGGATCGCCCATCACCACCCAGCTGCCGCCGGCGATGCCGTACATCACGAAGGCGTCGCCCGCGTCCGACCAGACGAAACGCTTGTCGCCGGTCAACGCCAGCATGGCATCGGTTCGCCCCGCATGGGTCAGCGCGGCGTCGATTCGGTCCGCATCGAACGCCTCGGGCGCCGGACGCGCGCGTACCGGCGCGAGCAGCCGCCACAGCGCGAAGCCGATCAGCACCGCCGCACTCACCACGCTGGCGCGCAGGAAGCGCGGCGCGTCGCCGTGGACGCCGACATGCCACCAGAGGTCGTCCGAATATTGCACGTGGCGGAAGGCGAAGAAGCCCGCCCACACCGCGCCGCCGAACACCACCGCGACACTCGCCAGCCAGCCGGGGCTGAGTGGGGTCTGCGTCAGCGCGGTGCGGCGATAGAAGGCACCGCGCGTCCAGTGCAGCAGCGCCGCGACGCCGAGGCAGACCGCGGCTTCCTCGTAATCGATGCCCTTCATCAGCGAGAAGGCGGCACCTGCTACCAACAGCGCACGGGCGGCGAGGTTCGCACCGTCCAGCCGGCGGTAGAGGCCTGGCGCCAGCAACAGCAGCAGCGTGCCGACGACGCTGGCGGCAAGGTGGCTCGCCTCGATGAACGGCAGCGGCAAGACATGCGCCAACGCCCCCATGCGCGGCGCGAGCGCTGGCAGCGCGCCCGACAGCAGCAACAGCGCCCCGCCCGCGAACGCCGCCGCCGCCAGCAGCAGCGGCGCGACGCTGGCGATTGCGCTTTCCAGCCCCGTGATGAAACGCATCGTGCCGCGCTGGCGGCGCCCCTCGTGCCAAGCGAGCAGCACGATGCCGAAGGCCAGCGGCGCGAGATAATAGATCACGCGATAGGCGATCAACGCGGCGACCAGCGTGACGCGGTCACCGGGCAGCACGCCCAGCACCACCGCCTCGAACACGCCGATGCCGCCGGGGACATGCGTCACCACCGTCGCGGTGATGCCGAGCGCATAGGCGAGCACGAAGGCAGGCAGCAGCGCGGGCGCGGCATCGGGCATCAGCACGAACAGCGCGGCGCTGGCACAGGCCAGATCGACGGCGGCGACCAGCAGCTGGAGCACGAACTGGCCGGGACCGGGCAGGGGTATGACGATGCCGAAGATGCGGATCGGCCCGCGGACGAGGATCGTCGCGGCAAAGACGCCCGCCACCGCGATCAGGATGGCGATGCCGGCCGCCGTCGTCTGTCCGGCGGTCAGCGCGAGGCCCGACAGGTCGAGCGCCCCGCGATGGCAGACCAGCGCGATGGCCGTCACCCCGATCACGCCCGACCAGAAGGTCGCGCCCGCCAGCCCGATGACGCGCGCGATATCGGGGCCGTCGAGTCCCGCCGCGGTATAGACCCGGTAGCGCGCCGACCCGCCGGTCAGCAGCGCGAGGCCGAGATTGTGGCTGAGCGTATAGCTGGTGAACGACGCGGTCGCCGCGGTGCGCCACGGTAGCGGGCGACCGATGATGCGCAGCGCCAGCACGTCGTAGAAGGTGAGCGCGAGATAGCTGAGCGCCGTCAGCGTTCCGGCCAGCACGATCCGGTGCGGCGTCAGCGTCGCCAGCGCCGCCTTCACATCGGCGAAGTGGATCTCGCGCGTTAGCCGGTCGAGCGCGAGCAGCGCGACGGCGAGCAGGACGATCGCCACTCCTGCGAGGAGGAGGCCGCGATAGCGGCCGGCAAGCGCCTTAAGCTCAGCCACGGGGCGGCTCGGCGATCTGCGTCCAGAGCTGCGACTTGCAGATGAAGCCGCCGAGAATACAGCCCTTGATCTTCAGCGTGACGGGGGAGACCTGCGCGATCTCCGAATCGAAGCTGCGCTGCATGTCGGGGACGAATACGGTGCCCTTCCAGCGGTGGTCGCCCTCGGCGCGATAGTCCTGCAGCAGTTTCGTGCCGATCAGCTTTCCGGTGCCCGAATCGCGCGCGTCGCCCTGCGCCTCCGCACTCGCCCAGACCACCCATCCGCACAGCCGCGCGCCGCACGATCCGGTGCGGACCGCGACGCTGTGGCGCGGGTTGATCCAGATGCCCTCCGGCAGGGCGGGCGCCGCGGCGGCGGGCGCGGCCGCCAGCAGCGCCAGCGCGGCGAACGAGATGGACCTCAGCATTTCAGGACTCCAGGTATCGAATGGCATCGCGGGTCACCCGATCGTGACATGCAGCGCACGCAGCAGCGTCGCCGCGACCAGCGCGTCGTCGTGGTCGAGATAATGGCCGCCCGGCAGCGCGACCGACGTCACGTCCGGCGTCCGCCAGATCGGACAAAGGCTGTCGTCCTCGACCTCGCCGTGGATGCACAGCACCGGCACGCCGGTGATGCGACGGGCGTAGGGCAGGGCGGGCCCGTCGTGCGAAACGTCGAACACGCCGCCGGGCGTCGCGCGGAACAACATGGTATCGGCGGGGACGACGAGTTCGACCATCGCGAGCCGGCGCCGGATCGCGGTCGGCAGCGTCGGCACGGCTGCGAGCGCGATGTTGGCGCCGAACGACTGGCCGATCAGCACGACGCGGCGCGTACCGGGCAAGGCCGCGGCAATGGCGATCGCCTGCTCGACCAGAGTCTCCGCCTCCTGCGGCGTGCGGCGGCTGGCGAAGGCGGTGAGCGAATTCACCGCCACCACGGGAATGCCCGCGTCGGCCATGCGCTGCATCATCCGCGGCCCCATGCCGGTGTTGAACCCGCTGTCGCCCGACAGGAAGACCGCGGTGGTGCCGCGCGACGCCGGGGTTGCGACGCGGGTCGCCGGGACCAGCGTGAACACCTGTCCGTCCGGATAGCCGAGATCCCGCAGATAGCCGGTCGCACCGACGACGAGCGCGAACAGCAACGCCATCGCGACCTGCCGCCACCGCTGCTTCACGGGTGCATCCAGTATGTCAGGACGAAACAGGCCGTCGTCAGCAGGCCCATGCCGACGATGAACGCCAGGTCGGCGATGCGCTCGATGCGGTGCAGCCGCACCTCGCTCTGCACCCGCAGGGCCAGATAGGACGCCAACATCGCGACGAGGAACAGCACCGCGTCGACCGACAGCAGGTCGTCGGCCAGGGTGCTGCGATGATGGGGCCTCACGATCACCTGGATGATGCCGATCGCGGTCAGGCAGACGCCGATCAGCCCGGCCGAAACCGGAAAGATCATCTCGCACGCGCGCTCGTCGAGCCGGCTGGCCGATCGCTTGGCTGGGGGACGTGCGGGCTTCGTCATGGTGCCGGCTGTGACGGAGCCGGGCATGCCGCGTGGTGACGGCGACATGACGGATTGGTAATGCGCGCGCCGAACGACGATCCGCTACGCGCGGCGACGCACGACGAACGGGGCCAAGGCGTGAAGATTCTGGTGGTGGAGGACGATGCGGCGACCGCCGACTTCGTCGTGAAGGGGCTGCAGCAGGCGGGCTATACCGTCGATCACGCCGCCAACGGGCGCGACGGGCTGTTCCTCGCGACCGACGGCAGCTTCGACTGCATCGTGCTCGACCGGATGCTGCCGGGCATCGACGGCATGGCGGTGCTGGCGGGCATGCGCGGGGCGGGGATCGCGACCCCGGTGATCTTCCTGTCGGCGCTCGGCGCGCCCGAGGACCGGGTACGCGGCCTGACCAGCGGTGCCGACGATTATCTGACGAAGCCGTTCGCATTCTCGGAACTGGAGGCGCGCATCGCGCTGCTCATCCGGCGCGGCAGCGCGTCGGCGGTGGCGCGGCAGACGGTGCTGAGCCACGACGATCTGGAGATGGATCTGCTCGCCCGTCGCGTCCTTCGCGCCGGCAAGACGATCGAGCTGCAACCGCGCGAATTCCGCCTGCTCGAATTCCTGCTGCGCCATGCCGGGCAGGTCGTCACCCGCACGATGCTGCTGGAGGGCGTGTGGGACTATCATTTCGATCCGGGGACGAACGTGATCGACGTTCACCTGAGCCGGCTGCGGCGCAAGGTCGATGACGGGTTCGGTCATCCGTTGCTGCATACGGTGCGCGGCGTCGGCTATCGGCTGGCGAGCGCGCCGTGAGCCAGGCGAGCACGACGCTGCGGCTCGCGCTGCTGGTCTTCGCCTGCCAGATCGTCGCCGCGGCGGCGATCCTGGCCGGCAGCGGCGCCTATGTCCGCTGGGAGATCGCGCGGCAGACCGACGCCGCCGTCGACGTGCTGCGCGACGACCTGCTGGCGGTCTATGCCCGCGACGGACTGCCCGGTCTGGCCCGCACGATCGGCGACCGGGCGACACGACGCGTGACGCCGGGTGCGGTGGTGCTGCTCGCCGATGCCCGGCATCGCCCGGTCGCCGGCAATCTGTCTGCCTGGCCCGCTGACGCGACACCGGGACGGCACGGCGCGACGATGACGCTGCGGCGGACGGGGCATGACGGGCCTGAAACGGTGCGGGTCCGCGTCACCCGGCTGCCGGAGGGAAGCGCCCTGCTGAGCGGGCTGGCGGTGCGCGGCGAAACCCGCGCGATCGCGGTGCTGGCCGACGCCAGCGTGGCGGCGCTGGTGCTGGCGGCGCTGCTGGCCGCGGTTGCGGCATGGTTGGCCGCGCGGATGTTCGCGTCGCGTCTGGCGGAGCCGGTACGTGCGCTGGAGGCGGCGCAGCGCGGCGACCTGTCGCTGCGCGTGCTGCCGGGCGGCGGGCATGACGCGTTCGCCGCGCTGGCGACTGTGGTCAACGCGACGCTCGACCGGCTGCACGCGCTGATCGACGAACTGCGGCTCGCCACCGATGCGATGGCGCACGACCTGAAATCGCCCGTTACCCGCCTACGCGCCGCGCTCGACCGCGCCGGCGACGCGGCGACCGATCCCGCGGCGGCACGCGCCATCGCCCAGGCGCAGGAGGAGGCGGGGCGGTTGCTGGCGATCATCGAGACCTCGTTGAGCATCCGCCGTGCCGATGCGGGCGTCGGCCACGACGGATTCGTCGCGGTCGACCTTGCCGCGATGCTGTCCGATCTGGCCGAGATCTACGGGCCGGTCGCGGAGGACGCAGGTCGCGCGGTCGTCGTGCTGTCCGGGCCGGCGGCGATGCGGCCGGTACAGCGGGAGCTGTTGGGGCAGGCGATCGGCAACCTGATCGATAACGGACTGAAATATGGGGCAGGCACGATCACGTTGTCCGTGACCGAGACTAGCACTGGGCTGTCGTTGAGCGTTGCAGACGAGGGCCGCGGCATTCCCGCTGCGCTACGCGAGGCCGCGCTGCGGCGGTTTGGGCGGCTCGATTCGGCGCGGTCGGCGTCGGGCGCGGGGCTGGGCCTGTCGCTGGTCGCGGCGGTGGCGCGGTTGCATGGCGGCCACCTGATTCTGGACGATGCCGTACCGGGCCTGATCGCCACCATCCGCCTGCCCGCTGCGGCGGAGAAGGTCGCTTGTGCGCCCACATCCCCTTGACTATAGGCGGCGCGGGGCAAACGAGGCGGCTTCCCGACAGCGCTTTGGCACTCGGGAAAGACCGGTGTGGAGAGTTGGGGATGGCGACTGTTCTAAACGGGGTGAGCGAGCCTGTGGAAGTCTGGCCGGCTGCTGCGAACGACACGGGGGAGGGCTATCGCCCGACCGCCGACGAGGCGTTCATGAATCCGCGCCAGCAGGACTATTTCCGTCAGAAGCTGAACGCGTGGAAGGATGCCATCTACCGAGAGGCGGCCGGCACGCTGAACCAGTTGCAGAATGATCCGCTGCGCGAGGCCGATCTGGCCGACCGCGCGTCGAGCGAGACCGACTGGTCGATCGAGTTGCGCACGCGCGATCGCCAGCGCAAGCTGATCGCCAAGATCGACGCCGCGCTGCGCCGCATCGACGAGGGCGAGTACGGCTATTGCGAAGTGACCGGCGAGCCGATTTCGCTGGGGCGGCTGGAGGCACGGCCTATCGCGACGATGACCGTTGAAGCGCAGGAACGGCACGAACGCAACGAGCGGGTGTCGCGCGAAGACTAAAGTCGAGTGCCGGCGGGCGGATTGTCGACCTTTTACGCTTTGAAAACCAGATTCGTGATGTAGGGACGCAGTCGACCCTTTTTTCCGTCTAACTACCGGATTCCATGATGGATCATCGTCCCACCGGCCAGGACAACAGCGATGAGGCGCCAGAGGGCGCCACGCGGACCGCGCGCGACAGCCTGCTGCTCGCGGCGACGCTGACCGTGACGGGTCAGACCGGGCCGGTGCAGGTGCGCGTACGCAACCTGTCGGAGGGCGGGTTGATGGCTGAGTTCGTCGGGCCCGGGGGCACCGGAGACATGGTCGTGATCGAACTGCGCGGCGTGGGGCAGGTTCGCGGCACGATCGCCTGGGTGGCAGAGGGACGCATCGGCGTCGCCTTCGACTCGCCGATCGATCCTATGCTGGCGCGTAAGCCGGTGACGGCGACATCGCGACGGTTCACCCCGGTGTTGAAGCCGTTGTAATTGCGGCGGCGCCGCTCGTTTCTACTCTATGATATCGGTTGGACTGACCTCGCGACCTTGACGGGCGCGACCGGTCCGGTGCGCCCGCCGTCGTCGCGGTTCAGTTTACGCTGATCTCTTCCTTCAGGCGCAATTTCTGACGCTTCAGTTCCGCGATGGCGGCCTGGTCGGGCGCTGGGCGGCCCTGTTCCTCGGCGATCCGTGCATCGAGCGTGGCGTGCTTCGCCTCGAGCGCCAAACGGTGCGTTCCGTGCATGAAGGTATCTCCTGCTTGGTGGTGCGGGATGGACGAGTAGAACATGACTTGGTTGCCTTGTCGCGCCCGAAATTCGATGCAATCGGTGGATCGAGCCATTTTCGGCGATGGGCCGTGTCACGGACGGAATTTGCGATGGACGATGCCGAGATCCGCCAGCGGATCGCCTATTTGCGGACGGAACACCGCGACCTCGACGCGGCGACGGCTGCGTTGATGGCGGGGACGGGCCCCGACCAGCTGCAGATCGCGCGACTGAAGAAGCGCAAGCTGGCGCTGAAGGACGAACTCGCGCGTCTGGAGGACATGTTGGTGCCCGATATCATCGCCTGACCGGTTGCGTACCGCGCCCCGCAACGGGACAGTAGTTCAATGACTTGGGAGTTTCCGCGGGCGGACACCGGTGGCAAGGTGCGGGGGTGAACGCAGACATGACGACATTGCCGCAGGGCCATTCGCGGATGCACCGCCGGCTGATCGATTCGCTATACGTCGAATCGATGCTGCTGGCCGACGAGGCGCGCGGATACTTCGATGAGGCCGGACGGCATGACCGCGAAACCATGGCGCCGCTGGCGCGCGTCGTCTTCTCCTGCGAATCGATGAAGGTGACGACGCGGCTGATGCACGTTATCGCCTGGCTGCTGACGCAGCGCGCGGTCGCGACTGGCGAGATCGACGCGCGCGATGCGATGGACCCGGCCCGCCGGCTGGGCGATGCGCCGGCGACCGATGAGGCCGCGATTGCGCATCTGCCCGACGGCGCGCGGCTGCTGATCGCTGCGAGTGTCGATCTCCACCGCCGCGTCCGCCGCTTCGACGAGGCGCAGATGGGTAAGCGGATGGACGTCAGCCCGGCGCGGTCGATGCAGGATCGGCTGGCGTCGTCGTTTTAGGGTGAGTGCCGCCTAAAGGTCATTCGGGGCGGAACAGCACTTCCGAAGACGTCATTCCCGCGCAGGCGGAACAGATTGACGCCGACGCTGCTCATATCCGCTGCGGTTGCCTAAATGCTTTCCCGCCTTCGCGGAAATGACGTTTGTGGTGTGGCAGCGGCCTGCCGTAATTTCAGCTAATTCGCGCCTTCGCCGCCGCATATTCCGCCGCGAAGCGCGCCACGCGCGTCGCGACCGGTTCTACCGCCTGCACCGCGCCGACGCCCTGGCCGGAGCCCCAAATGTCTTTCCACGCCTTGGCCTTGCTGCCTTCGTTGCCGCCGAAGTTCATCGTCTTCAGATCGCCTTCCGGCAGGGCGTCGGGGTCCATGCCGGCGGCCTCGATCGAGGCGCGCAGATAGTTGCCGTGGACGCCGGTGAAGAGGTTCGAATAGACGATGTCGCTGGCGCGTGCGTCGACCACCGCCTGCTTATAGCCGTCGACCGCATTAGCCTCCGTCGTCGCGATGAAGGGCGAACCGATGTAGGCGAGATCGGCACCCATTGCCTGTGCCGCGAGGATCGCGCCGCCATTGGCGATGGCGCCGGACAGCGCGAGTGGCCCGTCGAACCACTGGCGGATTTCCTGAATGATCGCGAAGGGCGACAGTCGCCCGGCATGGCCGCCGGCGCCGGCGGCGACCGCGATGAGGCCGTCCGCACCCTTCTCCACCGCCTTGCGCGCGAAGCGGTCGTCGATGACGTCGTGCAGCGTGATCCCGCCCCAGCCATGGACGGCGGTGTTCAGATCCTCGCGCGCGCCGAGCGAGGTGATGACGATCGGCACCTGCCATTTGGCGCAGGTCATCAGATCCGCCTCTAGTCGGTCGTTGCTGCGGTGGACGATCTGGTTGACCGCGAACGGCGCGGCGGGGCGATCCGGGTGGTCGCGATTGTGCGCGGCCAGTTCCTCGGTGATGCGGTGCAGCCATTCGTCGAGCATCGCCTGCGGCCGCGCGTTCAGCGCCGGAAAGGCGCCGACGATCCCCGCCTTGCACTGGGCGATGACCAGTTCGGGTCCCGAGATGATGAATAGCGGCGACCCGATGACGGGCAGCGACAGGCGATCGAACAGCGGCGGCAACGACATGGGACGCAGGTGTAGCGGGCGCGTGCGTGCTGTCCAGCGGGTGAGGGCGTGCCGTCCAGCGGGCCGCCCCTGCCGTTCGCTTCATCGCGATTACGCCACCGCTTGCGCCCGCGCGCGGGACGGCGCAGGGCGGCGGCATCACCTTACGGAGTTCGTCGATGAAATCGCTCGCCCTGACCGCTCTCCTGCTGACCGTATCCTCGCCCGCGCTGGCGCAGGGACAGTTGCCGCGCACGGTCGTGCCGGTCAGCTACGACATCCGCATCGAGCCCAACGCCGAGGCGATGACCTTCAGCGGTGGCGAGACGATCAACGTGCGCGTCACCGCGCCGACACGGACGATCGTGCTGAACGCCGCCGACCTTGATGTCACGCTGGCGACATTCGACGGGGAGCAGGTGAAGGTGGCGGCCGATGCGGCGACGCAGCGCCTGACGCTGACCCTGCCGCGCCCGGCGACGGTCGGCAATCACCGCATCGCCTTCACCTGGACGGGGAAGATCAACACATCGGCCGCCGGCCTGTTCGCGATCGATTATACCGAGGCCAACGGCAAGAAGCAGCGGATGCTGGCGACGCAGTTCGAGGCGCCCGACGCGCGTCGCTTCGCACCGATGTGGGACGAGCCGTCGTTCAAGGCGAAGTTCACGCTGCACGCGATCGCCCCCGCGGGTCAGCTGGCGTTCTCGAACATGCCGGCGCGCGTGACGACGGTGGCCGGCGGTCGCCGGCTCTACACCTTCGCCGAGAGCCCGATCATGTCGAGCTACCTCCTCTACCTCGGCATGGGCGAGGTGGAGCGCAAGACGATCCGTGCCGGCAAGACCGAGATTGGCGTCATCACGCGTAAGGGCGTGGTCGACCAGGGCGACTATGCGTTGCAGGCGGCGAAGGACCTGCTCAACTATTACAACAACTACTTCGGCGTACCCTATCCGCTGCCAAAGATGGACATGATCGCCGGGCCGGGATCGTCGCAATTCTTCGGTGCGATGGAGAATTGGGGTGCGATCTTCTATTTCGAGCCGACCCTGCTGTTCGATCCCAAACGCGGGACGGTCAGCGACAAGCAGCGCATCTATTCGGTCGTCGCGCATGAGATGGCGCACCAGTGGTTCGGCGATCTCGTTACCATGCGCTGGTGGGACGACCTCTGGCTGAACGAGGGCTTCGCCAGCTGGATGGAGGGGAAGGCGACCAATGACCTGAACCCCGCGTGGCGGTACGAGAACCAGAACGTCGCGACCGAGCGCGAGGCGGCGATGCGGCTGGACGCGACCGCGGCGACCCACCCCGTCATCCGCAAGGTCGAGACGGTCGACCAGATCGGCGAGGCGTTCGACACGATAACCTACCAGAAGGGGCAGGCCGTGATCGGCATGCTGGAGGGCAGCGTCGGCGCGACCAAGTTCCGCGACGGCGTCCGCCGCTACATGGCGAAGTACAAGTACAACAACACCGTGACCGACCAGCTGTGGGCGGAAATCTCCGCAGCCACGGGTCGCGACGTGGCGCCGTTCATGCACGACTTCACGCTGCAGGGCGGCGTGCCGCTCATCAGCGTGTCGAACATCGCCTGCGCGGGTGGGCAGACCACAGCGCGGTTCGCCCAGAGTCGCTTCGGGCTGGATGCCGCGTCGAAGACCGCGCAGACGTGGCGCGTGCCGGTGACGATGACGACCGTGGGCGGCGGCACTGCCACGCCGGCGACGAAGGAAATCCGCGGCGCGACCGCGCAGCCGGCGAGCGTCGCCGGTTGCGGCACGCTGGTCGTCAATCCGGGCAAGACGGGCTATTATCGCACCCGCTACGATGCGGCCGGGCACGCTGCGATCGTGCGCGATTTCGCACGGCTGGCGGTGGCGGATCAGGTCGGCCTGCTGGGCGACGACATGGGTCTGGGGATGAGCGGCGACCAGGATCTGGGCCGCTATTTCGAGACGGTGGCGGCGGTGCGCGCCGATGCCGATCCGCTGGTGTGGACGATGGTGGCGGGCCAGCTCGCGCGGATCACCGACCTGTACGACGGCACGCCGCTGGGCGACCGGGTGAAGGCGCGGACGCTGGCGGCACTGGCGCCGGCGCTTGACCGCTATGGCCTGGAGCCAAAGCGTGACGATGCGCCGCAGGTGACGATCCTGCGCGAGACGTTGGTATCGCTGCTGGGCAGTGCGGGCGATCCGCGCGTGGTGGAGCGGTCGCGCCGCTATGCCGGTGAGCTGCGTACGAACTCCGCCGCAATCCCGCCGGCGCTGCGTCGTCCGGTGCTCGGCACTTTCGCTGCCAATGCGACCCCGGCGGAGTGGGAAGGCCTGCTTGCGCTGGCGAAGAGCGAGAACGATCCGGTCGTGAAGAACGGCTATATCAATCTGCTGGGCGCGGCGAAGGATCCGGCGCTGGGTGCGCGCGCGCTCGAACTCGTTCGCGCGTCCGACTTCACCGATCAGCAGCGCGTCAGCTTGCTGGCATCGGTGGCGGGGGCGCATCCCGACATGGCGTTCGATTTCGCCAGCAAGAACGGCGCCATCGTCAACCCGCTGCTGGAAACCAGCTCGCGCTCCAGCTTCATCGTGCAGCTGGGCGGGCGATCGAACGATCCGGCGATGATCGGCAAGATCCGGACCTTCGCCGAAACCCTGCCGGCGACATCGCGCGGGCCGGCGGAGCGGACGATCAATTCGATCCGCAACCGGGCGACGTTCGCCGATCGCCTGCGTCCAGCGGTGACGACCTGGGCTGGGAACTGAGCCGAGGGGCGGTGGTCGCAGCGGCCACCGCCTTACCCGGTTTCGGTAGGCGTTAGCCGCCCACGCCCAGCAGCCAAGGCTTCACCATGCCGGTGGGTTGAGGCTTGCCGTCCAGCCTCACGGCGCGGCGGATGGTGATTGTCTGGAGCAGCATCTGCCCCTTCATCGCGCCCGATCCACCGCCGGTGGGGAGCGCGAGGATGCGCTTCACCGTGTCCATGCCGGCAACGACGCGGCCGAACGCGGGGTAGCCTTCATATTGCCCGGCCGCATCCATGTTCGGCGCGGGGCCGATTGTCAGGAAGAAGTTGCCGCCCGCCGATCCGCCATAGGCCGGGCGCGCCATCGAGATCGTCGCGTCGAGGTGTTTGATCCCGGTCTGCGTCGTCTTCTCCAGCCGGAATGGTGGAAGCATGCGGCGCGCATCGGTGCGGATGCCGCCCTGGATGAAGCCGAACTTCGGCGCGACCTTCTTGCGGGCAGACCGGTAGAAGGCGGTGCCGTCGAAGCGGCCGTCGTCGACATAGGCGAGGAAGTTCTTTGTCGTCGCGGGTGCGCGCCGGGCGTCGAGCGCGACGACGATGTTGCCGACGTTCGTCTCGATCCGCACACGGACATAGCCGGGCGTCGGCCGGTTGGGCGGGATCTGCGCGGTGGCGGGCAGGGCGATCAGGCACAGCAGGAACGCGATCAGGCTACGCATCGGATACTCGGGTCGGGGACGGGAACGACCCCCCGATAGGGTGGGCGGCGGTCGTTTGGAAAGCCGCCGGACGCAAAACAGCCGCCGGTCTTGCGACCGACGGCTGTGCGCCCAGTGTCTTTCGGTGAAGGAATTCAGGCGAAACGCACGCGCGTCGCCACCTTGGCACGGCGGCGCATCGCGAAGCCCACCGCGCCGAAGCCGAGCGTCATCATCGCCCAGGTCGCGGGCTCCGGCACGGCGGCGATCGCTTCGTCGTAACGGAAGGTGATGGTGCCGCGGGTCCAGATCGCATCCGGGCTGACGGACGAATCGTTGAAGGTCTCGAAGAACTCGAGACGCAGAATGCCGTCGCTGCCAACCGTGAAGTTCAAGTCCTCCGCGGTCAGGTCGACGGCATCGACGTATGTCCCGCTGCCGGGCGAATTGACGCCGACGCCCGGCGTCAGAAGCACGCCGGCGGTGTTGGCGCTATTGGTGAAGGCCAAGGCGGCCTCGCTGAGATAGCTGGGGGAGGAGGCAGTGATCGTTACGTCGTAGCCGACTCCCGTGACGATCGAACCGGCACCTATATTGACGGTGCGGATGACGTTTCCGGCGGCGCCACGCGCGCCGAAGCTCTGTGCGCCGGTGACGTCGACGACGATGATCGCCGCATGCGACGCGGTCGGAACGGCGGCGGCCAGTGCGGCACAAGCCAAAGTCGTTTTCAGCATCGTCATGATCGTATGTCCCCGTTTCGCGGCCTCTGCCACGACGATCCTGTTAACCCGCTGTTAATTAGATAGCTATCGATCTGGATCAAGGGCGACAGCGATTGGTCGATTTCGTTCGGTGGTGGATGGTCCTTGCGCTGGCGTAACGGATGCCCGTTTCCTATCTCCCGCCAAGAGCGAGGATGGAGATCGGGCGCGTGACGGCAGTGGCGGTGGCGGTGATGGTGTGGGCGGCGCTGATGATGGCGCGCGGTACCCCGGTCGGACGATTGCTCGAAGACTGGCTGGTGGTGGCGCCGGGGCGGTGGCTGGGGCGCTTGTCGCGCGGGCATGTGTTCATTGCGATCGGACTGGTCGTGTTCGTCGCGCTGGTGCTCGCCATTTTCGAGATGGAGGGGGTGCAGCTCCTGTCGATGGCCTCGCCGGAGATATTGAGCGTCCTCGCGACGGCGGAAATCGCGACGTACGTCGACCTGATCGTGATGGGAACGATCGCGGCATCGACGACACGGCTGCGTCCGCTGGTGGCGCGGCTGCGCGGCATCGTCCGGCGCCCGCGCCGCGCGCGGCGGTCGCGGCCTGCGCAGACGCGACCGACCGCCAACGACGACGACCGACCGGGGCATTACGCGCTGGCGGCGTAGCGCCGGGCTATTTCGCCAGCCGCTCCTTCGCGGTGTCGGGATCATAAATGAACAGCACGTCCGGATCGGGTGCCTTCACGTCGTGGGCGATTTCCTTCGGCGCGACGGTGCGCAGGATATGGCGGATCGCCGCCTTGCGCGCGGTCGGCTTATCGTCGGTCGCGACACAGACCCAAGGTGCCGCGGCGGTGTGCGTCGCCAGCAGCATTGCGTCGCGCGCGGCGGAATAGTCGTCCCATTTTTCCTGCGCGACGGCATCCAGGGGTGACACCTTCAGGGCCTTCAGCGGGTCGGCTCGGCGCGCGTCGAGGCGCTTGGCCTGCTCCTCCTTGCCGATATCGAGCCACAGCTTCACCAGCCGGATGCCGCTTTCGATCAGCATGCGTTCGAATTCGGGCACGTCGCGCAGGAACTGCGCCTGCTCGACCGGGGTCGAGAAGCCGTTGACGACCTCCACTCCGGCCCGGTTGTACCAGCTGCGGTTAAAGATCACGAACTCGCCCGCGGCGGGCAGGTGCGCGACATAGCGCTGCAGATACCATTGCCCGCGCTCGCGATCCGATGGCTTGGGCAGCGCGACGACACGGGTCGCGCGCACCGACAGATGCTCGGTCAGCCGCTTGATGAGACCGTCCTTGCCCGCGGCGTCGCGCCCCTCCAGTACCAGCAGGATTCGCTCGCCGCTCTTCTGCGCGGCCAGCTGCGTCTCGACCAGCGCGCGCTGGAGCCTGTGTTTTGCCACCTAGCTGTCCTTCCTGTGAAACCGAGGCGGGTTATGGCACAGCCGCGTCGATTGACCACTCGCGGTCGTGCGCACGAAGGATCACAAGCGTTGGACATCCCCGGTTTCGATATCGACGGCTTCGTCGCGGCCACGCTGGCGGAAGATCTGGGCGACGGGGGCGACATCACCTCGGCTGCCGTGATCCCGGCGGATGCGCGGTTCGACGGGGTGATGGACAGCCGCGACGCGATCGTCGTTGCGGGGCTGGAGATCGCTGAAGCATTCTTCCGCGCGCTGGATAGCGACGTGCGGGTCAAGCGACTGGTGGAGGACGGCTCGCGCGTGTCTGCGGGGACCGACGTGATGCGCTTGTCGGGCCGTGCCCGCGCGCTGTTGACTGCGGAGCGGTCGGCGCTGAACACCGTGCAGCATCTGTCGGGCATCGCGACGCTGACGCGCCGCTATGTCGATGCCATTTCCGGGACGGGCGCGACGCTGCTCGATACGCGCAAGACGATCCCCGGCCTGCGCCTTCTCGAGAAGTACGCGACCCGTATGGGCGGCGCGCGCAATCATCGCATGGGGCTGTGGGATGCGGCGATGATCAAGGATAACCACGTCGCGGTCGCCGGTTCGGTGGGGGAGGCGGTCGCTAGGGCCGTGCGCGCCGGCATTGCCGACATCATCGTCGAGGTCGATCGCATCGACCAGATCGAACCCGCGCTTGCCGCCGGCGCCACCCACCTGCTGCTCGACAATATGGACGCCGCGACGCTGCGCGGGGCGGTGACCCTGGTCGGGGGGCGGGTGCCGACCGAGGCGTCGGGCGGCGTCACGCTGGAGACGATTCGCAGCATCGCGCAGACCGGCGTCACCTTCGTCAGCGTCGGGCGGTTGACCCAGTCAGCGCCGGCGGCCGACATCGGGCTCGATTTCGCGACCGCCTGACGCGGATCGCCCCTCACCGATTGCGCGCGGCAACGCGCGCGCTAGGATCGTGCGCAGGGACATCGGGGAAGGGATTTCATGCAGCGGCCACCGTCGATCGTCGCGTTCGAGCGATGCTATCTGGGCGCCTGGGTGATCGGGCTTGGAAACACGATGTTGGGTTGGGGCGATGTGCAGGCCAATCCCGATGTCGTCAGCGCGACGCAACAGCTGGGCGGCTGGTTCCTGCCGACGATCACCGCCATCTACTTCGCGGTGCCGCTGGTGCTCTGGTATCTGATCGCGCGGCAAGGCAGCGTGATCGCCAAATGGGTGCTGACGATCTGCACCGCGCTGTGGACGGTCTGGGTCGGTCTGTCGCTCGGCGGGGGCGCGTTCACTGCGACGACGGAGACGGTGGTAACGTTGCTGTCCTTCGCGCTGACGCTGGTCGCGACCTATTTGATGTTTCGGCCGGATACGCGCGCGTGGTTCGACGACGGGCTGGAGGATGTCGAATGATGCTCGCCCGCTCGCTCGCCGCCATAACCCTCATCGTCGCGCCCGCCGCGGCCTCCGCGCAGGCGTTGCAATGCGCGGTGCCCGACCAGATCGAGACGCCGCGCGCCGACGGGCCGAGCGTGCGCGAGCCCAAGCGCGACATCCCGATCGGCAGCTATACGCTCGCGATCACCTGGGCCCCGCAATATTGCCATGAGAACGGCACGCGTGATTCGGCGCGGTTCCAGTGCGGATCGGGCAATCGCTTCGGCTTCACGCTGCACGGGCTGTGGCCGGATGGGCAGGGCAAGACCTGGCCGCAATATTGTCGCCCGGCGGCGATCCTGCCGGCCGACCTGATCCGCCGCAACCTTTGCGCGACGCCGTCGGTACAGCTGCTGCAGCACGAATATGCCAAGCACGGCACCTGCATGGGCATACCGCCGGCGACCTACTTCGCGCGATCGACCGCGCTGTATCGCGACCTGCGCTATCCGGACATGGATGCCCTGTCGCGGCGCAGGTCATTGACCGCGGGGCAGTTCGCTACGGCCTTCGCGCGTGTCAATCGCGGGCTCACGGCGCGGATGATGCGGGTGACCGCGAACCGGCAGGGGTGGCTGGACGAGGTGTGGCTGTGCCTCGACACGCGCTTTGCATACGTGACCTGTCCCGAGCATCAGGGTGGGCTGAAGCCCGGCGCGCTGCTGAAGATCTGGCGCGGGGGACGCTGAGCTCTCAGCGATCGATCGTCATTGTGCCGGGGTGATGGCGATCGAGATGCTTGCGGATGATCCGCAGGTTGCGGGTGTTGGAGCGGAAGAAGAAATCCGCCGCATCGCCGACCAACGGCACGGCGCCGAGCAGCGCGTCGAAGCCGACGTTGGCCGACATGCGCGCCAGCTGCCACTTCGACATGCCGAGGTTGCGCGCCTCCCACACCAGCCAGCCGCCCATCGCCGCGGCGATCAGGTCGCCCGCCACCGGCACCAGCCCGACGACGAAGTCGAGCCCGAACTTGCGGTTGATGCCGGGCATGGTGAAGCTGCGCTCCAGCAGCTTTTCCAGCGCCTCGACCCGCTGCCGTACAGCGGCCGGATCGGTGCCGAGCGACAAGCGGGCGGCGGCGGGCGGCATGGGCATGGGTTTCATCATCACCCCTAATTGGGTGGGCTGCGCAGGTGGTTCAACGGGTGGACTCCGCGCGCGTTCGTGGTGAAGGCGTCGAGCCGGGCAGCGACCAGCGACCAGCGCCACGGCCGTGCGATCGGCACGAAGGCGACGTCCGCCGCCAGCGCCGCATCCGCCGCCGACAACAGCTGCGCGCGCTCGGCCAGCGTATCGGCATCGCGCGCGCCCTCGATCAACGCGGCGACCGGCGCGGCGCACGGTTGGCACGCGGTGCGCAGATACCAGCGGACGCTGTCATACGGCGCGATGGCGTCGACCAGCCGCAGGTCGGCGTCGTCGTCCGCGGCGACCCGGACGGTATCGATGCCGACCCGACGCAGCATCGCGCCCAGCTGTCCGTAGAGCAGGGTCATGCCGGGGCCGGCGGGCAGGGCGATGCGCAGGCGGACCGGCTGTGCCCAGCCCGCCACGATCGCGGCGGCGGCGGTGGCGCGCTGGTCCGCGGCGACGGTCGACCACAGCGGGAGGACGGGCGCGGAGGCGGCGTCGAATTGGTCGGGCAGCAGCGTCTCGGTGCCGGGCCAGCGGTCGCGCAACGCTGCGGTCAGCGCGCGGCGATCGATCGCGAGCGCAATGGCGGCGCGGCGCTCGGGCGTAGCGAGAAACCCTGCCCGACGGGCGATGGCGAGGCCGAACAGACCGGCGGCGGCGTCGACGCGGATGTTCGCGGGCGCGACCCTCGTTTGGGCCAGCAGCGGCCAGTCGGCGATCGTGCCACCAGTAACGAGGTCGGATCGCTTGCCGGCGAAGCGCAGGATCGCGACGGACGCACGCTCGCCGCGCAGCTGCACGAAATCCTCGGGCGCCGGCGCGGCATCGTCCTCGCCGCCTTCGTCGACGATCGGACGCAGCAGGATCGGGCGACGGTTGCCGTCGATGCGAAACGGACCGCCGCCGGCGATGCCGCGACCCGGCGCGGGCACGGTCAGCTCGGGCTGCGCGAACAGGTTGAGCAGGTCGGGCCGGGGCCGGGCGAGGCGGACCTCGATCACCTGCGGCGTCATCGCGACGATCTCGTCGATCGCGGTCAGATATGGGGTGAGGGTCGCGTCGCCGCGTCCGGCGATGGCGCGGCGGAGGACGGCGACAACGTCCTGTGCGACGATGGGGCGGCCATCGGGCCACGTCCCGTCACGCAGGCGAAAGATGAAGCTGCGGTTGTCGTCGCGGACGATCCAGCGTTCGGCCAGGCCAGGCTCGATACCGCCCAAGGCATCGAACCGCACCAACCCCTGCGCGGTGGCGCTGCGCAGCGTGCGGGTGGCGAGCGAAGGATCGCGCGCGGCGGTGATGGCTGCGGGGCCACCGATGACGCTGACGACGACCGGGATGTTGTCGGGCCGCCGGTCGCATGCGGCGAGCGCGAGGCAGGCGACCAGCAGTCGGGTGGTGCGGACGGCGGGACTCGAACCCGCACGCCTGTTCAGGCGAGGGATTTTAAGTCCCGTGCGTCTACCAATTTCGCCACGTCCGCGCGCTGACACGGAGCAGAGCAAGCGCAGCTTGGTCGTCACCGTGTCGAGCCGGCCGGCAGGCGTCAGCCTGTCCGACGTCATGCGATTTACTCGCATGACGGCTCGATACGCTAGCGTTTTCATGAGGCGACTGTGCCGGAAAATTGCGTCACAGCAAAGGCTGCGGACGGTTCCGCCTGCAACGCGCCGCGGCAAAGCCGCGTCGTGACGTCGAACCTTGCTTGCAGCAAGGCCGGCCGGCGTGCGGCGCGTCAGCCAATAGCTACGCTATCTGCTGCCGCCTTACGCCCTACTCGACGTTGAGGCGAGCGCGCATTTCCTTGCCGGGTTTGAAATAGGGGACGCGCTTGGCGTCCACCGCCACCGTCTCGCCGGTGCGGGGGTTGCGGCCCTGGCGGGCGTCGCGCGCGCGGGTCGAGAAGGCGCCAAAACCGCGCAGTTCGACGCGGCCATCAGCGATCAACCTGTCGACAATCTCTTCGAAGAAGACGTCGACGATTTTTTCGATGTCACGCGGTGCGAGATCGGCATGATCGCGCGCCAATAGATTTACCAGTTCAGATCGGATCATTCCGCCCCCCCAGAGCGTCCCCGAGCAGACAAGCCGTGGTTGGCCGCCCTTGCGTGCATGCTCTTAGGCAGCGATTGTAATTTAAATCAACTACTACAAACGAAAAGGGGCAGCGATTCTGATCGCTGCCCCCTCAAGTTCAACTCAAGCTACCCCATTGTGGGATTACTTGGTGTCGGTGCTGCGCGCCTTCAGCGCCTCGCCCAAGATGTCGCCGAGCGATGCGCCCGAATCGGACGAACCGTACTGCGCAACGGCCTGCTTCTCTTCGGCGATCTGCATCGCCTTGATCGAGAAGGTCGGCTTCTTCGAACGATCGAAGCCGGTGACCATCGCGTCAAACTTCTGGCCGACCTGGAACCGCTCCGGACGCTGCTCGTCGCGATCGCGGCCGAGGTCGGTGCGCTTGATGAAGCCGGTCGCGCCATCGTCGCCCTGCTGCACTTCGAGGCCCGCATCGCGGACTTCGAGAACGGTGACGGTGACGATGTTGTTCTTGCCCAGCTTGTCGCCGGCGTTCGGGGTGACGGGGCCGCCACGCTCGAGCTGCTTCATGCCGAGCGAGATGCGCTCCTTGTCCGGCTCGATCGCCAGCACGACCGCCTGGACGGTCTCACCCTTGCGATGCAGGTTGAGCGCGTCCTCGCCCGAGATGCCCCAGGCGATGTCGGACATGTGGACCATGCCGTCGACATCGTTGTCGAGACCGATGAAGAGACCGAATTCGGTGGCGTTCTTGACTTCGCCCTCGACCGTCGAACCGACCGGATGCGCGGCCTCGAAGGCCTCCCACGGGTTGGCCTGAGCCTGCTTGAGGCCGAGCGAAATGCGGCGCTTGTCCTGATCGACCTCGAGCACCACGACTTCGACTTCCTGCGAGGTCGAGACGATCTTGCCCGGATGGACGTTCTTCTTGGTCCAGGACATTTCCGACACGTGGACCAAGCCCTCGATGCCGGCTTCCAGCTCGACGAACGCACCATATTCGGTGATGTTCGTGACGCGGCCCGACAGCTTCGCGCCGATCGGATACTTGGCGCCGGCGCCGTCCCACGGATCGCTCTCAAGCTGCTTCATGCCGAGCGAGATGCGCTGCGTGTCCTTGTTGATGCGGATGATCTGGACACGGACGGTATCGCCGATGTTCAGCACTTCGCTCGGATGACCGACGCGCTTGTAGCTGAGATCGGTGACATGCAGCAGGCCGTCGATGCCGCCGAGATCCACGAACGCGCCGTAATCGGTGATGTTCTTGACGACGCCGTCGATCACCTGACCCTCGGCCAGGCTCTGGATCAGGCCCGAACGCTGCTCGGCGCGGGTCTCTTCCAGCACGGCGCGGCGGCTGACGACGATGTTGCCGCGCTTGCGGTCCATCTTCAGGATCTGGAACGGCTGCGGGATGTCCATCAGCGGGGTGACGTCACGCACCGGACGGATATCGACCTGCGAACCCGGCAGGAACGCGACGGCGCCCGACAGGTCGACGGTGAAGCCGCCCTTCACGCGGCCGAAGATCACGCCCTCTACGCGAGCGGTGTTGGCGAATTCGGTTTCCAGCGTGTCCCAGGCGGCTTCGCGGCGGGCGCGGTCGCGGCTGAGCATCGCTTCGCCGTTCGCGTTCTCGACGCGATCGACATAGACCTGCACTTCGTCGCCGACCTTCAGCTCGGCCTTCTGGCCCGGCGCGGCGAATTCGCGCAGCGGCACGCGGCCTTCGCTCTTCAGACCGACGTCGATGACGGCCAGATCGTTCTCGATCGCGGTGACGGTGCCGATGACGACGCGGCCCTCGAAGCCGTCGGCCTGGCCGAGCGTCTGCTCGAGCAGCGCGGCGAAATCGTCGCGAGTGGGGTTGGCGGCAGTTGCCATATGAAACGGGTTCCTGTTCAGTATTTTCCGGCCAGCCGGTTGTATCCGGCGGTCTTGGCCAAAACGTCGCGGCGGCCGTACGCCGGTCGCGACATCCCGCATGCGTCGACGCCGTGGTGGCCATGACAGACAGATGCGAAAACGGCGCGGCCGGCGGCGCCCGTCGAACGGGTCGGTCACCTCCGCGCTCCGCAGGCTATCGCTTGCGCGCGATCGCCGTCCGAGCCTCCACAAGCGAAATCGCCCGCTGGACGGCGGCGTCTATAGAGAGAAAGCTGGTGTCGAGCAAGGCGGCATCGTCGGCGATGCGCAGGGGGGCCAGGCTGCGCGTCGAGTCGCGATCGTCGCGGGCGCGGATGTCGGCCAGCACCTTGTCGAAGCTGACGTCCGAACCGCGCGTGCGCAGTTCGGCATGGCGGCGGCGCGCGCGGATCATCGGGGTGGCGCGGATGAACAGCTTCGCATCCGCCTGCGGCGCGATGACCGTGCCGATGTCACGCCCGTCGAGCACCGCGCCGCCGGGCTGGGTGGCGAAGCGACGCTGACGCTGGAGCAGCGCGGCGCGCACCAGCGGGTGGGCGGAGACGATCGAGGCGGTCTTGCCGATCTCGTCGTCCTTCAGCCGATCCTGCGCCAGCAACGCGTCGTCGAAGCTGGTGGCGGCGACGGCGTCGGCCTCGATTTCCGGGTCCATGTCCTCGTCCAGCACGGTCGCGGCGACCGCACGATACAGCAGGCCGGTATCGAGTTGGGGCAGGCCGTAATGGCGGGCCAGCGCGCGGGCGAGCGTGCCTTTGCCCGAGGCGGCGGGGCCATCGACCGCGATAATCATGCCGCAGCCTCCGTCGCGCCCGACACCGAATCCAGCGTGGCAAAGAAGGTCGGGTAGCTGGTCGCGACCGGGGCGGCATCGTCGATCGTCACCGGCTGACGCGCATACAGTCCGGCGACCGCCATGCTCATCGCGATACGATGGTCGAGCAGCGAGGCGATCGTCGCACCGCCGGGGATAGCCTCGCCGCCGTTGCCGTGGATCAACAGGCCGTCGGGATGCTCCTCCACGGTGATGCCAACCGCGGTCAGCGCGGCGGCCATGGCAGCGATGCGATCCGATTCCTTGACGCGCAGTTCCTCCGCCCCGCGCGCGACGGTGCGACCGGTGGCGAAGGCGGCGGCGACGAACAGCACGGGATATTCGTCGATCATCGATGGTGCGAGATCGTGCGGCACGTCGATGGCGGTCAGCGCGGCGTGACGCGCGCGCAGGTCGGCGACGGGCTCGCCGCCGACGATGCGCGAATCCTGCTCGACGATGTCGGCGCCCATCAGGCGCAGCGCCGCGATCAGCCCGGTGCGGGTCGGGTTCAGTCCGACGTTCTCGACGACGATGTCTGATCCCGGCACGATCGACGCGGCGACCAGCCAGAAGCCGGCCGACGAAGGATCGCCGGGGACGGTGATCTGCTGGGGTGTCAGTTCCGCTTCGCCGCGGATCGAGATGACGCGGCCGATGTCGGTTTCCTCGACGGTCAGCTCTGCGCCGAAGCCGGCCAGCATGCGCTCGCTATGGTCGCGGGTCGGCACCGGCTCGATCACGCGGGTGATGCCCGGCGTGTTCAGCCCGGCGAGCAGGATCGCCGACTTCACCTGAGCGGAGGCGACGGGCAGAGTGTATTCGATCGGCACGGCGGGCACGATGCCGCGCACCATCAGCGGGAGGCGGCCACCCGGACTGGCGGTGATCTCGGCGCCCATCGTCGACAGCGGATCGATCACGCGGCCCATCGGCCGCTGGGTGAGCGAGGCGTCGCCGGTGAAGGTCGCGGTGATGGCGTGGCTCGCCACCAGTCCCATCAGCAGGCGCGTCGAGGTGCCCGAATTCCCCATGTCGAGCGCGGTCGCCGGCTGCAGCAGCCCGCCGACGCCGACGCCGTTGATCCGCCAGCGCCCGTCGCCCTCGCGCACGATCGTCGCACCCATGGCGCGCAGCGCGGCGGCGGTGGCGAGGACGTCCTCGCCCTCCAGCAACCCCTCGACCGTGCTTTCGCCGACGGCAAGTGCGGAAAACATCAGCGCGCGGTGGCTGATCGACTTGTCGCCGGGCACACGGACCCGGCCGGACAGCGCGCCGCGGGGAGCGATGGTGACGGGGGAGGGAGATGCGGTATGGGCCATCGGGCGCGGTCTTTGACAGTGCGCCTGCGCTATGGCAAGGCGCGCCCAACCTCGCCGGCCTGCGTCGGCGACATCCCTTTATTCGAATTGTGAGAGCGGTTCATGGTGAATCCCGAATGGGGCACGAAGCGTGCGTGCCCGAAGTGCGGAACGCGTTTCTATGACCTCGGCAAGGACGATCCCGTCACCTGCATCGAGTGCGGCGTGAACTGGAATCCCGAGCCGATCCTGAAGTCGAAGCAGCCGATGCCGTTCGAGCAGGTGAAGTCCGACAAGAAGGAAGCCGACGCCGATCTGGGCGCCGACGACGATCTGGACGTGGACGTCGAGGAGGAAGAGCCCTCGGCCGACGACGACGTCGATCTGGGCGGCGACGACGATCTGGGCGTCAAGACGGCCGACGAGGACGAGGAACGCTGACAATCGGAGGCAAGTGGGCAGGGGCAAGAGATTCTTCGGATCGACCGCCTAACCCGCTTGCCAACCGCGCGATGCCCGCCTAGAGGGCTCGCCTTCCCAGGGTATATCCCGAAGGTTCGGGGCCGTAGCTCAGCTGGGAGAGCGCTGCAATGGCATTGCAGAGGTCAGGGGTTCGATCCCCCTCGGCTCCACCACTTCCCCCTTTTTAGCGCAAAGCTGCGCCCCAGCCGAACGGCCGGTCGATCGACTGCTGCGGCTGGGTGAACCACGCCGCCCCGGTTTCGGTCACTTGGAAATGATCCTCGAGCCGGATGCCGAAGCGGTCGGGCACGACGATCATCGGTTCGTTCGAAAAGCACATGCCGGGCTCGAGCACCGTCCGGTCGCCGCGCACCAGGTACGCGGGTTCGTGGATCGACAGGCCGATGCCGTGGCCGGTGCGGTGCGGCAGGCCGGGCAGGCGATAGTCGGGGCCCAACCCTGCGCGTTCCAGCACGGCGCGGGCGGCGGCGTCGATCGACTCGCAGGTCACGCCCGGGCGCACGGCGGCGAAGGCGGCGGCCTGCGCGGCTTTCTCCAGCGCCCAGATGTCGTGCACCTCCTGCGCCACCGTGCCGAAGGCGTAGGTGCGGGTGATGTCGGCGTGATAGCCCTCCAGCGTGCAGCCGGTGTCGACCAGCACCAGCTCGTCCTCCTGCAGATATTGCTCACCGGGCAGGCCGTGGGGGAAGGCGGTCGCGCGGCCGAACTGCACGATGCAGAAGCTCGATCCCGCCGTGCCCAGCGCGCGGTGCGCGTCGTCGATGAAGCGCACGACTTCGCTGGCGGCGATGCCGGGACGCAGGATCGCGGCGGCGCGCTTGTGGACCTCCAGCGTCATCGCCTTCGCCTGCGACAGCAGCGCCAGCTCGGCAGGCGACTTCACCATGCGGCATCCGTCGATCGCGCCGGCGCCGTCGACCAGCGTCAGACCCGCCGCCTGCAACCGCCGGGTCCAGGTGAAGGGTAGCAGCGGATCGACCGCGAGCGTCGCGCCCTGCGTCAGCGCACCGGCGACCAGTGCGACCGGGTCCTCATCCTCTTCCCACAACAGCAAATCGGCATCGATGCCCAGATCGGCCTCCAGCGTGCCGCGTTCGAACGCCGGGCAGATCAACCGCGGCGGTCCTGTCACCGGCAGTAGCAGCGCGACCAGCCGCTCGCTCGCGCCCCACGGCACGCCGGTGAAGTAGCGCAGCGAGGCGCCGGCGTTGACCAGTAAGGCCGTGGCGCCGGCGGCTTCCGTCAACGCACGCGCGCGCTCGATCCGTGCCAGCCGCTCGTCGCGCCCGATCGGGGCGGGACTCGTCCTGGGCGGGGTCAGGGCGGCCAGTTCGGTCGCCGCGTTCGATCCACCAATGCTCATTCTGTCGTCATTCCTGTTAGCCGAAGCGGGTGATATCGAAGGGCCCGATCGCGACCGGCGGGGTTTCGCCACGGGCCAGCGCGCCGACGATCCGCGCGGTGATCGGCGCGAGCGTCAGCCCGACGTGCTGATGCCCGAATGCATAGAGGAGGTTGGCCGCACGCGTCGACCGCCCGATCGCGGGCAGATAGTCGGGCAGGGTGGGGCGGGCGCCGATCCAGCGCCGATACGGGCCGCGGACCGGCAGGCCGAGGTCGGCGACGTGGCGCTCCAGTCGCTCCCACTTGCGCGGGTCGGGCGGGGCATCGACGCGGTTCAACTCGACGAAGCTCGCTGCCTGCACGCAATCGGCATAACGGGTGACGACCATCGATCGGTCCTCGAACACGACCGGCGGCAGGTCGGCGGGCCAGTCGGTCGCCGCGGCGCGGAGGTGATAGCCGCGCTCGGCGATCATCGGCGCGCGGTGACCGAGCGGCGCGAGCAGCGCGGCCGATCGCACGCCCGCGCTGACCAGCAGCACGTCCGGTTCGTCACCGTCGATCGCAGCCTTGCCGTCCGTCAGGTGCAGCGTCGCATGGCGATGCTCGATCCGCCCGCCCAGCGACTGCAGCGCGGCCTCCAGCCGGTCGGCGAGCGCGGCGAGATCGGTGACCTGTCCGCTGCCGGTGAAGCGAATGGCATCGTGTACCGCGGGCGACAGGGTCTGCAACCACGCCAGCTCGCCGGGCGTCGCATCGGTGAAGCCCGCCGTCCCGGTATCCGCCGCCGCCCAGGCGGACCGGCCGGCGCTGGCGCTCGCATCGCTCTCCCACGCGACGAAGTGTCCGTCGGCCCGCAGCAGATCGCGCCCGTCGATGTCGTCGGTCAGCGTGGTCCATGCCGGCATCGCCTGCTGCAACAGCGCACCCAGTGCGGCGCTGCCATGCGCGAACCGGCGTGGCAGCGATGCCGCCAGCATCCGGGCGGCGAACGGAAGCCACGTGGAGACGGCGTCGCGCGGCAGGTCCAGCGCGCCGCCCTTGCCGAACCGGCGGCCGGGCGCTGAGCGGATCGATGCCAGCGACGCCAGCGGTGCGACCTGTTCGATCGCGATGTGGCCGGCGTTGTTCCATGACGCTGCGGCACGGCCGGGATCCTGTTCCAGCACGGTCACGGCAAGGCCGCTGCGGGCCAGTTCGACCGCGGCACATAATCCGACGATTCCACCTCCCACGACCGTCGCCCGCACGCTATTCTCCTGTTGCACTGCACCGCCGCGTATCGTATACGATATGCGAACTCAAGTAAGGCGAATGTAATGTCGATTGGTTGGAGGGGTGTTTTTCCGGCGGTCACTACTCAATTGCGCGAAGATCTGTCGATCGATCTGACGGATACACAGCGCGTCGTCGACGATCTTATCGAGGATGGCGTGACCGGCATCATCGCACTCGGCACGGTGGGTGAGAACAACTCGCTGACGTTCGAGGAAAAGACGACGGTTCTGGAGGCGCTGGTCGAGGTGGTGGATGGCCGCGTGCCCGTCATCACCGGCGTGTCGGAATACGACACCCGCCGCGCGGTGCGCTATGCACAGGCGGCGGAACGGGCCGGCGCCGACGGGCTGATGCTGTTGCCGCCGATGGTCTATGTGCCCAAGGCGCACGAACTGGCGCTGCATTTCAAGGGCGTGGCCGAGCACACCGGCCTGCCCATCATGCTCTATAACAATCCGCCGGCCTATCGCACGATGATCGACAGCGCGGTGCTGGCCGAACTGGTCGATGTGCCGAACATCGTCGCGATCAAGGAATCGGCCCCCGATACCCGCCGCTTCAGCGATATCCGCGCCGATTTCGGCGATCGGTTCGTGCTGTTCGCCGGGCTGGACGATGTCGCGCTGGAGGGACTGTACCTCGGCGCGCAGGGTTGGGTGTCGGGGCTGACCAACGCCTTCCCGCGCGAATCCGTGGAACTGGTCGCGGCGTTCGAACGGGGCGATCATGCCAAGGCGATGGAGATCTATCGCTGGTTCATGCCGCTGCTGCATCTCGACGCCGAGCACGATCTGGTCCAGTCGATCAAGCTGGCCGAGCAGGTGATGGGCCGCGGGTCCGAGCGCGTCCTGCCGCCGCGCTATCCGCTGGTCGGCGAGCGCCGTGCGCAGGTGATCGCGATGGTCGAGCAGGCGGCGGCGACGCGGCCGTCGCTCGGGCTGGCCAAGGCCGCCTGACGGCGCGCGCGGGAGTGCGGCACACCTTCTTCTGCATCGACGGGCATACCGCCGGCAATCCGGTCCGCCTGGTCGCCGGCGGCGCGCCGCTGCTGAAGGGCGCGTCGATGTCGGAGCGACGCCAGGACTTCCTGGCGCGGTTCGACTGGATCCGCACCGGGCTGTGCTACGAACCGCGCGGGCACGACATGATGTCCGGCGGGTTCCTCTATCCGCCGACGCGCGAAGATGCCGACATCGGTATCCTGTTCATCGAGACCTCGGGCTGCCTGCCGATGTGCGGGCACGGCACGATCGGCATCGTCACCTTCGGACTGGAGCACGGCCTGATCGTACCCGCGCAGCCGGGGTGGCTGCGGGTCGAGGTGCCGGCCGGGGTGATCGACATCAGCTATAGCGTCGATGGCGCGAAAGTGACGTCGGTGCGCATCACCAACGTGCCGGCTTTCGTCGCAAAGACGGGCATTGCGATCGACGTCGAGGGCCTGGGTCCGCTCAGCGTCGATGTCGCCTATGGCGGCAATTATTATGCGATCGTCGAGCCGCAGGGCAATTACACCGGCCTCGACGATCTGGGCGCGTCGGCGCTGATCGAACTGAGCGGTCGGGTGCGGGAGGCGGTGCGTGCCGCATTCGAACCCGTCCATCCGCTCGACCCGACGATTCGCGGCGTCAGTCATGTCCTGTGGGCGGACGCACCGCGCGGCGACGGCGCCGACGGGCGCAACGCGGTGTTCTACGGCGACAAGGCGATCGATCGCTCACCATGCGGGACGGGAACGTCGGCGCGGCTCGCGCATCTCGTCGGACAGGGGCGGCTGGGGGTGGGCGCCCGCTTCGTCCACGAAAGCTACATCGGCAGCCGCTTCATCGGCCGGGTCGAATCCGCCACCTCCGTCGCGGACAAGGTGGGGATCGTGCCGTCCATCGAGGGGACGGCGATTGCCACCGGTTTCAACACGATCTGGATTGATCGCGACGACGCGTTCTGGGAAGGTTTCCAAGTCACATGAATCCCGCCGGTCGTACTTCGCGATCGAAATGATTTGACGTGTGCCAAGGAGCGCGGCTGCCATGACTATCGTCATCCGAACCCTGTCCGAACGCGTGTTCGAGATCGTCCGCGAACAGATCGTCACCGGCCAACTGCCCGAGGACGTGCCGATCCGTCAGGATGCGCTGGCCAGCGATCTCGGCGTCAGCAAGATCCCGCTGCGCGAGGCGCTGGCGCGGTTGGAGCAGGAGGGGCTGCTGACCAGCCTCGCCAATCGCGGCTATTTCGTGCGCGGCATGTCGGCGGACGAGGCGGACGATATCTACGCGCTGCGCCTGGCGATCGAGCCCGCCGCCGCTGCCTACGCGTCCACCGTGGCGTCGGAATCCGACCGTGACACCGCTGTCCGTGCGTTCGAGGAACTGGATCGCGCAGCGAACGACAATTTGTGCGACGTGGCGATCCGCAATCGTGATTTTCACACCGCGCTGGTGCGGCCGGGCGGGCGCTTGCTGACCACGCAGATGGTCGAGCGACTGTCGATTTTGGCCGAACGCTATGTCGTCGCGCATCTGAAGCCGGCCGGCCGCAACGCACGCGCGCATGTCGAGCATCAAAAGCTGATCGACGCATGGATGGCGCGCGACGCGGAGCGTCTGCAACTGCTGATGACCGAACATATTTGTGGCACGCTCCACGACCTGCGGGCGCAATTCAGCGCGCACGCGGACTGATACACATGCCGGCACGCCAATAGTCTTCATCTCGGTCGGCGCCTGCCGGATGGTGCTGCGCCGGACCGCGTCGGACATGCTGGGGGCTGTTCCGTTATTCCGCGCCTTATCTGGTGCGGACCTCGCGATCCTCCGCTGCCTCCCCCTGCCGTTCAGCCTGCCGAGCTCGACGATCGTGCGCTTCTGTTTTTGGAACGCGATCGGGCTGGCGATCCACTTCGCCGACAGCCGTCAGCGCAGTCTGTTGAAGACCGTCTGATCCTTAAAGCGCGCGAAACCGGAAGTTGCGGAACGTCGCGGTGCCGGTCCCCGCTGAATAAAGGCCAGGCCGCAGCATCAGGAAGCCGCCGCGGACGTTGTGGTGATAGCCCGATACTTCCATGCCCCGGTCGAACCGCTGCCACGTCGCGCCGCCGTCGCCCGATGTGTGGAAGCTGACGATGTGGCGGTCGTTGGTGACGCGCAGGCGCATCCGCCGGCCGTGGGGATTGGCGGGTCGGCCGCGTTCGATGCCGTATTGGTGCGTGACGAAACGCTTCTCGTCGAAACCCAAGCCGCAATAGAGCTTCTCGTCATAGAACAGGATCAGGCCAGCGGTGCCGCCGGGCGCGATCTCGATATCGCATTCGAAGCTATAGGCCTGGTCGCCGGCGATCAGTAGCAGCGGGGAAGAGTCCGACGGCGCCTTGCCGCGCGCCGCCAGCCGGAGCGCGCCGTCCGCGACGCTGGCGCGCGACGCCTCGTCGGCAGCGGGTTTGAAGAAATTCCATTTGCGGCCGATCGCCAGCGTCGTGAAGTCGTCGCTGAGCGGTTGTCCGTGCGAGCCGACCTTGGTACCGCCGCGGGGCTTCGCGATGGGTTGCGACAGGTCGCCGCCCTTCATGCGGAACCAGCCGTCCGCGGTCCATTCGACCGGATCGAGCAACGTCTGGCGCCCCAGCGTCCAGTAGCCGTTTTCGTACCCGTGGTAGA
Organism: Sphingomonas sp. RS2018; assembly: GCF_054489605.1. Classification (NCBI taxonomy): domain Bacteria; kingdom Pseudomonadati; phylum Pseudomonadota; class Alphaproteobacteria; order Sphingomonadales; family Sphingomonadaceae; genus Sphingomonas; species Sphingomonas sp. RS2018. Next base: position 378,442 of record NZ_JBTMWL010000002.1, read on the forward strand.
CGCTCCACCAGTCGCCGGCCGGTCCCTCGACGAGGGTCGCATGGCCGCGCGACCACCATTTCTCGGAAAGATCGGTGGTGCGCACGAGCGGGTTGTGCGGGCAATTCTCCCACGGGCCGTTGATGGAGCGGGAGCGGGCGGCGATCACCATGTGACCGGTCGGCGGGCCGGCGGTGCCCCCGACCGCGAGGATCAGGTAGAACCAGCCGCCCCGGCGCAGCACCTTCGGCCCCTCCGGCGCGAAGCCCTCCACCGTCCAGTCGGATGGAAAGCGCCACGGGTCGTAGACGTGCTCGGGTTCGCCGATGCGGCGGAGGCCGTCGTCTGACAGGCGCACGCGGTCGCCGCCCGACAGGAACAGCCAGCGGCTGCCGTCCTCTCCCACCGCATGGCCGGGATCGATGTGGCTCGGCAGTTTCAGGTCGACGGGATCGCTCCAGGGCCCGCGGATGTCGTCGGCCCAAATGACCCAGTTGGTCGTCGGGTTCTTGGTCGGGATGTAGAGGAAATAGCGGCCCTTGTGCTTCGTCAGCTCGGGCGCCCAGACCGATCCGATGTTGCGGGTCAGCGCAGCGGTGATCGGCACCCAATTCACCAGATCGCGCGAATGCCAGATGACGAGGCCGGGATAGGAATCGAACGTCGAGAACGTCATGTAGTAATCGCGACCATCCTTCAGGATCGTGGGGTCGGGATGGTCGCCCGCCATCAGCGGGTTGAGGAAGCGGCCGTCGCCCAGATCGGCGACGCGCTGATGGTCGTAGCCGCGCGCCCAGTCGGGCGCGGCCGGCGACCGGCGCTGGCCGATCGCCGGCGATGCGACCGCCGCGACGAGGGGGAGCCCGAAGGCGGATCGTCGGGTCAGTCGCATCCTTACGGTTCCTATCGTCAGAAGGTCATGCGCAGGCCGGCGGTGATGATGCGCCCGGTGCTGGCATAGGTCTGCGACACCGGGTTGGCTTCGTACATCGTCCGATACTGCGGGTTATTAGTCAGGTTGCGCCCCTCGAGCGACAGCTTGGCCCAGTCGGTGACGTTGAGACCCAGCGCGAAGTCGAGGTTCAGCGTGTCCTCGTTATAGCCGAAGTCCGCGACGACCGGCGAGTTGCAGGCCGCGCCCGCATTGGTGGTCGTGCCGACCGAGCAGGTGCCCGACGCGAGCGGGAAGCGGTTCACGTAACGCTTGCGGAACGCGCCGGAGAGGCGCGCCGAGAACAGGCTGTTCTCGAAATAGAAGGTCGCGTTGAACGCATCCGGGGAGGTGTTCAGGAAGGGTCCTTCGGCAAACGTGTTCACCGCGGTCGATGCCGAGCTGCCCGCCACCGTCGAAAGAACCGTGCCGGTCAGATAGTTCAGCTTCGATTCGATGTGCGTGTAGTTCGCCGCCACGCCGAACTGGTCGAAGGGGGCGGGCAGGAAGAAGAAATTCGACTGCACGTTCACCTCGACGCCGCGGATGGTACCGCCCGGCGCGTCGTTGAACTGGCGAACGGCGTAGACGCCGTTCTGATTGGTGTAGTCGCGCAGCGCTACGTTCTGGATCGACGCCAGCACGGCCTGATACACCGCCGGCTCGAATACGGCCGACAGTGGGACTTCCGCGGCGATCTGCTGTGGGAAGCTATCGATCTTCTTGCTGAACAAAGTCACGCCGACGAGGCCGCCGCGGCCGAAGTATTTCTCGAAGCTGAGGTCGAGGTTCGTCGCGCGGAACGGGCTGAGGTAGGGATTGCCGACCGTCACCGACGGGGCGGAGCCGTTGGTCGGCAGGCCGCTCGGGAAGGCAGTGGTGCCGGGCGTCAGGCTGGCCAGCTGCGGGCGCGCGATGACCTTCGCCGCGGCGAAGCGGATGAGGAAGTTGCGCGCGGGTTCGTAGGTCAGGTTGGTCGAGGGCAGCCAGTCGAAATACTGGTTCTTCGCGCTGACCGGCAGGCCGGCGACGCCGTCGCTGCCGCCGACGTTGCCGCGGCCGTTCACCCGCGTGCGGGCGACGCGCATGCCGACGTCACCACGCAACGGCGCGCCAAATACGTCGAAGTTGAAATCGACCTGGAAGAAGCCCGACAGGTCGCGCTCCGTCACCGAATTGCGCTGACGCCCGTCGACCACCGCGCGGAAATCGCCCCATTTGTTGACGCAGTTGCAGTCGATGCCGAACTGCTGCCGGAACTTGACGAGATCGGGGGCATAGAAACTGCCCGGCGTACCGGCCGGCACCTGAAGACCCTGCCCGAAGCCGACCGTCTGGCCGAGATCGGTAATCGCCAGCCGCGCCTCCGCCAGCGTCGGGTTGATCGCCTCGATCGACTGGTTGCGGCGGCCCTGATCGCTTTCGAAATCGAACTGCTTGATCGTGCCGCCGAAGCGCAGCGTCAGCTGATCGGGGATCGCATCGAGCGCGAAGTTCAGGCGCGCGACCTTGTACTCGTTCGACACAATATTGGTGAAGTAGCGGATGGTCGACAGCCCCTTCACCAGCGACCAGTTGGTCGGATTGGCGACGTCGAAGCCGGGGTTGAACACCGGCATCTTGCCGCCGCCGCGCTCGTCGAAGGTGTAGCCGTCCTGATCGATCGCGTTGAATTCGGCGAGCAGGCCGGTCGCCTCGAACGTCGACTTCGAATAACCGGCCGTCAGCTCGGCGCGGAAGCGATCGGTGATCTCCTGCGTCGCGTTCAGCGTGCCCTGATAGAAGTCGGTCGTGCCGAACTGCGCGTCGGCGTAGCTGCGCCAGTCGACGTCATCGAGCACCAGATAATCGGCCTGTCCGGCGGCGTTGACGTTGGCGGCGCGGATCTTCGTGTTCGGGCGGCCGATCAGCTCGTTGTAATAGGCGATCGACTGCGCATTGGCGATGTAGCCGGGTGAGCGCGTCGCGTTGTAATAGTCGTAGGTGTTCAAGTTGTTCGGATTGTAGCTGGCCTGCGTGCCCGGCAGGATGGTCGCGCTGCCCTCCGTGCCCGCGCAGTTGACGATCGCCGAGGGTACGCAATTCGCATAAAGTGCAAGCCGATCGGCCAATCCGTTCGCGGTATTGGCGGCGCGCAGCGTATTCTGCGCAACGCGCGCATTGGTGCCGTTGCGGTTCAGGCCGATCGTGGTGATGCCCTGCTGGATGCTGTCCTGCTGATAGCGCGAGAACACGCCGTCGAGGATGATCTCGGTCCGGCTGCTGGGGCGCCACTGCGCCGTCACCGTTGCGCCGAGGCGATCGTAGGACAGCGTCTGACGCTGGATGGAGGCGAGGGCGGGGATGATCGTCGTCGGCGTGATGAGGTTGTAGGCCGCGGGATTGGATCCGAAGGTCGCGCCGGTGCCGGCCGTCGACGGACGCGCGAAGCCGTAGGTCGGCGGCGTCACGCCGTTCAGCTGCGATCCGCGATAGGCATAGTCGAACGCGCCGATCGCGCGGCGATAGCCGTCGATCTGCTGTTCCTGCTTCTGGTAGGCGACCGTCGCGAGGATGCCGAGCGTATCGGTCAGGCGACCGGAGACGAGGCCGGTCAGGCGCGGATTGATGGTCTTGCCGTTCTCGCGATACTCGGCCTCGGCCCCGAACGAGTAGCGCGCCTTCTTGAAGGACAGCGGACGCCCGGTGGTGAGGTCGATGATCGCGCCCAGCGACCCTTCGTCGTTCACCGCAGCGGTCGACTTGGTGATCTTCACGCCGCCGAACAGTTCGGAAGCGAAGGTGTTGAAGTCGAACCCGCGCGAACGGTTCGCGCCACTATCGGACCCCGCACCGCCCGCCGCGGACTGGGCGTCGACCCCGTTCAGGCGGGTCTGCTGGAAGTCGCCGCCGAGCCCGCGGACGGTGATCGTCCGACCCTCGCCATTATCGCGATCGATCGAGACGCCAGGCAGACGCTGGATCGATTCGGCCAGGTTGGCGTCGGGGAAGTCGGCGATGTCTTCCGCCGTGATCGCGTCGATGATCTGGTTCGAGCGGCGCTTCAGGTCGAGCGCGTTTTCCAGGCTGGCGCGGAAGCCGGTGACGACGATGTCGGACGCCTCGGCATCCGATGCCTGTTCGGGCGTCGTGGCGGTCGTCGCCTGCTGGGTGATGGGAGTGGGGACCGCGGCCGGCTTCGGCGTAGCTTCGTCCTTAGCCGAGGCCGGCGTCGCGCCGATCAGCGCGGCGACCGCGATCGCCAGCGTGGAGGCGGCCCCCAGCCGCATCGTCGTCGAAGTCTTCATGTCATTTCCCTCCCTGGGTCGTGTCCTGCGTCGCGCTTTTGCGCGATCGCCCGTTCGTGATCTGGGTCGCCGCCAGCATCGCAGCGGCGGCGCGCGCGTCGAGCATGCGGCGGGTGTCGCCGGCGGGCCCGGCGCCGGGGCCGCGGCTGCCGTATTCGAACAGCCGCGCTTCCTGCGGCGTCAGCATCGGGCGGGTGCCGTCCGGTGCCGAATAGCCCATACTGGTCCAGCCATCGCGACGGATGTGCGCATCCATCCAGCAGTCGATGAAAGCAGCGGCACCGAGCAATGCCATGTTGCCGCCGGCGCGCCACGGTCGGCCGAGATAGACGGTGGCGTCGGCGAGGCCCGCCTCCCGTTCGAGGCGGCAGCGGTGGAAGACGAAGCCGATGGGCTTGACCGCGGGCGTGCTCGGCGCGGCGATATAGCCGGCGACCGGAGCCTGCACGGCGCGGCTGACGATTCGGCAGCGGTCGAAGCGAGCCTGCGCGCCGCCGAAGATGAAATCGACACCGCCGACGATGCGGCAGTCGGTGAACCACTGTCGCCCGTCGCGGATATAGAGCGTGTCCTGATAGCCCGTCAGTGTGCAACGCTCGACCCGAGCGGTGCAGCCGGCGCCCGGCGCGATCGACAGGGCAACGGCCTGCGCACCGTTGCCGGCGGCGTCGCGGCGACTGCCGAGATAGTCGAAGTCGTTGGCGATGGTCAGGTCGCGCAGGATCAGGCCGGGCGCGGTGACGGTCAGAGTCGCCGATCCGCCGGTGCCGTAGCGGGTGCCGTCGGGGCGGAAGTGACCGGCGGCGGTGCCGTGGACGAGGATCGAGTCGGGGCCATCGCCGACGATCGTCAGGTCGGCGACGTCGACGACCGGCTTTTCGCGCCACACGCCCTTCGTCAGCCGGATGGTCACGGCGGTGTTCAGCGTGGCCGCCGCGGCGATGGCGGTGGTCAGGGTCGGGAAACGATCGCGGCCCGGCGTGGTGCTGACGGTCAGGACGGGCTGGGTGCGAGCGGCGGCGGGTAGGGGAGCTAGAGCGACGGTCGCGGCGGCGGCAATAAGGCTGCGACGGTCGAGCATCGCCCGGCCGATATCGCCCCTGTCGCCATCACGCTGCATCCGTCCCCTCCCTCAAGATACGCGGCGGATTATGCTCCGCTCAGATGTTCATGACACCGGTATCACCAACGCATCTACAGCGACACGAACGGCTTCGCAAGTGGCTGGGGCGGGCGTGATGGGCCGTCCCGAACCGAGACGGCGTTAACCAATGGTAGGGGATGGTCCGAAATCTAAACGGCGCGTTAACATCCCATGATGAAACGACGTTATCTGGTCCTGACCGACGAAGCCCGTCGCCACCCCTTCCGCCGGACGCTGCCCGTGCAGCGGGTGGTGTCCATCGACAAACCGCGTGACGACGACAACGACCTGAAGCTGTTCGCGTTGAGCTTCACCGCCTTCTTCATCTGCTTCTACACGCTGATCGCCTGATCCAGCACGGCGCGATAAGCGTCGAGCACGGCTTCGTTGGCGGTGTCCCAGCGATAGCCCGCCGCGCGGGCGGCGCCGGCTTCGCCCATCGCCGTCTTGAGCGCAGGATCGGCGACGATGCGGGCAATCGCGTCGGCATAGCCGGCGATGTCGGTCGGCTCGACCAGGAAGCCGGTGACTCCGTCCTCGACCAGATCGACCGCGCCGGTCGCGCGCGCGGCGACGACGGGAACGCCCGCAGCCATCGCTTCGGTGGTGACGTTGCCGAACGTCTCGGTGACCGACGGGTTGAAGAAGATGTCCATCGACGCGACTGCCCGGCCGAGGTCGTCGCCCGACTGGAAGCCCGCGAAGATCGCGCCGGGGGCCTGGGCGGCGAACCAGTCCTGTGCCGGTCCCTTGCCGACGACCAGCACCTTGTGCGGCACGCCGCGGCGGGTGAGTTCCTTCACGACCTCGGCGAAGACGTCGAGACCCTTTTCCTTCACCAGCCGACCGAGGAACCCGACCGCGATCTCGTGATCGGCGATGCCGAGGCTGCGGCGCCAGCCGAGGGCGCGCCGCTGCGGCGTGAAGCGGTCGTGGTCGATGCCGCGCGACCAGATCGACATCGGTGCGGTGACGCCCCAGTCCTTCAGCAGCGCGATCATGCTGGGGCTGGGCACCAGCACGCGGTCGAAGCGATTGTAGAAGCGCGTCATCAGCGACTTGATGAACGGTTCGACGAAGCCGATCCGGTAATATTGGAAATAGGTTTCGAAGCGGGTGTGGAACGAGGCCACCGATGCGACGCCGTTTTCCTGGGCCCAGCGGACCGCGGCGTGACCCAGGAATTCGGGTGCCGAGACATGGACGATGTTCGGCGCGAACGCCTCCAGGTCGGCGCGAGGCGCGGCAGGCAGGCCGCGAGCAAGCCGGTATTCGCCGCGTCCGCCGATCATCGGGAAGGACGGCACGCTGACCAGGTCGCCGGTTGGCGCGAACGCCGGATCGGGAACGGTCGGCGAATAGACCCGCACCGTGACCCCGCGATCGAGCAGATGCCCGACCAGCAGGTTCAACGACTGGTTCGCCCCGTCGCGCACGTAATTGTAATTGCCGCTGAAGAGCGCGACGCGGATATCGGACGGCTGCATCGCTCCGCCCATAGCGGGGTGGGTCATGCTTGCCTATCTCCGGCACTTCAGGAGGAGTTCCATCATGGCGACGCTCGACGACTTTCCGATCACCACAAAATGGCCGGCACAGCACCCGGACCGCATCCAGCTTTACTCGCTGCCGACGCCCAACGGGGTGAAGGCGTCGATCATGCTGGAGGAAACCGGCCTGCCGTACGACGTCCACAAGATCGACTTCGCGACCGAGGACCAGAAGTCCGACGCCTTCGTCTCGCTCAACCCCAACGGCAAGATCCCGGCGATGATCGATCCCGACGGCCCCGGCGGCCAGCCGATCGGACTGTTCGAGAGCGGCGCGATCCTGTTGTATCTCGCCGAGAAGACCGGCACTTTGCTGGGCGATGGCCCGGCCGAACGTTGGCAGGCGATACAGTGGGTAATGTTCCAGATGGGCGGCGTCGGGCCGATGTTCGGGCAGGTCGGCTTCTTCCACAAATTCGCCGGCAAGGACTATGAGGATAAGCGCCCGCGCGATCGCTACGTCGCGGAGGCCAAGCGCCTGCTGGGCGTGATGGATGGCGTGCTGGCCGACCGCGAGTGGTTCCTGAAGAGCGGCTATTCTATCGCCGATATCTCGATGCTCGGATGGGTGCGCGGGCTCGTCGATTTCTATGGTGCGGGCGAGCTGGTCGGGTTCGATGCGTTTCCGAACGTTGCGGCGTGGCTGGAGCGTGGGCTGGCGCGACCGGCGGTGCAGCGCGGGCTGACGATACCGTCGCGGGATTGAGCGGCGAAGGCGTCGAAGGTTCCGGGAAAGCGACCCATCTCGGAACCTTCGGTTGGTGTTGTGTAGGGGTGTTGTCCGGGTTGGCGCGGAAAGGCGAGCACGGCGTCATCGGTGCGGTGAAGAAGCAGATGCGGGCGGTGTAGGACAGCGGTTTTTCGGATCATCGGGGTATGCGGATGCGGGGAAGCGCCCTCCGCCGTTTGCCTTGAGCTTGTCGAAGGGCTGCCTTCTTCGTGCGGTCGGGCGCGGGGCGACGAAGAAAGGCAGTGCTTCGACAAGCTCAGCACGAACGGGGGTGGATGGGCGTGAGCGGGGGCGGAGGAGTGTGAACGGCTCGCCGGACACATGCCCCGTTCCCTAATCGTTCCGGTTGCGCTATGCCGGCGCGCATCATGGCGAAACCCCAGAAACGCTACGTTTGCCAGTCCTGCGGTTCGGTGTCGCACCGGTGGGCGGGGCAGTGTTCCGACTGTTCGGAATGGAACACTTTGGTCGAGGATGCGGCGACCGTCGCGACGCCGTTTTCGGCGCGGCACAATCTGCAATCGGGCGGGCGGGCGATCCTGTTGTCGGGGTTGGACACCGACGTCGCGCTGCCTGACCGGATGGCGACGGGGATTGCCGAGCTGGACCGGGCGCTGGGCGGCGGGTTCGTCGAAGCGTCGGCGACGCTGATCGGCGGCGATCCGGGGATCGGAAAATCCACCCTATTGTTGCAGGCGGCGGCGAAGCTGGCGCTGGCGGGGAAGCGCGTCGCCTATGTCTCGGGCGAGGAGGCGGCGGATCAGGTGCGGCTGCGCGCGCGGCGGCTGGGGCTGGGCGATGCGCCGGTGCAGCTGGCGGCGGCGACGAGCGTTCGCGATATCCTGACGACCGTCGGTCAGGGGGCGGTGCCGGACCTGCTCATCATCGATTCGATCCAGACGATGCATTCCGACCTGATCGAGGGCGCGCCGGGCACCGTCAGCCAAGTGCGCGCGGCGTCGGGCGAGCTGATCCGCTTCGCCAAGGAACGCGGCACCGCGGTCGTGCTGGTCGGGCATGTGACCAAGGACGGCGCGATCGCGGGGCCGCGCGTGCTGGAGCATATGGTCGACACCGTGCTGGCGTTCGAGGGCGAGCGCAGCCACCTGTACCGCATCCTGCGCGCGACCAAGAACCGCTTCGGCGGCACCGACGAGATCGGCGTGTTCGCGATGGAGACGGGCGGCCTTTCCGAGGTGTCGAACCCGTCGTCGCTGTTCCTGACCAGCCGCGACGAGAGCGTGACGGGGACGGTGGTGTTCCCCGCGCTGGAGGGCACGCGGCCGGTGCTGGTCGAGGTGCAGGCGCTGACGGTGCGGCTGGCGTCGGGCGCGACGCCCAGGCGGGCGGTGGTCGGGTGGGACAGCGGGCGGCTGGCGATGATCCTGGCGGTGCTGGAGGCGCGGTGCGGCCTGAGTTTTTCGGCGTGCGAAGTCTATCTGAACATTGCCGGCGGTTACCGAGTGCAGGATCCGGCTGCCGACATGGCGGTGGCGGCGGCGCTTGTCTCCGCCCTGAGCGAGCGGCCAGTGGCGGCGGACGCGGTGGCGTTCGGCGAGCTGGCGCTGTCGGGCGAAATCCGGCCGGTGGCGCACGGCGCGTTGCGGCTGAAGGAGGCGGCGAAGCTCGGCTTCTCGCGGGCGATGGTGCCGGCGAAACAGGCGGCGGACGGGGCGAAGATGGAACTGGCGAGCTTCGGCAATCTGGGGCGGTTCGTTGACCATATGCTGGGGCGGGGATAGTTACGGGTCCAGCCTTTACGTTCGTGCTTAGCGCAGTCGAAGTACCGGGCCGGGCGCAGGTGCTTCGACTTCGCTCAGCACGAACGGTGTTGGGATGAGGGCGAACAGCGTTGAGGCTGGGGGAATGACATGGGCCTGACGGCGCTCGACATCATGGTACTGATCGCGGTCGGCGGGGCGGCGGTGCTGGGCGTCATGCGCGGCTTCGTGACCGAGGTGCTGTCGCTGATGGCGTGGATCTTCGTCGTCTTCGCGCTCAAGCTGTTCCACACGCCGCTGACCGCGATGATGGCGCCGAGCGTCGGCACGTCGGCGGGCGCGGCGACGTTGGCGTTCGTGGTGATCGGCGGCTGCACGTGGTTCGGCGGGCGGCTGGTCGCCAACGCGATCGGCAGCCGGACGCGCACCAGCGTGCTGGGGCCGCTCGACCGGGCGCTGGGCTTCGGGTTCGGGGCGCTGAAGGGGTTGATTCTCGCCAGCCTCGGCTTCCTGCTGATGGTGCTCGTCATCGACACGCTGGGCGGCGGGCCGACGCGGCGGCCGACGTGGATCGTGATGTCGCAGACCTATCCGCTGCTGAACGTCACCAGCGCGTCGATCGCCGATTTCGTCGACCGGCGGCGCAAGGGCGAGCCGATGTTCTGGGAGGACGACGGCAATGCGAGCGGGGCGGTGAAGCGGAAGGGGCGTGACGAGGAGTGACGCCTGTCGCGGCGTGAGTGCATCACCCTCACCCTTCCGGCGCTACGCGCCTCCCTCCCTCTCCCGTCGGGAGAGGGAGGGGTGAGGGTGACGCAAGCCCCCTTCGCCGCCACTGGCCCCCCGCCCGCCCGCTTGCTAGGACGTTAGCCGCACATGGCCAGCCAACCCGTCGATCCCGTCACCGAAACGCAGTTCGATCGCGCGCTCGAGGAACGCTACCTCGTGTACGCGCTCTCGACGATTACCGCGCGGTCGCTGCCCGATGTGCGCGACGGGTTGAAGCCCGTGCACCGGCGGCTGCTGTGGGCGATGCGGCTGCTGCGGCTCGATCCGGCGGCGGGGTACAAGAAGTGCGCGCGCGTCGTCGGCGATGTCATCGGCAAATATCATCCGCATGGCGACCAGTCGGTCTACGACGCGATGGTGCGGTTGGCGCAGACGTTTTCGCTGCGCTATCCGCTGGTCGACGGGCAGGGCAATTTCGGCAACATCGATGGCGATAACGCCGCCGCCTATCGCTATACCGAAGCCCGGCTGACGCAGGTCGCGATCGACCTGATGGACGGGCTGGACGAGAACGCCACCGACTTCCGCCCGACCTACAACGGCGAGGAGGAAGAGCCCGAGCTGTTCCCGGGCCTGTTCCCCAACCTGCTGGCGAACGGGGCGCAGGGGATCGCGGTCGGCATGGCGACCAGCATCCCGCCGCACAATGCCGCCGAGCTGATCGACGCGGCGATCGCGCTGATCGACAATCCCGATGCCGACGTGCTGACGTACGTTCGCGGTCCCGATTTCCCGACCGGCGGCATCGTGGCCGATGCGCCCGCCGCGATTGCCGAAGCCTATGCCACCGGGCGCGGATCGTTCCGGGTGCGCGCGCGGATCGCGGTAGAGCGCGAGAAGGGCGGCGGCTGGCAGCTGGCGGTCAGCGAGATCCCGTACGGCGTGCAGAAGGGCAAGCTGATCGAGGGCATTGCCGCGCTCATCAACGACAAGAAGCTCCCCATCCTCGCCGACGTGCGCGACGAGAGCGACGAGGTGGTGCGCATCGTGCTGGAACCGCGCGCCCGCACGGTCGATCCGACGATGCTGATCGAGAGCCTGTACCGGATGAGCGACCTGGAGGTTCGCGTGCCGCTGAACCTCAACGTGCTCGACAAGACGCGCACGCCGCGGGTGATGTCGCTGCGCGAGGCGCTGTCGGCGTGGGTCGAGCACGGGTTCGAGGTGCTACGGCGGCGGTCGGAGCATCGGCTGGCGAAGATCGCCGACCGGCTGGAGCTGTTGGGCGGTTACCTGATCGCGTTCCTCAATCTCGACCGGGTGATCGAGATCATCCGTACCGAGGACGAGCCCAAGGCGGTGATGATCGCCGAATTCGCGCTGACCGACCGGCAGGCCGAGGCGATCCTGAACATGCGGCTGCGCTCGCTGCGGCGGCTGGAGGAGATGGAGCTGGTCCGCGAGCGCGATACGCTGTCGAAGGAGAAGGGCGAGCTGGAGCTGCTGCTCTCCTCCGACGCGCGGCAGCGGACGCGGTTGAAGCGCGATCTCGGCAGGATCCGCACGCGCTATGGGCCGGAAACGGTGCTGGGTGCGCGGCGGACGGACATCGAGGAGGCGGCGCCGGCGCGGGACATCCCGCTGGAGGCGATGATCGAGCGCGAGCCGATCACCGTCATCCTGTCGCAGCGCGGCTGGATCCGGGCGATGCGCGGGCATGTCGAGCTCGCGTCGTCGGACACGATGAAGTTCAAGGAGGGCGATGGCCCCGCCTTCGCGTTCCACGCGCATACTACCGACAAGCTGCTGCTCGCCGCCGATACCGGGCGGTTCTACACGCTGGCGGCGGATCGGCTGCCGGGTGGGCGCGGGTTCGGGGAGCCGGTGCGGCTGATGATCGATCTCGACGGGGCGGCGGCGATCGTGACGCTGATCCGCGCCGGGGCGGCGGAGCGCATGCTGCTGGCGGCAAGCGACGGGCGGGGCTTCGTCGCGAAGACCGCCGACATGATCGCCGAGACGCGCAAGGGTAAGACGGTGATGACGCCGCGCGCGGGCGAGAAGCTGAAGGTCGTGCGGCCGGTGGGCGCGACCGACGATTATGTCGCGGCGATCGGCGACAACCGCCGCATGCTGGTGTTTCCGCTGACCGAGCTGGCCGAGCTGTCGCGCGGGCAGGGGGTGCAGCTGCAGCGATTCCGCGACGGCGGGCTGTCGGACGCCGTCACCTTCCGGTTCGATACCGGCATCAGCTGGACGATGGGCGGCGAGGCGGGGCGGACGCGAACGGAGGGCGACCTGTCGGCCTGGCGCGCCGCGCGCGGCGCGGCGGGGCGGATGCCGCCCAATGGCTTCCCGCGCGACAACCGTTTCTGATAGCCCGGTTTTCGCCGCGGTGCAGGTTAGTCCGGACTTAACCAATGCCCGGCTATCGCAGATGGAATGTTGTTTCGCAGATCCCGAACGGCCGTCGCGGCGCCATCCGGCCAGGATGGCAATGTGCTGCCGCCCGACGCCCGCCCGGCGGGCGTCGACGATAGCGAACGACTGATCGACCTGCTGCCGATCCCGGCGGCGGTCGTTCGCATGAGCGCGGATACGATCGCATTCGAATCGACCAACACCGCGTTTCGGCAGCTCGGGCTGGGCAGCGTCGCGGCGACCTCGCCGCTGGTGCGGTTGCTGGGCGGGCGTATCGCGGCGTTCTTCGCCGACCATCTGCTGCGCGACGAATTCGACTGGCAGTTCGGCGACGCGATCGACGCGCGCCATTTCCGCGTGGTGCTGGCGCGACGCGTCGAGCAGACCGAGCCGCGGTGCATGTTGTCGCTGATCGACGACACCGGCGTGCACCGGACCGAGGCCAGCCTGCGGCGCGAGATGCATTCGGATGCGCTGACCGGACTGCCCAACCGCGGCGGCTTCGGCGACGCGCTGGAGGCGGCGATCACGCCGGAGACGGCAGCCAGCCATGCGGTGATGATCGTCAACCTCAACCGGTTCAGCCGCGTGAACGCGTGCATGGGCGGCATGGCCGGCGATGAGCTGCTGATCTCGGTCGCGCGACGGATCAAGGGCGCGCTGCGCGGGCGCGACATGCTGGCGCGGATCGGCGGCGACGAATTCGGCGTACTGCTGGCGGTGGAGGACGGCGCATCGGATGCCATGAACGTCGCCGGCCGGATCGAGGCGGCGCTGGCGACGCCGTTCCGCCTGTCGGACTTCGAAATCCGGCTGGAATGCGCGATTGGCATCGCGCTGGGCGGCGACGATGGCGACGATCCCGAGGACCTGATCCGCTACGCCCAGTTCGCGGTCAAGCGAGCCAAGCGGACCGGCGAGGCGGAAGTCTACAACCACTCGAACTTCGACGCGGTGCGCGCGAGCTTCTCCATCGAGACGCAGTTGCGCCGGGCGATCGAGAATGGCGAGATGCGGCTTAACTATCAGCCGATCTGGGACCTGTCGTCGGGACGCGTCACCTCGTTCGAGGCGCTGGCGCGCTGGTCGTACGAGGGGCGGGACGTGTCGCCGGTCGACTTCGTGCCGGTGGCGGAGGAATGCGGGCTGATCGTGCCGCTGGGGCGCTGGGCGATCGAAGCAGTGGCGCAGACGATCGCCGACTGGGATGCGCGCAGCGGCGGCGACTGTGGCGCGGCGATCGCCGTCAACCTGTCGGCGATCCAGGTCCAGCGCGACCATATCGCGCCCGTCGTCGGGCGCGCGATCGAGACGGCGGGCATCCGCGGCCGGCGGATGACGATCGAACTGACCGAGAGTGCGATCGTCAGCGATCCCGACCGAGTGGCAACGACGCTACACGCGCTGAAGGAACTGGGATCGACGGTCGCAATGGACGATTTCGGGACCGGCTATTCGAACCTGGCGCTGTTGCAGCGCCTGCCGATCGACGTGCTGAAGATCGATCGCAGCTTCGTGTCGGGGATGCTCGCGGATCGCGACAAGGTGGCGATCGTGCGCGCGGTGCTGAGCCTGGCGCAGGCGCTAGGCATGCGCACGACGGCCGAAGGCGTCGAAACGTGCGAACTGGCGCAAACGCTGGCGGCGCTCGGCTGCACCTATGGGCAGGGCTATTATTACGCCCGCCCGCTGGAGCTCGACGCGGCCTATGCGTTTCTGACGTCGCGCAACGCCTGATCGACCGCCGCGTCGGCGATATCGCCCACGCGCGCGTCATCGGGGAAGCCTTCGGCGATCCACTGATCCTCGATCACGCGCAGCGTGCGAGCGACATCCGGGCCTTTGCGAATGCCGCGCGCGACGAGCATGCCGCCACCGATCGGGAAGGCGGGGCGAGGCCATGCCGCCGCCCTCGCCGCTTCCTCCGTGGGGCGATCCGACAGCAGCAGCCGATCGACCGCACCCTCCGTACCGGACCGATAGGCGAGCGCTTCGTGAGACGCGTCCCCGGCGGGCGTGGCGGCAAGCGCGAGGCGCTTGCGCTCGGCATTCGACAGCTTCAGTCGCGCGCCGACGCCATCCACATCCGCAGCCGGTAGCAGCGCGACGAGGCGGCGGAACGGGTCGGGCGCGATGCCGGCGTCCTGCTCTCGCGCGACGAGGCGGGCGAGTGCATCGACGCTGGTGATCTCCGGCAGGACCGGACGCAGGATCGCGTGATCGAGCATTAGCGCGAGGACGGAGACGGCGCCGGGTGCGACCAGCAGCTTCAGCAGTTCGTCGCGGATACGTTCGCGCGACAGCGCCATCAGGTCGTTGGCGCGCGTCGTGCAGGCGGCGAGTCCCTCGGCATCGGGCGTGTCGCCGAAGCGGGCGAGGAAGCGGAAGAAGCGCAGGATACGCAAGTGATCCTCGGCGATGCGACCGAGCGGATCGCCGATGAACCGCACGCGGCGTGCATCGAGATCGGCGAGGCCATCGAAATAGTCGATGATCTCTCCGCTGACCGGATCGGCGAACAGCGCGTTCATCGTGAAGTCACGGCGCGCGGCATCTTCGCGCCAGTCGTCGGTGAAGGCGACGACGGCATGGCGTCCATCGGTCGACACGTCGCGGCGCAGGGTCGTGACCTCGACGGGACCACCCTCGGTCAGCGCGGTGACGGTGCCGTGGGCGATGCCGGTCGGTACCGAGCGGATGCGGGCAGCGTCGAGACGATCGACGACGTCGGCGGGGGCATGGATCGTCGCGATGTCGATATCGGCGACCGGCAGGCCGAGCAGCGTGTCGCGCACCGCGCCGCCGACGAAGCGCGCGTGACTTTCGCCGAGCGCCGCGACGAGCGAGTCCAGACCGGGGCGATGCCGCCACGAGGCGTCGGGCAGCGTCACCATGCCAGCCGCCGCGACAGGTTGACGATCATCGCCGCGGTGGCGCCCCAGATGCGGCGACCCTGCCAGTCGATCTGATAATAATGACGCTCCTGGCCCTTCCACATCGCGCTGGCACGGCCGTGGTTGGCAGGATCGAGGATGACGGACAGCGGCACCTCGAAAACCTCCGCCACCTCCGCTTCGCTGGGGACGAGCGCGACGTCCGGTGCAACGACGCCGAGCACGGGCGTGACGCGGTAGCCGGTACCGGTGCGATAGCTGTCGACCGCGCCGATGACGCGCACGGCGGCGGGATCGAGCGCGATCTCCTCCTGCGCCTCGCGCAGCGCCGCGGCGGTGGCGTCGCGGTCGTCCGGATCGATACGACCGCCGGGGAAGGCGACCTGCCCGGGGTGTTTGCGCAGGTTCGCGTTGCGGCGGGTCAGGATGACGCCGGGTTCGGCGCGGTCGGTGACCGCGACCAGCACGGCGGCCTCGGCCGGAGCGGCGGCGTCCTCAAGCTCGAAGGCCGAAAGGTCGCCGGACAGGAGTTCGGGCGTGCCCCGCCGTCCGGCCTCCAGCGCGGCCGACAATCTTTGAACCAGCGTCGGGCGCTCGACGAGGGTCATGCCGGCTCCAGCGCGAAGAAGGCGCCATCGCTCCACACGCCAGCGCGGCCGTCGTCGCCGGCTTCGGCCATCGCGGCGAGTTCGTAATAGATCGGGCGGGCGATCAGCGCGTCGAGGCCGCCGCGGACGCGGACATAGGGGCGCGGACCGTCGCTACCGGCCTCGACGCGGATCGGATGGTCCGGTCCCGCGACGACGAGATCGCCGACATTGGTCTGGAACGCGATGCGCCCGCCGTCCGCCTTCATCGCGGTCGCGACGAAGGGGGCGTCGTCGATGGCGATCGTCAGCCGCTCGCCCGGATTGACGAGGACGTAGCTGCCGTCCGCCTCTCGCCGCAGGATGGTGGCGAACTTGCGGACCATTTCGGTGCGGCCGATCGGCGAGCCTTGATGATACCAGCGGCCGTCCGCGGCGATCCGCATCTCGCTGTCGCCGCAATGCGCCGGGTTCCACGCCTCGACCGGCGCGGGCGTGGCGGCTGCGACATGCGCCACGACGGCGTCCATCGACATCGCGGCGAGATCGGGGAGCGGGGGCATCGGCATGGCGACGCCCTTACGCCCGATGGGAAGGGTTGGAAATGCCGTGCCGTGCTCCCGCGCAGGCGGGAGCACGGCCAAACATGTAGCCTCTACCAGTCGAACGGCTCGACCACGACGTGCCGCGCGCGGAGGAACGCGTCCGCGACGAGCCGCAACGGTGCGACGTCCACGTCGGCGGTGCCGGCGTGGATGATCGCGGCGAAGCGCGCATAGAGGCCGGGATATTCGCCGTGCAGGTCGGCGGGGCTGTCGTCCGCCGGGTGGCCGCCGGCGATCGAGAGCTCGCCGCCGCCCTTCGACAGCGTCAGCGTGCCGGCGTCGGTATCGACGACGATATCCCAGCTCTGCGGGCCTTCCTGCCGGAAATCGAGGTCCATCGTAATCGGCACGCCGGCGGTGTCGCGGAAGTCGACGCGCGCGGCGATCGGCGCGGCGCGGTTGCTGGGCACGTCCAGTTCCGCCTGCTCGACGATCATCGGACGCGGCAGGATGCGGGTCGCGATCGACAGCGCGTTGATGCCGGGATCGAACACGCCGAAGCCGCCGGGTTCGAAGATCCAGTCCTGCCCGGGATGCCAGTGGCGGACATCCTCGCGCCAGATGATCGAGGCGCGGCGAATCTGGCGACCGGCCAGCCAGGCGCGGGCCGGCTCGACCCCGTCGGCGTAGCGCGAGTGCCAGCTGGCGAACAGGCTGACGCCCTTCGCCGCCGCCGCATCGCGCAGCGTGATGACCTCGGCCAGCGTGGCGCCCGGCGGCTTTTCGAGGAAGACGTGCCAGCCCTGATCGATGCAGAATTGCGCGATGGCGCGTCGGACCTGCGGCGGGGTGCAGAGCGCGACCGCATCGATGGCGATGCCGCTGGCGGCCAGCGCCTGCACGTCCGGGAAGAACGGCAGGCCGTCGACGCTCTCGCCGCTGCGGCTGACGGTCGCGACCAGCTCGAATTTCGAGGTGCGGTGGATCGCGGGCAGATGCTGGTCGTGCGCGATCTTGCCCATGCCGACGACGGCGATGCGGATCGGCGCGGTCACAGCGCGCGCACCGAAACGGGGGCGGCGTCGGCGATAGCAAGTGGGTTGCGCAGCGGCAGGGTGAATGGCGCGGCCTCGATCTCGAACACGTCGCCGACCTGCGTGCGGACGCCGTCCGAGAAGGACAGGGTGGCGGTGCCGAAGAAGTGCACATGGATATCGCCTGGGCGGCGGAAGCCGGCGTACTTGAAGTGATGCGTTTCCAGATTGGCGAGATGGTGAGACATGTTGTCCTCGCCGGTCAGGAACGGCTTTTCCCACAGCGTCGTGCCGTCGCGGACGATGCGGCTGGTGCCGCGGATGTCGGACGGCGGGGTGCCAAGCAGCAGCTCCGGCCCGAGCGACGCCTGACGCAATTTCGAATGCGCGAGCCAGAGATAGTTGTGACGTTCGGTCACATGGTCGCTGAATTCGTTGGCGAGCGCGACGCCCAGCCGCAGTGGCGTGCCGTCCGTGTCGATCAGGTAGATGCCGGCGAGTTCGGGTTCCTCGCCGCCGTCCTGTGCGAAGGCGGGGGAGACGAGCGGCTCGCCGGGGCCGACGAGACCCTGGCCGTCGCCCTTGTAGAACCATTCGGGTTGCTGACCGCTCGTGCCGGCGGCGGGCTTGCCGCCCTCGACCCCCTCCAGGAACATGCGCATCGAATCGGTCGGGCGCTCGGCCGACGCCGCGGCCTTGTGCATCGCGTCGCGGCCCTCGGCCGACCCGAGGTGCGTCAGGCCGGTGCCGGCGAGGACGAGGCGGGCGGTGTCGTCGTGGTCGATTGCGGGCAGCAAGTTGCCGGCGTCGAGTTCGGCGACGATATCGACGCTCTCGGTCGTGCGGCGCGTGTCGGCGGCCTGGGCTAGCGTGTGGCCGGCGGATGCCGCGGCGGCGGCGAGCTCGCGCGTGCTGGTCACGCCTGACAGGAAGACGGCGGCGCCGCCTTCGGCGAGGATGACGCGGCGCGTGCCGTCGGCGGCACGATGCTGGAGCAGGCGGGTGGCGGTCATGCGTTGGTCCTTGGAAGGGCGGAGACGAAGCGGGCGGCGTCCTGCGCCACCTCGGCGGCGGGCTTGCCGACACGGTAGAGGTTCGAGCCGAGGCCGAAGCCGTCGGCGCCCGCGGCACGCCAGCTGTCCATATTGTCGGGCGAGATGCCGCCGACCGCGAGCACGCGCAGGTCCTTCGGCAGCACGGCGCGCTGCGCCTTCAGAAAGGCGGCGCTGGCGCCGTCCGCCGGGAAGAGCTTCAGCGCGGTCGCGCCGGCGTCGATCGCGGCGAAGGCTTCGCTGGGGGTGAAATAGCCGGGCATCGAGATCAGCCCGGCGGCGGCGCTGGCGCGGATCACGGCGGTGTCGGTATTGGGCGAGACGATCAGCGTGCCGCCCGCGTCCGCTACGCGCGCGACCTGATCGGTCGACAGCACGGTGCCAGCGCCGATCAGCGCGCGCCCCGCGAACCGCCTCGCGAGCAGCGCGATGCTGTCATACGGGTCGGGCGAGTTGAGCGGCACCTCGATCAGCGTGAAGCCTGCGTCGACCAGCGCATCGCCGATAGCGGGCGCCTCCGCCGGGGTCAGTCCGCGCAGGATCGCGACGAGCGGACAGGCGGCGAACGCGGCGGCGAAATTGTCCGGCGTCATCGAATGATCTCCCAAAGGGCGTGGATGCCGGCGACGAAGCCGGTGTCGCTGTCGACTGCGTTCGTGCGACCGCCGGCTTGCGTGATGGCGACGGCATAAAGGTCGGCGAGCGCGCCGCTCGCCAGCAGGTGGACGTCACGACCCGACAAGTCGTCGCGCGCGCCGACGTCGGCGCCGATCAGGATGCCGCTGGCGAAGGCGGCGGCATCTTCGGGGGCGATGGCGCCCAGCAGCACGCCGGCGCGCACCTCGAACAGCGCGACGGTCAGGTCGCGGCAGCCGTGCCCGCGGGTGAGGCCGTCGCGGAACGCCGGGCCGTCGGCGACGGGTCCGTCGAGCATGCCGGCGAGGATGCCGTTCGCGCGCAGCAGGGCGAACAGCTCGCCGGTCATCGCGGTCGTGAAGTCGGTGATGCGACCGGCGGTGGTCGCGATCCATTTGTTGTGCGTGCCGGGCTGACAGAACAGTGCGTCGGCCGGCGCGAGACCGGCGGCGATGGCGCCGAGCACCTGTATCTCCTCGCCGCGCATCACGTCGGCGCGGGCGTGGTCGCGGCGGGCGACGCCGGGCACGATCGAGACGCGGGGGGCGGCCTCCACCATGCCGGCGGCCAGCGTGTCAAACCCCGCCGGCAGCGCGGCATAGGGCACGTCGACCCAGCCGCGCGTCGAGCCGACCATACCGGCGGCGATGACGGGAAGCTCGCCGTGTCGGGCGCGGATCGCGGCGATGTCGGCCGCGTACTCCTCCCGGGATAGCGATAATACGCCGCGATCGTCGCGGTCGGTCGCGACGCGCGTACCGTCCGCTGCCACGGCATGCACGCGGCGGTTCGTCGTTCCCCAATCGATCGCGATATACGCGGGGCCTTCTGGCATCGTCAGCACTCTCTCCTATTTGTAGGACATAAAGGCTTGGCAGATCGGGTCAAGTCGTGGCTTATGTGCGCGAGCCGCCAACGTCGCGCAAAGGCGTGGCAAACATGATTGGGAGAGGTCGATTGGTCGAGATCACGCGGTGCTGGAACGGACAGGCGATCCTGGGCGAAGGACCGGTGTGGGATGCGCGCAGCGACGTCGTCTGGTTCGTCGATATCAAGGCGCCGCGCGTCCACCGCTATGATCCGGCGACCGGCAAGACCGACAGCTGGGATGCGCCGACTCGCGTCGGCTGGGTGCTGCCGTCCGAGGGTGGTGGCCTGATCGCCGGGCTCAAGACCGGGCTGGCGCGGTTCGATCCCGAGACAGGGCAGTTCGCACCGCTCGCGGTCGTCGAGCCCGACCTGCCGGGCAACCGGCTGAACGATGCGACGGTCGCGCCAGACGGGACGATCTGGTTCGGATCGATGGATGACGGCGAATCGGCGGCGACCGGCCATGTCTATCACTGGGACGGGTCGAGCGTGACGCGTACCGATATCGCGGCGGTGCCGATCACCAACGGCCCCGGCATGGCGCCGGATGGGCGCACGCTTTATCACGTCGATACGCTGGGCGGCGTGATCCATGCGATTCCGGTCGATGTCGACGGCAGCGTCGGGGTGGCGCGCCCGTTCGTCACGATCGATCCGACGGACGGCAATCCCGATGGGGTGAGCGTCGATTCGGCGGGCAACGTCTGGGTCGGCCTGTGGGGCGGCAGCTGCGCGCGGCTCTATGCGCCCGACGCGACCTTGCTGACGGAGGTGCGGCTACCCGCGGCAAACATCACCAAGGTGGCGCTGGGCGGGCCCGACCTGAAGACCGCCTATGCGACATCCGCTCTCATCGGGATGGACGATGCGGCCCTCGCCGCGCAGCCCGATTCGGGGGCGCTGTTCAGCTTTCCGGTCGAGGTCGCGGGCCAGAGCGCGCCGTTGGCGCGGATTGCGTAGCGGCAGCTTGCCACCGCGCATTTGTCCGACTATATAGTCGGCAACGCGAAGATGCGACGATGGAGGGGCTGGCGATGGCGAAATGGGGGGCGGCTGCGATGATCGCGGCGGTGGTGGCGATGACGGGATCCGCGCAAGCGACCGAAGCGAAGCGTTCCGCGGCAGGCCGGCTGAAGGACGGCACCGCGATCGAGGCGATCACGCTTTCCAACGCCAAGGGCGTGTCGGCCCGCATCCTGACCTATGGCGCCACGCTGCAATCGCTGATGGCGCCCGATCGCGCGGGCAAGTTCGCCGACGTCGCATTGGGCTATGACGACGTCGCCGATTACGAAGCGAAGCCCAATTACTTCGGCGTCACCGTCGGCCGCTATGCCAACCGCATCGCCGCGGGCAAGTTTACCATCGACGGGCAGAGCTATCAGCTGCCGCTCAACAACAATGGCAATTCGCTGCACGGCGGCACGGTCGGGTTCGACAAGCGGGTCTGGCGTGTGGTTTCGGTCCAGTCAGGCCCGAGCGCGAGTGTGAAGCTGGCCTTGACCAGCGCCGATGGCGATCAGGGCTATCCCGGCAAGCTCGAAGTCGGCGTGACCTACGCGCTCGACGAGAGCGGTGCGCTGACGATCACCTTCGACGCCGCGACCGACAAGCCGACGATCGTCAACATGACCAACCACGCGATCTTCAACCTGAACGGGGAGGGTGCGCCCGGCGGTACCGCGCAGCACCGGCTGACCGTGCCGGCCCGTGCCTACACGCCTGTCAGTGACAAGCTGATCCCGACGGGGGAACTGCGCCCGGTGCAGGGGACGGTGTTCGATTTCCGAAAAGCGCGCCTGATCGACGCGGGCATCCGCGACGGGCGCGATCAGCAGATCCGCTATGGCCAGGGCTACGATCACAACTTCGCGCTCGACAAGGGACTGACGGCAACGCCGGGCCTCGCCGCGCGGCTGGAGGACGGTGCGAGCGGTCGCGTGCTGGAGGTGCTGACGACCGAGCCGGGCGTGCAGTTCTACACCGGCAATTTCCTCGACGGCACCTTCCTCGGCAAGGGCGGTCATCTGTACCGCATGGGCGACGGCATCGCGCTGGAGCCGCAGAAGTTTCCCGACGCGCCCAACCAGCCGTCGTTCGTTTCCGCACGCGTCGACCCGGGCAAGCCCTATCGCCACGTGATGATCTATCGCCTTTCCACGACCCGTTGATCCGGACCCGCATTCTATGACCGACGCCCCGAAGCTGCGCAGCCGCGCGTGGTTCGACAATCCCGACAATATCGACATGACCGCGCTGTATCTGGAGCGGTATCTGAACTTCGGGCTGAGCCTGGAGGAACTCCAGTCGGGCAAGCCGATCATCGGCATCGCGCAGACGGGGTCGGACCTCTCGCCCTGCAACCGCCACCATCTGGTGCTGGCGGAGCGCGTGCGTGACGGCATCCGCGAGGCCGGCGGCATCCCGCTCGAATTCCCGGTCCATCCGATCCAGGAGACCGGCAAGCGGCCGACCGCGGGGCTCGATCGCAATCTCGCCTATCTGGCGCTCGTCGAAGTGCTGTACGGCTACCCGCTCGATGGCGTCGTGCTGACGATCGGGTGCGACAAGACGACGCCGGCCTGCCTGATGGCGGCGGCGACGGTGAACATCCCGGCGATCGCGCTGTCGGTCGGCCCGATGCTGAACGGCTGGCATAAAGGCGAGCGCACCGGGTCGGGCACGATCGTGTGGAAGGCGCGGCAGATGCTGGCCGCGGGCGAGATCGACGATGCGGAGTTCATCCGCCTGGTCGCGTCGTCGGCGCCGTCGACCGGCTATTGCAACACGATGGGCACCGCGACGACGATGAATTCGCTCGCCGAGGCGCTGGGCATGTCGCTGCCGGGATCGGCCGCGATCCCCGCGCCGTACCGCGACCGGCAGGAAGTGTCGTGGCGCACCGGCAAGCGCATCGTCGAGATGGTCGCCGAAGACCTGAAGCCGTCCGACATCCTGACGAAGGACGCCTTCCACAACGCGATCAAGGTGAATTCGGCGATCGGTGGCTCCACCAACGCGCCGATCCATCTGGTCGCGCTGGCGCGCCACGTCGGCGTCGACCTGCCGATCAAGGACTGGGAGACGGAGGGGCACAGGATCCCGCTGCTCGTCAATCTGCAGCCGGCCGGCGAGTATCTGGGCGAGGATTACTACCATGCCGGCGGCGTGCCGGCGGTGGTCGCGCAGCTGATCGGGCAGGGACTGATCCACGAGGACGCGCTGACCGTCAACGGCCGCACGATGGGCGACAATTGCCGCGATGCGACCATCGAGGACGAGAACGTCATCCGCCCGTTCGACCGGCCGCTGCTGGAGGACGCGGGCTTCATCGTCCTGTCGGGCAATCTGTTCGACAGCGCGGTGATGAAGACCAGCGTCATCTCGCCCGAATTCCGCGCACGCTATCTGTCCAACCCGGACGATCCCGAGGCCTTCGAGGGGCCGGCGGTCGTGTTCGACGGACCGGAGGATTATCACCACCGTATCGACGATCCCGCGACCGGGATCACGCCGGAGACGTTGCTGTTCATGCGCGGCGCCGGGCCGATCGGCTATCCGGGCGCTGCGGAGGTCGTGAACATGCGGCCGCCATCGTATCTCATCACCGAGGGCGTGCATTCGCTGCCCTGCATCGGCGACGGGCGCCAGTCGGGGACCAGCGGATCGCCGTCGATCCTGAACGCCAGCCCCGAGGCGGCGGCGATGGGTGGCCTGGCGCTGCTGCGCACGGGGGATCGGGTGCGGATCGATCTCAACACGGGCAGCGCGAACGTGCTGATCTCCGACGAGGAACTGGCCGAGCGTCGCAAGGCGCTGACGGCCGAGGGCGGCTATCGCTATCCCGCCAGCCAGACGCCGTGGCAGGAGATGCAGCGTTCGGTGGTCGGCCAGATGGGATCGGGCGCGATTTTGGAAGGTGCGGAGAAGTATCAGCGCATCGCCCAGACGATGGGCCTGCCGCGCGACAATCATTGATCGGATGGGGCGGCGCCTGAGGCGCGCCGTCCTGGCCGGGCGCCGAGCGTTGGGTGTCGATCGTGCCTAGGCTCGCGGTCGACATTTCCGCGGGAAGCGGGAAACGATCGATGCGACGTTCCGCTGTTGGCGGCGACCGTCTTCAGAATGGTTTCCCGCCTTCGCGGAAATGACGGCGGCTCTTGGGGGCGGCCGTCTTACTCCCCCAGCGCCTTCTCGGTATCAAGCTGCGCCTGCCGGATCAGTTGCGCTGTCGCCTCGCGGGCGCCGTCGGGATCGGATGCGGCGATCGCCTCGTACAGCAGGCGGTGCTGCGGGATCGGATCGCGCGGCGTTGTCATCATGCGGTATTTGAAGAAGGTGGTCCAGCGGACCGCGGCGGCGATGCCGGCCGACAGCGTCACCAGCAGTTCGTTGTCGGTCGCCTCGAGCAGCACGGCGTGGAAGGTCTGGTCGGCGCTCTGACCTTCGGGCGTGTCGAGACCATGTTCGGTCATGCCTTCGAGCGCGACGCGGATGCGATCGAGTTGATCGTCGGTGCGGGTGCGGGCGGCGATCTCGGCGGCGGCGGGTTCGACGATCATGCGCAACTGGAACAGGCTGCGGACGAAGCCGGACGGGGGCGAGCCGCTGAACATCCAGCCGAGCAGGGTCGGGTCGAGCAAATTCCACTCGCTGCGTGGGCGGACGCGCGTGCCCGCCTTCGGCCGGCTCTGGATCATCCCCTTGGCGACCAGCATGCGCAGCGCCTCTCGCACCACGCTGCGCGAGACGCCGATCGTGTCGGCGAGGTCGATCTCGCCGGGCAGCAGCGTGCCGGGCGCACGTTGGCCGGTGACGATTTCGGTCCCGAGTTGCCGCGCGATTTCGACATGAGCCGACCCGGCGCGCTTCAATCCTGGCAAATCGCTCCCCTCCATAAATGCTGGTCGGAGAGAAGGTAACGAATTCGGTACGATCCGTCGAATGGTTAGAAGCCGAAACGCACTGTCGCGCGCACGTCGCGACCCGACAGCGGCGCGAAGTCCTTCAGCACGCTGCTGTGACGGCGGGCAAGCACATCGAAGACGTTGCTGGCGCTGACCATCAGCGTGGTGCGATCGGTGCCGAATGGCTTCCAGGCGACCGACGCATTGACGAGCGTGTAGCCGTTCGTCGGCGTCTCGAACGCGGCGACGCGATCCTGATCGAAGGCGTGTTCGACCTCGGCGCGGGCGGTCAGGCGGTCGCCCTGTGCCTCCAGCCCCCCGAGCAGCCGCATCGGCGGGATGCGCGGGATGGGGCCGCCGCCGCGGATGTCGGCGTGGACATAGTCGCCGACCAGATCGGCGTTGACCGTGTAGCCGCCGATCCGCGCGAGGCGCACCGAGGCGTCGGCTTCGAAGCCGTAATAGCGCGCGCCGGCCTGGAGATAGCGGAAGCAGGGCAGGTCGACATCCTCGCCCGCCGCCGCGACGCAAGGCGCGTCGCCGGTCTGCGCCTCGTAGATATAGTCGTCGAACCAGCTGTGATAGGCGGACGCATCGAAGCTGAAGCCGTCGCTGTGCGCGTGGAGAGTCGCTTCGAGCCCCCAGGCTTTTTCGGTGCGGAAGTTCGGGTTGCCGAGTTCATAGGCCTGCGTGCCGGCGTGCGGGCCGTTGGCGAACAGCTCCTCGGCCGATGGCGCGCGCGCGGTGCGTGAGCCGTTGAGGCCGATGCGGATGCCATCCGCAACCTCGAACGAACCGCCGAGCGAGCCCGACAGTGTCTCGAAGTGGCGCTCGGCGGGCGTAAACCGACCGTCCCCGATCACCTCGCGCGCGGCTTGATCGGTGTTTTCGTAACGCAGACCGGCCTCGCCGCGGAACGGGCCGTTGGCATATTGCTGGAGCGTGAAGATGCCGACCTGATTGGTCTCGCTCTTCGGCAGGAACGCCTCGTCGCCGACGACGTCGAAGTTGCGGTTGAAATACTGGATGCCCGACGCGCCCTGCCACCCGCCGCGGTTCGCCTGTACCAGTTCGAGGCGCCCTTCGGTGCCCTTGTTGTAGAAGGCGGTGCCGATCGATCCGTCCTCCTCCAGTTCGAAGTGGCGGTAGTTAGCGTGGCCGGCACGCAGGCGGATCGATTCGAGGATCGTACCGCCGGTCTTCACCTCTGCACGCAGATCGACACGGTCCTGCGCGATGTCGAGGCGGGGCGCCTCCTGCTCCTGGCCGACTTCGGTCGCGTAGCGGATGGGGACGCCGTAGAGGCTGTCGTAATGGCTGTACGAGATGCCGAGCGAGCCGGTGTCGGTGATGATCGAGGCGCCGGCACCGGCCGTCCACGTCTCGATCGCGGTGTTGGGCAGGCGATCGCGAAGGGCTGCGCTGGCGGCGAAGTCGATCGGCTCGTCGACACCGGTCTGCGGGCGCCCGACCTGCGACAGCGCGGCGGCGCGGGCGGCGGGCGAGAGGATGAAGCCGCGCCCGGTGCGGAGGTCGTCGGCCTTCAGATACGAACCATCGGCGTGGAGCACGATCTTGTCGGTCAGCGCCACATCGCCGGCAAGGCCGCCCGAGCGTTCGTCGGCGGCCGAACCGTAGGTAGCGATGCCGTTCACGCGGAAGCCCTCGGTCGGCACGGTGCGCGGTATGCGGGTGTCGATGACGTTGACGACGCCGCCGACTGCCGACGATCCGAACAGCAGGGCGGAGGGACCGCGCAGCACCTCGATCCGCTCGGCGAGCAGGGGATCGATGATGACGGCGTGATCGACCGAGGTGTTCGACACGTCGATCGCGCCGATGCCGTCGGTCAGCACGCGGATGCGCTCACCCTGGAAACCGCGCAGGATCGGGCGCGACGCGGCAGGGCCGAACGAGGTGGCCGAGACGCCCGGCAGGCGCGACAGCGTCTCGCCGATCGTGGGGCGCAGGTCGCGCGTCAGCTTCTCGCCGGTGACGATCGAGGTGCCCTGCAGCACGTCGGTCTCGCTGGTGCGGACGGGTGCGGTGACGACGATGTCGGCGGCGCGGGTCGTCGGGAGCGGGGCGGTCTGCGCCGACGCGGGGGCGGCGAGGGCGATGGCGAGCGTGCTGGTGGCGAGCAGGGTGCGGTGCATGACGATGATCCCGTGGAAGACCGCGCCCCTCTAAAGGCCATGTTACATCATATCAACTGCCGTTGAGCGTGTCGGTGGTGCGTTTCGCGGCAATCGTCCGGATACGGAACCGAATGCGACGGCGCGACTTGGTCCGACGCGGAGGACGGACATCATGGCGGCACGGGCATATTGGCAGGGGCAAATCAAACTGGCGCTCGTCTCCATCCCCGTGGAGGTCTATCCGGCCACCAAATCGGGTGCGACGGTGGCGTTCCACCAGATCCACGAGCCGAGCGGGCAACGCATCAAATACGAGAAGACGGCGCCCGGCGTGGGCCCGGTCGACCGCGACGATATCGTGAAAGGCTATGAGGTCGCGAAGGGCGATTACGTCCTGCTCGACGATGCCGAGATCGAGGCGGTGAAGATCGAGAGCCGCAAGACGCTGGACCTCGTGCAGTTCGTCGATTCCGACGAGATCGACGTGCTCTATTACGAGAAGCCCTATTTCGTGGTGCCGGCCGACGACCTGGCCGAGGAGGCGTATATCGTGCTGCGCGATGCGCTTAGGGCGGCGCGCAAGGTCGGGCTGGGGCAGCTGTCGGTGCGCGGGCGCGAGCAGCTGGTGTCGATCAAGCCGTGCGGGCGCGGGCTGGTGATGGAGGTGCTGCGCTACGCCGACGAGGTCCACAAGGCGCAGGGCTATTTCCGCGAGATCGACGATGCGAAGCCCGACGAGGACCTGCTTGACCTGGCGACGACGCTGATCGAGAAGAAGACGGCGCCGTTCAAGCCCGCCGAATTCCACAATCGCTATGTCGAGGCGTTGCAGGGGCTGATCGAGAAGAAGCGCAAATCGAAGACCAACCGGCGCATTATCGAGGACAAGGATGGCGACGGCGGCTCGCGCGGCGACAACGTCATCGACCTGATGGCGGCGCTGAAGAAGTCGGTCGGTAGCGGCGCGAAGGCGCCGGCCAAGGCGGCACCGGCCAAGAAGGCGCCCGCGAAGGCGGCGCCAGCGAAGAAGCCTGCGGCCAAACGCAAGGTCGGGTGATGGCCAAGGCCGACACCCTCGCCGACTATAACGCCAAGCGCGATTTCAAGCGCACGCCCGAGCCCGCGGGCAAGGCCGCGAAGACCGGCGGCAACAGCTTCGTGGTGCAGAAGCATGTTGCGACGCGGCTGCACTATGACTTCCGGCTGGAGGTGGATGGCGTGCTGAAGAGCTGGGCGGTGACGCGCGGCCCCAGCATCGATCCCGAGGACAAGAGACTGGCGGTGCGGACCGAGGATCATCCGCTGTCCTATGGCGGGTTCGAGGGCACGATTCCCAAGGGCGAATATGGCGGCGGCACGGTGATGCTGTGGGATCGCGGTACCTGGGCGCCGGTGCCGGGCAAGAGTGCGAAGGATATCGAGAAGGGGCACCTGCACTTCACCCTGTCGGGCGAGCGGATGAAGGGCGAATGGCTGCTCGTCCGGATGAAGCCGCGCGCGAAGGAAAAGCGTGAGAACTGGCTGCTTCGCAAGGTGTTCGACGACGATGCCGGCGTCGGCGACGTGCTGGTCGAGCGGCATCTGACCAGCGTGTCGACCGGGCGAAGCATGGCGGAGATTGCGACCGACACGGGCGGCGCGCGCTCGCTTGAGGGCAAGAGCGACGACGACTTCACGAAGACGATGCAGTCGGCGGCGCGGCATACGAAGGCGGCGCGAAAGCCCGTCAAGGCGGCGAAACGCCCCGAGTTCCGCAAGCCGCAACTCGCGACGCTGGTCGATGCAGTGCCGGCGGGCAACGATTGGATGCACGAGATCAAGTTCGACGGCTATCGCGCGCTGGCGGCGGTGAACGGTGACGACGTGCGCATTCACACCCGGTCGGGACTGGACTGGACCGAGCGGTTCGCGACCGTGGCTCAGGCGCTGGCCGCGCTCGACCTGCCGTCTGCGCTGATCGATGGGGAGATCGTCGCGCTGGATGCTTCGGGCAACCCCGACTTCTCGACGTTGCAAGCGGTGCTGAAGGATCAGGCGAGCGCGCCGCTGACCTTCTTCGCCTTCGACCTGCTGAGCGCGGGGGGTGAGGATTTGACTGCGCTCCCCAACATCGAACGCAAGGAACGGCTGGAGGCGCTGCTGGCGGACAGCGAAGGCGTGGTGCGGGTGGCGGATCACGTCATCGGCGCGGGCGAGCGGCTGTTCGCGGCGATGTGCAAGGCGGGGCAGGAAGGGATCATCGCCAAGCGGATCGACGCGCCCTATCGCGGCGAGCGATCGCGCGCCTGGGTCAAGGTGAAGTGTACCCGGCGGCAGGAGTTCGTCGTGATCGGCTGGGCACCGAGTGCAGCCAAGGGGCGGGCGTTCGCCTCACTCCTGTTGGGGCAGAGGGAGGGCGACACGCTGGTCTATCGCGGCAAGGTCGGCACCGGCTTCGATACGGCGACGATGGAGGATGTCGCGGCGAAGCTGGCGAAACGCGAGCGCAAGGGCGCGCCCGCCGACGTACCGCGCGTCGAGGCGCGCGGTGCGCGGTGGGTGCGGCCCGATCTGGTCGCCGAGGTGGCGTTTGCCGAGATCACCGGCGACGGGCGGGTGCGGCACGGCAGCTTCGTCGGGCTGCGGCGGGACAAGGCAGCCGACGCGGTGACGGCGGAGGTGGCCGAACCTGCGCCGGTTGCGAAGCGCGCGGTGAAGATCAGCAATCCCGAACGGATCATCTTTCCCGACAGCGGCCAGACAAAGGGCGATCTCGCCGATTATTACGAAGCGGTGGCGGCGATCATGCTGCCCTGGACGGCGCAGCGTCCCGTCAGCCTCGTGCGCTGTCCGCAGGGGCGGGCGAAGCACTGTTTCTTCCAGAAGCATGACAGCGGCGCGTTTGGCGAGCACGTGCGTCAGGTCGCGATCACCGAGAAGGATGGCGGGGCGGAGGATTATCTATACGTGATGGATGCGGCCGGCATCCTGACGTGCGTGCAGATGGGGACGATCGAGTTTCACGGCTGGGCCTCGCGCAGCGACGATGTCGAGCGGCCGGACCGGATGATCTTCGATCTCGATCCGGATGAAGGGCTCGATTTCGAGGCGGTGAAGAGCGCCGCCACGCATATCCGCGACCGGTTGGCCGATTTGGGACTCGTCAGCTTCGCGATGCTGTCGGGGGGCAAGGGCGTGCATGTCGTCGTGCCGCTGACGCCGGGCCATGACTGGGACGCGCACAAGGATTTCGCGAAACGCTTCGCCGAGGCGCTGAGCATTGCCGAGCCGGAGCGCTTCGTGGCGACGATGAGCAAGGCGAAGCGGAAAGGGCGCATCTTCATCGACTGGTTGCGCAACCAGCGCGGGAGCACGGCGGTGCTGCCCTATTCGGCGCGGGCGCGGGTGGGGGCGCCGGTGGCGGTGCCGATCGCCTGGGACGCGCTGGCGGATGTGAAGGATGCGCACCCGTTCGGGATCGGCGATGCGGCGGCGCTGGTCGAGCGGGCGCGGGGGGCGGACCTGCGTGGCTGGGGGTTCGCGGCGCAGGTGCTGCCGGAGATTTGAGGCGATCGCTTGCCCCTCCCTCGTGAAGGGAGGGGTTGGGGTGGGTGGGTATGGGGCGAACGCGTCGCGTCCTTTCGGGCCGACCCACCCCCGGCCCCTCCCTTGTCCAGGGAGGGGAGGGCGTCAGCTCGCCGACGTTTCCTTCAACCCGCCACCCAGCGCCACGTACAGCGAAACCTCGCTCTGCAACTGCGCGCTGCGTAGCGCCAACAACTGCTGCTCGGCGGTGAACAGGCTGCGTTCGGCGTCGAGCACCTCGAGGTAGATCGACAGGCCGTTGTCGTAGCGCAGGCGCGCCACACGGGTCAGGCGGCGCTGGGCGTCGAGTGCGCGCTGCTGGGCGGTGATCTGCTCGGCGTAGCGGCGGCGGGCAACGAGGGCATCGGCGACTTCGCGGAAGGCGCCTTGTGCCGCGCGCTGATAGGCGGCGGCGCGTTCGTCGAATTGGGCGCGGGTCAGGCGGATGCCGTTGCCGGCCTTGCCCCAGGTGAGCAGCGGCTGGGTCGCGTTGGCGCCGACGTTGTAGCGGAACGAGTCGCCGCCGACGAGACTGCTGAGCGCCGGCGAGATGAAGCCGAGCAGGCCGGTCAGGCTGATCTGCGGCAGGACGCTGGCGCGGGCGACGCCGATGTTGGCGTTGGCGGCGCGCAGCGACTCCTCGGCCTGACGGATGTCGGGTCGGTTGACGAGCAGGTCGGAGGGGAGGCCGGGCTGGACGTTCGCGTATAGGGCCGGATCGGCGAGCGGGCGCGGCGCGGGGAGGGTAGTGGCGATGGGGCCGCCGACGAGGACGGTCAGCAGGTTCTCGCTCTGCTGCGTCGTGCGGCGCAGGTCGGCGAGTTCGGTTTCGGCCTGCGTCACGAGGAGGGCGGACTGGTCGTAGTCGACGGTGGAGGTGATGCCGGCGTCGAGGCGGCGTTTGGCGATGCGAAGCCCCTCCTGACGACCGGTCACGCTGCGCTGAGCGAGCGCGATCTGTTCCTCGCCGGCGCGGATCTGGAGGTAAGTGGCGGCGACCTGGCCGATCAGCGAGAGTCGGAAGGCGCGCTCCGCCTCGACGGTGGCGAGATATTCGCGGCGGGCGGCCTCCGACAGGTTGCGGACGCGGCCCCAGAAATCGAGCTCGAAGCTCGATACCTGCGCGCCGAGCGAAAACTGTTCGAAGGTGAACGAATTCGGCGTGTTCGGATCGGTCGTGCCCGTGCCTGTCGTCGGGAAGCCCAGCGCGTTGATCGGCTGGCGGCTGCGGGTGTAGCCGGCGACGGCATCGACCTGCGGCAGGCGATCGGCGTCGGTGATGCGATATTGCGCGCGCGCCTGCGCCACGCGGGCGACCGACTGCGCCAGATCGCGATTGTTGGCGAGCGCGGCGGCGATCAGCGCCTGCAACCGCGCGTCGCCGAAGAATTCGCGCCAGCCGATGTCGGCGGCGGCGCGCGATTGCGATCGAGCCTCCGGGAAATTGGCCGCGACGGGCGCGGCCGGCGCGGCATATTTTGGCGTGAGGTTGCACGCCGAAAGCGCCGTCGCGCCGGCGAGGATGGCGAGTTTACGCATGGGTCTGGACACCATTCGATGGGGTTTCTGCGGCATTCGCCGGCGTAGGCGGCACGTCGGCGGGACGGCGCGCCAGCCATTTGCGCGCCGCGAAGTAGAACACGGGCGTGAAGAAGATCCCGATCAGCGTCGCCGCGATCATCCCGCCCATGACGCCGGTGCCGACCGCGTGGCGGCTGGCCGCGCCGGCCCCACTGGCGATGACCAGCGGTACCATGCCGAGGATGAAGGCGAGCGAGGTCATCAGGATCGGTCGCAGACGCTGGCGCGATGCCTCCAACGTCGCCCCGCGGACGCGCTCCAGCCCGTCGCCTTTCTGGTGTTCCTCGTCATCGATCGCGAATTCGACGATCAGGATCGCGTTCTTCGCAGCGAGACCGATGATGGTGATGAGGCCGATGTTGAAATAGACGTCCGCCGACAGCCCGCGCAGCATCGTCGCGAGCACGGCGCCGAGCACGCCGAAGGGGACGACCAGCAGCACCGACAGCGGGATCGCCCAGCTGTTGTAGAGTGCCGCCAGCAGCAGGAAGACGACGACGAGCGACAGGCCGAGCAGCAGCCCGATCTGGCCACCGGCCTGCTTTTCCTCGAACGCGGTGCCGGTCCATTCGTAGCTGAAGCCCGGCTTCAGGACGCGGGTGGCGATCTCCTCCATCGCTTCCAACGCCGCGCCCGAGCTCTGGCCCGGTGCCGCCTGACCCGAGATGGTGAGCGAGGGATAGCCGTTGTAGCGCTGGAGCTGCGTCGGACCCGCCGTCCACGACACCTTCGTGAAGGCGGAGAAGGGCACCATCTCCCCGCTGCCGTTGCGCACGCGCAGCCGCAGCACGTCGTCCGCGGTCATGCGATGGGGCGCATCGGATTGCAGATAGACGCGCTGCACCGTCCCCTGATTGGAGAAGTCGTTGGCATAGGCCGAGCCGAAGCTGATCGCGAGCGTCGCGTTGACGTCGGCAATCTGCAAGCCCAGCGCGCGCGCCTGTACCCGGTCGATATCGACGTAGAGCTGCGGCGAGGGGGCCTGACCTTCCGGACGAACGCCGGCAAGGACGGGGTTCTTCGACGCTTCGGCCAGAATGGCGCCCATCGCGGCCTGCAGCCCGGCGGGATCGCTGCCGATGCGGTCCTCGATCTTCATCGAGAAGCCGGTGGCGTTGCCGAGCGCCTGGATGGCGGGCGGGTTCAGCGCGAAGATCGTCGCGCCGGGAATCCCCATCGTCGCGCCGAACGTCTTGCCGATCAGCGCGTCGACCGAGTTCTCCGCACCATGCCGGTCTTCATAGGGCTTCAGCATGACGAAGGAGAGCGCGGCCGACTGGCCCTGACCGAAGAAGTTGAAGCCGATAACGGAGAACATCCGTTCGAACTGCGGTTGCTGAAACAGGAATTTCTCGGTTTCCTTCACCGCGGCTTCGGTGCGGGCGACGGTGGCGCCGACGGGGGCGTCGTAGCTGATGACGTAATAGCCCTGATCCTCCTCCGGCAGGAAGCCGCCGGGCAGGCGCCCGAAGAGTAGAAGGGTGACGCCGAGGATGGCGACGAACACCGCCAGCCAGCGCACCGGACGCGACAGCATGCCGGTGACGCCGCCGATGTATTTGTCCGTGGCGCGGCCGAAGCGGTCGTTGAACCAGTTGAAGAAGCGCTGCGGATAGCCGCGCCAGCCGGGCGCGGGCACGCGTTCTTCGCCGGGCGCATGCTTGTGGGGCTTGAGCAGCGTCGCGCACAGCGCCGGCGTCAGGGTGAGCGCCAGCACGGCCGAGAAGAAGATCGAGACGGCGAGCGTCACCGAGAACTGGCGGTAGATGCCGCCGGTCGAGCCCGGGAAGAACGCCATCGGGATGAACACCGCGATCAGGACGAGCGTGATGCCGATGATGGCGCCGCGGATCTGGCCCATCGCCTTGATCGTCGCCTTGCCGGGCGGCAGGCCTTCCTCGGCCATGATGCGCTCGACGTTCTCGACGACGACGATCGCGTCGTCGACGAGGATGCCGATCGCCACCACCATCGCGAACATCGACAGCGTGTTGATCGAGAAGCCGAACATCCAGAGACCGAGACAGCCGCCGAGCAGCGCGATCGGAACGACGATCGCCGGGATGATCGTCGAGCGCCAGTTCTGGAGAAACAGGAACATCACGGCGAAGACGAGCACCATCGCCTCGACGAGGGTGCGCACGACGTTATCGATCGAGCTCGAGATGAAGGGGGTGGTGTCGTATGAGACTTCCCAGGTGATATCCTCGGGGAAGGTGCGCTGCAGCTCGCGCATGCGTTCGCTGACCGCGTCGCGGGTGGCGAGTGCGTTGGCGCCGGCGGCCAACTGCACGGCGACGCCGGCGACTTCCTTGCCGTTCAGCGTCGATTTGAACTGATAATTGTCGGCGCCGATCTCGACCCGCGCGACATCGCCCAGCCGCACGGTCGAGCCGGCGGTGTCGGACTTGATGATGATGTTCCGGAACTGCTCCGGCGTCTGGAAGCGGTTCTGCGTGACGATCTTCGCGTTGAAGTCGGCGCCCGGCGCGACCGGCTGGTCGCCGATGCCGCCGCCCGCGGTCTGGCTGTTCTGTTCCTGCACGGCGAGCAGCACTTCGCTGGGCGACAGGTTGAAGCCGGCGAGCTTGTCCGGATCAAGCCAGATGCGCATCGCCTTTTCGGAGCTGAACAGCTGCGCGTTGCCGACGCCGGGGACGCGGCGGATTTCGTTCACGATCTTGGTCGATGCGAAATCGCCGAGCTCGAGCGCGGGGGTGCGGCCGGTCTTGGACTGAATCGACAGCACCTCGAGGAAGCCGGCGGAGTTGTCGGTGATCTGGATGCCGAGACGGCGCACGTCCTCCGGCAAACGCGGTTCGGCGCGGTTCAGGCGATCCTGCACCTGCGTGCGGGCGACGTCGAGGTCGGTCCCCGACTGGAAGGTGACGATCAGTTCGCCGGTGCCGTTCGCCCGGCTGGTCGACGCCATGTAAAGGAAATTGTCGACGCCGTTCAGTTCGCGTTCGATGACCGCGGTGACGTTCTTGTCCATCGTCTCCGCATCGGCACCGTTATAGGTGTAGCCGAGCGTCAGCGAGGGCGGGGCGACCGAAGGGTATTGCTCGATCGGCAGGTTGATGAGCGCCATCGCGCCGAACAGCGCGATGAAGGCGGCGATGACCCAAGCGAAGACTGGGCGATTGACGAAGAAACTGTCCATGACGGTTACTTCTGCGCCGGCTGTTGCGGGGCGGCGGCGGGAGCGGGATCGCCCTTCACCTGGACCTTCATGCCCGGCTGCACCTTCTGCCAGCCGTCGAGGATGACGCGCTCACCGGGCTTCAGTCCGCCCTTGATCGACCAGCCGCCCTCAACCTGCCCTGCAAGCTGGACCGGGCGCGGTGTCGCCGTGCCGTCGGCGCCGACGACAAACACGGTCGCGCCGCGATCGCCGATCTGCAGCGCGCGCGCCGGGAGCACGATGCCATTGGGCGAGGTGCCAATGGCGATGCGCCCGCGCACGAATTGGCCGGGCAGCAACAACCGCTCGGCGTTCGGGAAGACCGCGCGCAGCACCTGGCTGCCGGTTGCGGGATCGACCGTCTGGTCGGCGAAGTCGAGGCGGCCGACGGGGCCATATTCCTGCCCGTTGGCGAGGATCAGGCGCACCGCGACCTGCGCGAGCGAGCGCAGATCGGTGGCGCCGGTTGCGGCCTGACGCCGCAGATCGAGGATCGCCGAATTGGATTCGGTGAAGACGGCGTAGACCGGGTTCGGCTGTTCGATCGTCGTCAGCAGCGTCGCCTGCGTCGCGCTGACCAGCGCGCCCTCGGTCACCTGAGCGCGACCGACGCGGCCCGAGATCGGCGCGCGGACGGTGGTGTAGCCGAGCTGGAGCTGCGCACGCTGGAGGGCGGCGCGGGCTTCGGCGACGTTGGCGCTTTCGGAGCGTAGCGTCGCCTGGGCGGCGTCGTTCTCCTGACCGCTGACCGCGCGTTCGGCGACGAGGGGGCCGTAGCGGCGGACGACCGACTGCGCATTGGCCTGCGCGGCCTGGGCGCGCGACAGCGCAGCCTGCGCCTGTGCGACGGCGGCGCGCAGATCGCGCTGGTCGATGCGGAACAGCGGCTGGCCGGCGACGACGTCGGTCCCCTCCTGATACAGGCGGCGTTCGATGATGCCGTCGGCGCGGGCGCGGACCTCAGCGGTGCGGACCGCGTCGATGCGGCCAGGCAATTCGACGATGTTCGGCACCGTCTTCGCCGTCACCGTCATCGCGGTGACGAGCGGCGGCGGCATCTGGCCCGGACCGCCGGGACCACCACCGGGTGCGGCATCGCCACCCCCGCCGCAGCCGACGAGCAGGAACGACAGGGTGACGGCGAGCGCGCCGCGGAGGAGGAAAGGCTTCGAAGTGCGGGTCACGGGAGTCTCCGGGGCGAGGGCCGGGTGGATGGGGGCGATGGTCATGATATCGGTTCGGACGTGATCGGATCGGGCAGGGTCAGCGCGATCAGGGCATCGTAGACGCCCACGGGTAGCGGCGGCGGCGGGCCGCACTGGCGCAGCGAGGCGAGCCAAGCGCCATCGGCGGCTAGGCGGACCAAGGTGCAGCTCGGGTTGTCGTCGGTCACGGCGAAATTGGCGAGCTTGCCCTCGACCCAGCGTGCCCAGCGATCGCTGAGATCGGGATCGGCGAGCGTCGCGAGGCAGAGGGCACGCGACGAGACGCCCTCGATCGACGGGGCATCGCCCAGCACGCCATTGAGATAGGCGCGCGTGAAGGCGCCGTGGGCGACGGGGTCGTCGGCCATCATCGCGCTGAGCTGGATATCGGCATCGGCGAGCATCGTTTCGACGACGCCCTCGAGCAGATCCTGCTTGGTCGGGAAGTGGTGGAACAGGCCGCCTTTCGTCACGCCGGCGCTACGCGCGACGGCATCGACCGTCAGCTTGCCCAAACCCTGCTCGGCGATCAGACGCGCGGCCGCGGCGATCAACGCGGCGCGGACCTTTTGCGGATCTTTCCGACGCTCGTATGGATTGCACAGGGGCAGCACGAAACCTGACTTTGCTGGAAACCGACCGGGCGGTATCTTCCTGATCGGCGACGGTCAACGCCTTTTCGCAAGTGCAGCAATTTGTGGATGATTTTGGTGCCATGGCGAGCGGTATGGGGTGTCTGGGCGCGGTGCTGGCCGGCGGTGAGTCGCGTCGGTTCGGTGGGGACAAGGCGCTGGTGGAGATCGACGGCGTGCCGCTGATTGAGCGCGCGACCGCGGCGTTGTCGCCGTGGGTCGCCGATGTCGTCATGTGCGGGCGGAACTGGCCGGGGCGGACGAGTTTGCCGGATCGGCCGGGCGGGCGGATCGGACCGCTGGGCGGGCTGGCGGCGGCGCTGCATCATGCGCGTGGCGCTGGGTTCGATCGCGTTCTTACGATCGCTTGCGACATGCCGGTGCTGCCTGACGATATGGCGCGCGCGCTGGTCGCCGCAGAGGGTAGCTGCGTCGTGGCCGGGCAGCCGATGCTGGGATGCTGGCCGAGCGCGCTGGCCGGGCAGCTGGATGCGCATATCGCGGGCAGCGACGACCGGTCGATGCGCGGGTGGATCGTGGCGGCTGGCGCGGTGACGATTGCTGCGGACGGGCGGGCGGTGCCGAACATCAACACGCGCGCCGATCTGGCGGCCTATATCGGGACGGTGCCGGGGGCGGGGGCTTGACCGGGGCGGCGGGTTCGTGGCCTGCGCAATTCGTGTCATCGGCGTATACAGCAGCGGTCGGCCACGCGTTCCGGCGGATCGGGTCGGACGGCGTCGCCGTCGCGTGCGAGCGCCCGGTCGCCACCGAAGTGCCCGTCGCGATCGAAGTGAACGGCATCGGCTATGCCGTACTGATGGCGACGCCCGCCGATCTCGACGATCTGGTGGTGGGCTTCGCGCTGGCCGAGCGGCTGGTCGACGGAGCGAATGAAGTAATCGATGTCGTGCGGCATGAGGCCGCGGCGGGAATCGTTCTGCGCATCGCGATCGTCGCCGCGCGGGCCGAGCGGATTCTGGAGCGGGTACGGCATCGTACGTCCGAGTCCGGGTGCGGGCTGTGCGGGATCGAGAACCTCGAACAGGCGATCCGCCCGCTGCCGCGGGTGACCGCGACCAGCGCGGCCGACGACGCGGCGGTGTTCGCGGCGCTGGAGCGACTGCGCGCGCATCAGCCGCTGAACGCGGCGACGGGGGCGGTGCATGCCGCCGCGGCGTGTTCGGCGGAGGGCGAGCCCTGGCTGGTGCGCGAAGATGTCGGGCGGCACAATGCGTTCGACAAGCTGATCGGTGCGATCGCGCGGGGTGGGCGGGACTGGGCGGGCGGTTTCGCGCTGCTGAGCTCGCGCTGTTCCTATGAGCTGGTGGAGAAGGCGGTGTTGGCTGGGTGCCCGATGCTGGTAACGCTGTCGGCGCCGACGACGCTGGCGGTGGCGCGGGCGAAAGAAGCCGGGCTGGCGCTGCGGGTGCTGGCGCGGAACGACGCGATGCTGGCGGCGACATGGTGAGCGGCGCGCGCGGACTGCTGCGGAGCGCGACGGCGGCGGCGCACGAGCGGGTCGATGCCGCATTCGGTGCGGCGGATCTGGGCAGTCGGACGGGCTATGCGGCGTTCCTCGCCGCGCAGGCGAGCGCGCATCTGCCGGTCGAGGCGGCGCTGGAGGCGGCAGGCGCCGCGCGGGTGCTGGCCGACTGGCCGACGCGGCGGCGGACGGAGGCGTTGATCGCGGACCTGGCCGACTTGGGCGAGCCGCTGCCGCCTGCAATCGATCCGCCGATGTTCGACACGCCGGCGCGGATGCTGGGCGCGATCTATGTGCTGGAGGGATCGCGGCTGGGCGGGGCGATGCTGAAGCGGAGCGTCGCGCCGGGCCTGCCCACGCGTTTTCTCGGCAGCGCGGTGCCCGGCGGCTGGCGCGCCCTGATCGAATTTCTTGACCAAATGCTGGCGACAGAACAAGAAAGCAACCAGGCGACGGAAGCCGCATTGGCGGTTTTCGACAGGTTCGAGCGCGCCGGGCTTAACTTCTTGAAGGCACGACCGCTTTGACGAAGATCGACGAACATATCGACCTGACCAATTGCGATCGCGAGCCGATCCACATTCTAGGCGCCATCCAGCCGATCGGTTTCCTGCTGGCGCTGACCGCCGACTGGCTGGTGTCGCGTACTTCCGCCAATGTCGCGCAATTCCTTGGGATGACGCCCGAGGATATGCTGGGCCTGCCGCTGGGCGAGATCTTCTCGCATCAGGTCGTCCACGATCTGCGCAACCGTGCGGCGATGTTGCGCGGCCCCGACGGGGTGGAGCGACTGTTCGAATGCAAGCTGCGCGAAGGTGGCGAGGCGTTCGACGTCGCCATCCACATCATCGGCGGCGAAGTGGTGATCGAGGGCGAGCCGGCGAGCGGCGAGCATGGCGATGCGACCGGCATGGTCCGGTCGATGATTACGCGGCTGGATCAGGCCGATACGATCGAGAGCTTCTACCGCGAGGGCGCGCGTCAGGTCCGCGCGCTGATCGGGTTCGACCGGGTGATGGTCTATCGTTTCGCGGCGGACGGATCGGGTGAGGTGGTGGCCGAGGCGGTGAAGCCGGGCATCGGCAAGTTCATGGGGCTGCGCTATCCGGCCAGCGACATCCCGGCACAGGCGCGCGAGCTGTATCGCCGCAACCTGCTGCGCATGATCCCCGACGTGAGCGCCGAGCCGGTCGCGGTGTTGCCGCGCTTCAACACGCAGGGCAAGCCGCTCGACCTGTCGCTGTCGGTGCTGCGCGCGGTGTCGCCGATCCACATCGAATATCTGAAGAACATGGGCGTGCAGGCGTCGCTGTCGATTTCGATCATCGTCGACGGCAAGCTGTGGGGGCTGATTGCCTGCCACCATTATACGCCGCGCTGCCCGTCGTTCGAGCGCCGATCGGTCAGCGAGCTGTTCGCGCAGATGTTCGCGATGCGGCTCGAAAGCCGCGAGCGCCAGCAGACAGTGGAGTTCGAGCGGCGCGCGCGCGACATTTCCGACCAACTGCTGGGCGCGGTCGCGTCCGACGATACGTTGCTGAACGATCCCGACTGGCTGGGCGACATCCTGACCGAGGCGATCCCGGCAGACGGCGTCGGCGTGTGGATCGCAGGCAACTACGCCTTTTCAGGCGTGACGCCGCCCACCGAGGCGTTCCGCAAGATCGTCCGCGCGCTGAACGCGACGGCGGCGGGCAAGGTCTATGCGACCGATCATATTGCGTCGCTGGTACCGGGCGCGGAGGAATTCGCCGCGACCGCATCTGGACTTCTCGCCATCCCCATCTCGCGATCGCCGCGCGACTATGTCGTGCTGTTTCGCTCAGAGATGATCCGCTCGGTGCGCTGGGCGGGCGAGCCGGAGAAGAAGGTCGATTATGGTCCCAACGGTCCACGCCTGTCCCCGCGCGAGAGCTTCGCCGAATGGCGCGAGCTGGTGCAGGGCAAGTCGATGCCGTTCACCGCGTCCGAACTGCGCGTCGCCGAGACGCTGCGCGCGACGCTGATCGAGGTGGTGCTGCGGCTGGCCGACGATGCCTCCCGCGAGCGGCAGCAGGCGAGCGCGCGGCAGGAACTGCTGATCGCCGAGCTCAACCACCGCGTCCGCAACATTCTGGGCGTGATCCGCGGGCTAATCCGCCAGTCGCAGCCCGAGGACGAGGCGGTGAAGGACTTCGTGCGAATGGTCGACGGACGCATCCATGCGCTCGCCCGCGCGCACAACCAGATCACCGACGACCATTGGGGCCCCGCGCCGATGCAGGCGCTGATCGATGCTGAAGCGGCGGCGTTCGTCGACGAGCAGGATCGCGTCGTGTCCGAGGGCGAGCCGGTGATGCTGAACCCGCAGGCCTATTCGACGATGGCGCTGGTGATGCACGAACTGGTCACCAACTCAACCAAGTATGGCGCCTTGTCGGTGCCCGAGGGGCGGGTGACGATCAGCTGGCACCGCGACGACAATCAGGATCTGATGATCCGCTGGCTGGAGCGGGACGGTCCGCCGGTGGTGGCGCCCAAGCGGCAGGGGTTCGGCACGACGATCATCGATCGTTCGGTCCCCTATGATCTGGGCGGCGACGCGCGCATCGATTATGCGATGGACGGCGTCGAAGCGACATTCCGCATCCCCGGCCGCCACGTGTCGGCACAGACCAAGGCGATGGCGCAGCGCATCCGCATCCCGCGCTCGTCGACGGGCCACCCGCAGCCGGCGCCCGCCGAGGTGCTGGCCGGCCTGGACGTGCTGCTGGTCGAGGACAGCCTCATCATCGCGCTGGATGCCGAGGACATCGTGACCCGGCTGGGCGCGGATTCGGTGGCGACCGCGGCGTCGGTCGATGCCGCGCTGGACGTGATCGAGACGGTGCGGCCGACGATGGCGATGCTCGACATCAACCTGGGCGACCGCAACAGCTTCCCGGTCGCAGACCGGCTGCTCGAACTGGGCGTGCCGTTTCTGTTCGCGACCGGATACGGCGAGCAGGCGCAGCTGCCCGACCAGCACCGCGCGCGACGGGTGGTGCAGAAGCCCTATACGCTGGAAAACGTCGCGCGGGCGACGGCGGAGATGCTGGGCAAGACCGATATGGTGGCGGGTTAGGAGTTTTGCGTTCGCTTAGATCAGCGGACCAAAACTTCCCGTTCGTACCAAGCTTGTCGAACGTTCTTTGATCCACGAACGCGCCGCCCGTGGCCCGAAGCACGGTGCTTCGACAAGCTCAGCACGAACGGTGAGGGTCACTCCGCCGGAAAGAACCGCTCGATCACGGATCGCGCCAGCCGGGCGGGGCGCTTCGTCTCCGCGTCGATGCAGCACCAGCGCGACTTGACCTCCGCCAGCACGTCCTCGCCGCGGCGGATGATCGTGTCGTAGAAGGCGCTGGCGCCCTGCACCTTTTCGAGCACGACCGTCGCGATCACGTCGTCGTCGAGGAAGGCGGGCTTGCGGTAGGTGATCTCGTGCTTCAGCGCGACCCACAGGTGGCTGGCGACCGCATCGACGGGCGCCAGGCTGCGCCAGTGGCTGAGCACCGCGTCCTGCACCCAGCGCAGATAGCTGGCATTGTTGACGTGCCCCATGAAGTCGATGTCGGCAGGATCAATGCCGATCGGGAAAAGGTGGGCGCGCGCGGTGGTCATGATGGGGATGGTACAGGGTCGCGCGGCGGACGCCAACGGCTATTTACACACGTGTCAGTGCTTCATGCGAAACGATAGGGCACGACCGCGCGGCTGTCGGGATCGATGCTGAGTTCGGTGCCGGCGGGCGGAAAGGCGCGCTGGTCGCAGTCGGGGCGGGGGCAGATCCGGCAGGAGATGCCGATCGGCGTCGGCGGCTGGCCGGCAATCGCATCCGCATAGATGAAGTCGGCGGCGTCGCCCTCTTCGCATCCCAGCGCGACGGCATAGCGACGTGGCGAACGCGCGAAGCTGCCCGAGGGCTTCACCAGTCCCTTCGCCATCGAAACGTAGCGGGTGCCGTCGGGCATCTCGGCGCGCTGGACGAGGATGCGGTCGGGGATCGCGACCGCCTCGTGCACTACCCACAGCGGGCAGGCGCCGCCGAATCGCGCGAACTGCAGGCGGGTGGCGGAATGGCGCTTGGTGATATTGCCGGCCATGTCGACGCGCAGGAAGAACAGCGGGATGCCGGCGGCACCGGGCCGCTGCAGCGTCGAGAGGCGGTGGCAGGCCTGTTCGAAGCTGACCGCGAACCGCTGACGCAGCCGGTCGATGTCGTGGCGCAGGCTGTGCGCGGCATGGCGAAAGGCGCCATAGGGCATCAGCAGCGCGCCGGCGGCGTAGTTGGCGAGACCCTCGCCCAGCAACTGGCGCGAGGCGTCGAAGCGCAGGCCCGCGTCGGCGACGATGGCGGCGATATCCTCCGCCATCTCCAGCCGGACCAGCTGGTGCGCGAGCAGGAAGCCGGTGCTTTCGGGCGGCAGCGCGCGGTCGAGCGTCAGCGTGCGGGCGGCGGCGTCGAAGCGGCGGATGGTGTCGCCGCCGCTGTCGATGCGTTCGATGCGCACGCCGTGTTCGTCCTCCAGCCGCGCCGCCGCATCGCCGCCGACCGCGGCGGCCAGCGCCTCCGCCCGGCGATCGAGCGGGTCGATGTA
Organism: Sphingomonas sp. RS2018; assembly: GCF_054489605.1. Lineage (NCBI taxonomy): Bacteria > Pseudomonadati > Pseudomonadota > Alphaproteobacteria > Sphingomonadales > Sphingomonadaceae > Sphingomonas > Sphingomonas sp. RS2018. Next base: position 421,868 of record NZ_JBTMWL010000002.1, read on the forward strand.
GTTGCCCTCGGCATGGAACCAGTCGCGCACCTCCTCCCACGGCAGGCGGGCGGTGTCGCCGCCACGGGCATCGACGCTGTCGTCGAGCAGGCGCAGCTGTTCCTGGCTGCGCCGCCACGCGTCGTGCACGGCGACGAGGCGGCGCGCGAGTTGCGGCTGTTGCTCCACCGCGCGGCGCAGGTCGGTTGCGCCGAGCGCCCCAGCGATGCTGGGATCGGTGGCGGCGGCGGCAGCGGCGAGCAGACCGGGCTCGTCCACCCCGGCGATCCCCGCCCAATCGTCGGGCCACGCGCGGGCGAGGGCGAGCAGCACGGGCGGGGTGAGGGGCCGGTCGTTGCTCTCGATCTGCGAGAGATACGGCACGGAGATGCCGAGCGTCGCGGCAAGCGTCGCCTGACTGGCGCCGACCTTGGCACGGAGGGCGCGGACCTCTGGGCCGGCGAAGAGGCGGCGTCTGGTGGGCGTCACGCGGTCATTCAGCATGAATGGCCGGGGTTTGCAAATATCTTGCGCGCCATTTTGCAACATTGCATTTGCCTCCGCGCTCCCGTCTTGAAAGAGGGATTACGCAACGTCCGGGAGCCCGCATGTCGTCGACCATCGAGGAACTGGAGCGCCGCCGTGCCGCCGCGCGGATGGGTGGGGGCGAGAAGCGGATCGCCGCGCAGCATGCCAAGGGCAAGCTGACCGCGCGTGAACGGGTCGAGGTGCTGCTCGACCACGGCAGCTTCGAGGAGCTCGACATGTTCGTCGAGCACAACTGCGTCGATTTCGGCATGGAGGCGCAGACGGTGCCGGGCGACGGCGTCGTCACCGGCAGCGGCACGATCAACGGCCGGCTGGTGTTCGTCTTTTCGCAGGACTTCACCGTTTTCGGCGGGTCGCTCAGCGAGCGTCATGCCGAGAAGATCTGCAAAATCATGGACATGGCGCTGCGCGTCGGCGCGCCCGTCATTGGCCTGAACGATTCGGGCGGCGCGCGCATCCAGGAGGGCGTCGCCTCGCTCGGCGGCTATGCCGAGGTGTTCCAGCGCAACGTGCTGGCATCGGGCGTCGTGCCGCAGCTCAGCCTCATCATGGGACCGTGCGCTGGTGGTGCGGTCTATTCCCCCGCAATGACGGACTTCATCTTCATGGTGAAGGATTCGTCCTACATGTTCGTCACCGGCCCGGATGTAGTGAAGACCGTTACCAACGAGATCGTCACGCAGGAGGAGCTGGGTGGTGCGGTGACGCACACCACGAAGTCGGGGGTCGCCGATGTGGCCTTCGACAATGATATCGAGGCGCTGCTCGCGGCCCGCGACTTCGTGGACTTCCTTCCCGCCTCGAACCGGGAGGCCCCGCCCGAGCGTCCGTGCGACGACCCGTGGGATCGTATGGTGCCGAGCCTCGACACGCTGGTGCCCGCGAGTGCCAACCAACCGTACGACGTGCACGAGCTGATCCGGAAGGTCGTCGACGAGGGCGATTTCTTCGAGGTGCAGCCGACCCATGCCGGCAATATCCTGATCGGCTTCGCGCGGATCGAGGGGCGTACGATCGGCATCGTCGCCAACCAGCCGATGGTGCTGGCGGGCGTGCTCGACATCAATTCGTCGAAGAAGGCCGCGCGCTTCGTGCGCTTCTGTGACGCGTTCGAGATTCCGATCGTGACCTTCGTCGACGTTCCCGGCTTCCTCCCCGGCGTCGCGCAGGAGCATTCGGGGATCATCAAGCACGGCGCGAAACTGCTCTACGCATATGCCGAGGCCACGGTGCCGAAGCTGACCGTCATTACCCGCAAGGCCTATGGCGGCGCGTATGACGTCATGGCGTCGAAGCATCTGCGCGGCGACCTTAACTACGCCTGGCCGACCGCCGAGATCGCGGTGATGGGTGCGAAGGGCGCGGTCGAGATCATCTTCCGCGGCAAGACACCGGAGGAGATCGCCGAGCGTACCGCGCAGTACGAGGCGCGCTTCGCCAACCCGTTCGTGGCGGCGAGCAAGGGCTTCATCGACGAGGTCATCATGCCGCATTCGACCCGGCGTCGGATCGCGCTGGGGTTGCGGAAGCTACGGGGGAAGAAGCTGCAGAACCCGTGGAAGAAGCATGACAATATTCCGCTATGACGCCTCCGCCATTCTTTCCTTGGCTCATGCTGGCCTTGGCGATCGTCTTTGCGCTCAACGTCTGGCGCGGCATTCGCACTGGCTATGTCGGCATTAATATCAGCGGTGCAAAGCGGGCTGATAGCCCGAAGACGTTCTGGTTCGGAATGGTTTTAAGCTTGTCTGGGGCCATTGTCATGACGCTGGTCGCAGCTAGCGGTTTTGGGAGACTGTCGTGATCCTCGGCCGCCTGAACCATGTCGGCGTCGCGACGCCGTCGATCGGCGACAGCGTCGCCTTCTATCGCGACGTTATGGGCGCGACGTCGATCGGGGCGGCGTTCGACCTGCCGGCGCAGGGGGTGCGGGTGTGCTTCGTCGATACGCCGAACACGCAGATCGAGCTGATCGAGCCCTTGGGCGACGACAGCCCGATCGCGGCGTTCATCGCCAAGAACCCGGCGGGGGGGCAGCATCACCTATGCTACGAAGTGCCGGACATTCAGGAAGCGCTGGCGTGGTTCCGGGCGAAGGGCGCGAAGGTGCTCGGGGAACCGCGGATCGGGGCGCATGGGACGCCGATTTTCTTCGTGCATCCGCGCGACATGGGCGGTGTGCTGACCGAGATCATGGAGAGCCCGCGTGACCAACACTGACCGGTGCTCCCGCGCAGGCGGGAGCCTAGAGTTTCGGAGGACACTGTTCGCGGCCCTAGGCTCCCGCCTGCGCGGGAGCACGGGGGTGTTTTGTGGCTGACAAAAGTCTCACCGACTGGTCCGCCCTCGCCGCGAAGGAGGTGAAGGATCGCGACCTGACCTGGCACACGCCGGAAGGGATTGCGGTCAAGCCGCTGTATACGCAGGACGATGTCGCCGACGATCCCGGCCTGCCCGGCTTCGCGCCGTTCACCCGCGGCGTGCGCGCGTCCATGTACGCCGGGCGTCCGTGGACGATCCGACAATATGCGGGTTTCTCGACCGCCGAGGAATCGAACGCCTTCTACCGCCGCAACCTCGCCGCCGGGCAGAAGGGCTTGAGCGTCGCCTTCGACCTCGCCACCCACCGCGGCTACGACAGCGACCACCCGCGCGTGCGCGGCGACGTCGGCAAGGCGGGGGTCGCGATCGACAGCGTCGAGGACATGAAGATCCTGTTCGACGGCATCCCGCTCGACCAGATGTCGGTCAGCATGACGATGAACGGCGCGGTGATCCCGATCCTCGCCTTCTTCATTGTTGCGGGCGAGGAACAGGGCGTCGATCGCAAGTTGCTCGACGGGACCATCCAGAACGACATCCTGAAGGAGTTCATGGTCCGAAACACGTACATCTACCCGCCCGAGCCGAGCATGCGGATCATCTCGGACATCTTCGGCTACACGTCGCGCGAGATGCCGAAGTTCAACAGCATCTCGATCTCCGGCTATCATATGCAGGAGGCCGGGGCGACGCAGGTGCAGGAGCTGGCCTTCACCATCGCCGACGGCATGGAATATGTGAAATACGGCGTCGCGAGCGGCCTCGATATCGACAGGTTCGCCGGGCGGCTGTCGTTCTTCTTCGCGATCGGCATGAACTTCTTCATGGAGGTCGCGAAGCTGCGGGCGGCGCGCGTGCTGTGGCACCGCGTGATGACCCAGCTGGGCGCAAAGGACGAGCGCAGCAAGATGCTGCGCACGCATTGCCAGACGTCGGGCGTCTCGCTGACCGAGCAGGACCCGTATAACAACGTCATCCGCACGACGATCGAGGCGATGGCGGCGATGCTGGGGGGCACCCAGTCGCTGCACACCAACGCGCTCGACGAAGCCATCGCGCTGCCGACCGACTTCTCCGCGCGCATCGCCCGCAACACGCAGCTGGTGATCCAGGAAGAGACGGGGATGACGAAGGTCGTCGATCCGCTGGGCGGTTCCTACTACGTCGAAGCCCTAACCAGCGAACTCGTCGACAAGGCGTGGGAGATCATCCAGCGCGTCGAGGCGGAGGGCGGCATGGCGAAAGCGGTCGCGGCCGGCTGGCCCAAGGCGATGATCGAGGAAGCCGCCGCGGCCAAACAGGCGCGCGTCGATCGCGGCGAGGACGTGATCGTCGGGGTGAACAAGTACCAGCCGGCGAATGCCGACGAGATCGAAATCCTGGCGGTCGACAACCATGCGGTGCGCGAAGGTCAGGTCGCGCGGCTGAAGCGAATCCGCGAGACGCGCGATACGGTGGCGTGCGAGGCGGCGCTGGGGCGGCTGCGCGATGCGGCGGGTGCCTCCGCGCCCCGGAAAGGAGCCGAAACCAATCTCCTGGCCCTCGCGGTAGAAGCCGCCCGCGCTCGTGCCACGCTCGGCGAGATCAGCGCGGCGATGGAGGTCGGTTTCGGCCGCTACGAAACCGTGCCGACACCGGTAAAGGGCATCTACGCCGGCGCGTTCGATGCCGATCCGCGCTGGGGCCGGCTGACCGATGGCGTCGCCGCCACCGAACGCCGCCTCGGCCGCAAGCCCCGTATGCTCGTCGCGAAGATGGGGCAGGACGGGCACGACCGCGGCGCCAATCTGGTCAGCAGCATGTTCGGCGACCTGGGCTTCGAGATCGTGGCGGGTGCGCTGTTCCGCACGCCGGGCGAGGTCGCGAAGCTGGCGATCGCGGAAGGTGTCGACGTGGTCGGCGCGTCCAGCCTCGCCGCCGGACATCTGACGCTGATCCCCGAGCTGATCGACCAGTTGCGCGAGGCCGGGCGCAGTGACATCCGCGTAATCGCCGGCGGCGTCATCCCGCAGCAAGACTATCAGGCGTTGCGCGACGCGGGCGTGCAGGCGATCTTCGGTCCCGGTACCAACCTGATCGCGGCGGCGGAGGAAGTGCTGCGGCTGCTCGGGCACAATTGGGCACCGGGTGGCGAGGGGGCGGCGGAATGAGCGACGAATCCGCATCGGTCGAGCCCGATCCATCGCAGGACAAGATCGTCCTGCTGTACGACTATTCGAAGCATCTGCTGTCGCTGGCCCTGCTGGGGCTGGGCGGGATCGTGTCGTTGGCGCAGTCTCCGCAAGGCCAGAAGATACCGGGGCCGATCGTGGCGATGATGCTCGCCTGTCTGGCGATATCCGGCGTCTGCTCGCTCAGCTGCACCGCCAGCATTCTTCGATCACGTCAACGGGATTTGCCCGTCGGTCGTGGGGCATGGACGACCAGCCAGTTTGCCATGATGTTTCTCGGTATGGGGGTTGGCGGCTTTCTCGTGATCTGGATCGAGACGTTGGTATGAGTGTGTGGAACGACGAGCAGATTGCCGCACCGGAGGCTGAGGGAACGGCATGAGGACGATCGCAGCCTGCATCGCACTCTCGCTGGCGAGCCCTGCGATGGCGCAGACGCAGGCGCAGATGAACGCGCAGGCTGGTGCCGCCTATACGCGGGCCGACGCGGCAATGACGTCGGCGTGGCGCGTCGCCTATGCGGCGATGAAGGCGCGCGATGGGGCGGATACCTCGCGCGGTGGTGGGTTCGGCTATGCCGCGGCGCTGCTGGCGAGCCAGCGGGCGTGGCTGACGTTCCGCGACGCGCAATGCGTGATCGAGGGTGGCGAATTCGCGAGTGGATCGTTGCAGGGCATGACGATGGCGCGATGCCGCACTCGCCTCACCAACGAGCGGACGGCGCAGTTGCGCGCGCTGCGGTGGACGCGGTGATCGTATGACGCTTGGCTGGACCGTGGAGGCACTGGTGCCGGCTGCGCGCGGCGGCGGGGCGCTGCGCATGGGTCTGCGACGGCTGGCCGAGCAAGACTGGCTGCAGCGCAACGTGGACCTGACCGCGCGGGCGGCGGTGTTCGATGCGCTTCCGGACAGCGTTCAGCGCCTGCCATGGGCGACCGACGCCGAAGCGGAGGCGGCGGCGATGATCGGCGTTCCGGACGGTGATCTCGAGGCAGCGGGGCGGTCGGTTTGGGAGGATCTCTGCATCGTCCAGTCGCCGCCGGGCGGCGGGGTGCCGGTGCTGGCGGCGGGGGCGGTGGCGTTCCCGACGGACTGGCGGCTAGCGGACAAGATCGGCCTGCCGCTGGCGGCGGTGCATGCGCCGATCCACGGCTATGCCGAGCAATTGTCGACGGGTGTCGACCATCTGGTCGCGACCCTGCCCGCGGATACGATCGTGGGGCGGGCGAACTGGTTCGTCGTAGCGACGGATGCGCTGGCCTATCTGCCCGACGAGGCGCCGTCGGAGCAGTTCGCGCATGTCACCGCCGAGAATGCCGGGGAGACGCTGTTCGTCCGCTGCGAGCGGCAGACGATGCGGCGACTGCCTGAGACCGGGGCGATCCTGTTCACGATCGGCGTGCATGTCGCGCCGCTCGGCAGCCTGTCGGACGCCGTCGTCACGCGGATCGTCGATGCGGTCGCGAACGTCCCCGCCGGCGAACGCGAGCGTCGGGCCGCCCCCGGCTACAGCGACGCGATCGCCGGCTATGCGCGGCGTAACCGGCAGGAGGCGGCATGATCGACGAGGATAGCGACCATGACGACGACCTGCCGTTCGCCCGGTCGTATGATTCCTTCAAGCACATGGCGGGCATCTCGCTGCTGTCGCTCGGCGGCATCTTCGCCTTCGCCGATAGCAGCGGGTTGCGGTTCGCGCGTCCGCAACTCGTCGTCGTGCTCGGCTTCGTCCTGCTCGCGGCGGTCACCAGCATCTACATGGCGGGGTCGCTCGCCGCGCTGGAAGTGCGGCCCGAGCCGCGCGAGACGGTCGCGCGCCGCATCCGCATCGGATCGCTGATGGTAGGGATGTCGCTGTCGTGCGGGCTCGGCGGATTTACCTTCAACTTCATATCGGCGCTATTCAAATGACCCGTACCGACTGGACCCGCGACGAGATCGCGACGCTCTTCAACCTGCCGTTCGACGAACTGATGTATCAGGCACAGACCGTCCACCGCGCTCACCACGCGGCGGGGGAGGTGCAGTTGTGCACCCTCCTGTCGATTAAGACCGGCGGCTGCCCGGAGGATTGCGGCTATTGCTCGCAATCGAAGTCGGCCGACAGCGGGGTCAAGGCGACCAAGCTGATGGACCCGCGCGCGGTGTTGCAGATGGCGGCGCGGGCGAAGGATGCCGGGTCGCAGCGCTTCTGCATGGGCGCGGCGTGGCGCAACCCGAAGGACCGCGACATGCCCGCCCTCGTCGAGATGGTGAAGGGCGTGCACCAGATGGGGCTGGAGACATGCATGACACTCGGCATGCTGACGCCGGCGCAGGCGGGGATGCTCGCTGACGCGGGCCTCGATTACTACAACCACAATATCGACACGTCGCCGGAGCGTTACGACCAGGTCATCACGACGCGGACCTTCGTCGAGCGGCTCGATACGCTGGAGCATGTGCGGCAGGCGGGGATCAACGTGTGCTGCGGCGGGATCGTCGGGATGGGCGAGAGCCGCGAGGACCGCGTCGGCTTCGTCCATGCGCTGGCGACGCTGCCGCGACACCCGGAAAGCGTGCCGGTCAACGCGCTGGTCCCGGTGAAGGGCACGGTGCTGGGCGACATGCTCGCCGACACCCCGCTGGCGAAGATCGACGATATCGAGTTCGTGCGGACGGTTGCTGTCGCGCGGATTACGATGCCGCTCAGCATGGTGCGGCTGAGCGCGGGGCGCGAGAGCATGTCCGAGGCGACGCAGGCGTTGTGCTTCATGGCCGGCGCGAACTCGATCTTCACCGGTGACAAGCTGCTGACCGCCGGCAACCGCGGAGACGACGCGGATGCGGCGCTGTTCGCGAAGCTGGGCGCGCGGCCGATGACGGCGGATGAGCCAATGCGGGTAGTGGCGTGACATCACGATCCGTCTTGATCGCGGCATTTGCCATAGCGTTCGTCATCTACGTAGCTTGGGTGATATTTAATCTGTCTATGTTTTCCGAACTCGCATCTAACTGCGATTCCTGGATGGATCAGCAACTCGTATGCGTTGCTGTGTTTAAGCGAACTGTGATGTTTCGTGTAGCCGGAGCTACGCTGGTCATGGCGGCTTTCGCGTATTTAGTGTTTAAAGAGCGGAGCCGGAGTTAGTGTTCAAAAAGATCCTTATCGCCAATCGCGGCGAGATTGCGTGCCGGGTCATGCGCACGGCCAAGCGGATGGGGATCGCCACCGTCGCGGTCTATTCGGATGCCGATGCGCGCTCCCCCCATGTCCTGATGGCGGATGAGGCGGTGCGGCTCGGGCCGGCGCCGGCGGCGGAGAGCTATCTGAAGGCGGACCTGATCCTGCTCGCCGCCAAGGAGACGGGCGCGGACTGCATCCATCCGGGCTATGGCTTCCTGTCGGAGCGCGAGAGCTTCGCGCGGGCGTGTGCCGAGGCTGGCATCGCCTTCGTCGGGCCGCCGCCGAACGCGATCGCGGCGATGGGCGACAAGATCGAGTCGAAGAAGCTGGCGAAGGCCGCGGGCGTCAACGTCGTGCCGGGCTATCTGGGCGAGATCGCCGATACCGACGAGGCGATGCGGATCGCTGGCGACATCGGCTATCCTGTGATGATGAAGGCGAGCGCGGGCGGCGGCGGCAAGGGGATGCGGCTGGCGTGGTCCGAGGCCGACGTCCGCGAGGGCTTCGAGGCGACGAAGCGCGAGGGACTGGCGAGCTTCGGCGACGACCGCGTGTTCATCGAGAAGTTCATCGAAAGCCCGCGCCACATCGAAATCCAGGTGCTGGGCGACCGGCACGGCAATATCGTCTATCTCGGCGAGCGCGAATGCTCGATCCAGCGGCGCCACCAGAAGGTGGTCGAGGAGGCGCCGTCCCCCTTCGTTACGCCCGACATGCGCCGCAAGATGGGCGAGCAGGCGGTCGCGCTGGCGGCGGCGGTGGGTTACCATTCGGCCGGGACGGTCGAGCTGATCGTCTCCGGCGCGGACACGACCGGCGACGCCTTCTACTTCCTCGAGATGAACACGCGGCTGCAGGTCGAGCATCCGGTGACCGAGGCGATCACCGGCCTCGATCTGGTCGAGCAGATGATCCGCGTCGCCTATGGCGAGCGGCTCGCGTTCGGGCAGGACGACGTACGGCTGGACGGCTGGGCGATCGAGAACCGGGTGTATGCTGAGGACCCGTATCGGGGGTTCCTGCCGAGCACCGGTCGGCTGGTAACGTATCGGCCGCCGGCGGCGGTCGAAACGCCTTATGATAGTGCTTCGAGTTCGCTCAGCACGAACGGGGAGGGAGTGCGCGAGGCCGCCGCCTACACCCGCGTGGACGATGGCGTCGTCGAGGGCGGCGAGGTCAGCATGTTCTACGATCCCATGATCGCCAAGCTGGTGACATGGGCGCCGACGCGCGAGGAGGCGGCCGATCGCCAGATCGCGGCGCTGGATGCGTTTCGGATCGAGGGGATCGGGCACAACATCGATTTCCTGTCGGCGATCATGCAGCATCCGCGCTTTCGCGAGGGCGCGCTGACCACCGGCTTCATCGCGGAGGAATATCCCGAGGGGTTCGTCGGTGCGCCGGCGTCGGGCGAGCTTTTAAAGAAGCTGGCGGCAGTGGCGGTGCTGATCGACCTCGACCGCACGAGCCGCGCCGCCGAGATCTCCGGCCAGCTCGGCGGGCGGGTGTACGGCACGACCGAGCGGGTCGTGACGATCGCGGGGGAAAGCCATGACGTCATCGTCGATGGCTACGATCGTGGGTTGTTGGTCAATTTCGACTGGAACGATCCGCCGCTTGACATCCGCCACCGCTACGCGCCGGGATCGCCGCTGTTCACCTGCACGATCGACGACGTGCCGTTCCATGTCGGGGTGAAGCGCGACGGATCGGGCTGGGTGCTGAACGCGCATGGTGCCAGCCACAAGGTGCGCGTGTACCAGAAGCATGTCGCGGCGCTCGCCGGACACATGATCGAGAAGGTACCACCCGATACGTCGAAGTTCCTGCTGGCGCCGATGCCGGGCCTCCTGACGCGGATCGACGTCGAGGTAGGCGATACGGTCGAGGCGGGGCAGCCGCTGGCGGTGATGGAGGCGATGAAGATGGAGAACATCCTGCGCGCCGAGAAATCCGGCACCGTCCGCGCCGTCAATTTCGCGGCGGGCGACAGTGTCGTCGTCGATGCCGCAATCGTCGAATTCGAGTGATTGGAGAGAAGAACGTGCGTGATATCGACCATGTGATTGCGGGCGGTGCCGCCGGTTCGGCGACCCGTTTCGGCGACGTCTTCGACCCCAATACGGGTCAGGTGCAGGCCCGCGTGGGCCTCGGCACCGCGGCCGACCTCGAGCGGGCGGTGGCAGCGGCGCAGGCGGCGCAGCCCGGCTGGGCGGCGACCAACCCGCAGCGGCGTGCGCGCGTCATGTTCCGCTTCAAGGAACTGGTCGAGGCGAACATGGACGCGCTGGCGCACATGCTCTCGTCCGAACATGGCAAGGTTATCGCCGACAGCAAGGGCGACATCCAGCGCGGGCTGGAGGTGATCGAATTCGCCTGCGGCATCCCGCACGTGCTGAAGGGGGAGTATACCCATGGCGCGGGGCCGGGCATCGACGTCTATTCGATGCGCACCCCGATCGGCATCGGCGCGGGGATCACGCCGTTCAACTTCCCGGCGATGATTCCGATGTGGATGTTCGGCGTCGCAATCGCCTGCGGCAACGCCTTCATCCTGAAGCCGAGCGAGCGCGATCCGAGCGTGCCGGTGCGCCTTGCCGAACTGATGCGGGAGGCGGGCGCGCCCGAGGGTATCCTGCAGGTCGTGCACGGCGACAAGGAGATGGTCGACGCGATCCTAGACCATCCCGCGATCGGCGGCGTGAGCTTCGTCGGGTCGTCCGACATCGCGCATTACGTGTACCAGCGCGGCGTCGCGGCGGGGAAGCGCGTGCAGGCGATGGGCGGCGCGAAGAACCACGGGATCGTCATGCCCGACGCCGATCTGGACCAGGTCGTCGCCGACCTGTCGGGCGCGGCGTTCGGATCGGCGGGCGAGCGCTGCATGGCGCTGCCGGTCGTGGTGCCGGTGGGCGAGAAGACCGCCGACAATCTGCGCGAGAAGCTGATCCCCGCGATCGACGCCCTGCGCGTCGGCGTGTCGACCGATGCCGAGGCGCACTACGGCCCGGTCGTGAACGCCGCGCACCGCCAGCGGGTGGAGAACTGGATACAGACCGGGGTGGACGAGGGCGCCGAGCTGGTCGTCGATGGCCGAGGCTTCGCGCTGCAGGGGCATGAGGAAGGGTTCTTCATCGGACCATCGCTGTTCGACCATGTCACGCCCGACATGCGCAGTTACAAGGAGGAGATCTTCGGCCCCGTCCTCCAGATCGTCCGCGCGCCCGATTTCGAGACGGCGGTGCGCCTGCCGAGCGAGCATCAGTATGGCAACGGCGTCGCGATCTTCACGCGCAACGGCCACGCCGCCCGTGAGTTCGCCGCGCGGGTCGAGGTCGGCATGGTCGGCATCAACGTGCCGATCCCCGTGCCGGTCGCCTATCACACCTTCGGCGGGTGGAAGCGCAGCGCGTTCGGCGACACCAACCAGCACGGCATGGAGGGCGTGAAATTCTGGACCCGCGTCAAGACGATCACGCAGCGCTGGCCCGACGGCGGCGTCGGCGACGGCGCGAACGCCTTCGTCATTCCGACGATGGGGTGAGGAGATGGCCCGGCAACGCGCATCCTCCGGTTCGCCGTTCGAGGCGACCATCGGCTTTTCCCGCGCGGTTCGCGTCGGCAATCGCATCCTCGTGTCCGGCACCGCACCGGTCGAGGACGATGGCAGCTCGACACCGGGCGATGCCGAGGCGCAGGCCGAGCGGTGTCTGGCGGTGATCGTTCGGGCGATCGAACAACTGGGCGGATCGGCGGAGGATGTCGTGCGGACGCGGCAGTATCTCGTCGATCCGGCCGATGCCGACGCGGTCGGTCGCGCGCATGGGCGCTGGTTCGGCGATGTGCGGCCAGCATCGACGATGGTGGTGGTTAGCGCGCTGCTGCGTCCGGAATGGCGGATCGAGATCGAGGCGGAGGCCGAGGTTTCGGCATGAGGTGCGCGCTCGTCCTCCTGCTGGCGCTGGCGGGTTGCTCGCAACAGCCCGTCGCTCAGAACGAAGCGACACCCGCTCCCGTGGGGACACCGGCCGTCGTAGCGACGCCCACTGCCACGCCGGCGGCAGCTTTGCCGCCGGGCATGATCGGCACCTGGACCGCCGACCCCGCGAAGCGGTGCGAGGCCGGCACGCCGCTGCGCATCGTCATCACCGCCGATACGATCCGCTTCTACGAAAGCGTGGCGCGTATCACCGCAGTGACGCAGGTCGATCCGCATAGCTGGGGCATCGACGCCGAAGTCACCGGCGAAGGCCAGACCGAGCGGCGCAGCTTCGACCTGAACCTGAACGAGGACGGCACGTTGACCCGCGTCGAAGTACCGATCTCCGACATCACCTACTCCCGCTGCAAGGCACGATCATGACCGACCAGACCAACCAGTTCGACCTGACCGACGACCAGCGCGAGATCCAGGAGCTGGCGCGGCGCTTCACCGCCGATCGCATCACCCCGAATGCTGCCGAGTGGGACGAGAAGCACATCTTCCCGCGCGACGTCATCAAGGCGGCGGCGGAGTTGGGCTTCGCGGCGATCTACGTCAGCGAGGAGAGCGGCGGGATCAATCTTGGCCGGCTGGAGGCGGCGCTCATCATGGAGGCGATGGCCTATGGCTGTCCGTCCACCTCCGCCTTCATATCGATCCACAACATGGCGTCGTGGATGATCGACCGCTTCGGATCGCAGGCGGTAAAGGATAAGTATCTGCCGAGCCTCGTCACGATGGACCGGCTCGCCAGCTACTGCCTGACCGAGCCGTCGTCGGGCAGCGACGCGGCGGCGCTGAAGACCCGTGCGATGCGGGACGGCGACGACTGGATCGTCACCGGCAGCAAGCAGTTCATCAGCGGCGGTGGCGAGAACGAGGTCTATGTCGTCATGGTGCGAACCGGCGAGGAAGGTCCGAAGGGCATCAGCTGCCTCGTCATCGAAAAGGATATGGCGGGCGTCAGCTTTGGCGCGAACGAGCGCAAGCTCGGATGGCATTCGCAGCCGACCGCGCAGGTAAACTTCGACGGCGTGCGCGTACCAGCGGAGAATCTGGTCGGCGGCGAGGGCGAGGGGTTTCGCATGGCGATGATGGGGCTGGACGGCGGGCGGCTGAACATCGGCGCCTGTTCGCTGGGCGGCGCGCAGCGATGCCTCGACGAGGCGGTCAGCTACACCAAGGATCGCAAGCAGTTCGGCAAGGCGATTGCCGATTTCCAGAATACGCAGTTCACGCTCGCCGACATGGCCACCGATCTGGAGGCGTCGCGCGCGCTGCTCTACATGGCGGCGGCGAAGGTGACCGCGAACGCGCCAGACAAGACCAAGTTCGCGGCGATGGCGAAGCGGCTGGCGACCGACAATGGCTCCAGCGTCGTCGACCGCGCGCTGCAGCTGCACGGCGGCTACGGCTATCTGATGGACTATCCGATCGAGCGCTTCTGGCGCGACCTGCGTGTGCATTCGATCCTGGAGGGCACCAACCAAGTCATGCGAATGATCGTCGGTCGGGAGTTGACGCGGCAGTGACCCAGATGTGGAGCGATGCCGTCGCGCAGATGACGCGGGCGATGCGTACGAGCGCGCCCGGCGGGTCGACGAAACCCTATGATCCGTTGGCGCTGACGCGGACGATGCTCGATTTCGGCAGCGGGTTCGATCCGACAGCGCTGATGACGGCGCAGATGGATGCGGCGCGCGAATGGGGCAGCTTCTGGGCGAGCGTGTGGACGCAGCCCGCCGAGACGCCGAAGGACCGGCGATTTGGTGCTACCGCATGGCAGGACGATCCGTGGTTCCGCGCGATCCGCGACGGCTATCTGCTGGCGTCGGCGCAAATGCGGCGGCTGGTCGCGGACGGGCAGGGCGATGCGAAGACGCGGGCGATGGCGAACGTGCTGCTCGACAGCTGGCTGAACGCGGTCGCGCCGACGAACTTCGCGATGACCAACCCGGCGGTGATCGAACGCACGGCGGAGACTGGCGGCGCGAACCTGATCCAGGGGTTCGCGAACCTGATGGAGGACGTGCTGGCCGGCAAGGGCATCGTCCGCCGCCGCACCGATCCGAACGCGTTCGTGAAGGGCGAGACCATCGCCGCGACGCCCGGTGAGGTCGTCTGGCAGAACGATCTGTGCCAGCTGATCCAATACACGCCGACGACACCGGACGTGGCATCCGAGCCGCTGCTGTACGTGCCGCCGCTGGTCAACCGCTTCTACATGATCGACCTTCAGCCGAAATCGAGCCTCGTCAAATGGCTGGTCGATTCCAGGCGGACAGTGTTCGTCGTATCCTGGGTTAACCCGACCGAGGCACACCGCGACATGGGCGTCGAGGATTACGTCCTGACCGGTATCGTCGCCGCCGTGGAGCAGGTGCGCGCGCGCACCGGCCAGGCGCCGGACCTGTTCGCCTTCTGCCTGGGCGGCACGCTAGTCGCGGTGGCGCTGGCGTGGCTGGCGGCGCAGGGGCGCGGGGGCGATGTCCATTCGGCGACGCTGATTGGCAGCATGGTCGATTTCGCCGACATGCGCGACTGGTCGGCGTTCGTGCACGAGGCGCATCTGGACGCGCTGGACGAGCATCTGGAGCGGCAGGGCTTCATCGATTCCGCCGAGCTGCAACAGCTGTTCGCAGCGATGCGCGCGAACGACCTGATCTGGTCGGCGGTGGTGAACCATTACCTGCTCGACAAGCCGGCGCCGCCGTCCGACCTCCTCTACTGGTTCGAGGACGGCGCGCGCATCCCGGCGAAGTTCCTGACCTCTTACAACCGCAAGCTGCTGTACGAGAATGCGCTGGCCGAACCCGCCGGGTTCGAGGTGGGCGGGGTCGCGATCGACCTTGCCGCCATCCAAACGCCGGTGCTGTCGGTGGCGCTGAAGGACGATCACGTCTCGGCATGGGAGGCGGTGTTTCGTGGGGCGAAGCTTCTGAAGGCGGACTTCGTGCTGGGCGGATCGGGACATAATGCGGGCGTCATCAATCCGCCCGCCGCCAATCGGCACGGCTATTGGACCAACGACGCCGCGGCGGACAGCGCCGAGGCATGGCTGGCGACGGCGACGCGGCACGAGGGGTCGTGGTGGCCGATGTGGACCGACTGGCTGAACGGCCACGGATCGGGCGAGCGGGTGCTCGCGCGCACGATCGCCGATGGTCTGGAGCCTGCGCCCGGCAGCTACGCGAAAGCGGCCTGATGGACAGTGTCATTGCGACGCGCGACGGCACCGCCGGCCGCCTGCGTCTGAACCGTCCGAAGGCGTTGCACGCGCTCGACCTGTCGATGGTGCGGCAGATGACCCACGCGCTGCTGGCATGGCGCGACGATCCAGACGTTCGCATTGTGCTGATCGATCATGCGGAGGGCAGGGGGTTCTGCGCCGGGGGCGATGTCGTCTCGATCGCGCAGGCGGTCGAGGGCAAGCAGGGCGCGGCGCGCGCGTTCTTCTTCGAGGAATATCGCCTCAACCACCTGATGTACACGTTCCCGAAGCCGGGCGTGGCTTTCATGGACGGTGTCACGATGGGCGGCGGCGTCGGCATCGCCTGCCCGTGCCGCTATCGCGTGGCGACCGAGCGGACGGCGTTCGCGATGCCGGAAACGACGATCGGCATCTTCCCCGATGTGGGCGGTGGGCGATATCTGTCGCGGCTGCGCGGGCGGCTGGCGCAGTATCTGGCGCTGACCGGGGCGCGGCTGAACGGTGCCGAGTGCCTCGGCGTGCGGCTGGCCACGCACTATCTGCCCTCCGACGCGCTCGACGAGGCGAAGCGCCGCATCGCCGCCGATCCGTTCCGGGTGGAGGCGATCCTCGACGAACTGTCGGTCGAGCCGCCGCCTGCGGACCTGCTGGCCCGGCTGCCGCTGATCGATCGCTGTTTCGCCGGCGACGATCTGTCGGCCATCCTGACGTGCCTCGACGCCGATGGCGACGCCTGGGCGAACGCGACCGCCGCGACGATCCGCGCCAAGTCGCCCACCGCCTGTGCGGTGTCGCTGCACATGCTGGTCGAAAGCCCCAGGCAGCCGCATTTCCTCGACGAGATGCGGATGGAATATGCGCTGATGGTGCGGATGATCGCCTTCCCTGACTTCGCCGAAGGAGTGCGCGCGCTCCTGATCGACAAGACCGGCGACCCGCAGTGGCAACCGCAGGCTGACACCGACGCGTTTTTCGAACCTCTGCCTGTCCACGAAGCCTGGAGCCCGCTATGACCTCTTACGAAACCCTGATCGTCGAGCGGCGCGACGCCGTGACGCTCATCACGCTGAACCGGCCGCAGGCGCTGAATGCGCTGAACGCTCAGGTGCTGAGCGAGCTGATCGACGCGCTGGCGGCGTTCGATGCCGACGAGACGCAGGGCTGCGCCGTGCTGACCGGCAGCGCGAAGGCGTTCGCGGCGGGCGCCGACATCAAGGAGATGTCGGACATGGACTTCGCGGCGATGTACGGCACCAACCATTTCGCCGGCTACGAGCAGGTAACGGCGACGCGCAAACCCGTGATCGCCGCGGTCGCCGGCTATGCGCTGGGCGGCGGGTGCGAACTGGCGATGATGTGCGACTTCATCCTGGCCGCCGATACGGCAAAGTTCGGTCAGCCGGAGATCAAGTTGGCCGTCTCCCCCGGCATGGGCGGGTCGCAGCGCCTGACCCGCGCGGTCGGGAAGGCGAAGGCGATGGAGATGTGCCTGACCGGCCGGATGATGGACGCCGCGGAGGCCGAGCGCGCCGGCCTCGTCTCCCGCATCGTGCCCGCCGACGATCTGGTCCAGGAGGCGGTGAAGACCGCCACGACCATCGCCGCGATGGCGCCGCTGGCGGTGAAGGCGAACAAGGAAATGGTCAACGCCGCATTCGAAACCGGCCTGACGCAGGGTGTATTGTTCGAACGAAGGCTGTTCAACGGACTGTTCGGGACGCAGGATCAGGCCGAGGGAATGGCGGCGTTCGTCGAGAAGCGCGCGGGGAAGTGGACGGGGCGGTAGAACTACGCGCCCTCTCCCGTTGGGAGAGGGTTGCGCAGACTTGGCAGCTTGCTGCCTAGTCGGAGCTGGGTGAGGGTGTCACCCTATCGATCGGGCATCCCCTCATCCAACCTGCGCTAGCCAGCAAGCTGGCAAGCTTCGGTATCCTTCTCCCTCTGGAGAAGGCTAGGAGAGTATCATGGCACGCATCGCATTCATCGGGCTCGGCAACATGGGCGGCGGCATGGCCGCAAACCTCGCGAAAGCTGGGCACGATGTTCGCGCGTTCGACCTGTCGGAGGAGGCGCTGACTCGCGCCGAGGCGGCGGGGTGCCTGCGCGCGGAGAGCGCGCCGGCGGCGTGCGACGGGGTGGAGGCGGTGGTGACGATGCTGCCGGCGGGGAAGCATGTCGAGAGCGTCTATGCCGACAGCGTGTTCGCCGCGGTGCCGGCGACCGCGATCCTGATCGATTGTTCGACGATCGACGTCGCGACCGCGAAGCGGGTGGCGGAGGCCGCCGCGGCGAAGGGGCTGACGATGGTCGATGCGCCGGTGTCGGGCGGGATCGGCGCGGCGAATGCGGGCACGCTGACCTTCATGGTCGGCGGGTCGGCGTCGGCGTTCGAGCGCGCCGAATTCTTCCTGTCGAGCATGGGCAAGGCGGTGATCCACGCCGGCGCCAGCGGCAGCGGACAGGCCGCGAAAATCTGCAACAACATGCTGCTCGGCGCGACGATGGTGGCGACGTGCGAGGCGATGGTGCTGGCGCAGCGACTGGGCCTCGATCCGCAGAAATTCTACGATATCGCCAGCGTGTCGTCCGGGTCGTGCTGGTCGCTCAACACCTATGCGCCGATGCCCGGCGTCGGACCGGAGACGCCGGCTGACAACGACTATCAGGGCGGGTTCGCCGCCGCGCTGATGCTGAAGGATCTGCGCCTCGCGATGGCGGCGGCGGACGACGTGTCGGCGCGGACGCCGATGGGCGCGCGGGCGGCGGAACTGTACGAGGCGTTCGTCGCGCAGGACGAGGGCGGGCATGACTTCTCCGCGATCATCCGCACGTTGGCGGGGGACGAGACGCCGACCGCGTAAATCCGTTCGTCCTGAGCTTGTCGAAGGACCGCTCTTCGATCCGCAAACGATACGCTGGCGGCCCGAAGAACGGTGCTTCGACGACGCTCAGCACGAACGGTGGTGAAAGTTCACTTGCACGTATCCACCGGCCCGCTCGCCAGATCGAGGCAGCGGCCATCGACCTCGCCTGCCGGCAAGGGCAGGCGGATGAGCGCGGCCAGTGTCGGGGCGATGTCCACCGTCTCGACGCCCAGCGGCTGTTCGTAGCCGGCGATACCCTTTCGCCAGAACAGGATCGGCACGCGGCGGTCATAGTCCCAGAAGCTGCCATGCGTCGCGACCGAACCCCTGGTCGGATCGGCGATCGGGGTGACCCGCGGTTTCAGCACGACGACGAACGCGCCCGAACGCTGCTGATTGTACGACGCGCGGGCGCGCTCCAGCAGCGACCAGGTGTCGGGCGGGGTATTCGGGATGGTCGTCGCGGCGATGGCTTCGGCGGTCAGCACCGTCTGGACCTGCGGATGCGCGGCGAACGCCTTAATCCCTTCGGCGATCACCTGCCGGCGTTGCGCCGTGGTGAGCGTCGGATCGACCCAGACATCGCCGAAGCTGCCGCCCCACAGCAGCTGTCCCGACAGGCCGAGCTTCGCGGCGATGGCGGTACCGATCGTCTTCGCGTTCAGCGCCGGATCGACGCGCTGTGCCGTCGGCGCCGAATCCTCGCGGTGGCGTTCGGGCAGATCGAGTCCGCCGTGATCGGCGGTGAGCGCGACGACATAGTCGACGCCGGTCGCATCCAGCACGTTCAGGAAGTCGCCGAGATCGCGGTCGAGCGAGGCGAGTTGCAGGCACATCTCGCTGCCGCCGGTGCCATAGGTGTGACCGACATAATCGGTGCCTGACGCGCCGACGGTGATGATGTCGGTGGTCGGCCCCTTGCCGAGCTTCATGTCCTGCACCATCGCGGCGGCGAGCGCGAGGGTCGCGCCGTCGAACGCCGGCGACGCCTGCCACGCGCGCTTCGCTGCGCCCGGCGCGCGTTCGAAGCGGCCGGTGCCGACCGTCTTGCCGCCGCCGACGGCGACCGCGTGGTCGCGGGAGCGGCACCAGACGGGCAGGTCGAGCGCAGGCTGGCCCGCGGCGATCAGCTTCGCGACCGCGGCATTGGCGCGCGTGACCGAGGCGGGGGCCGCGCGGTCGGCGTAGCTGACGTAGGCGCTCTTGTCCGAGTCCCACCACCAGATCTCGTCGAGCCTGTGCCCGCCGGTCATCACCGCGGCGCGGTCCTTGCCCGCGACCGAGACGACGCGCGTTGCCGGGTTGGCGGTCTTCATGCGCTCGCCGAGCGTCGGTACGAGCAGATGCTTGTCGGACACGGTGTAGCTGGACGAGGTCGAGCCCGCGACGCTCTCGTCCTCCGCGCAATAGACGGTCTTGTCGGCGCGCGGGGTCTTCAGGTCGACCCAGTCGTTGGCGATGATGCCGGTGCGCGCCGGCCGGTCGCCGGTTGTGATGGTGGAGTGGCCCGGGCAGGTCTCCGTCGCGGCATGGCTCTGGTAGCCGTTCGGAAAGACGACGCCGTCCTGCAACCGCGCGAGGCCGCCGGTGAAATGGCGACGGTATTCGTTGAACACGTCGCCCGAGAACTGGTCGATCGAGATGACGACGAGCAGCTTGGGCGGCGTCGCGGGCGTGGCGGGCGCCTGCTGCGCCGCGGACGGCATGGCGGCGAGCATCGAGAGGAGAACGAGTGGGGCAAGCTTCACGGGACGGCTCCGATGGGGCAAGGATGACGACCGCACTAGCCATTCGTGCGGCGACAAGGAAGCGCATGCGATTCGTCTGTTTCGTCCTGATGACTCTGTTCGCGGCGATGGCGTTGCCCGCCCAGACCGCAGCGCCCGGCGCGCGCCACATCGCGATCACGCTGATTCCCGAGACGGCGACACCGGCGAGCGGGAGCGAGGTGACGCTGGCGTTCGCATCGGTTCCGGAAAAGGGCTGGCACGGATACTGGGAAAACCCGGGCGATGCGGGCGTCGAGACGACGGCGGCGTGGACGCTGCCAAGCGGCGTGACGGCCGGCGCGATCGCGTATCCGGTGCCGCATCGGCTGCTGATCTCCGGGTTGATGAATTACGTGTACGAAGGGCCGTTCGCGCTGTTCGTGCGGCTGAAGGTGCCGGCGGGGCTGGCGACGGGGACGAAGCTGCCGGTTGCGGTGAAGCTCGACTATCTCGTCTGCACCGAGGAGGTCTGCGTGCCGGAGAGCGCGTCGCTGACGACGGAACTGACGATCGGTGACGGCGCGATTCAGCCGGACGTGCGCGCGCGGTTCGATGCATGGCGGCGGGCGGTGCCGAAGCCGCTCGGCAGCGCGGTGCGCTTCAGCGTTGCGGACGGACGGATCCGCATCGCGGTGCCCTATCCGGCGGGATCGCCCGCCACCGACGCCTATTTCTTCCCGCTGACCGATGGCGTGATCGATTACGCCGCACCGCAGACGGTGACGCGCGACGATGACGTACTGACGATCGCGACCGCCGCAAAGGGCGCGGCGACACAGCGGATTGAGGGCGTGCTGTCGGTCGGCGACGGGCGGGGGTTTGCGGTCAGTGCGGTGCCGGGGGCGCTGCCGTCCGGCGGCGGCGGCGGCGGCGGTGGCGAAGGCGTCGTCTGGACGTTGCTGGTCGCGCTCGGTGGCGCGATCGTCGGCGGGCTGATCCTGAACGTCATGCCCTGCGTCTTCCCGATCCTGAGCCTGAAGGCGCTGAGCCTCGCCAAGTCCGGCGGCGCGAATGCGCGCGGCGAGGCGCTGGGTTACACGGCCGGGGTGATCGTGACGTGCCTAGCGCTGGGTGGCGCGCTGCTGGTGTTGCGGGCGGGCGGGGCAAGTGTCGGCTGGGCGTTCCAGCTGACCGATCCGCGCGTGATCCTGATCCTGCTGCTGCTGGTCACGGCGATCGCGTTCAACCTGACCGGCCTGTTCGAGCTGTCAGCCCCTGACGCGGTCAACCGCATGGCGGCGGGCGGGACCGGCGGCGCGTTCGGCACGGGGGCGCTCGCCGCTTTCGTCGCGACTCCGTGCACCGGCCCGTTCATGGGTGCGGCGATGGGGACGGCGTTGATCCTGCCGTGGTGGGGTGCGCTGGTGGTGTTCGGCGGTCTGGGGTTCGGCCTCGCGCTGCCGTTCCTGTTGATCGGGTTCGTGCCGGCGCTGCGTCGTCGCTTGCCCAAGCCCGGTTCGTGGATGGAGACGTTCCGTCATATCCTGAGCATCCCGATGTTCCTGACCGCGCTGGCGCTCGCTTGGGTGCTGGGGCAGCAATCCGGCGTCGACGGCATGACGATCGGGCTCGGCGCGGCGGCGCTGTTCGCGGCAGGGCTGTGGTGGACCGGGGTGCGGCAGGGCAAGGGGCGTACGCGCGCATGGGCGCCGGGAGCGCTGGCGGGCGTACTCGCTTTGGGCGCGATGACGATGGTGTCGCGGGCACCGGCGGAAGCCCGCGTCGTGGCTGGCGCGGAGCCCTTCACGGAAGCGCGTCTCGCCGCGCTGCGCGCGGAGGGGCGTCCGGTGTTCGCCTATTTCACCGCTGACTGGTGCGTGACGTGCAAGGTGAACGAGAAAGCGGTGATCGAAACCGCGGCGGTGCAGGACGCACTGGGCGCCAGCAAGGTCGCGGTGCTGGTCGGCGACTGGACCGATGGCGACCCCGCGCTCGGCCGCTTCATCGAACGGCACAATCGCGCGGGCGTGCCGTTGTACCTGTGGTATGCTGCCGGGACGAACGCGCCCGCCGTGCTGCCGCAGATTCTGACGAAGACGTTGCTGACCGACCTCGCGAAACGAAAAGGAGAGACGCCATGAAGACCCTGACCCTGGCTGCCATCGCATTCGCGCTCGCCGCACCCGCCGCCGCGCAGCAGACGACCGGCGCCCCCGCCGGCAACTTCAAGCTGACCGACATGACCGGGCGGAACGTCAGCCTGTCCGAGTATCGCGGCAAGACCGTGGTGATCGAATGGAACAACCCCGGCTGCCCCTTCGTGAAGAAGCATTACGACAGCGGCAATATGCAGCGAACCCAAGCTGCGGCGAAGGCCGGTGGCGCGGTATGGCTGACCGTCAATTCGGGCGCACCGGGCAAGCAGGGCCATATGACGGGCGCCGAGGCGCAGGCCTTCGTGAAGGACGCAAAGGCGGTGCCCACCGCATACCTGCTCGACCCCAAGGGCGTCGTCGGCAAGGGTTATGGCGCGAAGACCACGCCGCACCTCTACATTGTCGATCCCGCCGGCAAGCTCGTTTATCAGGGCGGCATCGACGACAAGCCGACCGCGAATGCCGGCGATATTGCCTCGGCCCGCAACCACGTGCTGGCGGCGCTGGGCGAGATGAAGGCGGGCAAGTCGGTGTCGGTCGCCGACACGCGCCCCTATGGCTGCTCGGTGAAATATGCCGACTAACCTGTTCGCCGCCATCGCGATCGTCGCCGCTGCCCAGGCACCGGCGGCGAACGCCGACCTGACCGCGATCGTCGCGGCGATGAATGCCAGCGCGGCCGGCTGGAATGCCGGCGACGTGGTGCGCTTCATGGGTGTCTATTCGGACAGTCCTGCGGCCAGCTTCGTCACGTCACGCGGTATCCTGCGTGGCAAGGCGGCGATGCTGGAGAACTATCGCAAGCATTACGACTTCGCCGATCCAGCCAAGCGCGGGCGATTGTCGTTCGAGACGGTCGACTATCGACCGCTTGGTCGCGGCAACGCGCTCTACATCGCGCGCTATACGCTCACCTATCCGGACGGGAAGACGACGAGCGGGCTCACATCGCTGGTCTTCGCGCGCGAGCCGGGCGGATGGAAGATCATCGCTGACCATAGCAGTTAACCATCGCAAAATCTTTGCTTGTGCGCCGCACAATGTGACGGCAGCATGCAACTTATGACGACACCGCAGCTTTCTTCGTCCTGATGGTATCAGGGGGCGCATTCGACGAAATCCGGGGACACGGCGGGCCGAATGGCGTCCGTCCCGAATTCGCCGCGCTCGGGCGCTGGCTCGAGACGACACCGCCGGCCGAGATGGACCGGATGACCGCCGCCGCCGAGGCGACGTTCCGGCAGCTGGGTATCACCTTCGCGGTTTATGGCGACGTCGATGCGGGCGAGCGCATCATTCCGTTCGACATCGTGCCGCGCATCTTCACCGCGAACGAATGGAGTGGCCTGAGCGAAGGCCTGATCCAGCGGGTCGGCGCGATCAACGCGTTCCTCGACGACATCTATGGTGCGCGGGAAATCCTGCGCGCGGGCGTGCTGCCGCCCGACCTTGTCTATCAGAACCCGCAGTTCCGGCCGGAGATCGCCGGCGCGCGGCCGCCGCACGGCATCTGGGCGCATATCTGCGGTATCGACTGTGTGCGCACCGGACCGGACGAGTTCTTCGTGCTGGAGGACAATGCCCGCACGCCGTCGGGCGTGTCGTACATGCTCGAGAACCGCGAAGCACTGATCCGCCTGTGCCCGGAGCTGTTCCGCGAATTCCGCGTCGCGGCGGTCGACAGCTATCCCGACATGTTGCTGGAGACGATGCGATCGGTCGCGCCCGCCGGTGCGGGGCAAAACCCGGTGTGCGTCGTGCTGACGCCCGGCCACTTCAACTCCGCCTATTACGAACATAGCTTCCTTGCCGATTCGATGGGTGTCGAGCTGGTTGAATCGGTCGACCTGGTCGTCGACGACGACGTCGTGTGGATGCGCACGATCGGCGGGCGGGTGAAGGTCGATGTGATCTATCGCCGCATCGACGACGATTACCTCGACCCGCTGGTGTTCCGCCCGGATTCGTTGCTGGGCGTGCCCGGACTGATGGCGGCGTATCGCGCGGGCAATGTCGCGCTCATCAACGCGCCGGGCAACGGGATTGCCGACGACAAGGCCATCTACAGCTACATGCCCGAGATCGTCCGCTTCTATTCGGGGCGCGATGCGAAGCTGCCCAACGTGCAGACGTTCCGCTGCCGAGAGCCGGATTCGCTGAAGTACGTGCTCGACCATCTGGATGAGCTGGTCGTGAAGCTGGTCGATGGTTCGGGCGGCTACGGCATGCTGGTCGGCCCGACCGCGAGCCGCGGGGAGATCGACGCGTTCCGCGCCGCGCTGGTCGCCGCGCCCGACCGCTATATCGCGCAGCCGACGCTCGCGCTGTCGACCGTGCCGACGATGACAGAGCTCGGGCTGGCGCCGCGCCACGTCGATTTCCGCCCGTTCGTGCTGACCGGGCGCGACATGACCCGCGTCGTGCCGGGCGGGCTGACGCGCGTCGCGCTGAAGGAAGGGTCGCTGGTCGTGAACTCCAGCCAGGGCGGCGGGACCAAGGACAGTTTCGTGCTGCTACCGGAAACGTGCGCGCCGACACAGACGCAGACGATGGGCGGGATGAGCCAGTCGCAAGGGGCGGGCGCATGATGCTTTCGCGCACCGCGGCGTCGCTCTATTGGCTGGGGCGCTATATCGAGCGTGCGGATTTCGCCGCGCGGCTGGTCGAGGCGACGATCCGGCTGGACGCGCTGTCGCCGCGTCCGGCGGGCGAGGCGGCGTGGGCGTCGACCCTGTCGGTGACCTATTCCGACGAGGTGTTCGCGGCGACGGGGCAGGAGCTGACCGCCGCCAACGTCACGCGCTTCCTGACCACCGATACCGCCAACGGCGGCTCGATCGCCGCCTGCCTCGACATGGCGCGCAACAATGCCAAGGCGGTGCGCACCGCGCTGACCCGCGACGCCTGGACGGCGATCAATCGGGCGTGGCTGATCTTCAACGCGCGCGGGCGGCCGGCGACGACGATGGCGCCGCTGGCACTGGTCGAGGCGGTGAAGGCCGAGACGCGCGGGTTCGAGGGCGCGACCCACTGGATGATGCGCAATCAGGCGACGTGGTTCATTCGGCTGGGCGCGGCGATCGAGCGGGCGGACAACACCGCGCGGCTGCTCGACGTCAAATATCACCTGCTGCTGCCCGAGGGCGAGCGAGTCGGCGGCATCGTCGATCGCGATCAGTGGACGACGATCCTGCAGGTCGTGTCCGCCGTCACCGCCTATCGCTGGCTGTACAGTGAGGGGCTGAAGCCATCGCTGGTCATCGACCTGCTGACGGTGCGGTTCGAGCTGCCGCGCAGCCTGGCCGGCGCGACCGAGGAGGTGGTGGAGGTGCTGACCCTGCTCGGTAAGCGCACCGGCCTGCATGGCGAGGCCGACCGCATGGCGCGCGCGCGCCTGTCGACGATGCAGCGGACGCGCAGCCATGCGGTGATCGTCGCGGGGCTGCACGAATATCTGCGCGACTTCATCGCGGAGAACGAGCGGCTGCACGCCGCGATCGCCCGCCAGTTCCGGTTTTCCTGATGCGCATCCTCGTCGATCACGTCACCCGCTATCGCTTCTCGAAGCCGCAGGATCGGCTGGTGCAGCTGATGCGCCTGACGCCGCAGGATTCGACCGACCAGACGGTGGTGCATTGGCACATCGGGGTCGATTGCGATGCCCGGTTGCGCGAGGCGCGCGACGGCTTTGGCAATATCGTGACCATGCTCTACGCCGACGGGCCGCTCGACGGGATCGAGGTGCATGTGCGCGGCGAGGTGCTGACGGCGAGCGACACCGGCATCGTGCGCGGCGTGCCGGAGCCGCTGCCCCCGGCGCTGTTTTGTCGAGAGGGCGCGCGGATCCGCACGTCGCTCGACTTCCTCGCCTTTGCCGCCGATATCGCGGTCGGGGCGCGGGATCAACTCGACCAGCTTCACCGGTTCTGTGCGGCGCTGCACCAGAGGTTCGCGGTCGTCGAGAAGCATCACGACGATGGTCTGACCGCGGGCGAGGCGTTCGCGCGTGAAGACGCCGCGCCGCGCGATTTCGCGCACATGATGATAGCGATGGCGCATGTCGCGCATGTGCCGGGGCGCTATGTGTCGGGCTATCTGCGCAATCAGGACGGGGCGGCGCATGCCCCGCATGCCTGGATGGAAGCCTATGTCGAGGGCGTGGGCTGGGTCGCGTTCGACGGGTCGCGCGGGATCTCTGCGGATCGGGACTATGTGCGGGTCGCGGTCGGGCTCGACGCCGCCGGCGCTGCGCCCCTGGCGGGTCAGCGGATTGGGGCGGGCGCCGAGCAGCTCGACGTGGATGTGCAGGTCGAGGCCGTCGAGTAGTTCGCCGCCGCGCTCAGACCAGTTCGCGCATCCGCGGCGCATGGCCGGGGGCAGGGTCGACATCGGGATCGAACGACGACCACCCGTCGGGGCCGAGCGCCTCGATCGGGCGATAGCGGGCCTTGTACTCCATCCGCTGTGACCCCTTCACCCAATAGCCGAGATAGACATAGTCGAGGCCGGCGGAATGGGCGCGCAGGATGTGGTCGAGGATGATGAAGTTACCGAGGCCCGGGCGGGCATCGGGACCGCTGTCGAAGAAGCTGTAGATCATCGACAGGCCATCGGCCTGCTGATCGGTGATGCAGGCCCCGACAAGCTTGCCGCGGCGCCCGTCGATCGAGGGTTCGCGATATTCGACGACGAAGCTGGTGACCGGGCTCTGCTCGACCATGTCGGCGAAGTCGCTCTCGTCCATCATCGCCATGCCGCCGCCGGGATGGCGCGTGCCGAGATAGGCACGCAGCAGCTCATACTGCTCGTCGGTCGCCCAGGGGCGGCAGGCGTGGACCTCCAGATCGGCGTTGCGCTTGATGAGCTTGCGCTGGCTGGCGTTGGGCTGGAACCCGCCGGTGACGACGCGCACCGACACGCAGGCGGTGCAGCCTGCGCACGACGGGCGGTAGGCGACCGACTGGCTGCGGCGGAAGCCGATACGGCCCAGCGCATCGTTCAGCTCGCCGGCATGGACGCCGTTCAGCTCCGTGAAGACCTTCCGCTCCTCCCGCCCCGGCAGATAGGGGCAGGGGGAGGGGCTGGTGACGAAGAACCGCGGATAGCGAAAGGGTGCCGTCACCGGATGAACCTCACGTCGCGGCCCGGAATGGCCGCTTGGCAACCCATATGGCGGTTCCGAAAAGGTGTGAAAAGCGCCTTAACCACGAATATGGGTTAACGTGCCGGCCGGCTACGCCAGCTCGACGAGGCTGACGTCGTATTTTTCCTGTCGCAGTGCCGCCAGCAGCCGGTCGAGATGGGCGCGGTCGCGGGTTTCGCATTCGACGTCGAGGCTGAGGCCCTTTGCCGGCAGGTTTGTGAAGATGCGCTGGTGCGACAGTTCGAGGATGTTGACCGAGGTCTGCTCGAAGATGCGTGCGACCTGATAGAGCGTGCCGGGACGATCCTGCACCTTGATCCGCAGGCGGGCGAGGCGGCCCGAGCGGGCGAGGTCGCGCAATAGCACATTGGCAAGCAGGCGGGTGTCGATATTGCCGCCGCAGATGACGATGCCGACGGTGCGGCCCTGGAACCGGTCGCGGAACGCCAGCAGCGCGGCGAGGCCGGCGGCACCGGCACCCTCGGCCACCGTCTTTTCGATCTGGAGCAGCAGGCTGACCGCCTCCTCCAGCCGGCGTTCGCCGACCAGCACGATATCGTCGACCAGCGCCTCGACCACCGTTGCGGTCAGGCCGCCGGGTTGCTTGACGGCGATACCCTCGGCCAGCGTATCGCCGCCGCATTCGAGATGCGTGCCGCGGACGCGGTTGTACATCGAGGGGTAGAGTTCGGCTTGCACGCCGACGATGCGGATCTCGCGCGACTGCGCCCGCGCGACCGTCGCCATGCCGGAGATGAGTCCGCCGCCGCCGATCGGGACGACCAGCGTATCGATTTCCGGCACATCCTCCAGCATCTCGAGCGCGACGGTGCCCTGTCCCGCCATGATGCGAGGATCGTCGAACGGATGGACGAAGGTCAGATCCTGCTCCGCTTCCAACTGGCGGGCGTGTTCGTACGCCGCGTCGAATGTCTCGCCGTGGAGGATCACGGTCGCGCCGTGGCCTTCGGTCTGCATCACCTTCACCGTCGGGGTCAGGCGCGGCATGACGATGGTGACGGGTACGCCCAACCGGTTGCCGTGATAGGCGAGCCCCTGTGCATGGTTGCCGGCCGAGGCGGCGATCACGCCCTTCGCCCGCGCCACGTCGTCGAGCTGTAGCAGCGTGTTGAGCGCGCCGCGCTCCTTGTAGGCGGCGGTGAACTGAAGATTTTCGAACTTGATCCAGACATTGGCGCCGGTCAGCGCCGAAAGCGTCTTCGAATGCAGCGTTGGCGTCCGCACAACATGCCCGGCGATGCGCCCCGCCGCGGCCTGAACGTCGGCGAGGGTGATGGGCAGGGCGGACGCCGTAGCGGCAGGTTTGGTAGCCATGATGGAGCGAGCGACTATCGCATCTGGCGCGTCGTTGGAATGGCGCTTATCGAGCGCGGCCATGACTAGTCCTACACCGTCACGCATCGCATTCATCGGCACCGGCGTGATGGGCGCGCCGATGGCCCGCCATCTGGCGGCTGCCGGCCACGACGTCACCGTCTTCAATCGCACGCGCGCCAAGGCGGAGGCGACCGGACTGGCCGTGGCGGATACGCCTGCCGCGGCGGCGAGAGACGCCGATGTCGTCATCACCTGCGTCGGCAACGACGACAACCTGCGTCAGGTGACGCTTGGTGAAGACGGCGCCTTCGCGGCGATGGATCGGCAAGCGCTGTTCGTCGATCATACCACCGTATCGGCGACGATCGCGCGCGAACTCGCCGCGGCGCGCGAAAGCGTCGTCGATGCGCCGGTGTCGGGCGGGCAGGCGGGGGCCGAGAAGGGCGCGCTGTCGATCATGTGCGGTGGCGACAGCATAGCCGTCGAGCGGGCCCGCCCGATCCTCGACGCCTATGCCGCGCGCATCGTCCATGTCGGTGAGGCGGGGGCGGGGCAGCAGACCAAAATGGCGAACCAGATCGCGATCGCGGGTGTGCTCGCCGGCCTGTCGGAGGCGCTGCGCTTCGCCCAGAAATCGAACCTCGATCTGGATGCGGTGTTCGAGGCGATTTCCGGTGGTGCCGCGTCGAGCTGGCAGATGGTCAATCGCTGGGGTACGATGGCGAAGGACGAATTCGATTTCGGCTTCGCGATCGACTGGATGCGCAAGGATCTGGGGCTGGCGCTTGACGAGGCGCGTGCGAACGGCGCGACGCTGGACATCGCGCGGCTGGTCGACGGCTATTACGCCGACGTGCAGGCGATGGGCGGCGGGCGGCAGGACACCAGCGCGCTCGTGCGGCGGCTGGCAAAGTAGCGCTCAGCGCGTGGCGAACGCCGCGCGATAGGCGGGCTTCACCGCGGCGATCACGGCGGGCGTCACCGGCAGCGTGAGGTCGTACGACCCTTCCGCATAGGACCCGGCGACATAGGGGCCGATCAGCAGCCCGATGCGATCGACCGCGCGGCCGTTGGTCGAGCCCAGGATCAGCGTCGCTTCCGACACCTTCGGACACTGGTTGAAGCTGTCGTCGTCGCGTACGACCGGGGCACCGCGGCGCTTGGCGCGTTCGACGTCGAGCACGCGGCACATCGGCGCGGCGAGCAGCTTCTCGAGCGTGGCCTCGGACGCGAAGACATCGGTCGGCGCGATGCGCTGGCCGTCCTGCTTGTCCCACACGACCGCGCGAAAGCCCGGCGAGCCGTGCGCGCCGCCGGTATAGTCGTAGGTTTCGGCCGACAGGCTAAGGAAGCGCGGCGTGTCCGTCACCATCGACCATTTTGTCGTCGAATCATATTTGCGGAATGGGAAGTCGTCCTTGGCGGCATCGCGTCGGGCTTCGCCCGCGTCCTTCGCGACGCTGGCGCGGGCATCCTTGCGCTCCTGGTCCAGCCATGTCGCCAGCGCCGGGATCGCGGCGGCCTTCGCCGGATAGGCGTAGGTGAAGGTGAAGTCGCTGGTGTCCTCGGCGACCTCGCTCGCCTTTGCGGCGGGAACCGGCGTGGCGACGGGTGTCGGCGGGGCGGGGGAAGTGGTTTCCCGGACGACGACCGCGTTGTCGGACGTGCTGGTCTTCTCGGTCGGGGTTCCGCACGCTGCGAGCAATGCGGTCAGGGCCAGCGGGGTCAGGATCGGACGTATGCGCATCGCTCTCTCGCCAAAGTCTTTTCCGGCTCATATGGCATCGCCATGACCAGCCGGATCAAGTCGTTTCGCATGAAAACGCACATCGCCGCGATTTCGCTCCTGACCGCATGCGCCGTTCTGCCCGCACCCGCGTCGGCTGATGCCCTCATCGACAATGTCGATGGTGTGGCACTCGACCGTAGCGGCAAGGTGGTACGCTTCTCCGGCATCCTGATGTCGCTCGACGGCAAGATCGTCCGCCTTATGCAGCGCGGCGACAAGCGGCCCGAGCGGCTCGACTGGCGCGCCGACATGAAGGGGCGGGTGGCGATCCCGGGCATGATCGACGCGCACGGCCATGTCATGGACCTGGGCTTTCGCGCGCTGTCGCTCGACCTGTTCGATACCGTGTCGCTGGACGCGGCCAAGGCGAAGATCGCGGCGTTCTCGGCGGCCAATCCGCAGCGCAAGTGGATCCTTGGCGGCGGCTGGAACCAGGAAGTGTGGAAGCTCGGCCGCTTTCCCACTGCAATCGAGCTGGATGCCGTCGTCGCCGACCGGCCGGTCTGGCTGGAGCGGGCGGACGGCCATGCCGGCTGGGCCAACACCGCGGCGCTGCGGGCCGCCGGCATCACCGCGCGTACCGTGACGCCGGCGGGCGGCCGGATCGAGAAGGGTGCGAACGGCCAGCCGACCGGCGTACTGGTCGATGCGGCGATGGAGCTGGTGAAGAAGGTGCTGCCGGCGCCCACCCCGCGCGATCGCGATGCGGCGTTCCTAAAGGCGCAGGAGGCGTTGCTGTCGACCGGCGTCACCGCGACGGCGGACATGGGGACCAGCGTCGACGACTGGCTGACCTACCGCGGCATGGGTGACAAGGGCGCGCTACGCATCCGCATCATGTCCTATGCCGCCGGGGTCGAGCCCGCAATCCGCGTCGCCGGCACCGGTCCGACGCCGTGGCTGTACGCCGACCGGCTGCGCATGGGAGGGATCAAGCTTTATGCCGACGGCGCGCTCGGCTCGCGCGGCGCGTGGCTGAAGGCGCCCTATGCCGACGCGCCGGGCAATTCGGGGCTGGGCTTCCTGAAGGACGACCAGCTGCTCAACCTGATGAGCCGCGGGGCGATGGACAATTTCCAGATCGCCGTCCACGCGATCGGCGACCGTGCCAATGCGCAGGTGCTCGACGCGATCGACGAACTGGCCGGCAGCTACAAGGGCGACCGGCGCTGGCGGATCGAACATGCGCAGATCGTCGATCCGGTCGACCTGCCACGCTTCGGCCGGAACGGCGTGATCGCGTCGATGCAACCGGTGCATGAAGCGAGCGACTGGCGCATGGCCGAGGCGCGGCTGGGGCCGGCGCGGCTGGGCGGCGCCTATGCCTGGGGGCAGATGCTGCGCAACGGATCGCGGCTCGCCTTCGGGTCGGACTATCCGGTCGAGAGCCCGAACCCGTTCGTCGGCTGGGCGACGGCGATGACGCGCGAGGATGCGACCGGCCAGCCGCTCGGCGGGTGGCGCCCGGAGGAGCGGGTCAGCCGCGAACAGGCGTGGAAGGCGTTCACCGTCGATGCCGCCTATGCGGGCTTCGCCGAGGATCGCTTCGGAACGCTGGCGCCCGGCCAGCGCGCCGACTTCTTGATCGTCGACCGCGATCCGACGATGGCGAGCCCGACCGACCTGCGCGCGACGAAGGTGCTCGAGACGTGGGTCGGCGGTGAGAAGATGTGGGAGCGGAAATAGACGCGGGTCAGGCCGTCACGACGGTGGCGCGCTTCTTCGTGCCCGCAGTCCAGCCCAGCCAGGTGACAACCACGCCGAGTGTCGCACCGGCGACCAGCACGGCGGCGAGCGGCAAACGCGCGATCGATTCGAACGCCACGCGCCACGCCGGCATCGCGCCGAGCAGCTCGAACCCGATCGACTGCACGATGGTCAGCGCACCGACGATCGCCCAAGGTCGCCCGTAGCGCGGGTTGCGGCGATACGCCCACACCGCGATGCCGACGACGATGGCGTTGGACAGATGCATGCCATAACGGAACAGACCGAAGTCGGCTGGACCGCGGATCAGCAGTCCCGGCATGAACTGGTTGAGGAAGCGCCCCAGTGCCGGGCTGACCAGCAGCAGCCCGGTCGACATCATATAGCCGGCGTGGAGCCAGACGCTGCGCCGGTGCCGTAGCGCCAGCCCGGTGGCGGCAAGAAATGCGGCGAACGCCAGCAGATCGAACACCGCCAGCCCAGCGCCCCATAGCGCGTAGAAAGGATTGCCCCCCACGGTCGAGGCCGCCATCGAATGGATGACGCCGGCGGCTCCGGCCGCGAAGAGTGGTACGGCCACGAAGGTGGCGAGGCCTAGTGAGCGGTGGATCGCCAGCCGCCCCGATCCGCCGGTCGCGCTTTGGGCGAGCAGCAGCAGCATCCAGATCGCTGCAGTGATTCCGTGGATGTGGAACCCGGTGGGCGCGGTCGCGAAGACGCCGAAGTAGCTGCGCCAGAAGGCGACGATGGCCAGCGCGAACAACGCGACGACGAACATCCAGGCATGACGATACGGCACGGCTTCTTTCCCCCAAGATCCGTCGATCGCCTGGAAGATTGACTCAATCGCGCGTTATTGTCGAATCGCAACGAAAAGGGGCCGCCGCTCCCCCCTGGAACGGCGACCCCTGTCTCGTGTCGATCGACTCGGGTGTGTCAGGCGACTGCCGACTCCGGCTCAGCCAGGATTGCGCCATCCGGCTCGCGCAGCACATAGCCGCGGCCCCAGACCGTCTCGATGTAATTCTCGCCACCGCATGCCATGCTCAACTTCTTGCGCAGCTTGCAGATGAAGACGTCGATGATCTTCAGTTCCGGCTCGTCCATCCCGCCATACAGGTGGTTGAGGAACATTTCCTTGGTCAGCGTCGTGCCCTTGCGGAGCGACAGCAGCTCCAGCATCGCATATTCCTTGCCGGTCAGGTGGACGCGGGCGCCGTCGACCTCGACGGTCTTGGCATCCAGGTTCACGGCCAGCTTGCCGGTCTTGATGACCGACTGCGAATGACCCTTCGAACGGCGGACGACGGCCTGAATGCGGGCGACCAGTTCCTCGCGGTGGAACGGCTTGGTCACGTAGTCGTCGGCACCGAAGCCGAAGCTGCGGACCTTCGAATCCATCTCGGCGTTGCCTGACAGTATCAGCACCGGCGTCTGGATGCGCGCGACGCGCACCTTCTTCAGCACGTCATAGCCGTGCATGTCGGGCAGGTGCAGATCGAGCAGGATGATGTCGTAGTCGTACAGCTTGGCCAGATCGAGGCCTTCCTCGCCCAGATCGGTGCTGTAGACGTTGAACCCTTCGGTCGTCAGCATGAGGTCGATCGCCTTGGCGGTCGTCGGCTCGTCCTCGATCAGCAATACGCGCATTCGCAGTCCCCTTGCCGATGACGACACCGTGGGTTTCCCTCACCCCGGCGACGTCCGGAAGATTCATTAACCTAAGCACCTCTGAAGGCAAAAGGTTAATTTCTTCCTAACCTGCTGGAATCGCGGATCGCTCGCCCACGGCCCCAAAGCGGACTGATCAGCATTGTTGCGGAAATGTGTCACCCGCGACGGAACGCTCGCGGAAGCGACATCGACAGTTGTAAACCATCGGGTGCGCGCTAGCCTCAACAACGCACGGACCGACCGACGGGGGTCGCGGTCCGCCGGCCATCGGTGCCGCCAGGGGGTTACGACATGAAGACATTGAAGGCAGCGCTGTTCCTGTCCACTGCCATGCTGGTCCAGCCCGCGTGGGCGCAGGTGTCGACGGATGGCGTAACGCCGCCCGCCGCCACGCCCACCGGCGCGGCGACACCGCAGACCGGGGCAGGGCTGACCAACCGGACCGACGACGGCGGCGATATTCTGGTGACGGGGTCGCGCATCAAGCAGGATCCGAACCGGTCGGCGCTCCCCTTGCAGATCATCACGAACGCAGAAATCGAGCGCAACGGTATCAGCAGCCCCGAGCAGCTGGTGATGTTCCTGAGCACCAACGGGTCGGGCGCGGACAACCTCGCGTCCAACGCCGACGTTACCAGCGGTGCGCAGCGTGGCACCAACGGTCTGTCCGCCGCCAACCTCCGCGGGCAGGGCGCGGCCGCCACGCTGGTCCTGCTCAACGGTCGCCGCGTCGCTGCGCACGGCCTGACCGGCGGTGCCGTCGACGTGAACCAGATCCCCTTCGCCGCGATCGAGCGCGTCGAGGTCCTGAAGGACGGCGCGTCGGCGATCTATGGCACCGATGCGGTCGGCGGCGTCATCAACTTTATCACGCGCAAGGATTACGAAGGTCTGGGGCTGCAGGGCTTCGTTGATGCGACCGAGCGTGGCGACGCCAACATCTATCGCGTCAGCGGGATCGTCGGGCACGGCGACCTGAAGGAAGACGGTTTCAACGTCATGGCATCGGTCGCCAAGAGCTGGAACCAGGCTTTGCTGGGGGCGAACCGGTCGTTCCAGAACGGCAACCAGCCAGAGCGCGGCCTGTCGATCGACACGCGCGGGACGCCGATCGCGACGGCCTTTCCGCTAAACCCCAGCGCGACCTTCTTCCCGACCGGCACCTTGCTGGGCAGCACGACGACGACCAGCCCATTCTATCTGTCCAACCTGACCTTCCCGGGAACGACGACGCTGGCCAACGGGGGAATCAACATACTCGACCTGCCGGGCGGGGCGGGGTGTACGTCCGTCGATGGTGGTCTGGCGTATGATGAACAACTATGGAACGCGCCGGGCGCGCGTTATGCGTGCGCTTGGGACACAGGCCGTGCCGCCGTGTTGCAGCAGCCGATCGAGACGCTGACCTATTTTGGCCGCGGTGTCGTCCGGCTCGGTGGCGCGCATGATATTTCGGTCGAGGTCACCGGATCGAAGGCGACATCGGCCAAGCGCTTCTCGAACGCTCAAATTTCCGGAAACACGACCAACCTGCAGGTCGCCTATCCCCTCAACGCCATCACGGCGAGCACGTACAACAGCGTGTACGATCGCATCGCAGCGGTGTTTCCCGCAGTCGGCGCGGTCGGCGACCGGACCGTCGATGCGGTCGGTAATTACGGCAAGCCGATCGCCTATCGCTGGCGCTGCATCGAATGCGGCCCGCGCGAATATGTGACCGATACCAGCACCTTCCGCGTCGCGCTGGGTGCAGAAGGGCCCATTGGCGGCAGCTGGGATTATCGGGCTGGTGCATCCTACGCGAAGAGCGAGTCGTCGTCGGTGCTGGGCAGCGGCTATTATTATCGCGGCACGACGGCGGCGAACGCTCCCGATCCGACCGCTCCGACCGCGCCGGGTGCGACCGCCCCGGGTCTGCTCGGCCTGCTGAACAGCGGGATCATCAACCCGTTCAGCGTGAATCAGTCCGATGCGGCGAAGGCCGGGCTGGCGGCGATTTCGGCATTCGGTCAGCAGCTGTACGGCGGCCAGTATGAGGTGAAGCAGTTCGACGGTTCGGTGTCGGGGTCGCTGTTCTCGCTGTGGGGCGGCCGGGAGGTGAAGATGGCAGCCGGCGTCGACTATCGCCGCGAAACCTATTCGTTCAACGGCACGCCGGCATCGGCGACGGGCCCGGTCATCTTCCTCGCGGCGTTCGACGCGGTGAACGCGCTGACGCCCAAGACCCGCAACGTGAAGGCGGCCTATGCCGAGGTGTTGTTCCCGCTGGCCGAGCAGCTGGAAATGACGGCGGCGGGCCGCGTCGACGACTACACGGGCTTCGGCAGCACCTTCAATCCGAAGGTGTCGGTGATGTTCCGACCGATCGAATGGCTGATGTTCCGCGGCTCGTACAACTCCGGTTTCCGCGTCCCGGCGTTCAACCAGATCTTCAACGGCGTCACCGAATCGCCCTATTCGGGCAGCGATCTCGTCGATCCGATCAAGTGTCCGACGTTCGTGCCGAACACCAGCAATCCGGCCTGCGCGTTCATTCGACCGGAAATTCTGACCGGCGGCAATCTTCAGATCGGGCCTGAGACGAGCAAGCAGTTCAACGTCGGCGTCGTCTTCCAGCCTGCGCGTCTGTTCAGCGCGTCCGTCGATTTCTGGAGCATCGCCGTCGACAATACGATCACCAATCTAACGCTGACCCAGCTGATCCAAAACGCCGCGCTGTTCGAGGAACGCTTCATCCGTGACGCGAATGGCACGATCACCGATCTCGACAATCGCGTCATCAACGCCGGCGCGCGTCGCACTCAGGGTCTGGAAGTCAGCCTGCGCGGCGGGTTCGACAACGTGCTGGGCGGCCGGATCGCGGCCGGGCTTGACGGCACCTACCTGCTGAAGAAGCGCGAAAAGCTGACCGAAAGCTCGGCTTACGGCCCGAGCCTGATCGGCGTGTTCTCCTTTGCGGGCGATCTGGGCCTGAAGTGGAAGCACACCGCGTTCGTCAACTATTCGACGAACGACTTCACACTGTCGCTCAGCCAGATCTATCGTGACGGATACAGGAACGGCGTGCTGCCCGGCATCCTCGCCGGGACGGTCACGCGGCCCGGCTACAACCGGTTCGTCAACGAATACATCATCTACAACCTGTCGGCGTCGTACACGGGGCTGTCGCCGAACTTCAAGATCACGGCCGGTATACGCAACCTGTTCGACACCGATCCGCCGTTCGCCATCACCTATGACGGCAACACCGGTGCGGGCGGATCGTGGGAGCCGCGCGTCGCCGATCCGCGGCTGCGCTCGTTCACGATCGGCGTCGAAACCAAGTTTTGATCCTACTCCGGGTCCGGCCGCGCGCCGGACCCGGCAACCTCGGCACAGATCTGGCGGAACCGCTCCGCCAGAAAGGCGATCACTACTTCCACCCGCGCGGGGCGCAGCGGGCTGGGCGGCGTCATCAGGTTGAGCGCGATGCCGCTCGGGCGCCAGTCGGGGAGGATCTCGACCAGGCGTCCGGCGGCGATCTCGGTGTCGACGATGAAGTCTGGCAGGCGCGCGATGCCCAGACCTGCGCACAATGCCGGCATCATCGCATCGCCGTTGTCGGTGGTCAGCGGGCCGGCGGGGCGTACCGATGCTTCCTCGCCGTCCAAGTTGCGGAAATGCCAGGTGCCGATCGCGTTGGCGTAG
The DNA here is from genome assembly GCF_054489605.1 of Sphingomonas sp. RS2018. Classification (NCBI taxonomy): domain Bacteria; kingdom Pseudomonadati; phylum Pseudomonadota; class Alphaproteobacteria; order Sphingomonadales; family Sphingomonadaceae; genus Sphingomonas; species Sphingomonas sp. RS2018. The sequence goes on from NZ_JBTMWL010000002.1 coordinate 459,315, forward strand.
GAGAAGCAGGCGTGCTGCCCGAGTTCGGCGGGGTGTCGCGGGGTGCCGTGCGCGGCGAGATAGGCTGGTGCCGCCACCACCCGGACGGTGACCGGCGCCAACCGGCGCGACCGCAGCGAACTGTCAGGCAAGTCGGCGATGCGCAGCGCGATGTCGAAGCCTTCGGCGACGATATCGGTGCGCGAATCGGACAGGCGCAGGTCGATCTCGATGCCCGGCTGGTCGGCCAGCAGATCGGCGACGGCGGGGGCGACGAAGCGGATGCCGAAGGTGATCGGTGCCGCGATCCGCACCAGACCTGCCGGTGCTGCGGCGGCGTCGCGCGCGCTGTCTTCGGCGGCGCGTGCCTCTGCCAGGATGCGTCCGGCGCGCTCGGCAAGCGCGGCGCCGCTGTCGGTCAGCGACAGGCGGCGCGACGTGCGGTGGAACAGGGTGGTGCCGAGCGACGCCTCCAGCCGGGTGATCGCCTTCGACACCGTCGCCTTGCTCACCCCGATCGCGTCCGCTGCGGCGCTAAACGAGCGATGCTCGACCACGCAGGCGAAAATCGCCCAAGCTTCGAAATCGGGTAGACGCATTGAGCAGACCTCCGGTTCGACCTCCTTATAATCCGAAACAATCCGTTTCCAACGTTTCCATTTACGCGATGTTCCGGCGACCTACATTGGCGGCAACCCAATGGAGTTTCGACCCATGCTCGGCACCGCCACCACGACGATCGACCGCCGCCCGTTCGAGACGCTGGGCCATGCCAACCATGGCTGGCTCGACGCGCGCCATCACTTCAGCTTCGCCAACTATCACGATCCGAAGCGGATGGGCTGGGGTGCGATCCGCGTCTGGAACGACGATGCCATCGCCGCCAACTCCGGCTTCCCGCCGCATCCGCATCGCGACATGGAGATCATCACCTACGTCCGCTCGGGCGCGATCACGCATCAGGATTCGCTGGGCAATCGCGGCCGCACCGGTGCGGGCGACGTGCAGGTGATGTCGGCCGGCACCGGCGTGCAGCATGCCGAGTATAATCTGGAGGGCGACACGACGACGCTGTTCCAGATCTGGATCGAACCGCGCACCCGCGGCGGCGCGCCGTCCTGGGGGGCAAAGCCGTTCCCGAAGGGCGACCGGTCCGGCAAGCTCATCGTGCTGGCCAGCGGCTTCGAGGACGAGATCGCCGACGGCGCGCTGCCGATCCGGGCCGAAGCCCGTGTCGCCGCCGCGACGTTGGCGGCGGGCGAGAGCGTGACCCACGCGATCGGCGAAGGGCGTCATGTCTACCTCGTCCCCGCGACCGGCGGCGTGGACATCGACGGCGTTTGCTTTTCCGCGCGCGACGGTGCGGCACTGACCGGCGGCCAGACCGTTACCATCACCGCCGTCGAGGACAGCGAGATCGTCCTCGTCGACAGCGAATAAGCCTCCCCCCCGGCCCGGCGCGCGTTCCCCACGCGCGGCGGGCCACCCCATGTTCCCTTTCCGGAGACCCGACCCATGCCGAAAATCCTCGTCCTCTATTATTCGTCCTATGGCCACATCGCGAAGATGGCGGAGGCCGTCGCCGAGGGCGCGCGTGCCGCCGGGGCCGAGGTGGACGTGCGCCGCGTGCCCGAAACCGCACCGGCCGAGGTGGCGAAGGCCTCCGGCTTCCAGGTCGACGACAGCCATCCGCTGATCGAGGGCGTCGGGGCGCTGACCAACTATGACGCGATCGTCGTCGGATCGCCGACGCGCTTCGGCCGCATGTCCAGCCAGATGGCCTCGTTCTGGGATCAGGCCGGCGCCTTGTGGTACAAGGGCGCGCTGAACGGCAAGGTCGGTGCCGCGTTCACCTCCACGGCGACGCAGCATGGCGGGCAGGAAGTGACGCTGTTCAGCATCATCACCAACCTGCTGCACTTCGGCATGACCATCGTCGGGCTCGACTATGGCTATGAAGGCCACAACGGCATTACGGAGGTGAACGGCACGACACCCTATGGCGCCTCGACCATCGCCGGCGGCGACGGCAGCCGCCAGCCGAGCGCGGTCGAACTGGACGGCGCGCGCTATCAGGGCAAGCGCGTGGCGCATGTCGCCGGCAAGCTGGCCGGCTGATTCGCCATGCTGCCCGCGGTATTCGTCAGCCATGGATCACCGATGATCCTGCTGGAGCCGAGCCCGGCCCGCGACTTCCTGTCCGGGCTGGGCCAGCGGTTCGGGCAGCCGCGGGCGATCGTCGTCGTCTCCGCGCATCACGATACGGCCGACAGCGTCGTGACCGCGGTGGCGGCGCCGACGACGATCCACGACTTCGGCGGCTTTCCGCAGGCACTGTTCGACCTGCGCTATCCGGCGCGAGGGCATCCGGCGCTGGCGGACGACATCGCGCGGCGCATCGCGGACGCGGGTTTTCCCGTGACGGTCGATCCGGCGCGCGGCTGGATCATGGCGCGTGGGTGCCGCTGATGCTCGGCTGGCCGGACGCCGACGTGCCGGTCGTGCAGCTGTCGATCAGCAGCAGGCATCCGCCCGCCTGGCATCACGCGATCGGTCGCGCGTTGGCGCCGCTGCGCGCCGACGACGTGCTGATCCTGGGATCGGGCAGTCTCACGCATAACCTCCGTGCGATCTTCGCGGAGGGTCGCGATCACGATGCCGCAACGCCCGACTGGGTCGCCGCCTTCGCCGACTGGATGGCGGAGCGTATTGCGGCGGGGGATACCGATGCGGTGTTGCACGCCGTGGAGCGCGCGCCCGCCGGTCGGCTCAATCATCCGACGCCCGACCATATCCTGCCGTTGTTCGCCGCGATCGGTGCGGGCGGCGAGACGCTGACGGGCGAGCGGCTGCACCACAGCTATACCTACGGCGTGCTGGCGATGGATGCCTACGCCTTCCACTAGGGCGCACTTGGTGGCAGGGGGCGGGGATGACGACGATCGCCGACACCATCATCTTCCTCGACGGCGAGGCCATGGTCCTCGACAAGCCCGCGGGCCTGCCGGTCGATTCCCCGCGCGATCGCACGCCGAGCGTCGAATCGATGCTGGGTGAGCTGACCTTCGGCTTTCACCGCTTTCCGCAGCCCGTCCATCGCATCGACCGCGACACCAGCGGCTGCCTGCTGCTCGCGCGCAATGCCAATGCCGCGAAGCGGTTCGGCCAGGCGTTCGAGGGCGGGTTGGTAACGAAGCGCTATCTGGCGGTGCTCGACGGCGTGCCCGAGGGCGAGGGCGGAACGATCGACCTGCCGCTCGGCAAGACCAGTACGCGCGAGGCGGGCTGGCGGATGGTGCATGATCCGGAAGGGAAATCGGCGCGCACCGACTGGCAACTGGTCGAGGTACGCGATGGGCGCGCGCTCGTCCGGTTCGAGCCGGCGACGGGGCGCACGCATCAGTTGCGCGTCCATGCCGCGACCGGGCTCGGCGTGCCGATCATGGGCGATCCGGTCTACGGCCGCGGCGGGGCGGCGATGATGCTCCACGCGGCGTACCTGTCGCTGCCCCGCGCGAACAAGCCGCCGGTCGAGGCCGAGGCGAAGCTGCCGCCGCGCTTCGGCGCGCTGGGGTTCGTGGTGTGAGTTAGATGGTCGCGATCCCGATCACCCGATCGATCAGCATCGACGACAGCGAGCTGATCGAGAGTACGACGCGATCGGGCGGCGCTGGCGGACAGCACGTCAACACCACCGACAGCGCGGTCATCCTGCGCTTCGATCTCGTCGCCTCCACCTTGCCGGACGCGGTCCGGAACCGGCTGGTGGAACTGGCCGGCTCGCGCCTGACCCGGGACGGCGTCATCGTGTTGCGCAGCGAAGGCTCACGCTCGCAGCACGACAACCGCGCGGAGGTGCGCGAGCGGCTGTTCGCGATGCTCCGTGAAGCGACGATCGTCCCGAAGAAGCGGCGCCCGACCAAGCCGACCAAGGGGTCGCAAACCCGGCGGATGGACGGCAAAACGAAGCGGTCCGCCGTCAAGGCCGGGCGGGGAAAGGTGCGGGAGTAGGGGCTCAGGCCTCCGCTTTTTCCGGCCGCATCCGCATCAGCCCCTCCTGCGCGGTACTGGCCACCAGCCGCCCGTCGCGCGTGAAGATACGTCCGCGGTTGAACCCGCGCGCATGGCCGCCCCACGGGCTGTCCATCGTATAGAGCAGCCAGTCGTCGGCACGGAACGGTTCGTGCAGCCACACGGCGTGGTCGAGGCTCGCGGTCTGCATCCGGCGGCTCAGCCAGTTGACGCCGTGCGGCAGCATCGCCGTGCCGAGCAGCGCCATGTCGGAGGCGTAGGCCAGCATCGCACGGTGCAGCGCGGGATCGTCGGGCAGGGTAGCGCCGACGCGGAACCACGTGTGCTGGACTGGCTCGCTGGGTGCTGGCTCCAGCCAGTCGCGTGCGATGACCGGGCGCATCTCGATCGGACGGGGACGCAGGAAGAACGGGCGCAGGCGTTCCGGAATCGCCGCGATCGTCTCCATGCGCAGGTCGAATTCGGACCGCAGCGTCTCCGGCGCCGGCACGTCGGGCATCGCATCCTGATGGTGCAGCCCGTCCTCGGCGCGCTGGAACGACGCCGCCATGTTCAGGATCGGCTGCCCCTTCTGCATCGCGATCACGCGGCGGGTGGCGAAGCTGCCGCCGTCGAAGTCGCGGACGACGCGGTAGATGATCGGAAAATTCTCGTCCCCCGGCCGCATGAAATAGGCGTGGAGCGAATGCGCCGCCTTGTCCTCCACGCTGCGCTGCGCCGCCTGCAACGCCTGCGCGATCACCTGTCCCCCGAACACCCGCCCGACCCCGCCGGGCTGGCGCGGCCCGCGATAGAGGTCGGTGTCGATCGTCTCGACGTCGAGCAGGTCGATGAGCTGCGCGACGAGGGCTTCAGGTGTGTCGGCGCGGGGTGGCGTGTCAGTCATCATCGTTCCTGCCCGTGCCGGGGAGGATGATGGTAGGTCAATACCCCGCCGCCCGCGCCAGCGCATCAGCGTGGAAGCTCGTGTCACCGAACATCTCCGCCAGAACGCGCGCACGCTTCATGTAGAAGCCGATGTCGTATTCGTCGGTCATGCCGATGCCGCCGTGCATCTGCACGCCCTCCTGCACCGCGAGCGTGGTGGCGAGGCCGGTCATTGCCTTGGCGACCGATACTGCGCCGTCCGCCCGCGCATCGCCGGCGTCGAGCAGTTGTTGTGCCTTCAGCACGGCAGCGCGGGCGACCTCCATTTCGGCGTAGAGATGCGCGGCGCGATGTTGCAGCGCCTGGAAGCTGCCGATGACGGTGCCGAACTGCTTGCGTTCGCGCAGATAGCCGATCGTCATGTCCATCGCGCCGCCGCCGACACCGAGCAGTTCGGAAGACGCGCCGGTACGCCCGGCGGCGAGGATGCGTTTGAGCTGCACGCCGCCACCATCGACGTCGCCGATGACCGCGTCGGCATCGACCTCCACGCCATCGAAGTCGAGGCGGGCGGCGATGCTGCTGTCGAGCAGGCGTTCGGGTGTCGCGGTGAGGCCTGCGGCGTCGTTCGGCACGGCGAACAGGGTGATGCCCTCGGCGTCGCTTGCCGCCCCGGCGGTGCGCGCGGCCACGATCAGCAGGTCGGCGACATGACCGTGCGTGACGAAACGCTTGGCGCCGCTCAGACGGAAGCCGTTGCCAGAGCGCTCGGCGCGCATGGCGATGTCGGCGCGGTGCTTCGGCGCCTCGTCGATCGCGAGCGCCGCGACCGTCTCGCCCGCTGCGATGCCGGGGAACCAGCGCGCGGCGTGGGCGGTGCCCTTCAACCCCTCGACCGCCGCGACCGCCGTCGTCAGGAACGGGGAGGGCGACAGGTTGCGGCCGATCTCCTCCAGCACCACGCCCGCCTCGACATGGCCGAGGCCCAGGCCGCCATCGCTCTCGGGAATGAGGATGCCGGTGAAGCCCATCTCGGCGAAGGACTTCCACAGCTCGCGGCTGAAGCCCGCCGGGTCTTTCGCATCGCGCAGCGTGCGCAGGTGCGCGGGCGGGGCGTGTTCCGCGACGAAGTCCTTCGCGGTGTCGCGGAGCATCGTCTGTTCGTCGTTCAGGTAGAGAGGCATTTCGTCAGTCCTCGTATCCCCGCGCAGGCGGGGATCCAGAGCCCCGAGCGCAGCATTTGTGACCCTGGGCTCCCGCCTGCGCGGGAGCATGGTGCGTCAGGCCGGTAGGTCCAGGATCCGCTTGGCGATGATGTTGAGCTGGATCTCGCTCGTCCCGCCCTCGATCGAATTGGCCTTGGTGCGCAGCCACGTCCGCGCCGCGGCACCGCCGCGCGAGGCGTTGCTTTCCCATTCCAGCGCGTCCGACCCGCCGCTCGCCATCACCAGTTCGTGGCGGGCTTTGTTCAGTTCGGTGCCATAATATTTCATCATGCTCGGCTGGGCAGGGTGGGCCTGACCCGCCTTCAGTTCGTCAATGAACTTCTCCGACATCGCACCGAACGCCTTCGCGCGGACCTCGAACAGCGCGATCTGTGCGCGCAGCAGCGGGTCGGCGAGGCGGCCGTCGTGATCCAGCCCAATTGTCGCGATCGCGCCGTCGACCAGAGGATTGCCGTGTGCGGCGAGGCCCATGCCCGAGATCATCTCGCGCTCGTGACCGAGCAGGTACTTCGCGACGTCCCAGCCCTTGTTGAGCTGGTGAACGAGGTTCTCCTTCGGCACCTTCACATCGTCGAAGAAGGTCTCGCAGAACGGCGAATTGCCGCTGATGAGCAGGATGGGCTTCGTCGACACGCCCTCGCTCGCCATATCGAACAGCAGGAAGCTGATGCCGCCCTGCTTGGTCGTCTTGTCGGTGCGGACGAGGCAGAAGATCCAGTCGGCCTGATCGGCATAGCTGGTCCACACCTTCTGCCCGTTGACGAGGAAATGGTCGCCCTTGTCCTCGGCCGATGTGGCGAGCCCGGCGAGATCGGAGCCGGCATTGGGTTCGCTATAGCCCTGACACCAGCGGATTTCGCCGCGCGCGATCTTGGTCAGGTGATCGAGCTTCTGCTCCTCCGTGCCGTACTTTAGCAGTGCGGGCCCGAGCATAGAGATGCCGAAGCTGTTGAGCGGATTGCGGCAACGCAGCCGCGCCATCTCTTCGCGCAGCACCTTCGTCTCCGCCGGCGACAGCCCGCCGCCGCCATAGGCCTTCGGCCAGTCCGGCACCGTCCAGCCCTTTGCGGCCATGCGGTTCATCCACAGCTTCTGGTCGGGCGACAGCTTCGACTGGTCGCGCCCGCCCCAGCAGGCGTCCTTCTCGCTGCGCATCGGCTCACGCATGGCGGGCGGGCAGTTCTCCTCCAGCCAGGCGCGGGTTTCGGTGCGGAAGGTGTCGAGCGTGTCCGTCATTTCTCTCTCCTGTCCTTCTCCCGCGTGGCGGGAGAAGAGCGAGACTTGGCAGCTTTGCTGCCTTCGTCGCAGCGGTGAGGGACTGGCGGCCAGACCCTCACCCCGACCCTCTCCCGCACGCGGGAGAAGGAGCAGTTCAGTTAAATCGCTCGCCCTTCTCCGCCTTCTCGCGCAGCAGTGGGGCGACCTCCATGCCGTGCTTTTCCAAGCCGGCCACGATCGTCTTCAGGCCGACCGTGTCGGCCCAGAACATCGGCCCGCCGCGATACGGGGGCCAGCCGTAGCCGTAGATCCACACGACATCGATGTCCGACGCGCGCTGCGCCTTGCCCTCGGCCAGGATTTTCGCACCCTCGTTCACCATCGGGTACAGCGTGCGCTCGACGATCTCTTGATCGGTGACTTCGTGCTGGGCGGCGCCCGTTTTCTTGCGGAAATCGTCGATGATCTCGGCGACGCGCGGGCTGTTCGAGGGGGTGCGCTTCTCGTCATAGTCGTAGAAGCCCGCCTTGGTCTTCTGGCCCCAGCGGTTCTCGGCGGCGAGCGCGTCGCGGATGCTCTCGATCCGGGTCGGGTCGCGGTGCCAGCCGATGTCGACGCCGGCGAGGTCGCTCATCTGAAACGGGCCCATCGGCATGCCGAATTCGACATGGACGCGATCGACCTGCTCGGGCGTCGCGCCCTCCATCAACAGGTTCATCGCCTCGATCTGGCGCGGCATCAGCATGCGGTTGCCGATGAAGCCGTGGCAGACACCGGCGACGACCGCGACCTTCTTGATCTTCTTGGCGATGTCCATGACCGTCGCCAGCACGTCGCCCGCGGTCTTGTCGCCGCGCACGACCTCCAGCAACTTCATGACGTTGGCCGGCGAGAAGAAATGCATGCCCAGCACGTCCTGCGGTCGGCTGGTGGCCGCAGCGATCTCGTTCACGTCGAGATAGCTGGTGTTCGACGCCAGGATCGCGCCCTGCTTGCAGATGGTGTCGAGCTTGCCGAAGATGTCCTTCTTGACCGACATCTCCTCATAGACCGCCTCGATGACGAGATCGCAGTCCGCGAGGTCCTCCATGCTCAGCGTGCCCGTCAGCGCGCCCATGGCCGCCTCGACCTGCTCGGGCTTCATCCGGCCCTTCGCCGCCGTCGCCTCGTAATTCTTGCGGATGATACCCAGACCGCGGTCGAGCGCATCCTGCTTCATCTCGACGATCGTCACCGGAATGCCGGCCGACAGGAAGTTCATGGCGATGCCACCGCCCATCGTGCCCGCGCCGATCACGCCGACGCGCTTGATCGGGCGGCGCTGCGTATCCTCGGGCACGTCGTCGATCCGCGATGCCTTGCGCTCGGCGAAGAAGATGTGGCGCTGCGCCGCCGACTGGACGCTCATGATGAGCTTCATGAAGCCGTTGCGTTCGCGCTGGACGCCCTCGGCATAGGGCATCGACGCCGTCTGCTCGATCACGTCGATGATCTCGGCCGGCGCCTCGTACCCGCGGAAGCGGCGCGCATTCGTCTTGCGGAACGCGTCGAACACGCCCGGCTCGACCGTCACCGACTTTTCGCTGGCGCGCGGCAGCGGGCGGGTGGCCGCGACCTCTCGGGCGAAAGCGACGGCGTCGGCCAGCAGGCTGTCCTCGCCCGCCATCCGATCGAGCAGGCCGGCGTCGAGCGCCTTCTTCGCCGGCACCGGGTCGCCCTTCGCCGCCAGTTCCAGCGCGAACTCGACCCCTGCCACGCGCGGCAGGCGCTGGGTGCCACCGGCACCGGGCAGGATGCCGAGCTTCACCTCCGGCAGGCCAAGCTTCGCCGACGGGACGGCGATCCGGTAATGACACGCCAGCGCGACCTCGCAGCCGCCGCCCAGCGCCGTTCCGTGGATCGCGGCGACGACGGGCTTGTCCGCCGCCTCGATCGAATCGACCAGATTGGGCAGCGACGGCTCCTGCATCGGCTTGCCGAATTCGGTGATGTCGGCACCCGCAAAGAAGGTGCGGCCCTCGCACGCGATCACCATCGCCTGTACGGCGTCGTCGGCCAGGCCCGCTTTCACCGCCGCGTCGATGCCCTGGCGGACGGCGGCGCCGAGCGCATTCACCGGCGGGTTGTTCGAGGTGATGACGAGGACGTCGCCGTCCATGCGCGTGCTGATGGGGTCGGTCATTCTTCTCTCCTTCATGCGTCGCCTGCGCGGCGCATCGTCAGTTCAGGGCCGCGTAGATCATTGTCTTGAGTTCGCGGCGGATGGGATAGAGGTTGCTGGGGCTGACCTGGGTCATGAAGATCATGATGATCCGCTCGACCGGGTCGATGAAGAACGCGGTCGAGAACAGCCCGCCCCAGTAATATTCGCCGACCGATCCGGGGATCAGCGTGGGCGGCACGTCGATCGTGACCGCGAAGCCGAGGCCGAAGCCGACGCCCGCGTTGGTGGCCTCTGAGAACATCGACCGGCTCATGCTGGCCAGGTCGGCGCCGCCGGGCAGGTGATTGGTGGTCATCAGCGCGACGGTCTTGCGCGACAGGATGCGCACGCCGTCCAGCGTACCGCCGTCCAGCAGCATGCGACAGAAGCGATGATAGTCGAGCGCGGTCGACACCAGCCCGCCGCCGCCCGACGCCTGCGTCGGCTCGCGACTCCAGGCCGACGCCGCGCCGGCGTCGTACATCACGCGCCCCTTGCCGGGTGCGAAGGCGTAGCAGTCCGCCAGCCGGTCGGTCTTGTCGGCCGGTACGGAGAAGCCGGTGTCGTCCATGCCGAGCGGCGCGAAGATGCGCGTTCGGAACACCTCGCCCAGCGGCATGCCGGTGAGGCGCTGCACCACTAGCCCGAGAATATCGGTCGCCACCGAGTAGTTCCACGCCTCGCCCGGCGAGAATTCGAGCGGCAATTGCCCGAGCGCCGCAGCGAGCCCGTCCAGATCGAGATTGCCGTGCCACGTCTCCAGCCGGCCTTCGCGATAGGCTGCGTCGACGTTGGAACGGTTCTGGAAGCCATAGGTCAGGCCGGCGGTATGGCGCAGCAAGTCGATCATGCGCATCGGCGCGGCAGTCGCCCTCATGCGGAAGGGTACACCGGCACCGCCGCCGTCATAGACGCCCAGCCCGGCGAATTCGGGGATGACATGATGGACCGGCGTGTCGAGCGCGACGCGTCCTTCCTCGACCAGTTGCATGAACGCGACCGAGGTCACCGGCTTCGTCATGCTGGCGATACGGAAGATCGTCGTCGCATCGACCGCCGGGCCGCCGTCGCGCGCGCTGCCCAACGAGGAGAAATGAACGAGGGCATCGCCGCGACCGATCAGCAGCTGCGCGTTGGGCAGCTTGTTCGTGTCGAGATAGTTCGCCTGCAGGAAGGCATCGATCCGCGCCAGCCGACCACCGTCGAAGCCGTGATCGCCGGGCTCCGCGATAATCATCTGTGCTCCATACCCCTGTTTCAAAACATCGCTGGTGGCGCCATTTCGCCGGTGGCACTCTATCGCCTTGAGTGCGGCGCGAATCAACCGTAAACCGCACCCCGGCACGGTTTTCCGCGCCCAAACCGAATATTCTATCCCGGAGAGTATGCCTTGGCCGAAGAACCGCTGATCGCCCTCGATCCGTCCTGGCCGCGCATGTCGGTGGCCGACGTCGAGCGGCTGCTGTGTGCACCCGGCCAGCGGTTCGAGATGGAGACGGTCGACATCGCCGGCGTGCCGACGCGGACATGGAAGAATGCGCCGCCCAGCCTCGCCGCGCTGATCCGGCTCGGGCGCATGCATGGCGATCGCCTGTTCACGATCCACGAGGATCAGCGCATCAGCTATGAGGCGACCTATCGCGCCGTCGCCGCGCTCGCGGCGCAGATGGCGGCAATGGGGGTGGGGAAGGGCGATCGCGTCGCGCTGGCGATGCGCAACCTGCCCGAATGGCCGGTCGTGTTTTTCGCCACCGTCAGCCTAGGCGCGATCATTGTGCCGCTGAATGCCTGGTGGACCGCGCACGAGCTGGACTACGGCATCGCCGATTCGGGCGCGAAGCTGCTGTTCGTCGATGGCGAGCGACATGCGCGGCTGGCGGGGCGTTATCCGACGGGTGGTACGCTGGAACGCGTGATCGTCGCGCGTGCCAAGGCACCGCTCGACGGCGGTGCGACGGCGCTGGAGGCGCTGATCGGCGCGCCCGAAAGCTGGTCGTCGATGGACGAGGTGCCGTTCCCGGATGTCGCCATCGCGCCCGACGATGACGCCACCATTTTCTACACCAGCGGCACCACCGGCGCACCGAAAGGCGCGCTTGGCACGCATCGGAACTTCGTTACCAACATACTGTCGTCGGGCTATACCGGCGCGCGCACCTATCTGCGTCGCGGCGAAATGCCGCCCGAGCCCGAGCCCAAGGTCGGCCTGCTCGTCATTCCACTGTTCCATGTCACCGCCTGTTCGGCGACGATGATGGGCGCGATCGCGACCGGCAGTACGCTCGTCTTCCTGCGCAAATGGGACACGGTGACCGCGATGGAGGTGATCGAGCGCGAGCGCGTGACGCTGACCGGCGGCGTGCCGACCATCGCGTGGCAGCTGCTCGAACATCCCGACCGCGCGAACTACGACCTCTCCAGCCTCGAATCGATCGCCTATGGCGGCGCACCGGCCGCGCCCGAACTGGTGCGGCGCATCCATGCCGAATTCGGTGCGCTGCCGGGCAATGGCTGGGGCATGACCGAAACGACCGCGACGGTGACGCAGCACGGCGCGGAGGACTATCTGAATCGCCCGACCAGCTGTGGCCCGCCCGTCGCCGTGGCCGACCTGAAGATTGTCGATCCCGAAGGCACGGCCGAACTGCCCATTGGCGCGGTCGGCGAGCTGTGGGCGCGCGGACCGATGATCGTGAAAGGCTATTGGCACAAGCCCGAAGCGACCGCCGCCACCTTCGTCGACGGCTGGGTCCGCACCGGCGATCTCGCCCGACTGGACGACGAGGGCTTCTGCTACATCGTCGACCGGGCGAAGGACATCGTCATCCGCGGCGGCGAGAATATCTATTCGAGCGAGGTCGAGGACGTGCTCTACGCCCACCCGGCCGTCACCGACTGTGCGCTGGTCGGCGTGCCGCACCGGACGCTGGGGGAGGAGCCCGTCGCGGTCGTCCACCTGTCTCCCGGCGCTTCGGCCAGCGAAGGCGAATTGCAGGATTGGGTGCGCGAGCGGCTGGCGCCGTTCAAGGTGCCGGTCGAGATCCGTTTCTCCGACACCGTCCTCCCGCGCAATGCCAACGGAAAGATTCTGAAGACCGAACTGAAAACGCTGTTCGCGCGAAGCGATGGCGCCGACTGAATTCGCTTGTTGCGCGGACGCAACGGCACGGCCATCGTGTCGATATGGTTACGGTCGCCTCAGAATTGCTGACATCGCGTTTCTTGATGGGGCGTCGTCGTCGGCAATTGCGTCCCGACGAGTTGCAGGCGCTGGAGGCGTGCATCGTCGATGTGCGCACGTTGCCGGCGCGCACCACCTTCGTCACCCGCGGCGAGCCACTGGCGTTCAGCACGCTGCTGATCGAGGGGTGGATCTCGCGTCACCGCGACACCGCGGAGGGGCAGCGCCAGGGGGTGGGGTTGCAGGTGCCCGGCGATTTCGTCGACCTCCACGGCTATCCGCTCGGCTATCTCGACCATGACCTGACGACGATCACGGCTTGTCGGATCGGTCTGGTTCCGCACGAACGGCTCAGCATCCTGATGGCGGAGCGGCCGCATCTGGTGAAGCTGCTGTGGTTTTCCACCCTGCTCGATGCGGCGATGCACCGCGAATGGATCTTCCGCATCGGTCGGATGGGCGCCGCGCCGCGGGTGGCGCATCTGATCTGCGAACTGCACGCGCGTCTGGCGATCGTCGGGCTGGCGACCGACGCTGGCTTCGACTTTCCGCTGACGCAGCAGGATTTGGGGGAAGCGTGCGGGTTGACCAACGTCCACACCAACCGCGTGCTCGCCACGCTGCGCAAACGCGGTCTCGTCTCCGTCGCGCGGCGCAGGCTCGACATCCTCGACCTGCCCGGGCTCCACGATTTCGCCGAATTCGATCCCGATTACCTGTTCCTTGAGGACGATGCGCGCCGCCATTCGGCGATAGGAAGGCGCGCCGAAGGCGGCTAGGACAGCGCGGGCCAGGAGGACTTACGTGACGGACCAGACCGATGAGACCGGAACGCCGTCACCGCCGGGCGACGATTCGCTGCGTCGCGACCGGCTGTTGGCCGGCATCTCGCTTACGCTGGGCGCGGGCCTCGTACTAGCGGTCCCCTTCGCTCTGCAGGCGGGGTCGAGCTTCTTCCTGCCGACCACCGCCGCGATCGTCATCGCCATCGCGATGGTGCCGATGCTCGAATGGATGGAGCGGCGCCGGGTGCCCGCGGGGCTTGCCGCGTTCCTTTGCGTCATCCTGTTCCTCGCCGCGGTGAACGTCGCGCTCGCCTCGATCGTCGTGCCGGCATGGCAGTGGGTGCGGCTGCTTCCCGAACGTATCGACCTGATCCAGCAGAATCTCTCGCCAGTGATCGACCTCTATTCGAACCTCGAGAGGTTCGTGAACAAGACGCTGCGCCAGATGGCCGATGCGCCGCAGCGCCAGCAGGTCGCACCGGTCGCGCCGCCGCGCTCGATCGTCGAGCTGTTCGCGACCTCGGCGCCGTCGGCGTTCATCGAGATGTTCTTCGCGATCCTCGTCATCTACTTCTTCCTCGCCGGATGGACGAAGACACGCCGTGCGGCGATCACGCGCCGCACCAGCTTCGGCGGCGCGATGGCAACAGCCCGGGTGATCCAGGACGTGGTGGACGATACGTCGGCGTACCTCGGTACGATCACGCTCATCAACGTGTCCCTCGGGCTCGTCGTCGCGGGACTGCTCTACGCCATCGGCATGCCGACTCCGCTGATGTGGGGCGGGATCGTCGCGCTGCTGAACTATGTTCCCTATTTCGGCCCGATCCTCGCCGCCGCGCTGCTGGCGCTGGGCGGGCTGATGACGTTCAGCGACATCTTCTGGGCGCTGATGCCAGCCGCGATCATGGGCGTCGCGCATATCATCGAGGCGAATGCGATCACGCCGCTGGTGGTTGGCCATCGCCTGACCATCAATCCGATCATGATCCTGATCTCGCTGAGCTTCTGGGGATGGGTGTGGGGTACGCCCGGCGCGCTGCTGGCGGTGCCGCTGCTCATCATCATCCAGACCGTGCTGAACGCCTCGGGCCGGCCGGATATCGCCGGCTTCCTGTTCGAACGCGGCACGCTGGCGTCGAGCGACGATCCCGGCGCGCGCCTGCGAATGAACCGGCGCGATCAGGACGCATAGTTTTTCGCAGATGGGTCGTTGACACCCCGGAACCGGGGCCGTAACAGCCCGGCTCCGCCAAGCAAGCGGGTGTAGCTCAGTTGGTTAGAGCGCCGGCCTGTCACGCCGGAGGTCGCGGGTTCGAGCCCCGTCACTCGCGCCACTTGGCGCCAGTCAGGAGACGCCGCAGCACAGCTGCGACGCACCTGACCGGCCGGCCGGCGGGGCGCAGCTCCCGACCGACGACGCGGCTTCGCCGCGGCGCCACCCCGGGCCAGCGTCTGTCAAAGCATCTAGCGTTAAATCCGAACCGTTCGTGCTGAGCGAAGCCGAAGCACTTTACGTAGACCTGGCCTTCGACTTTTCTCAGGCCGAACGGCAGAGAATGGGTCGGCCCCCCTTTAGCGGCGTGGCTAGCCTACCTCGGCACTCGCCACCGCCCCGTTTCCATCCACAGCAGTGCCGGGCGCAGCGGCAAAATCCACACGATCCCCGCGACCAGATAGATCGGCGCCTGCGCCAGACCTGGCAGCATGCCGATGATTCGGCTGAAACTCACCACCAGCACCACCCAAAGCGTGATGTAGACTAGGATGCCGATCATCCCGACCGGCTTGCGCCAGCTCGGCGTCATGACGTCACCAGCCCGCGCTCGGTGGCGACGGCGTGCAGCGGGACGTCCCAGTCGTCGGTGTCGAGCGACAATAGCTGTTGCATCGCCCAGGCAACACCCAGCCGCCAGGCCTCCGGATGCGCGGCGAAGGCGCGGTCGTAATGGCCAGCACCTTGCCCCAGCCGGTTGAGCGCATCGTCGAAGGCGACGAGCGGCGTCAGGATGAGGTCGGGAATCGCGACGGCGGCGTCGGCAGCGGGCTGACGCAGGCGAAACGGGCCGGGGAGCAGTGGATCACGCTCATCCCACAGCAGGAAGCGCATCGGGGCCTCGCGGCTTTCAACATGCGGCAGCGCGACGATACAGCCGGCCGCGCGCGCGGCGGCGGCGAGCGGGGAAGGGTCGGCCTCGCTTCCGACCGGAATATAGGAGGCGACGATACGCCCCGGCGCCAGCCGGTCGAGAAACGCGGCGGGCGGGGCGATCATCGCATCGCTGTCCAGCGCGAAGGCGTCGCGTTCGGCGCGCATCCGGGCGCGCAGGATCCGCTTCTCGTCGCTCATCGGGTGCGCTTTCGCAGGGCGGTGGCGGGACCGCCGTGGCCGTGTGCCGGGTTATCCACTGACGCACTGTACGTCAGGTGGGAACCATGTGCTTTGGACCAGGATCCTAGCAGGGACAGCCCCCATTGGATGATGAATAGCCTCAGGGATAATAAAGGCTCGTACCGGGCAGTGCCCGCCGCCACCTATCTAGGCGTTCGGCGCCGCTTCCTCAAGGGTCGCCGCGATCGCTTCCAGCCGTTCGGCGATGCGGGTGAGCACCGCGGGGGAGGGGCCGCCACCTGGAGCTCGCTCGGCCTCGACCAGCTCGTCTGCCAGCAACAGCGCGATATAGAGCATCTGCCGCTCGCCGCCCTGGCCGCCCGCCGCGCGATTGGCAGTGGCAGCGTGCGAATCGAGCCGTCGGCCGAGCGCCTCCAGATCCGCCTCGCCACCGTCCTGACACGCGACGAGATGCGCGCGGCCACCGATCCTGAGCGTTACCTGCGCCATTACTTCGCGTCCTCCGCGATCAGCGAATCGATGCCGCGTACCGCTTCGGTCACGCTGGCGCGCAACCGGGCGTGGCGCTCGATCAGCGCACCGTGCGACTGGTTCAGGCGGCGGGCGGCACCCTCCATTCGCGCGAAGGCGCGGTCGATGCGGTCCTGTATCGTTTCGGCCGCCGCGGTCGAAATAGGCGAGGTCGGGGAGGACGCGGTCGGGACGGGCGCGGCGTCGATCGGCGCGGATCCCGCTGTTTGATCTGTCATATCGTTCGCTTAGCACCATGTGTCGACCGGGCAAGGCGCGAACGACTTGAGGTTCGCCCGGTTGACGCGGACGGGCGACGATGCGCAAAGGCGCGCGCGGCCCACACCCGCCGCGACGATACCGCAGGAGAAGTCATGGCCGCCCCGCAAGCCCAGCTCGCCAACGCCGTCCGGGCGCTGTCGATGGACGCGGTGGAGGCCGCGAACTCCGGCCACCCCGGCATGCCGATGGGCATGGCCGACGTCGCGACCGTGCTGTTCACTCAGTACCTGAAGTACGATCCCGCCGATCCGGCTTGGCCGGACCGTGACCGCTTCATCCTGTCGGCCGGCCACGGATCGATGCTAATCTACAGCCTGCTGCACCTGACCGGCTATGCGCGGCCGACGATCGACGACATCCGCAATTTCCGCCAGCTCGGCAGCCCGTGCGCCGGCCACCCGGAGAATTTCGAGCTGCCCGGCATCGAATGCACCACCGGCCCGCTGGGGCAGGGGCTGGCGATGGGGGTCGGCATGGCGGTGGCCGAGCGGCACCTGAACGCGACCTATGGCGACGATCTGGTCGACCACCGGACCTGGGTGATCGCCGGCGACGGCTGCCTGATGGAGGGCGTGAACCATGAGGCGATCGGCCTCGCCGGGCATCTCAAGCTCGGCCGGCTGATCGTGCTGTGGGACGATAACAAGATCACGATCGACGGCGCGACGTCGCTGTCGACCAGCGAAGACATCCCGGCGCGTTATGGCGCGACCGGCTGGCACGTCGTCGAATGCGACGGCCACGACTTCGCCGACATCACGCGCGCGTTCGACGAGGCCATTGCGGAAGAGACGCGCCCGACGCTGGTCCGCTGCCGGACCACGATCGGCAAGGGCGCGCCGAACAAGGGCGGCAGCCACAAGGTCCATGGTTCGCCGCTCGGCGCGGACGAGATCGCCGCGACCCGCGTCGCGCTCGGCTGGGACACGCCCGCGTTCGAGGTGCCCGCCGACGTGCGGGACGGCTGGCTCGCCGCTGGGCGTGCCGCCGCCGCACCGCACGCCGCGTGGCAGGATCGCCTCGTAAGTCACGACGATGGCGACGAATTCACCGCGCGCATGGCCGGCGACTTCGACCTCGACGCGCTGCGCGCCTCCGCGCTCTCGCACGTCGATGGCAAGGCGGTCGCGACGCGCAAGTCGTCCGAGCTGGCGCTGGAGGGGCTGACCGCCGACTATCCCGCGCTGCTCGGCGGCTCGGCCGATCTCAGCCCGTCGAACAATACGCAGACCAAGGCGACAGGGCCGCTGACGCCAGACAATTACAGTGGCCGCTACATCCATTACGGCATCCGCGAATTTGGCATGGCCGCAGCGATGAACGGCATGGCGCTACACGGCGGCGTCGTGCCGTACGGCGGCACCTTCCTCGTCTTCTCCGACTATGCGCGGCCCGCAATCCGGCTCGCGGCGCTCCAGCAGACCCGCTCGATCTTCGTGATGACGCATGACTCGATCGGTCTCGGCGAGGATGGCCCCACGCACCAGCCGATAGAGCACGTCACCTCGCTGCGCCTGATCCCGAACCTCGACGTGTGGCGCCCGTGCGATTCGGTCGAGACGGCGGAGGCCTGGGCCTGCGCGGTCGCGCGCAAGGATGGTCCGTCGCTGCTCGCACTGACCCGCCAGAACCTGCGCCAAGTGCGTGATACAGATGGTGAAAACCTGACGGCGAAAGGCGGCTACCGCCTGCGCGCCGCAACCGCTGTGCGGCGTGTGGTACTGATCGCGACGGGCTCGGAGGTCGAGATCGCGCTCGACGTTGCCGACAGGCTGGAAGAGGCCGGCATCGGTGCCGATGTCGTGTCGATGCCCTGCTGGTCGCGCTTCGACGCGCAGCCGCAGGCGTATCGCGACGACGTGCTGCCACCGGTCGATCCGTCGCAACTGCTGCGCGTGTCGATCGAGGCGGGGACGACGATCGGCTGGGAACGCTATACGATGGTGCAGGGCCTGCGCTTCGGCATCGACCGGTTCGGCGCCTCGGCCCCCGCCGACAAGCTCTACGACTATTTCGGCCTGACCGCCGACAAGATCGCGCCGCAGGTGATGGCGGCATTGCAGGCTTGAACACCCACCACCGTTCGTGCTGAGCGCAGTCGCATGATCCGCGCAGGCGAATGGACGTTGAGGAGAGAATGAGAATGACGAAGGTAGCGATCAACGGTTTCGGCCGTATCGGACGTCTGGTGGCGCGCGCGATCCTCGAGCGGCCCGACTGCGGGCTGGAGCTGGTGACGATCAACGATCTGGCCGACGCCAAGTCGAACGCCTGGCTGTTCAGCCGCGACAGCGTCCACGGCAAGTTCCCGGGCGACGTGGCGGCCGAGGGCACCGATCTCGTCATCGACGGCAAGCGTATCGCCGTCACCGCCGAGCGCGATCCCGCCAACCTGCCGCACGGGACGCACGGCGTCGACATCGTGCTGGAATGCACCGGCTTCTTCACCGATCGTGAGAGCGCGCAGAAGCATCTCGACGGCGGCGCGAAGCGCGTGCTGATCTCCGCGCCGGCCAAGGGCGTCGACCTGACCGTCGTGTTCGGCGTCAACGACGACAAGCTGACCGGCGATCATCACATCGTCTCGAACGCCAGCTGCACGACCAACTGCCTGGCGCCGGTCGCGAAGGTGCTGAACGACAGCATCGGCATCGAGCGCGGCCTGATGACCACCGTCCACGCCTATACCAACGACCAGAAGATCCTTGACCAGATCCATCCCGACCTGCGCCGTGCGCGCGCCGCCGCGATGAACATGATCCCGACCACCACCGGCGCGGCGCGCGCGGTGGGCGAGGTGCTGCCCGAACTGAAGGGCAAGCTCGACGGTTCGGCGATCCGCGTGCCGGTGCCGGACGGCAGCCTGATCGACCTAACCTTCACGCCGAAGCGCGACACCAGCGTGGAGGAGGTCAACGGCCTGCTGAAGGCCGCGGCGGAAGGCCCGATGAAGGGCGTGCTGCACTTCTCCGACGAGCCTCTGGTGTCGATCGACATCGTCCACACGCCCTATTCGTCGACCGTCGACAGCCTCGAGACGGCGGTGCTCGACGGCAAGCTGGTGCGCGTCGTCAGCTGGTACGACAATGAATGGGGCTTCTCGAACCGCATGGTCGACACGGCCGTCGCGATGGCGAAGCTGCTGGGGTAATGCCGACCGCCTCTCATCCGTTCGTGCTGAGCGAAGTCGAAGCACCGCCCCAGGCCATGCCCTTCGACTTCGCTCAAAGCGAACGGAGCGAGAGGCGATGACCGGCACACTGGCCGGCATCGCCCGGCACGCGCGGCCAAAGGGGCCGATGGACACCCTCGGCCACGCGCTCGTCACACCAGAGGGCGGGATCGTCGGCGACTTTCGTGGCGCGATGAAGGGGCGACCCTACAAGCGCCAGGTCACGCTGATGGAGGCGGGCGACTGGGCGGCGGCGATGGCGGAGGTCGGTCACAATATCGACTGGTCGGAACGGCGCGCCAATCTGCTCGTCGCCGGGCTTGACCTGCCGCAGACGCCCGGCACCCGGCTGCGCATCGGCGAGCATGTGGTGCTGGAGATAACGCGCGAGACCGATCCGTGCGAGCGGATGGAGGCGCTGGCCGAGGGCCTGCGTGCCGCGCTGTCGCCCGACTGGCGCGGCGGGGTCTGTGCGATGGTGATAACCGGCGGCGCGATCGGCGTCGGCGACACGATAAGGATCGATTGATGACCAAGCCATTCCGTACGCTGGACGACATCGGCGACGTCACGGGCAAGCGCGTGCTGGTGCGCGAGGACCTGAACGTGCCGATGGCGGACGGCAAGGTCACCGACGATACGCGGATGCGCGCGACGCTGGCGACGGTGTGCGAGCTCGCCGACAAGGGCGCGATCGTGCTGATCCTCGCCCACTTCGGCCGACCTAAGGCGCCGTCGCCGGAGTTCTCGCTCGAACAGATCGTCGCGCCCTATGCCGAAGTGCTGGGCCGCCCCGTCCGCTACATCGATTGGGAGGGCGATGCGGACGCGGTTCGCGCGCTCAGCGACGGCGACATCGCGGTCCTGGAGAACACGCGGTTCTTCGGTGGCGAGGAGAAGAACGCGCCCGAAACGATCGACCGCTTTGCCGCGCTCGGCGATCTCTACGTCAACGACGCCTTCTCCGCCGCGCACCGCGCCCATGCCTCGACCGAGGGGCTCGCGCACCGCCTCCCCGCCTTCGCCGGCCGCGCGATGGAGGCCGAACTGGTCGCGCTCGACAAGGCGCTCGGCAATCCCGAGCACCCGGTCGCGGCCGTGGTCGGCGGCGCCAAGGTGTCGTCGAAGCTCGACGTTCTGCGTCAGATGGTGACGAAGGTCGATCATCTCATCATCGGCGGCGGCATGGCCAACACGTTCCTCGCCGCGCGTGGTGTCGATGTCGGCAAGTCGCTGTGCGAACATGATCTGGCGGAAACGGCGGAGGCGATCCTCGATGCCGCCGACGCGGCGGGCTGCACCGTCCACTTGCCGTACGACGTGGTGGTCGCGAAGGAGTTCGCCGCCAACCCGCCATCGGTGCGCACCTGCAACGTCCACCAAGTCGCGGCGGACGAGATGATCCTCGACATCGGACCGGCTGCGACCGAAGCGCTGGGCGATGTGCTCAAGAACTGTCGTACGCTCGTCTGGAACGGTCCGCTCGGCGCATTCGAGACGCCGCCGTTCGACACCGCCACCGTCGCACTGGCCCGCACCGCGGCCGCGCTGACGAAGGAAGGCGGGCTGGTCTCCGTCGCGGGCGGCGGCGATACCGTCGCCGCGCTCAACCAGGCAGGGGTGGCAGACAGCTTCACCTTCGTCTCGACCGCGGGCGGCGCGTTCCTGGAATGGATGGAGGGCAAGGACCTGCCGGGCGTCGCGGCGTTGACGCGTTGACGGCGATCACCTATGTTTAACGTGTTAAACGTAGAGGTGCCGCGATGCTCGGCGTGCGATTGGATGATGAACTCGAACGGCGCCTGACCGCCGTCGCGCGGACGCAGGGTCGCAGCAAGAGCGACATCGCGCGCGATGCCGTGCGCCGGTATGTCGAACTGCATGACGAAGCCTATCTGGCGGAGGCGCGGCGTCAGTCGCTTGCCGCGTCGCTTCGCGACGATTCGAGCGATTGGGGATTCTTCGAGGCGATCGAAGCCGAGGATGGCCAGTGGAAATAACGCGGGGGGCAATCGTCCTCGCTTCCGGCCCAGGCGAGTACACGAGCAAGCCGCGGCCGTTTCTTATCGTTCAGTCGGATGTCTTCAACCCCAGCCACGGCTCATTCAGCCTCTGTCCGATCATCTCTCACGTCGGGGCGGAAGGATTGTTCCGCGTGCTGCTGGAACCGAGCGAGCAGACCGGACTGATCGACGACAGCGAAGTACAGGTCGACAAGGTTCAGACGCTCCGTCGCAACCGTATCGTCCGCATTCTCGGGCGCGCGCCCGCAACCACCATGGAACAGGCTGACCAGGCGCTTCGGCGCTGGCTGGCCCTTTGATAACTGGAGCTCTCCCAATGACACCGACCGTAAAAGCCATCCTCGCCAACTATGAATCCGACAATCCGGGCGTAAAGGGCAACCTCGCCCGCATCCTGATGCAAGGGCGTCTGGGCGGCACTGGCAAGCTCGTCATCCTGCCGGTCGATCAGGGTTTCGAACACGGGCCCGCGCGCAGCTTCGCGGTCAACGCTCCGGCCTACGACCCGCACTATCACTATCAGATGGCGATCGACGCGGGCCTGTCGGCCTATGCTGCGCCGCTCGGCATGCTGGAGGCGGGCGCCGACACCTTCGCCGGGCAGATCCCGACGATCCTGAAGTGCAACAGCTCGAACAGTTGGTCGACCACCGCCAATCAGGCGCTGACCGGCGGCGTCGACGATGCCTTGCGCCTGGGCTGCGCGGCGATCGGCTTCACCATCTATCCGGGGTCGGACGACGTGTTCGACATGATGGAGGAGATCAAGGAGCTGTCGGCGGAGGCCAAGTCGGTCGGCATCCCGACCGTGCTCTGGTCCTATCCGCGCGGCGGCATCCTGCCCAAGTCGGGCGAACTGGCGCTCGACGTCGGCGCCTATGCCGCGCACATGGCGGCGCTGATGGGCGCGCACATCATCAAGGTGAAGCTGCCCAGCGACCATATCGAGCAGGCCGACGCGAAGAAGGCCTATGAGGGCCACGACTTCTCGAAGCAGGCCGACCGCGTCCGCCACGTAACGCAGGCGTGCTTCAACGGCCGCCGCATCGTCGTCTTCTCGGGCGGTGCGACCAAGGGCGAGGACGCGGTCTATCAGGACGCGCGCGACATCCGCGACGGCGGCGGCAACGGCTCGATCATCGGTCGCAACACCTTCCAGCGCAGCCGCGAGGACGCGCTGGCGATGCTCGACAAGCTC
Source organism: Sphingomonas sp. RS2018 (assembly GCF_054489605.1). Lineage (NCBI taxonomy): Bacteria > Pseudomonadati > Pseudomonadota > Alphaproteobacteria > Sphingomonadales > Sphingomonadaceae > Sphingomonas > Sphingomonas sp. RS2018. The sequence continues at coordinate 482,345 of NZ_JBTMWL010000002.1, forward strand.
GTCGGCATCTACAAGGGCGAGCAATAAGCGACAGGCGCGGTGACGGCGGAGTATTCGATCGATGATCGCCGCTTCACCTACCACCGCGCCATCGCACCCATGATGTGGGTGCTGGTCGGCCTGTCGCTCGTCGAATTGCTGGTCGTCCACCTGTTCCTCGCGCACTGGTTTCCGCGCGCGGCGATGCTGCTGTCGGTAGTGACGGCCTCCGGAGTCATCTGGCTGGTGGTTGCGATCGCAGGCTTCGCGCGGCGACCGATCGAGATCGACGAGCGTGGCGTGTTGATGCGCGTCGGTATCATCCGACAGATATATCTGCCGAGATCCGCCATCGCCGGCGTGCGCCGCGCCATCGCCGGGGACGAGCATCGGTCGCAGACCGTGCTCAACCTGGCACTGATCGCCTATCCCAATGTCATCGTCGATCTGACCGCGCCCGTAGAGATGCGCCGACGTTCCATCCGCGCGGTCGCGCATCGGCTGGATGATCCGGCGGCTTTCGCCAACGCCATCGACGCGCTAGGCGCAGGCGCATGATCGACCACGACGAAGACCCCCTCGGCCCGCTCGACCCCGATTTCGCCCAGCAGTTCGCGCGGGACGAGAAAAGCGGGCATCACCGCGGCGCCTGCAAGCTCTATCTCATCTCGCCGCTCGACGTGTCGGGCGCGTTCTCGGACCGTCTGCGCCGCGCGCTGGACGCCGGGCCGGTCGCCGCCTTCCAGTTCCGCGTGAAGGGCGTGGACCAGCACGAGGCCGCGCGGCTGGCCGATCCGTTGCGTCGCATCTGCGCCGACGCCGACGTCGCCTTCATCGTCAACGACAGCATCAGCCTCGCCAAGCGGCTGGGTGCGGACGGCGTGCATCTGGGGCAGGGTGACGGCGATCCCCGCGAGGCGCGCGACGTGCTGGGACCGGACGCGCAGATCGGCGTGACCTGCCACGACAGCCGCCACCTCGCGATGGAGGCGGGGGAGGCGGGCGCCGATTATGTCGCGTTCGGCGCCTTCTATCCCACCACAACCAAGACCGTGCAGCACGTGCCCGATCCCTCGATCTTGTCGTGGTGGGGCGCGCTGTTCGAGATCCCTTCCGTGGCGATCGGCGGCATCACGCCGGCCAACGCCAAGCCGCTGGTCGCGGCCGGCGCCGACTTCCTCGCCGTGTCGAACGCGGTGTGGGGTGGGGACGAGGCGGCGGCGGTGAAGGCGCTGCTCGCCGCGATGTCATAACGGCAGGGAAACCTTCGCAGCGTCCCTCGTTTGACTCGGCAAGACCGAGTTCGAGAGGAATACTGAATGCGTAAGCGTATCGCCGCCGGCCTGTTCGCCGCATTGACCGCCACCGCCGCGCTGGCACAGCCGGCCGCGGCACCGGCGGTCACCCCGCTCGATCCTTCGGTGATGCATGTGCAGGTGATCCTCGACAAGCTGGGCTTCGGCCCCGGCGTGCTCGACGGTCGCGGCGGCCAGTCGCTGACGGCCGCGCTGCGCGGATTTCAGGAGAGCCGCGGCCTGCCGGTCACCGGCAAGACCGACGCCGCGACGCTCCGCGCGCTCTATCCGCACCGTGAGTGGCGCCCGGTGAAGGCGATCACATTGACCCCCGAGCTTCTCGCTGGACCCTATCTCAACCCGATCCCCAAGGACTATAACGATCAGGCGAAGCTGCCCTCGCTGGCCTATCGCTCCCCGCTCGAAAAGCTGGCGGAGATGTTCCACACCACGCCCGAGACGCTCGTCGCGCTCAACAGCCGAGACACGATGCTGCGCGCTGGCACGCGGATCGTCGTGCCCAACGCGCTGCCGACCTCGCGCGACTACAAGATCGAGGATCAGGCCTTCCGCGCGACGCTCGCGATGCTGAACGTCGATGCCGCCGTGCCGACCGCAGATCATATCGTCGTCGACAAGTCGGAGGGCGTGTTGAAGGTCATGGACGCCGAGGACAATCTGATCGCGCAGTTCAGTGCGACGATGGGGTCGGCGAAATTCCCGCTGCCGCTGGGCAACTGGACGATCAAGGGGGCGGCCTACAATCCCGACTGGAAGTTCGATCCCGATCTGATCGCGAACACGAAGCCGGGCGCGAAGGAAGCGGTACTCCCCCCGGGCCCGAACAACCCCGTCGGCGTTGTCTGGCTTGACCTGTCGAAGCCGCATTACGGCATCCACGGCACCGCCGAGCCGTCGCATATCGGCCGTACCGAGAGCAACGGCTGCATACGCCTCACAAACTGGGATGTCGCCCGCCTCGCACTGATGGTGAAGCCGGGCACTAAGGCCGTGTTCCGGGCGTGACGCCGGGGGCGTCCACGCGCGCCGACGCCGCCCGCCCGTCGCGCGTGCGGCGGGGACTGCGGCGCACAGGGCTGTTCGTGCTCGCCTTCGTCGCGATGCTGGTCGTGGCGGCCTTGTCGATGGTGCGCTACACCGGCAGCCGGCCAGAAGCAGCGGTGAAGGATGTCGTTGCCCGCGCTCGCGCACCCATCGGGGCTGCGCCCGCCGCGCTGGTGATCCCCGTGCAGGGCGTGGCGTCCGCCGCGATCACCGACACCTGGGGCCAATCCCGCGCCGGCGGCGCGCGCGCGCATACCGGAACCGACATCATGGCACCCGGGGGCACGCCGGTCGTCGCCGCGACGCCGGGGACGGTCGAGAAGGTGTTCGACAGCGCGGCCGGCGGCCACACACTCTACATTCGCTCGGACGATCGGCGCTGGACCTATTACTACGCGCATCTCGCCGCCTATGCGCCGGGCGTCGCGGAGGGTGCGCGCGTCGCGGCGGGTCAGCACATCGCCTTCGTTGGGGACACCGGCAATGCGGGAGCGGGCAACTACCACCTCCATTTCGGCGTTTCGCGCATGGGGCTGGGCGACCGCTGGTGGCAGGGTGAGCCGGTCAATCCCTACCCCCTGCTTGTCGGACGCGCCGCCGCGCGGTAAGGGCGCCCGCATCGGCGTTGCCTGACCGGCCGCGCCCACGCTCTTTCACTCAGGCAGGCATTTCATGAAGATCAGCGGCGTCGACATCCGTCCGGGCAACATCATCGAGTATGAGAACGGCATCTGGCGCGCGGTGAAGATTCAGCACACCCAGCCGGGCAAGGGTGGCGCTTACATGCAGGTCGAGTTGAAGAACCTGCGCGACGGCCGCAAGAACAACGTCCGCTTCCGCTCCGCCGAGAGCGTCGAGCGCGTGCGTCTCGATACCAAGGATTTCCAGTTCCTGTTCGCCGACGGCGACAATCTGGTCTTCATGGACAAGCTGACCTACGACCAGACCACGCTGCCGCGCGACCTGCTCGGCGACGCTGCCGCCTTTCTGCAGGACGGCATGGACGTCGTGATGGAGCTGTACGACGAGGAAGCGATCAGCGTTCAGCTGCCCGACACGATCGAGGCGACGATCGTCGAGGCCGACGCCGTCGTGAAGGGGCAGACCGCCTCGTCCAGCTATAAGCCAGCGATGCTCGACAACGGCGTCCGCGTGATGGTCCCGCCGCATATCGGCGCGGGCACGCGGATCGTGGTGGATGTGTATGAGCAGACCTATGTGAAGCGTGCCGACTAAGACGGGTTCGCGAATGCTAATCCGCATCGTCGGCCGCTCGGCCGGCGGGCATAGCCCGTCCGACGACGCGGGCTTCGCCCGCGGCGCGTGACAAGATCGCTCCCCTCCCTGGACAAGGGAGGGGCAGGGGGTGGGTCGGCCGGAGGCTTGTCCGGAACCTAGCCCCATACCGACCCACCCCCGACCCCTCCCTTGTCCAGGGAGGGGGGAGTTATCTTATGGTTTCCCACTCCGGCCTCATCACCGTCATGGACCGCGCTGTGCGCAAGGCGGCGCCGCGCCTGCGCCGCGATTTCGGCGAGGTGCAGAACCTGCAGGTCAGCCGCAAGGGGCCGGCCGACTTCGTCTCGATGGCCGACAAGCGCGCCGAGGAGACGATCGTCGCCGAGCTGCGCAACGCGCGGCCCGACTGGGGTCTGCTGGTCGAGGAAGCGGGTGAGATCCCCGGCGATCCGACCAAGCCGCGCTGGATCGTCGATCCGCTCGACGGCACCACCAACTTCCTTCACGGCATCCCGCACTTCGCGATCTCGATCGCGGTGGACGATCCGATGACCGGCATCACCCACGGCATGATCTATCAGCCGGTGACCGACGAGGCGTTCTGGGCGGAGAAGGGGCGGGGCGCCTGGGTACAGGGCAACCGCCTGCGCGTGTCGTCGCGCCGCGACCTCGCCGACTGCATCATCGCGACCGGCATCCCCTTCCTTGGCCACGGCGACTTCACCCAGTGGAGCCGCATCTTCGGCGCGGTCGCGCCCGAAGTCGCCGGCATTCGCCGCTTCGGCTCGGCCGCGCTCGACCTCGCCTGGGTCGCGGCGGGGCGGTTCGACGCGTTCTGGGAAAGCGGGCTGAAGCCATGGGACGTCGCGGCCGGCTGGCTGCTGGTGAAGGAAGCCGGCGGTTTCGTCACCGACTATCGCGGGTCGGATAGCGCGCTGGCCAAGGGCGAGGTGCTCGCCGCCAACGACCAGCTCCATTCGCGCCTTCACAAGCTGGTCGCGACCTCACTGCGGTAACTCCCTCTCCCGGCGGGAGAGGGAAGGGGCCCGCGCCGCAGGCGTGGGAAGGGTGAGGACAGGGGGTTGGCGCGCGGCCATCCCCTCATCCAACCTGCGCTAGCGAGCAAGCTCGCAAGCTGCGGTATCCTTCTCCCTCTGGAGAAGGTTTGAAAGCAATTTGAGAATCATTCTCACATCCTCAAACCCTTGCCCCTCGGGAACCCCCGGCCTAAAGCCCGCGTCATCCTTTTGTTCGCATCTGCGAGAGCGCTTTGGTCGATCTGTCGCACTATCTGCCGATCCTGATGTTCCTCGGGATCGCACTCGTCCTCTCGACGGCGTTCGTCGTCCTGCCGATGGTCGTCGCGCGCCTGACGGGCGCGCACAAGCCGACGCCGGAGAAGCTGACCGAATATGAATGCGGCTTCCCCGCGTTTGAGGATTCGCGCAGCCAGTTCGATGTCCGTTTCTACCTCGTCGCCATCCTGTTCATCATCTTCGATCTCGAAGCCGCCTTCATCTATCCGTGGGCGGTGACGGTGTTCGATCTGGGCTGGGTCGCCTGGACGTCGATGATGGTCTTCATCGCCGAGCTCGCGCTCGGCCTCGTCTACGCATGGAAGAAGGGAACACTCGATTGGGAGTAGAGCTCACCCAGACGCCTCCGGCCGCGGGTACGCTTCCGGATCAGGGTTTCTTCAACGACCTGAACGGCGAGTTGAACGACAAGGGTTTCCTGGTCACCTCGACCGAGGACCTGTTCCAGTGGGCGCGCACCGGATCGTTGTGGTGGATGACGTTCGGCCTCGCCTGCTGCGCGGTCGAGATGATCCACGTCAACATGCCGCGCTACGACCTCGAACGCTTCGGCGCCGCGCCGCGCGCGTCCCCGCGTCAGTCGGACGTGATGATCGTCGCGGGCACGCTGTGCAACAAGATGGCCCCGGCGCTGCGCCGCGTCTACGACCAGATGTCGGAGCCGAAATACGTCATCTCGATGGGCAGCTGCGCCAACGGCGGTGGCTATTACCATTATAGTTACAGCGTCGTGCGCGGGTGCGACCGGATCGTACCGGTCGACATCTACGTGCCCGGCTGTCCGCCGACCGCGGAGGCTCTGCTCTACGGCATCATGCAGTTGCAGCGGAAGATCCGCCGCAGCGGGACGATTGAGCGATGAGGGGCTCACGATGAAGGCTCCTGCACCCCGCTATACGCCCGACCTGAACGGCGCGACGATCGACGCTGCAACCGCCGCGCTGGGCGCGATGCTGGTCGAGGCGACCGATACGGTGGGCGAGGCGTCGCTGACCGTCGACCGCGCGTCGCTGGTGCCGGCGATGATGCTCTTACGCGATACGCCCGGTCTCGAATATCAGCAGCTGATGGAGATCGCCGGCGTCGACTATCTGTCGCGGCCGGAGCGGTTCGACGTCGTCTACTGCCTGCTCTCGCTGACCCGCAACCATCGCATCCGCGTGCGCGTCACCACCGACGAGGTGCAGCCGGTGCCGTCCGTCACCGGCATCTGGCCGGTCGCCGGCTGGCTGGAGCGTGAAGTCTACGACATGTACGGCGTGCTCTTCTCGGGCAATCCCGACCTGCGCCGCATCCTGACCGACTATGGCTTTCGCGGCCATCCGCAGCGCAAGGACTTCCCGCTCTCGGGCTTCGTCGAGCTGCGCTATTCGGAAGAGGCGAAGCGCGTCGTGTACCAGCCGGTGCAGCTGGCGCAGGACTTCCGCAACTTCGACTTCATGAGCCCGTGGGAGGGCGCGCAGTACGTGCTGCCGGGCGACGAAAAGGCCGCCGGGACGCCCGACGGCGCGCTGCCGCAGGCCAAGGGTGCGCCGTCGCCGGTGACCGCGGATCAGGTCGTGAAGGCCGATGCCGTGAACAAGGTCGAGGCCGACGTCGACAAGCCCAAAACGACCGAGGACCGGTCGCAGACGGGCGCGGGCACGGCTTCGCCCGATGCGGCGCCCAAGCCCGCCGATCCCGACGTCGTGCCCACCGAGGGCAAGGGGCAGAACCAATGACTTTCACCCCGTTCATCCTGAGCTTGTCGAAGGATTGTCCTTCTTCAACTCACCTCGACAAGAACGGGCAGGGCTTCGACAAGCTCAGCCCGAACGGGTGCGTGTGCAATGGCTGATGTAATCGAGCAGATGGAAGGCGTCCGCGACGCCGCCGATCCCACCGCGGGCGACGTCGAGATCCAGAACTACACGATCAACTTCGGCCCTCAGCACCCGGCTGCGCACGGCGTGCTGCGTCTGGTCATGGAGCTGGACGGCGAGATCATCGAACGGATCGATCCCCATGTCGGCCTGCTCCACCGCGGCACCGAGAAGCTCATCGAGCACAAGACGTATCAGCAGGCGCTGCCGTACTTCGATCGCCTCGATTACTGTTCGCCGCTGTGCATGGAGCACAGCTATGTGCTGGCGGTCGAGAAGCTGCTCGACCTCGAGGTGCCGCTGCGCGCGCAATATCTGCGCGTGTTCTTCGCCGAGCTGACCCGCATCTCGAACCACATGCTCAATCTGGGCAGCCATGTGATGGACGTCGGCGCGATGACGCCGAACCTGTGGATGTTCGAGATCCGCGAAGACTGCATGAACTTTTTCGAGCGTGTCTCGGGCGCCCGCATGCATTCGAACTATTTCCGCGTCGGCGGGGTGCATCAGGATGCGCCGCTCAAGCTGCTCGCCGACATCGGCGACTGGCTCGACACGCGCCTGCCGCGCCTGTTCGAGGATGCGATCAGCCTCGTCGCCGAAAACCGCATCTTCAAGCAGCGCAACGTCGACATCGCCGTGGTCAGCCGCGACGATGCGGTGAAGTGGGGCTTCTCCGGCCCGATGATCCGCGGCTCGGGCATCGCCTGGGACCTGCGCAAGTCGCAGCCCTATGACGTCTACGACCGGATGGAATTCGACGTGCCGGTCGGGACGCGCGGCGATTGCTACGACCGGTTCATGGTCCGGGTCGAGGAAGTGCGCCAGTCCGCGCGCATCATGAAGCAGTGCCTGGCCGAGATGCCCGAAGGCCCGATCATGACGTCTGATCGCAAGGTCGGCCCGCCCAAGCGCGCCGAGATGAAGCGTTCGATGGAAGCGCTCATCCATCACTTCAAGCTCTATACCGAGGGCTTCCACGTCCCCGCGGGGGAAGTGTACGTCGCGACCGAAAGCCCCAAGGGCGAGTTCGGCGTCTATCTAGTCAGCGACGGCACCAACAAACCCTATCGCTGCAAGATCCGCCCGACCGCGTTCAGCCACCTCCAGGCGATGGACTTCATGTGCAAGGGCCACATGCTGGCCGACACGACGGCCGTGCTCGGCGCGATCGATGTTGTTTTTGGGGAATGTGACCGCTGATGGCTGACGCACCCAACATCCCCGACGAAGCTGAAACCCGCGCACGCTGGGGCGGTTTCGCCTGGACGGATGACAATCAGAAGAAGCGCAACGAGATCCTCGGGCGCTATCCTACCGGACGCGAGCAGTCCGGCTCGATCCCGCTGCTCGACCTGGCCCAGCGTCAGGTTGGCGCGGAGACGGGCACGCAGGGCTGGCTGCCCGTGCCGGTCATCGAATTCGTCGCACGCGAGATCGGCGTGCCGTACATGCGCGTGTACGAGGTCGCGACCTTCTACACGATGTTCAACCTCGCGCCCGTCGGGAAGTACCATGTGCAGGTCTGCGGCACGACGCCGTGCATGCTGCGCGGGTCGGACGACGTGATGGCGGCGTGCAAGAACCACGGCCTCATCAAGGGTCGGACGACGCCGGACGGCCTGTTCACGCTGACCGAGGTCGAGTGCATGGGCAATTGCGCCTCGGCGCCGATGGTCCAGATCAACGACGACAATTTCGAGGATCTCGACTACGACCGCACCACCGCGATCCTGGAAGCCTTGGCGGCGGGCGGCAGCCCGAAGCCCGGTACGCAGGAGCCGGGCCGCCACACCGTCGAGCCGCTCGGCGGCCCGACCTCGCTGACCGCGATGGTGGGCGAGAACCACGATTACCGCCCGGAGTGGTCGGCATGAGCAAGAACACCCTCGTCACCATCCTCGCGATCATCGGCGCGATCGTCGTCGCCGGCTGGGTGCTGAAGCTTTCGTTCAAGCTGCTCGGCGTGTTGATCGGCGCGGGCCTAGTCATCGCCATCCTTGCAGGTGGGCAGAAGCTGCTGGGGAGCGGCAAGTGAGCCTTACCGACAAGGACCGCATCTTCACCAACCTCTACGGCTATCAGCCGTGGAACATCGACGCTGCGATGCAGCGCGGCGACTGGGACGATACGAGGGCGCTGCTGGCGCTCGGTCAGGATACGATCATCGATCGGATCAAGGCGTCGGGCCTGCGCGGTCGCGGCGGCGCGGGCTTCCCGACCGGCATGAAGTGGAGCTTCATGCCCAAGGAACCGCGCCCCGACCGGCCGAGCTTCCTCGTCATCAACGCCGACGAATCCGAGCCCGGCTCGTGCAAGGACCGTGAGATCATCCGTCACGATCCGCACAAGCTGATCGAGGGCGCGCTGGTCGCCGGCTTCGCGATGCGTGCGCGGGCCGCCTATATCTACATCCGCGGCGAATATATCCGTGAGGCCGAGGTGCTGTTCGCGGCGATCGCCGAGGCGTACGACCGCGGCTTCCTCGGCAAGAACGCCTGCGGGTCGGGCTACGACTTCGACGTCTTCGCGCACCGCGGCGCCGGCGCTTACATCTGCGGCGAAGAAACCGCGATGCTGGAGAGCCTTGAGGGCAAGAAGGGCCAGCCGCGCCTGAAGCCGCCGTTCCCGGCCGGTGCTGGCCTCTACGGCTGCCCGACGACGGTCAACAACGTCGAATCGATCGCGGTCGCCCCGACCATCCTGCGCCGTAGCCCGGAATGGTTCGCGAGCTTCGGCGCCGAGGGCAACAAGGGCACGAAGCTCTTCCAGATCTCGGGCCATGTGAACACGCCCTGCGTGGTCGAGGAGGCGATGAGCATCCCGTTCCGCGAACTGATCGAAAAGCACTGCGGCGGGATCCGCGGCGGGTGGGACAATCTGCTCGCGGTCATCCCGGGCGGTTCGTCGGTGCCGCTGGTGCCGGCGGCGCAGATCATGGACGCGCCGATGGACTTCGACGGGCTGAAGGCGGTCGGATCGGGCCTCGGCACCGCGGCGGTCATCGTGATGGACAAGTCCACCGACATCGTCCGCGCGATCAGCCGCCTGTCCTATTTCTACAAGCACGAGAGCTGCGGCCAGTGCACCCCGTGCCGCGAAGGCACCGGCTGGATGTGGCGCGTGATGGAGCGGATGCGCACCGGTGATGCCGACATCAGCGAGATCGACACGCTGCACCAGGTGACCAAGCAGGTCGAGGGCCACACCATCTGCGCGCTAGGCGACGCGGCGGCGTGGCCGATCCAGGGTCTCATCAAGCACTTCCGTCCCGAAATGGAGCGGCGGATCATCGAGCGGCAGGGCGGCTCGCTCGCCCCGATGCAGGAGGCGGCGGAATGAGGCGCTTCAGCATCCTGCTGCTGGAAGTCGCCTTGCTGTTGTCGGCGATCCTCGCGGTCATGTATCTCGTTCGGGTCATCGCCTCTTGGTTCCTGCCCCTTGACTGGTACTGGGGCGGCGCACTTGTGGCTGTCGGGGCAGCACCCTTGATCGCACTTGCGTTGCGTTTGCTCGACAAGCATCCCGTTTCTTCGGAAGTCACGACCCATGCCTAAACTCAAAGTCGACGGGATCGAGGTCGAGGTCGCCGCCGGAGCCACCGTGCTCCAGGCGTGCGAGGCCGCCGGCAAGGAGATTCCGCGCTTCTGCTATCACGAGCGGCTCAGCATCGCCGGCAATTGCCGGATGTGCCTGGTCGAGGTGAAGCCCGGCCCGCCGAAGCCGCAGGCGTCGTGCGCGCTGCCGGCGGCGGACAATCAGGAGATCCGCACCGACAGCGCGATGGTGAAGGCCGCGCGCGAGGGCGTGATGGAGTTCCTGCTCATCAACCACCCGCTCGACTGCCCGATCTGCGATCAGGGCGGCGAATGCGACCTGCAGGACCAGTCGATGGCCTATGGTCGCGGCCATTCGCGCTACACTGAAAACAAGCGCGCGGTGACCGAGAAATATATGGGGCCGATCGTGAAGACGGTGATGACGCGGTGCATCCAGTGCACCCGCTGCATCCGCTTCGCCGAGGAGGTCGCCGGGGTCGAGGATATCGGCGCGATCTATCGCGGCGAGGCGATGCAGATCACCTCCTACCTCGAAAACGCCGTCCAGTCCGAACTGTCGGGCAACGTGGTCGACCTCTGCCCGGTCGGCGCATTGACGTCCAAGCCCTATGCGTTCGAAGCGCGGCCGTGGGAGCTCAAGAAGACGCTCGCCATCGACGTGATGGATGCGGTCGGCACCAACATCCGCCTCGACAGTCGCGGGCGTCAGGTGCTGCGCGCGCTGCCGCGGATCAACGAGGATGTGAACGAGGAGTGGGCGCACGACAAGACGCGCCACGCCGTCGACGGTCTCGTCCGTCGTCGCCTCGACCGTCCCTATGTGCGGCGTGACGGCAAGCTCGTCGCGGTCAGCTGGAACGAGGCGTTCGACGCGATCGCCACGGTGGCGCGCGATGCGGGGTCGAGCGTCGCTGCCGTGCATGGCGACATGGTCGATTGCGAGACGATCTTCGCGACGAAATCGCTGCTGGCCGCGCTCGGCTCCGACCTCCACGAGGGGCGACAGACCGGCGCGAAGTACGACACCTCCAGCCTCGCCGCGGTCAACTTCAACTCGACGATCGCCGGCGTCGAGCGGGCGGACGCGATCCTGCTCGTCGGCACCAACGTCCGCTGGGAAGCGGCGCTGGTCAACACGCGTATCCGGAAGTCCGTGAAACGCGGCGCGAAGGTCTTCGCGATCGGTGCGGAAACCGACCTGACCTACAAGGTCGAATGGCTCGGCAACGACCTGTCGCTGCTCGGCAATCTGCCCGCGGCGGTCACGGACGCTTTCAAGGGCGCCGATAGGCCGATGGTCATCGTCGGCGGCGCGCCGCTGAACGTAGCGCAAGGCGCGACGCTCGGCCTGATCGAGACGCTCGGCCTCGTGAAAGATGCCGCTTCGACCGGCTCAGGACAGGGCTGGAACGGGTATAACGTTCTGCACTTCTCGGCGTCGCGGATGGGCAGCCTGATGCTCGGCTTCACCCGCCCGGGCGGCGTCGCCGACCTGATCGATGCGAAGCCCAAGCTCGTGTTCTTCATGGGCGCGGATGAGGTGAACCATGCCGCGTTCGAGGGCGCGTTCAAGGTCTTCGTCGGCCATCACGGCGACGCCGGCGCGCATCATGCCGACGTGATCCTGCCGGGTGCGGCCTACACCGAGAAGGCCGGCACCTACGTCAACATCGAGGGCCGGGTGCAGCGCGGCGAGCGTGCGGTGTTCCCGCCGGGCGATGCGCGCGAGGACTGGGCGATCCTGCGCGCGCTGTCGGAGCGCATCGGTACGACCCTGCCGTTCGACAGCTTCGAGGAACTGCGTGCCAAGATGTACGCCGCCGTCCCCGCGCTGGCCGAGAAAGGGCTCGCGCGCTTCGACTGGTCGGTGCCGTCGCTGTCGAGTGATGCGTCGGGCGAAGTCGGCTATCCGATCAAGGATTTCTACCTGACCAACGCGATCTGCCGCGCATCGCCGACGATGCAGCGCTGTTCGGCCGAACTGGTGCATGGCGAAGACTTCGCGGAGGCTGCGGAATGACCGCCTGGTTCCAGTCCTGGGGCATGCCGTACGAGGCGGCGTGGACCGTCGCGAAGCTGGTCGGCATCCTCGTCATCGCGCTGCCGCTGATGCTGGCGGTCGCGATGATCATCTACGCTGATCGCAAGATCTGGGCGGCGATGGCGCTGCGGCGCGGCCCGAACGTCGTGGGGCCGTTCGGCCTGCTGCAGTCGTTCGCCGATGGCCTGAAGGTCTTCCTGCAGGAAACCATCGTGCCGTCGTCGGCCAATCGCGGGCTGTTCCTGCTGGCGCCGATCATCACCTTCACGACCGCGCTGATCGTTTGGGCGGTGGTGCCGTTCTCGGCGGGCGCGGTGGTGGCAGACATCAATGTCGGCCTGCTGTACGTGCTCGCCGCGTCGAGCCTAGGTGTCTACGGCATCATCATCGCCGGCTGGGCGTCGAACTCGAAGTATCCGTTCTTCTCGGCACTGCGCGCCGCCGCGCAGATGGTGTCGTACGAAGTCGCGATCGGCTTCATCCTGATCTCGGTCGTGCTGTGGGCAGGCAGCTTCAACCTGTCGGCGATCGTCATCGCGCAGACGGGGCACGTCTTCGGCCTGCTCAATGGCTTCGGCTTCAACCCGCTCCTGTTCCCGATGGCGGTCGTCTTCCTCATTTCGTCGATGGCGGAGACGCAGCGCGCGCCGTTCGACCTGACCGAGGCGGAGAGCGAGCTCGTCGCCGGTTATCAGACCGAATACAGCTCGATGAGCTTTGCGCTGTTCTGGCTCGGCGAATACGCCAACGTCATCCTGATGTGCGCGCTGAACGCCATTCTGTTCTGGGGCGGCTGGCTGCCCCCGATCGACTGGGCGCCGCTCTACTACGTGCCCGGCATCATCTGGCTCTTCATCAAGATCCTGACGTTCTTCTTTATCTTCAGCTGGGTGAAGGCGACCGTCCCGCGCTATCGCTACGACCAGCTGATGCGGCTGGGGTGGAAGGTGTTCCTGCCGCTGTCGCTGTTTTTCGTCTTCCTGATCTCAGGCTATCTGATGATCCAACGTGTGGGATCGCCGCTATGAGCCTCGCCCAGGTCGTCCGGTCGTTCACCTTGTGGGAGTTCGTGAAGGCTCACGCGCTGACCTTGAGCTATTTCTTCAAGCCCAAGGCGACGATCAACTATCCTTTCGAAAAGAACCCGATCTCGCCCCGCTTCCGCGGCGAGCATGCCCTGCGCCGCTATCCGAGCGGCGAGGAGCGGTGCATCGCGTGCAAGCTGTGCGAGGCGGTGTGCCCGGCACTGGCCATCACGATCGAGGCCGAGCCGCGCGAGGACGGCAGCCGCCGCACCACGCGCTATGACATCGACATGACCAAGTGCATCTACTGCGGTCTGTGCGCGGAAGCGTGCCCGGTGGATGCGATCGTCGAGGGGCCGAACTTCGAATTCGCGACCGAAACGCGCGAGGAGCTGATCTACGACAAGGCCAAGCTGCTCGAAAACGGCGACCGCTGGGAACGCACGATCGCGGCGAACCTTGCCGCCGATGCGCCGTACCGGTAAGCGCGCCATGATTTTCGTTTCAACGGTGGCAGGGGGCCACCCGGCATGATCCAGGCCATCGCCTTCTACCTGTTCGCAGGCGTCGTCATCCTGTCCGCAGGGCTGACGATCTCGTCGCGCAACCCGGTCCATTCGGTCCTGTGGCTGATCCTAGCGTTCTTTAACGCGGCGGGGCTGATGGTGCTGTGCGGCGCCGAGTTCATCGCGATGCTGCTCGTCATCGTCTATGTCGGCGCGGTCGCGGTGCTGTTCCTGTTCGTCGTCATGATGCTCGACATCGACTTCGCCGAACTGCGCGCGGGCTTCGTTCGCTATGTGCCACTCGGCATTGCGCTGGCGCTGGGTCTTGCCGCGGAGGTGGTGGTCGGCTTCTTTGGCTATACCGCGGGCGGTGTCGAACTCGCTGCGAAGGCCGCGCCGGTGCAGGCCGACGTTCCCAATATTGAGGCGGTCGGACGGCTGCTCTACACCCGCTACCTTTTCGTATTCGAAGGCGCCGGCCTCGTCCTGCTGGTCGCGATGATCGGCGCGATCGTGCTGACGCACCGCGAGCGTGGCGGCGTCAAGAAGCAGTCGATCCATCGCCAGATCAACCGCCGGTCGAAGGATGCGGTGCGCAACGTGAAGGATGTGCCGGTGGGGCAGGGGGTCGAACTGTGATTGGGTTGACCCATTATCTGGTCGTCGCGGCGATCCTGTTCGGGCTGGGCGTGTTCGGCCTGATCGCGAACCGCAAGAACCTGATCCTCATCCTGATGGCGATCGAACTGATCCTGCTGGCGGTGAACATCAACCTCGTCGCCTTCTCCGCCTATCTCGGCGATCTGGTCGGGCAGGTGTTCGCGATGTTCGTGCTGACCGTCGCCGCCGGCGAGGCCGCGATCGGTCTTGCCATCCTCGTCATCTATTTCCGCGGCCGCGCGACCATCGCGGTCGACGACGTCAACCGGATGAAGGGCTGACATGATCGCTCTCATCGTCTTCCTGCCGCTGCTGGCGGCTGTCCTCGCCGGTTTGTCCAACCGTGCGTTCGGCATCGCGTTGCCGAAGCTGGTAACGACCGGCGCGTTGTTCGTGTCGGCGGCGCTGTCGTGGCCGATCTTCCTCGGCTTCATGTTCGGCGAACAGACCGCGCACGTCGTCCCCGTGCTCAACTGGGTCACGTCGGGCAGCATGGTGTTCGACTGGGCGCTGCGCGTCGACAGCCTGACCGCGGTGATGCTCGTCGTCATCACCAGCGTCTCCGCGCTCGTCCACCTCTATAGCTGGGGGTATATGAGCGAGGACCCGGATCAGCCGCGCTTCTTCGCCTATCTGTCGCTGTTCACCTTCGCGATGCTGATGCTGGTGACGGCGGACAACCTCGTCCAGATGTTCTTCGGCTGGGAAGGCGTGGGCCTCGCCTCCTACCTGCTCATCGGTTTCTGGTTCCGCAAGCCCAGCGCCAACGCCGCCGCGATCAAGGCGTTCGTCGTCAACCGCGTCGGCGATCTCGGCTTCATGCTCGGCATCTTCGGCACCTATCTCGTCTTCGACACCGTCTCGATCCCCGCGATCCTCCAAGCCGCACCCGGCATGGCCGGCAGCACGATCGGCTTCCTCGGCCACCGCTTCGATACGATGACGGTGCTGTGCCTGCTGCTGTTCGTCGGCGCGATGGGCAAGTCGGCGCAGCTTGGACTGCACACCTGGCTGCCTGACGCGATGGAGGGTCCGACCCCGGTGTCGGCGCTGATCCATGCCGCGACGATGGTCACCGCCGGCGTGTTCATGGTGTGTCGCCTGTCGCCGATGTTCGAAACGTCGCCGACCGCGCTCGGCTTCATCACCTTCATCGGCGCCGCGACCTGCCTGTTCGCCGCGACGGTCGGCACGGTGCAGACCGATATCAAGCGCGTCATCGCCTATTCGACCTGCTCGCAGCTCGGCTACATGTTCTTCGCGGCCGGCGTGGGGGCGTATGGCGCGGCGATGTTCCACCTGTTCACGCACGCGTTCTTCAAGGCTTTGCTGTTCCTCGGTGCCGGCTCGGTCATCCATGCGATGCATCACGAGCAGGACATGCGGTTCTACGGTGGCCTCAGGAAGCACATCCCGGTCACCTTTTGGGCGATGATGATGGGCACGCTCGCCATCACCGGCGTCGGCGTCTACTGGATCCACGCGGGCTTCGCGGGCTTCCATTCGAAGGACGCGATTCTGGAGGCGGCCTTCGCGAAGGGTGGCACAAGCCAGCTTGCCTTCTACGTCGGCGTGTTCGCTGCGTTGCTGACCAGCTTCTATTCGTGGCGCCTGATGTTCCTGACCTTCTGGGGCAAACCGCGGTGGATCAACAGCGAGCATATCCAGCACGCGGTGCACGATGCGCACGGTCATGACGAGCATGCGCACGACACCCACGGCGATGTCGCCGCGCATGCCCATCATGGCGAGGCGGCGCAGGAAGACGCCGGCCACGCACCGCGCGCCCATGCGCCGGGCGCGCACGATGTCGGCGATGGCACCGGCGGCTATCATCCGCACGAAAGCCCGTGGGCGATGCGCCTGCCGCTCATCATCCTGTCGGTCGGCGCGGTGTTCGCGGGCTTCGCGTTCAACCACTGGTTCATCCAGCCGGAAGCGAACGCGGCGTTCTGGAACGGCTCGATCGCTTTCGACGAGCATCTGATGCACGCGATGCACGAGGTGCCGTTGCTGGTGAAGCTGTCGGCAACGATCGTGATGCTGCTCGGCTTGTTGATCGCCTACCTCGCCTACATCCGTTCACCGGAATTCCCCGCCAGGTTCGCCAGCATGTTCAGCGTGCTGTACGATTTCCTGCTGCACAAATGGTATTTCGACGAGTTGTATCATGCGATCTTCGTGCGTCCGGCATTCGCCATCGGCCGCTTCTTCTGGAAGAAGGGTGACGAGGGAACGATCGACCGGTTCGGCCCGAATGGTTCGGCAGCCCTCGTCAGGTTCGGCAGCGGTATCGCGGGCCGGATTCAGACCGGATATCTCTACACCTATGCCTTCGTCATGCTGCTCGGCCTGACCGCGGCCGTCACCTGGGCGATCACGCGATGACCGGTTTCCCGATTCTGTCCGTCATGCTGGCGGTGCCGCTGGTGGCGGCGCTTGCCTGCCTGTTCGTCGATGCGAAGACCGCGCGCTGGCTGGCGCTGGGGGCGACCCTGGTCGATCTGGCGCTCGGCATCGCGCTGTGGGCCAGCTTCGATGTCGCCGGGGCCGCGCCGCAGTGGCAGTTCGTCGAGTATCTGCCGCTGTTCGGCCGGTTCAGCTGGGCGCTCGGCATCGACGGCTTCGCGCTGATGCTCATCATGCTCAGCGTCTTCCTGATGCCGATCTGCATCGGCGCGTCGTGGGAGGCGATCACCGATCGCGTTCCCGAATATATGGCGGCCTTCCTGCTGACCGAGGTGCTGATGATCGGCACGTTCGCGGCGCAGGACCTGCTGCTGTTCTACGTGTTCTTCGAAGCCGGCCTGATCCCGATGTACCTCATCATCGGCATCTGGGGCGGGGCGAACCGCATCTACGCGTCGTACAAGTTCTTCCTCTACACGCTGCTCGGCTCGATCGTGATGCTGATCGCGATGCTGTGGATGTCGACGACGGCGGGGACGACGTACATTCCGACGCTGATGGCATACGATTTCCCGGTCGGCGCGCAATACTGGCTGTTCCTCGCGTTCTTCGCGTCGTTCGCGGTCAAGATGCCGATGTGGCCGGTCCACACCTGGCTGCCCGATGCGCACGTGCAGGCGCCGACCGCGGGGTCGGTGATCCTGGCGGGCGTGCTGCTGAAGCTCGGCGGCTACGGCTTCCTGCGGTTCTCGCTGCCGATGTTTCCGGAAGCGTCGGCGGGGCTCGTCTGGCTGATTCTCGGCCTGTCGGCGGTGGCGGTGGTCTACACCAGCCTCGTCGCGCTGGTGCAGTCCGACATGAAGAAGCTGATCGCCTATTCATCGGTCGCGCACATGGCGATCGTGACGATCGGCCTGTTCGCCTTCAACCGGCAGGGGATCGAGGGCGCGATGGTCGTCATGCTCTCGCACGGGCTCGTCTCGGCGGCGCTCTTCCTGTGCGTCGGCGTGATCTACGACCGGCTGCACACGCGTGAGATCAGCCGTTACGGCGGGCTCAGCATCAACATGCCGCGCTACGCCATCTTCTTCCTGCTGTTCACGATGGCCTCGATCGGCCTGCCGGGCACATCGGGCTTCGTCGGCGAGTTCCTGAGCCTTGCCGGCACCTATCAGGTGTCGACGTGGATCACGCTGGTCTGCACGACCGGCATCATCCTCGGCGCCGCGTACATGCTCTATCTCTACCGCCGCTTGGCGTTCGGAGAGATCGTGCACGACGACGTCCGCGCGATGAAGGACGTGAGCCCGCGCGAGATCGCGCTGCTCGCGCCGATCGCCGCGGTGGTGCTGTGGATGGGCGTCTATCCGGAAAGCTTCCTGCGTCCGATGCGTGCCGACGTCGCCACCTTGCTCGACCGGCTCGACCGGGCGAAGCCCGCCGGGGATTCGCGCCCGACCGCCGGCAACCCGGCTGCGGCCGCGGCTGCCGGCCATCATGAAACCACGCCCGCCGCGCATGGGGGCGCGCACTGATGGATACCAAGGACTTCCTGCTGATCCTGCCCGAACTGGTGCTGACGATCGGCGCGCTGGTGCTGATGCTCGTCGCCGCCTGGGGCGGACAGTCGTCGTCGCACGCGGTGGGCTGGGCGGCGGTCGCGGTGCTGGCGGGCGCGGCGATCAGCCTCGCCGGGCCGGCGACCTCGGGTGCCGATGCGTTCGGCGGTCTCTATCGCGCCGATGCGTTCGCCGGGTTCGCCAAGGCGCTGATCTACGGTGCCACCGCCGTGTCGATCATCGTCGCGCCGGGGTTCTTCGAACGCACCAGCGGTGACGACCTGCGTCCCGAATATCCGGTGCTGATGCTGCTCAGCGCGGTCGGCATGGGGATCATGGTGTCGGCGGGCGACATGCTGTCGCTCTACGTCGGCCTCGAACTTCAGAGTCTGGCCGCCTATGTGCTGGCGAGCTTCATGCGCCGCGACACGCGCTCCGCCGAAGCCGGTCTGAAGTATTTCGTGCTCGGCGCGCTGGCCAGCGGCATCCTGCTCTACGGCATCAGCCTCGTCTACGGCTTCTCGGGCTCGACCGATTTCGCGACGATTTCCACGGCCTATGCCGGCGCGCGCAGCACGGGCCTGACGGTCGGGCTGGTGTTCGTTTTCGCCGGGCTCGCGTTCAAGATTTCGGCGGTGCCGTTCCACATGTGGACGCCCGACGTGTACGAAGGCGCGCCGACCCCGGTCACCACCTTCTTCGCTTCCGCGCCGAAGGTCGCCGCGGTCGCGCTATCGGTTCGCGTCGCGATCGAGGCGATGGGCCCGGCGACCGCCGACTGGCGACAGATCGTCATCTTCGCCAGCCTCGCCTCGATCTTCTTCGGTGCGGTCGCCGCGATCGGCCAGACCAACATCAAGCGGCTGCTGGCCTATTCGTCGATCAACAACATCGGCTTCGCGCTGATGGGGCTGGGGGCCGGCACAGCCGAGGGCGCGGCGGCGGTGCTCAGCTACATGAGCGTCTATGTCGTCATGACGCTCGGCAGCTTCCTCGTCGTGCTGCAGATGCGCGGCACCAACGGCCAGCCGATCGAGACGATCGCCAGCCTGTCCGGGCTTTCGCGCACGCGGCCGGCGCTGGCGGCGGCGCTCGCCATCTTCATGTTCTCGCTCGCCGGCATCCCGCCGCTGCTCGGCTTCTGGCCGAAGCTGTCGGTGTTCTGGGCGGCGACCGATGCCGGCCTGTTCGGCTTTGCGGTCGCCGGCGCGATCGGATCGGTGGTCGGCGCCTACTATTATCTGAAGATCATCAAGACGATGTACTTCGATGCGCCGGCGCATGAGATCGCCAGAGGCGGCGGCAACGGCGTGGAATATGCGCTGATCGCGATTGCGGCGGTGTTCGTGTCGCCGCTCGGCTATCTGCTCATCAAGCCGATGGCGCCGATGACGGCGGCGGCGGCGGGCGCGCTGTTCTGATCGAGATCGTCTCCGTCGCCACGACGGTATCGACCAATGCCGACGTGCTGGCGCTGGCGACACGCGGCGCGGCGGAGGGGCTGTGGCTGCGCGCCGGCGTCCAGACCGCGGGGCGCGGCCGGCAGGGACGGACATGGGTATCGCCGCCCGGCAACCTTTACGTCACCACGCTCGTCCGCCTGCGCGCCGCCGACCCGCCCGCGGCCACGCTGGCGCTGGTCGCCGCGATCGCATTGCAGGAAGCGGTCGCGCTGTTCGGCGTCAGTCCTCACATCAAATGGCCCAACGACCTGCTGGTCGCCGGCGCCAAGCTGTCGGGCATTCTGCTGGAGCGGCAGGGCGATGCCATCGCGATCGGCTTCGGCGTCAACGTCGCCCACCATCCCACGCTGCCGGACCGACCCGCCACCAGCCTCGCCCGGCACGGCGCCGCGGTCGAGCCCCATATCCTCGCCGAAACGCTCGCCGAGGTGTTCGCCCGCTGGCTCGAGCGCTGGCGTGGCGAGGGCGTGGCTCCGGTCCGCCGCCGCTGGCAGGACCTCGCCCATCCCCCCGGCACCGCGCTCAGCGTACGCACCGCCGACGGCGGGGCGATCGACGGGCTCTATGTCGCGCTCGACGACGACGGCGCGCTCATCCTCCGCTTGGCCGACGGCACCGCGCGTGTCATCCATGCGGGCGACGTCTTCCTGATCTGAAAGGCCGGTTCATGCTGCTCGCCATCGATGCCGGCAATACCAACGTCGTCTTCGCCGTGATGGACGGGGGCGAGGTGCGCGCGCGTTGGCGCATCGCCACCGATCCGCGCCGGACGGCGGACGAATATGTCGTCTGGCTGACGCAGCTGCTGGCGCTGGAGGGGCTGGACCGCGCCGCGATCACCGGCGTCGCGATCGGCACCGTCGTGCCGCGCGCGCTCCACAATCTGCGCATGCTCGCCACAAAGTATTTCGGCTGCGAGCCGCTGGTGGCGGGCGAGCGAGGCTGGCCGATCGTCCTCGACGTCGAGGAGCCGCATGCGCTGGGCGCCGACCGTGCGCTCAACGCCATCGCCGCGCATGCCGCCCACGCGGGCGACCTCATCGTCGTCGATTTCGGCACCGCCACCACCTTCGACGTCGTCGACTATTCGGGCGCGTACAAGGGCGGCATCATCGCGCCCGGCATCAACCTCAGCCTCGACGCGCTTGTCACCGCCGCCGCCAAACTGCCGCGCATCGCCATCGAAGCCCCCGTCGACGCCAGCGTCATCGGCCGCAATACGGTCTCGCAGATGCATATCGGTATCTTCTGGGGCTATGTCGCGATGATCGAGGGGCTGGTCGCGCGAATGAAGGCGGAGGTGGGGCGCCCGGTCCGCGTCATCGCTACCGGTGGCCTGGCCGTGCTGTTCGAGGCGCACACGCAGGTGTTCGACCATGTCGAACACGACCTGACGCTGACCGGACTGGCGATTCTGTGGGAAAAGGCCCATATGGCCCCCGTTGCCGGCGCATGATCGCCGGCTCCCGTAATTTCAGCTGTGACAGCTACCCGCACCGGCGTCGTTGCCGGCAATAGACCATGTATCTAGGATAAATCTTGACCAACCCTGACAACCAACTGCTCTTCGTCGCGCTCGGCGGATCGGGCGAGATCGGCATGAACGTCAACCTGTACGGGTGTGACGGCAAATGGCTGATGATCGACTGCGGCATCAGCTTCGCCGACCCGGCCTATCCGGGTATCGACGTGCTGCTGCCCGACCTCAGCTTCATCGAGGATCGCCTCGACGACCTCGTGGGCATCGTCATCACCCACGGGCATGAGGATCATATCGGCGCGCTGCCGTATCTCGCCGCCGATCTCGGCGTGCCGGTCTACGCCTCGCCCTTCACCGCTGGCCTGATCCGCGAGAAGTTCGACGAGGAGGGTATCACCAACCAGGTGAAGCTGCGCATCGTTAAGGAGGACCAGAGCTTCAAGCTCGGGCCGTTCGGCATCAGCTATGTGCCGCTGGCCCATTCGATCCCGGAAGGGAATGCGATCCTCCTCGACACGCCGTACGGCAAGGTGCTGCACACCGGCGACTGGAAGATCGACGATTCGCCACTGCACGGTGCCGCCTCCACCGCCGCGGAACTGACCGCGGTCGGCGATCAGGGCATCTTCGCGCTCGTCTGCGATTCGACCAACGTCTTCAATCCCGAGGCCTCGGGTAGCGAGACCGACGTGCGCGCCGGGCTGGACGAGGTCGTGGCGGCGGCGAAGGGCCGCGTGCTGGTCACCACCTTCGCCTCCAACGCCGCGCGGCTCGCCACGCTGGGCGAGGTCGCGAAGGATACCGGGC
Organism: Sphingomonas sp. RS2018; assembly: GCF_054489605.1. Taxonomy (NCBI): domain Bacteria; kingdom Pseudomonadati; phylum Pseudomonadota; class Alphaproteobacteria; order Sphingomonadales; family Sphingomonadaceae; genus Sphingomonas; species Sphingomonas sp. RS2018. Next base: position 504,611 of record NZ_JBTMWL010000002.1, read on the forward strand.
GCCAGCTCTGTGTCGCCGGCCGCTCGCTCGACCGGATCATGCGCGTTGCGAAGGCGACCGGCTATCTGAAGGATTTCCCCCAGACGGTCGACTGGGACGCCGCGATGCGGCTGCCGCGCGACAAGGTGTTGATCGTCGCGACCGGGGGACAGGGCGAGGCGCGCGCCGCGCTTAATCGCGTGTCGGAGAACAATCACCCGATCAAGCTCGACCGCGGCGACACGGTCGTCTTCTCCTCCAAGCAGATTCCCGGCAATGAAAAGGCGATCGGCGACATCCAGAACCGTCTCTCGGCGATGGGCGTGGAGATCGTCACCGATCGTCAGGCGTTCGTCCACGTCTCCGGCCACCCCGGCCGGCCCGAGCTGGCGCAGATGTACAAGTGGATTCGGCCGCAGATGGTCGTGCCCGTGCACGGCGAGATGCGGCATCTCGCCGAGCATGCCCGCTTCGCGATCGAGAGCGGCGTGCCCGGCGCGGTGATCCAGAAGGACGGCGACATCATCCGCCTGGCGCCCGGCACGCCGCAGAAGATCGGCGAGGCCCCGGTCGGTCGTCTCGCCATCGACGGCGACGTCATCCTGCCCGCCGACGGCAGCACGATGAACGAGCGCCGCCGCCTCGCCGAGTTCGGTCAGATCTCGGTCGCGGTCGCGCTGGCAAAGGGCGGTCGCCTGTTCGCCCAGCCCGAGGTTCGGCTTCAGGGTATTCCGGTCGAGGAAGACCGCGATCCCTTCACCGCCGAGGCGGTGAAGGCCGCGGCGGATGCGGTGAACAAGGGCGCGTCGAAGGGCGGCGACCGCGAACGCCTGCGCGAATCGATCCGCCTTGCCGTCCGCCGCGTCGCCACGCGCTGGACCGGCAAGAAGCCCGTCGTCGACGTGCTGATGATCGAGGCCTGACGCACCGGCCATGCTCTGGACCTCCGCGCTCGCCATCTACATCCTGTTCTGGGCGTTCTCCGTCTTCCTCGTCCTGCCCTTCGGGGTACGGACGACGGACGAGGCGGGGGGCGAGCGCATAGCCGGGCAGGCGGAGAGCGCCCCCCACGTCTTCCGCACCGGCCTCGTGGCGTGGCGAGTAACGCTCGTCGCAACGATTCTCTTTGTTCTGTTCTACCTCAACTATGTGAATGGCTGGGTGACGGCAGGGATGCTCGATTGGACCCGTTGGGGCGACTGAAAAAACTCGCTTTGTTCCGCTCTTGTTCTCGCGGAACGGAAATGGTACATACTGCCTGTAGAGATTGAACCCCGGGCGATGATGCCCTAGCGACGGGAGCTTCCAGTGGCAGCGAACCTGAAGGTTATCGACAGCGGCATGGCAACGGCAAGCACGGACAGGCAGAAGGCGCTCGACGCCGCATTGGCGCAGATCGACCGCGCCTTCGGCAAGGGCTCGGCGATGAAGCTGGGCGCCAAGGAGACGATGCAGGTCGAGGTGATCTCGACCGGCTCGCTCGGGCTCGACATCGCGCTCGGCGTCGGCGGGCTGCCGCGCGGCCGGGTGATCGAGGTCTATGGCCCCGAAAGCTCGGGCAAGACAACGCTTGCCCTCCATGTCATTGCCGAAGCTCAGAAAAACGGCGGCACAGCGGCCTTCGTCGATGCTGAGCATGCGCTTGACCCCGTCTATGCCAAGAAGCTCGGCGTCAACATCGACGAGCTGATCGTGTCGCAGCCCGATACAGGCGAGCAGGCGCTCGAGATCGTCGACACGCTGGTGCGGTCGAACGCGATCGACGTGCTGGTGGTCGACTCGGTCGCGGCGCTCGTGCCGCGCGCGGAGATCGAGGGTGAGATGGGCGACAGCCACGTCGGCCTGCAGGCCCGGCTGATGTCGCAGTCCCTGCGCAAGCTGACGGGTTCGATCAGCCGTTCGCGCTGCATGGTGATCTTCATCAACCAGCTGCGCATGAAGATCGGCGTGATGTACGGCAATCCAGAGACGACGACCGGCGGCAACGCGCTGAAGTTCTACGCCTCGGTCCGCCTCGACATCCGCCGCACCGGCCAGATCAAGGACCGCGAGGACATCGTCGGTAACGCGACCCGCGTGAAGGTCGTGAAGAACAAGGTCGCCCCGCCGTTCAAGCAGGTCGAGTTCGACATCATGTACGGCGAGGGCATCTCGAAGATCGGCGAGGTGCTGGATCTTGGCGTCAAGGCCGGGCTGGTCGAGAAGTCGGGTGCGTGGTTCAGCTACGACAGCGTCCGCATCGGTCAGGGTCGCGAGAATGCGAAGACCTTCCTGCGCGAACATCCCGAGATGGCCGAGCGTCTCGAAAAGGCGATCCGTACGCGCACCGACAAGGTCGCCGAGGAACTGATGGCCGGTCCGGGGCCTGACGACGATATCTGACCCGTGTTTCGCGGCCGTCCGTTGGATGGCCGCAGCTCCCGGAAAGGTCCGTCGCATATGCGGCGGGCCTTTTCGCGTCCAGGTGCTCCTGATTGTGATTTTCGTGACTTATGAGTCGGGCGTTGCGATTTCCTGATCCCGTTCGCACGGAGCTTGACGAAGGGCTGCCCGTCTTGCTGCCATGATCGCGCGGCAGGTCGATCGTGAGATGTCTGGTGCGGGAGCGGAACGATGAAAATCTACACTATCGGCTACGAGGCCGCGACCCAGGCCGAAGTCATCGCCGCGCTAAGGCGCGCCGGTGTCCGCCGAGTCATCGATGTGCGCCAGTTGCCGCTATCGCGCCGTCCCGGTTTCTCGAAGACCTCGCTCGCCGCGTCGCTCGCCGAACACGGCATCGATTACGTCCACCTCCGCGCGCTCGGTACGCCCAAGGCTGGCCGCGACGCTGCCAAGAAGGGCGATCGCGAGACGCTCACCACGGTGTACGACGTCCAGCTCGGCCTTCCCGAGGCCCAGGCCGAAGCCGCCCGCATGCGTGCGCTAGCCGCCGACCTGCCGAGCGCGCTGCTCTGCTACGAACGCGACCCCTGCGACTGCCACCGCACGTTGCTGCTGAACGCGGAGGGCGAGGGGGCGGAGGTCGTCGATTTGGTGCCGTAAGGGGTCGGATGGTTTCTACTCGCGCCCCGTTCGTGCTGCCGACGTCGAAGCGCGGTTTCGAACCATGCCCTTCGACTTCGCTCATGGCGAACGGGCACGGGATGGCCTGATCCAGTCTATTCCGAAAGACTGGTCCACACAGCCTACCGTCGCGCAAACCAGATCACATGCCGTGGCCCTTTGCCGTTGCTGCGCGCGCGCACCGCCACCTGATCGACCGCAAAGCCGGCGTCGTTCAGTCGCCGCGTGAACGCCGTATCGTCGCCGGCCGACCAAACCGCCAGCACGCCGCCCGGCCGCAACGCCGCCTTCGCGAGCGCCAGACCGCGCATCGAATAGAGCCGGTCGTTGGCATCGCGCACCACGCCGTCCGGTCCGTTGTCGACATCCAGCAGGATCGCATCATAGGCGCCCACGCCCCGTGCGATGACGGCGGCGACATCGTCCAGCGTGATCGTCACCCGCGGATCGTCGAGGCATCCGGCGGTCAGCGCCGCCATCGGCCCGCGCGCCCAGTCGATGATCTGCGGCACCAGCTCTGCCACCTCGACCTGCGCCGTAGCGGGCAGGGCGGCGAGCGCCGCGCGCAGCGTGAAGCCCATGCCATAGCCGCCGATCAGCAGTCGCGGGGCGGCGAAGCCGCCCAGCCGCGCGATCGTCATCGTCGCCAGCGCCTCCTCGGACCCGCTCATCCGACTGTTCATCAGTTCGTTGCGGTCGAGTACGATCATGTGATCGTCGCCCCGCCGGAACAGCCGCAGCGGCTCGCCGCCGGGAACGGGCGCGGTGTCGATCAGGGTGCGGGGCGTCATGGGCGGCGGGTCGATCCTGATACGAGGCGGCCGGGCGCCGCTATGGCGTGCAGAAGAAGGGCAGGGCTTCGACAAGCTCAGCCCGAATGGTCTTGGGGTCCGACCGTCTACTGCCGGGAGCCTATCCTGCCACCGGCAGCGTCACCCGCCCATCGCCATCGCGCTCCAGCGGGCCATAGGCGATGACCGCCGACAGCGGCAGCGCGGCGTAGATGTGGGGGAACAGCTGTCGCCCACGCGACTCCTCCCACCGCACCGCATCGCCCAGCGCGTCGAGATCGACCGCGACGACGTGCAGATCGTCCTGCCCGGCGAAGTGCTTGTCGACCGTCTCGGTCAGCTGGGTCGCGGTCGACAGGTGGATATAGCCATCGGCCAGATCGACCGGCGCACCGGCGAAGCTGCCGTCCGCCTCCAGCATGTCCATCTGCGCCGCGGTCAGCATCTTGTACGCGGTCGTCGGCCGCTCGTTCATGTCCACGCTCACTGGCCATCCTCCGGTCCGGCCGACAGATCGTCGCCGGTGTCGGCGTCCGGCGTCGTCTCGCGATCGCCCGCACCCTCGTCCAGCTCGGCGGCGATCAGCTCCTCGGCCGGATTCTCGGGCTCGGACTCCTCGTCGATCCGCGCCGCCGAGACGACGTGTTCGTCCTTGCCGACTCGGAACAGGATCACGCCCTGCGTATTGCGGCCGGTCACCCGCACCGACTTGACGGTGGTGCGGATCAGCTTGGCCTGATCGGTGACCAGCATCAGCTGCTCGCCGTTGTGCGCCGGGAAGCTCGCCACGACCGGGCCGTTGCGGTCCGAGCTGACGATGTTGGTGATGCCCTGTCCGCCGCGGTTGGTGCGGCGATATTCATAGGCCGAGGTGCGCTTGCCATACCCATTGGCGGTGACGGTGAGGATGAACTCCTCCGCCGCCTCGAATTCGGCGAGCCGCTCCGGCGACAGCGTCACCTCGCGCTCGCCTTCCTTCCATGGCGCCGCCTTAAGGTAATCTTCTCTTTCCTGCGGCGTCGCGTCGAACCCGCGCAGTACGGAGAGCGAGATGACCTCGTCGCCCTCGGCCAGACGCGCGCCGCGCACACCGGTGGAATCGCGGCTCTGGAATTCGCGCACGTCGGTCGAGGCGAAGCGGATCGCCCGCCCACCGCGCGTCGCCAGCAATACGTCGTCGTCCTCGGTCAGCAGCGACACGCCGATCAGGCGATCGTCCGATCCCTCTTCGAACTTCATCGCGATCTTGCCCGACGTGCGGATGTTCGCGAAGGAATCCATCGAGTTGCGGCGGACATTGCCCTTCGCGGTCGCGAACATGACGTGCAGGTCGCCCCACGTCGCCTCGTCCTCCGGCAGCGGCAGCACGGTCGAGATCGTCTCTCCGCCCGCCAGCGGCAGCAGGTTGATCATCGGCCGCCCGCGCGTCGCCGGCCCGCCCTCGGGCAGTCGCCAGACCTTCAGGCGATAGACCTTGCCGTGGTTCGAGAAGAACAGCACCGGGGTATGCGTCGACGTCACGAACAGGTTGGTGACGGCGTCGGCATCCTTGGTCGCCATGCCGGCGCGGCCCTTGCCGCCCTTCGCCTGCGCGCGGAAGGTTTCGAGCGGGGTGCGCTTGATATAGCCTTCCATCGTCACGGTGACGACCATGTCCTCGCGCTCGATCAGGTCCTCGTCCTCGATCCCGTCGGCGGCGGCGGCGATCTCGGTGCGGCGCGGCGTCGCGTACAGGTCGCGCACCGTGACCAGCTCCTCGCGCATCACTTCGTACAGCCGCACGCGGTCGGCGAGGATGTGGAGCAGCTCGGCTATCGAATCCGCCAGCTTCTTCAGCTCGTCGCCGATCTCGTCGCGGCCGAGCGCGGTGAGGCGATGCAGCCGCAGGTCGAGGATCGCGCGGACCTGCGTCTCCGACAGGCGATAGCTGTCCCCCGTCACCTCGGTATCGACCGCCTCGACCAGGCGGATGTAACCGGCGATCTCGGCGATCGGCCACTCGCGGGCGAGCAGCTTCTCGCGCGCCTCGGCGGGGCTGGACGATCCGCGGATGATCCGCACCATCTCGTCCAGGTTCGTCACCGCGATGACGAGGCCCAGCAAGATGTGCGCCCGGTCGCGTGCCTTCGCCAGCTCGAACTTGGACCGGCGGGTGATGACCTCCTCGCGGAAGCGGACGAACGCCTCGATGATGTCGCGCAGGTTCAGCAGCTCAGGGCGGCCACCGCGAATCGCCAGCATGTTCGCGGGGAAGGACCCTTGCGCCGGGGTATGCCGCCACAGCTGGTTCAGCACGACCTCGGGCGTCGCATCGCGCTTCAGGTCGATGACGATGCGCACGCCGTCGCGGTTCGATTCGTCGCGGATGTCGCTGACGCCTTCGACGCGCTTGTCCTTGGCGGCCTCGGCGATCTTCTCGACCAGCGCGTTCTTGCCCTGCTGGTACGGGATTTCGGTGAGCACGATCGAGCGGCGCTCGCCGCGCTGCTCGGTGATGTAGCGGCTGCGCACGATGATCGAGCCGCGCCCGGTCGTGTAGGCGTTGCGGCAGCCGGATCGCCCGAGGATCAGCGCGCCGGTCGGGAAGTCCGGCCCCGGCACGATCTCCATCAGCTCTTCTGCCGTGACCGCGCCATTGTCCATGTACGCCAGGCAGGCGTCGATCACCTCGCCCAGATTGTGTGGCGGGATGTTCGTCGCCATGCCGACGGCGATGCCGCCCGCGCCGTTGACCAGCAGGTTGGGGAAGCGCGCCGGCAGCACGGTCGGCTCGCGCTCCTGCCCGTCGTAGTTCGGAACAAAATCGACCGTATCCTTGTCGAGATCGTCGAGCAGCGCGGTCGCGACGCGCGCCAGCCGGCTCTCGGTATAGCGCATCGCCGCGGGCGGATCGGGATCCATCGACCCGAAGTTGCCCTGACCGTCGATCAGCGGCACGCGCAGCGACCAGTCCTGCGCCATACGGGCCAGCGCATCGTAGATCGCGGTGTCGCCGTGCGGGTGATAATTGCCCATCACGTCGCCGACGATCTTCGCCGACTTGCGATACGGGCGTCCGGCGACATAGCCGCCGACCTGCGCGGCATAGAGGATGCGGCGATGCACCGGCTTCAGCCCGTCGCGCACGTCGGGCAGCGCGCGCGCCACGATCACCGACATGGCATAGTCGAGATAGCTCGACTTCATCTCGTCGACGATCGAGATGGGTGAAATGTCGGAAGGGTCCGCGAGGACGGTCTCGTCGGTCAAATTCTGGCGCTTTCGGGTGAGTGTGTCAGTACCGTTACGACCTTACTCCGCGCCCGGACCACTCACAACCCCGCGCGCGTACGCGTGAGGGACGCTCCCCCCTCCCTGGAAGGGAGGGGAAGGGGGTGGGTGGGTGTGGGGCGTGCGCACCGGTTCCTCTCGAGCCGACCCACCCCCGACCCCTTTCTTATCAGGGAGGGGAGCGTTCAGGGCGTCACTTCTTCCCCGTCCCACGCGAAGATTCGCCCCGTATCCTTCGGCTTCAACCCGTCGATGACGTCGAGCAGCTGCACCGCCGCCCGGTCGGGCGCGAACAGGCTACCCGCTGCGACATTGCCCTGAAAAGGCCGCGACAGCGCGGTGTCGACAGTGCCGGGATGCAGCGCGACGACGATCGAGCGGGGGGAGGTTCGCGTCGCCTCGATCGCGGCGTTGCGCACGATCATGTTCAGTGCCGCCTTCGACGCCCGATAGCCGGTCCAGCCGCCCAGCCGGTTGTCGCCGATGCTGCCAACCCGCGCCGACAGCGCCGCGACCACTGGCGTACCGGTTCGGGGCAGGATCGGCAGCAGATGCTTGAGGACGAGGGCAGGGCCGATCGCGTTGATCCTGTAGTTGAGCGCCAGCCAGTCGGGGTCAAGGTCGCGAAAGCTCTTCTCCGGCCCGCGCTCGCCGTCATGCAGCAGGCCGCTCGCGATCACCACCAGCGTCGGCGGCGGGCCCGCGGCGATCGTCGCGGCGGCGGCGGCAATGCTGGCTTCATCACAAAGATCGATATGCTCACGACCGGACGACGACCGCGCGAAGCGGTGGACGACGTCGTGAGCGCCCTCTTCGCCGATCGCGTCGGCGAGCGCGCCGCCGATCCCGCCCGATGCCCCGATGACGACTGCCGATCCTGCCATGGCGGCGCGCTATCCGAATGCGGCGGGCCGGTCAAAGCGGGAGCCAACTCGTTCAAAAACCGTTCAGCGCCCATGCGGCAAGGGGTCGGGCATTCGGCCCGCTTGTATGCAGGCCACTCGCCAATTACAGCGGCGCAAAACCCGTTAACCGGGTTCGCCAGAGGAGATTTCGGTACAATGAGGCTCATCTCGAAGCTCGCGCTCGCCGCAGCGATCACCGTCGGCGTGTCGGCGACCGGGGTCGTCACCCCGGCACTTGCCCAGAAGAACAAGAAGGACGCCGCGCCGGCGGGTCCGCAGCTGAAGCTGTCGAACGAATTCCGCGCGCCTTTCGCTGCCGCGCAGACGGCGGCGATCGCCAAGGATACCGCGACCGCCAATGCGAAGCTGGCCGAGGCCGCGCCGTTCGCGAAGACCGAGGACGAACTCTACGTATATAATGCGCTGAAGCTGCAGTTGGTCGCGCCCACCAACGATCCGGCGGCAATGCTCCCCGTGCTCGATGCGCTGGTCAAGAATCCGAAGACCCCGGCGACGGCGTTGCCCGGGTACACCTACTTCCGCGGCGCGCTGCCGTTCCAGCAGAAGAAATATGCCGAGGCGCTGCCGTACCTCGTGAAGGCGCGTGACCTTGGCTACACCAACGAGAATCTGAACCTGCAGATCGCGCTGGCGTCGATGGAAACCGGCAACACCGCTGGCGGCGTCGCCGAGATCCAGAAGGCGATCGACGCCGAGACCGCCGCGGGCCGCAAGGCACCCGAAGCTTGGTACAGCGTCGCCGTCGGCCAACTGTACACGAAGAAGGATCCGGCCGTCGTCACCTGGCTCAACAAGCGCATCGTCGCCTACCCCACGCCGAAGAACTGGCGCGAGGCGCTGCTGACCTACCGCGAGAGCAAGGAAGTGAAGGGCGCCAACCAGCTCGACCGCGGGTTGCAGCTCGACCTTTTCCGACTGATGCGCGCGACCAAGGCGATGGCGGCGCGTGGCGACTATCTCGAATATGCCAACACCGCCTTCCTCGCCGGTCTGGCCGGTGAGGCGAAGTCGGCGATCGAGGAAGGCCGGGCCACCGGCAAGATTCCGGCTACCGATACCGCCGCCACGCAGTTGCTCAACGAATCGAATGCGGCGATCCGCGCCGAGGGTTCGCTTGCCGGCGTAGAGGCGCGCGCGAAGACGGCAGCTAACGGCAAGACCGCGCTGCAGACCGGCGACGCCTATCTCGGCCTCGGCCAGCATGCGAAGGCGGTCGAGCTGTATCAGATTGCCCTGCAAAAGGGCGGCGTCGACGCGTCGGAGGCCAACATGCACCTGGGGGTCGCCCAGACCCTGCTCGGCCAGAAGGACGCCGCCCGCGCCGCGTTCCAGCAGGTCGCCGCCGGTCCGCGCAAGGACATCGCCAGCTTCTGGCTGACGTGGCTGGATACCGGCACCGTCGCCTGATCGCCGGAGTTTCGATTGGAAGAGGGGCGGCGCAGCGATGCGTCGCCCCTTTTCGTGTCCGACTGCGCCGACTAGCCGAGCGGTATACCCGGCTCCGACTTCGCCGTGCGGATCGTCAGCGACGTCTTCACATGGCTGACGTTGGGGGCCGGCGTCAGCTGCGTCGTCAGCAGCTCCTGGAAGGATTGTAGGTCGATCGCGACGATCTTCAGGATGAAGTCGATCTCGCCGTTCAGCATATGGCATTCGCGTACTTCGGGGATGGTCGCGACATGGCGTTCGAACGCGGCCAGGTCCGCCTCGGCCTGACTCTTCAGGCTGACCATCGCGAAGACGGTGATGGTATAGCCCAGACTCGCCGGGTTGATCGTCGCATGATAGCCGCGGATGGCACCGGCATCCTCCAGTGCGCGGACCCGACGCAGGCAGGGCGGGGCGGTCAAACCCACGCGCTCGGCCAGCTCCACGTTGGTCATGCGGCCGTCATCCTGCAACAGGGCCATGATCTGACGGTCGATGCGGTCGAAAGCCATTCTTTCCTCTGCCTCGATATGTCCGGATACTCCCCGGCACGATAATAATATTACGTCATAGCGCAATTGTCCCACATTGCTACGTCCCGAAAAGGGCTGTTTCGCATCGAGAACCGCAGGGTTAAGGATTCGTTACGACGCGCCTGACGCTGCGTCGCGGGCGGGGACATAAGTGCGGTTCGACGATACTCTCGATACGGTTCTGTCTGCGCGCCCGCAAACGCCGGAGGCGCGTAGCGCCGTCTGGCGTCAGGTCGTTGATCTGACCGGGCGGGGGCGGGTCGCTGATGTCGGGCGTGCGGTCGCGGCGCTGTCCGAACTGCGCGACGCCGTGCCGCTGACCGTGCGCAGCGCCAGCGCCCGCGCGCTGTTCGGCGCCTCGCCGCCCGCGCCGCTGGTCACGCTACTGGCGCAGGACGACATCGCGGTCGGCGCGCCGGTGCTGCGATCGGCGACTCTCGCGCCCGACGACTGGTCCGCGCTCATCCCCACGCTCACCCCGACCGCACGCGCGATCCTGCGCCACCGCCGCGACCTGCCCGTCGAGGCGATCCGCGCGCTCGAAAGCTTCGGCTCGGTCGACTTCGTCCTCGGCGACGACGGACGGCAGACCGACACCGTCGCTCCCATTGTGGCCGAACCCGAGCCCGTGCCCGCCGAACCCGGCCCCTTCGTCACCGTCGGTCGCGTCGCGCTGGGCCTGCCGCTCGTCGCCGAGGCGCTGCGGCAGGAGAACGACAACGACGCGCCGCCGCCGGTCGCCGACGGCGGCTTTCGCATCGCCGACATCGTCGCGCGGATCGAGGCCTACCAACGCCACGAACCGATCGCGCCTGTCGCAATCGCCAAGCCTGCCGCTGAGCGCGACCGCTTCCGTTTTGAATGCGATGCCAACGGCACGATCCGCTGGGCGGACGGGGAGATGCGCGGCGCGGTGACCGGCCTGTCGCTCGCGCGCCCCGCCCATCCGGGGCAGCCCGGCGTCGACGCCGCCGTCGCCGGGGCATGGCGCGGCCGCGCGAGCGTGCGCGACGGCCGGCTGCTGGTCGGCGCCGGCACGCATTCGGGCACCTGGCTGGTGAACGCGGTCGCGGTGTTCGACACCGCCAGCGGTCGCTATGTCGGCCATCGCGGCATCGCCCGCCGCCCGCGCGTGCATGAAGCCGCCGTCTCGCCCTTCGCCGATGCCGTGCGCCAGCTCGCCCACGAATTGCGCACCCCCACCAACGCGCTCGCCGGCTTCTCGGAGATGATCGCGGCCGAGATGCTCGGTCCCGTCGCCGAGCCGTACCGCGTGCAGGCGATGGCGATCCACGACGATTCGCGCGCGCTGCTCGCTGCGATCGACGATGTCGATACCGCCGCCCGCACCGCGACCGGCGCGCTGCCGGTACGCCCGGAGGACATCGTGCTCACCGACATGCTCGGCATCGTCGCACGCGATCTCGCCGCCCTGGCGGCCGAGCGCGGCGCGACGCTGGCACTGGGTCGCGCCGACGCCGTCGTCCACGCCGATGCCCCCGCACTCCACCGTCTGCTCAGCCGCATGATCGGCACGCTGCTCGGCGCCGCGCGGGCAGGGGAGACGATCGCGCTGACGATCGAGAGCACCGGTGATTCCGTCGCGCTGACCGCGAATCGCCCCGCGGCGTTCGATGCCTATCCCGGCGAGCAGCTCTACGCGATCGACGCGGAGGCCTGTCCGATCTCGCTGCTCGGCGCCGGCTTCGCGCTGCGCCTCGCGCGCAACCTCGCCCGCGAACTCGGCGGGTCGCTCGGGATCGAGGCGCGCCACCTGACCCTGCATCTGCCCGCTGCGGTCGATCGCACGCTCGGCCAGGCGCAAACCAGCTGAGCTACAGCCGTTGCGCCCGGCGATCCGCTGGGCTAGGGCCCCCATCGGACGGGGAGTGGCGCAGTCCGGTAGCGCGCCTGCTTTGGGAGCAGGATGTCGCAGGTTCGAATCCTGTCTCCCCGACCAACGCGCTTTTATTTAATGAATTCAACCACTTGGCCTGGAGCGCTGTAGCAACGATTGTTGCAGGTGCTGTAGCACGCGACGTATCGCGCATGTTGAAAAGCTATTCCGAAGAGCAACGTTAAACCACCTTGGCACCGACCTCGACGTAAGAAATCTGCCCTTCGTTTTCGACCTTTTGGAGTTTACCCATCGCAGCATACCCACCAGCGTTGGCCGTGTGGTTGACAATTGTGACCTTCGAACCGCCTCGCGCAAATGCATCTGCCGGACGAGCGCTTTGTGGCAGGCCATTTGCAGCCTCTACAATGAGCGCGCGTGCTTGGGCGATGCCCTGCTTGAGTGTGATTGGATCGGCAATCGGCTGAAATGAAGGCACGTGGCGAAAGCTGTTTGCCGTATTCTTGAACTGCCGGATGTCTTTTTCTCTTTCGTTCAACGCCTTATAGATCTTGTGTTCGCCACCAAACCGGCTCTTCACCGATTCCCAAACCTTATATAAATCGAACCAAGATGGCTGCCCGTTAAAGTTGCTCAACGCTTGACGAAGGTCGTCGTTTGCAAATGCTTTACTCATCAAGCGCCCGAATTCGATGGGCGAAGCCAGTTTTTCTTCGGGCTTGCGAACCCGCAGGTGCAGATCGCTCCTCCTGGTCATTTCAAAATGATCTGGGAAGAACTTGTATATCGTTCCTACGTTCATGGGCAGGCAACCATCGAGCACCTGCAGGCAGCCTTCGATAAGTGACAAATCGCGTGCTGCTAGCTGTTCGACCTCGCTTGCCTCAGTTGCGTTATCCCATGCGCTGGACCGCAGAATCGGAACGTCGCTCATGGTGCTGACGAAGAGAGAGGCTGGTGACCGTATCGTGACATTGAGCTTGGCTATGAGGTTCTTGATGTCGTGTTCGTCGCCCTCGATTTGAGCGCCCCATTGCGAGTCCATCTGAAAAGGCTCAGTCATCTCTCTTCCCTTGCGATCGATTGCGAGGCGGCGAACACCGCCGAAATGTGCGTGTGTCATTTGCCATGCACCCCGGTTGTGCCCCTATAGGGCTTCCCACCGCACGAATCACCGGCGGGGGAGCACGACACACATGGGGATTTCCGAAGCCGCCTCGACCTTTTCGACGTTAGAGGCGCTTGAGTTGAAAGCGCTTGGCGAAGCTATCTTTGCCGACTGGTATCCGAACCACCGCCCCGGCGATCCGGTGCCGACGATGCCGCCAGCGCATATCATGAACGAGGCGCGAGAACTGGCGTTGCGGCATCGTATGATAGCAGCCCGCCGGCGGGGGGAGCTGGCGGCTTAAATACACAAATTGGCAGTCTGGCCCGCCTTTCCAAGTGATCGGCGGGCCTTTTTGTGCTATATTCCTTGAGAAGGAATTGCACTGAATGAACACGCTTCTTGGCCTTGACCCAAATTTTCCCGATCAGCTTTTATATATCCTATGGGTTGCGCAGTATCGTGACAGCTTCCCTGCCGAAACATATCGGCGCCTGTGGCAGCGAGACTTAGACGCGATAAGCCTTCGTGCTCCGGTATTTCTCGGTTCCGATAGTCACGAAGACAAGGTCACATACGCGGTTTCATCAATGATCGCCGACATCGCGATGGGCAAGGGCGATCAGGGCGATGACTCGTATTCCATCCCCCGCGCATGGCTTCGGGTTTTTTATGACTTGCACAATGCCGGTTACATCAACAGCGTTGTCTATGGCCGTGCTGCCCGTTTCATTTACACCAGTAGCGACGCGGGGTTAGGTTCGAGCGAGCACAACGCTTTTTGTCTGGAAGCGCTTCGGAAAGCCGATCCGCTAGGCCTCATGTACCCGTATGAGCATGAGTTCCTGTCGAACGAGCCGGACGTGATTACGCTATATCGTGGCAGCTTTGTTATTGATCCGACGCACGGCGCGCAGGGTCTAAGCTGGACCAACAATCCGCACGTTGCCGAGGGTTATTCGCACATGCGTAGCGCAATCGGTCAACGCTCTACACATCGGACGGTCTTGCTTGAGGCCGAAGTGCCGAAGGCCGCGATATTGGCGGTATCGCTGGGGCCAACACCGACATACGAGGCGCTGGTCGATTACGAGGCGCTGCCGGTGCTGGCGGTTCGTGAGGCTACGCTTGCTGGTATGTCGATCGCCATGCCGGCGTTCGCCGATGCTTGATGTCGGCTTTGACCTGTCGCAACCGGACAGGTTCCTGCTTGCTCTGTTGCGGGCTCGCTATCCCGGTCGACCGGCCCCCCTCAACCCCGCTGGATGGGATCGCGCTATCGACGTGGCTGAACAGATGCACCCGCTGATATTCGATCTCCGGGGGCGGCGGCGTGCGGTGCTCGCAACTTGCACTCTGCTACATGAGCTTGGCGATTTGGAACTGATCGACGGCGGGCTCTACCATCTCGTTCCGAAGGTCTGGCTACCGGTGTTCGCACATGCGTTCGACGCCGGCATGATAAACCGGATCGTATATGGCGCTGCCACTCGAACGATCCTTACTCATTGCGATGAAAAGCCGTGGAGCGCCGATCAGCCCGTTGCGGATCGGCTAGCTTCGCTTCGTGCCGGCGCTCCGATTGGCATGATGAACCGGCTTGAATACGAAGTCTGGCGATCCTTACCGCCGATCGTCACGATTTATCGGGGAGGGTGTGCCGACGCCCGCGACCCCGCCGCAGCAGCCGCAGAAATGGCGCTGGGACTTCACTGGACCACCGATCAGGCTGTCGCGGCGAAATACATGCGTGGCCGCAGCTATGCGCGTCGCTTTGATCCGGGCGCCGGATTGCCGACTATCGTGCGAGCTACAGCGCCCCGCGACGCGGTGTTCGCCTATTGCAACAACGGTGAGCACGAGCTGATAGTCGATTGTGCTCGCATCGCGCCTGCCAGTGTCATTGACCTGGGCGCTGATAATTACCTGTCCAAACCGGAGCGGATAGCAGCCTAGACAGGCGCCTAGCGCCGAGTATCGTGTCAATCGTTCAAGCAATAGGGGGATTGATGCGATACATTGCGATTATGGCTGCGCTGTCGGTGCTGCCCAACGGCATGCCGGTGTCTGCGCAGACGAAAGCGGCGCCGCCGGCAGCGGCCTCTACTGGCACCTGTGCTGTACTGATGCGGCAGTACGACGGTGCATCTATGGACCTCGCATCAGGGTTCGCGGCGTCGGTAGGTGACAACAGTGCGCCCCGCGCAACATTGCGGGAAATGGAGAACGGGAACGCGCTGGCGACAGCCAAAATCGCTCTCGATCTTATGCGCGACAACCGCTGCGCGATGCCAAAGAGCGCACCAAGCACCGCGCCATATCTGACGGCGGCTCTCAACTGCCGCAATGACCAGTTGAAGGCGAGCCGCGCGGAGTCGCCGGAGTCCTGCAAACGAGAGAATTGGACACGTGCGGGGCAGTAAGGAGCAATCAATGACGAACAAGGACGCAGAAAAATGCCTGATGGATGCGGCATCGCGTATCCAAGAGGCATACATTGAGGAAATACTGAAAGTGCTGAATGAGGCTGAACCGGGTTCACGCATCGCTGTCGGACCTTTCAGCAAAATGGTGAACCGGCGTGTCAATCTTCCTATGAAGTGGCTTGAGCCCGGAGAGGAGGTTCCCCCCGGAATGAAAGCCTTTGGACCAGTAAAGTAATGAACTAGGAGCGCGAAGCAAAACCGAAGTGATGGGGGCGCGGGCCGATTTGACACGATAATTGAGGTCCGCCCCTTGACAGTCTTTTCTGCTGATCGAGTCGTTTATATTCTCAAGCTCGTGTGATTCGGCGGCAATTCGATGCCGCAAAGCACTAGTGCGCAACCCCGCGAACCCCGTCGCCATCGACGTGAAAATCGTACAAGTTGGCGCGCGCTAACCGATCGGCGCGGGGTTCGGCTGTGCCGTAATTGGTGCTGATATTGTAGCGGTTCGCCAACCTCATCCCGCCAGAGGCGATGCGGGGCGCTCCGAGGCTTGCTGTTGGGGAACGGCAACCGATGACTAAGTGGCACGCTGCGCGCTGCTATCGGCGCTACGCATGGCTGTGCAGGGCGGTGGCGGCATTCGGATGGCGTGTCGCGTCGATCTTCGCCGAATTGGCAGGACACGAAGGCGAACTACAAAAATCAAGGCTTTGCATCGGGTCGACACCTCCCGCCCCGGAGGGGTGGGGTGCCCATGCCCTACGCTACGCAGTAGCGCGCAACCGTAGCCTTGCTGATACCGAAATGCTCCATCGTCTGCCGCACCGTGGCAGCATTGTCCCTGCGCCACGCTGCCACCGTCGAGGCGTCGTGCGCCTTCGGACGCCCCATGCTCACCTTGCCACGGTGCGTGCGGCCTGTGGATGCCAGCGCTGCCCGCGCGACATCGCGCCCCGCGTCACAGCGCTCGCGGATGCGCTGGCGCTCCATATCCGCCATCTGTGCCAGCACAGCGACAATCAACTCGCCCACGCCGCGCCCGATCGGCCCCAGCCCGCGCACGTCCAGCGTTACGCCGCGATCGAGCAACCGCCGCACGGTTGCCTGCACGTCCAGCGCATCGCGCCCCAGCCGATCCAGCGCATAGACATACAGAGTGTCGCCTTCCCGGACGTAGGACAGCAGCGCGCCGAAGCCGGGGCGATCAGCGGCAGCGGTGGCACCACTCACGCCTTCGTCGGAAAACTCGCGGCCAAAGCCCTCGCCAAGCGCATGCCGCTGTGCGTCGATCGTCTGGTCGCCGGTGCTGACACGATAGTATGCGATGCGGCTCATTGCCTTGCCTCCGAGTCTCAAAAGATACCCCTGATTAAAGCGACTGTATCACAAGTCAAACCGGTATCTTTTGAGGCGCTATCTGATGGGCATTTTAGCCCTCTCTAAAGGTGTAACTTTTGAGGCGTTATAGGGTGCCAAGCGGCGTCGAGCGCGGGAGCTGCCAGCGGTGCTGTCACAATGACAATGTCCACTCGGGCGCAGACTGCTGATGAGCGAGAGCGGCAGCGTTGTAACCGTGTGGTTGCGTTCGGGTGCTCGGTGGGCGAGAACAGATGGTGACCTTCCCATGCCATCGGATGTTCCATGCAGAAGAAATATCAGGTGTTCGTGTCCTCTACGTTCCGCGACCTCCAAGAGGAACGACAGGACGCTATCCGCAACATACTCGACCTTGGCCACATCCCAGCCGGCATGGAACTGTTTCCTGCCGCCGACACGGAGCAACTAGCGTACATAAAAAAGGTGATCGACGAATGTGACTACTACGTCCTTATTATGGGCGGTCGATATGGATCGCTTGATGAGGAAGGGGTTAGCTTCACAGAACGTGAATACGACTACGCGGTGCACACAGGGAAGACGGTGTTAGCCTTCCCCCATGGTGACGCGATGGCAATACCCGCCGGGAAGGTTGACCTGGGTGACAGAATGCGTGCGAACTTAGATGCTTTTCGATCGAAGGTGATGGCGGGGCGTCTGGTCAGAGAATGGAAATCACGTGAGCAGCTTGAGGGTCTAGTGCTCAAGGCATTGGTTCGCGCGATGACCGACTTCCCTGCTACCGGATGGATCAGGGGTGACACTGCGGCGAGCGAAGACATATTGAGTCAGTTGAATACGGTCCGCTCCGAAAACCAAAAGCTTTCATCCGCATTGTCCAAACTTCAAACGCAGTTGAAGCCTTCCGTATCAGATATAGCAGATATGGATTCGATTTATGCCGTGTCTTATAATTTTACTTTCCGCGATCGCTACGGATCGGAGACAAGAAAATCTGCCAAAAAACTCTCTTGGGAGAAGATATTGACAGCGGTTGCGCCGGCAATGATGCGTCCAACGACGAGAGAAATGATTGCCACTGCCATGACAACCTATTTGCGGGAACGATGCGAAGCCCCCGTAACTACGGTAGTATATAAAACTGATATAGATTTTATAATAAATCAGCTAATCGCTTTGAAATTAGCTCGTTCCTACAATGCAAAGGCGGTAAACGCGGGGGTGATGGAATTCATTGAACTTACGGAATACGGCAGAAAGGTTTATACGGAAATGACTGCTTTGCGAAAGCCGAATGCGCCAACAGATTAAAGGCGTGCGTTCGCCTCAATCAGCGCCGCACCGAAGTCATCCATGCCGGCGCTATCCCGCTTCGACACATCGCGGCTCTTTTTGGCTAGCCCCAGCTTAATGAGGTTCGCGCCTAGCAGCGTCACGTTGCGGCGGTAGTTCTCCTGATCGACCGAATTGCCTTCCAGCAAGTCGGCGGTCGCCTGTTCGCACAGCATCGCTAGCGTGGCGGTGTTCATCAGTAACAGGCGCTCCGATGGCGTGGGGTTGCGGCCTAACTGGTCGGCAAGTTCCAGCCCGATCGAGCGAAACCGCTTGGCTTCCATCGTGCGCCCGTCGATCTTGCGACCGGCGATACTCATGTCGAACGCGATCGGCTCAATGGACACTGTGGCGGTATCCTAGCGCTTTGATTACGGCGAACACTCGGGCGCGCGTTGCCGGCATGACGTTCGGACGGTCGTGGATGACGTTGGAGACGGTAGTCGCTGAAACGCCGGCGTGGCGGGCAACGTCGTGCATTGATAGGGCGCTTCGGCGGGAGGGCATATTAGCGCGCTTCAACGTCACTCGTGCTGCGGGATCGGCGGCCACTCGGTCGAGATAGGCAAGCACCTGTGATCGTACTGTGTGCGGCTCGAAACCGGCGAGTTCGCACACCGTGGCGAAATCTTCCCCAGCTTCGACAAACCACGTGCGAGCGTCCTCTTGGGACGACATTGCCTGTGCGGGTCGATTACGCGTCGCGATGCTACCAGCAGCCTCTTGGGCAGCATTGACGATGACACCGACAAACAAGCGTTGCTCGGGGCTGATGGTGCCGGCGATCATACCGCGTGCCTCAGGGTTGCCCTACACCGACAACCGGCCTCCAGTGGCGGCGTGAGGCATGGTCCTAGCGGCGTCGCGAATGGCTGATTGAGCGGTACGCCGTTGCGGTTCATTCTCGGCACCTGTGCATGGGCGAGGCGCACCCGTTCATCGCCAGCGGTGCGCCAGTAGCGGCGTTGATCGGCGGGCAGGGCACCGAAGCGTTGGGCGATTTGCCAACCGGTAAGTTTCGCGCTTTCGGCGATCTGGTGAACGGCATTCCCGGCGACAGCGCTGGTGCGAGCTCGCCGGAGTGCCTTGGCATGACGGTCTAGCAACTTCTCCGCTTGATCCGGGCTGGTGCCGGCACGGATCGCCTTGACGAGCATCTGACGCTGTGCGGCGGTAATGCTGCCTCTTGTCGCGACAAGGATAGACTCCGGGTCTCGGTTGGTGTCTGCAACATGGGCGATCAAGGCTTCGCGGATCGCGTGGAGTGATCGAGCTTGCGCAACCGACAGGCCGATAGCTCGCCGCATTTGGGCAGCGCGGCTATCGCTGGCACCGCGTGCGGTAAGCATGCGCTCAGCGGTATCGCGTAGCGCTTTCGCGCTTTCATGGACGTAGGCGGCGCGGAATGAGCGGATCGCGTTGTCGCGGGCGATCACGGCGTCGGCGGCGTTCGTATTCGCGACGTGGCAGGCCTGTGCGGCAGCAAGCGCCGCGACACCCGCGAAGAACGAAGCGAGGCCAGCGGACATCGTGGTCGCGTTAAGCGCGTCAGCTATCAGCCCTTCGTCGGCATCGTCCGCGCCGGTAAGCGTGCCGAGTAGTCCTTCGTAGTGTTCGCGCGCGTCGACGCCTTCGTCATCAGCGTTCGCCAGAAGGGCAGCGACAGCAACGGTGTCGAACAGCGTCAACGCGTCATCGATGGCGGCGTCGATCGTCTCCTCCAAGTCCCCCTCTTGGCGTTTGGAGAGCTGTTCAATCGGGTCGGTCACAGCTGCACCTCCGCGACGTTTGCCGAAGAAGCGCGCAGATGCGGTTCAATCAGCCGGCGGACGTGCTTCGGAAACTCATCAGCGATCGTCGGGAAATACATCGTCATGCTGTCGCCCAGCATCCGCTGCATCACCGGTGCACCGGGCATGTGTCCTTGCACCAGAAGGTGAACAGCAAGCTCAACGCATGCCGTAACGATGTCGGGCGGGGTAGCCGTGGTCAGCGGATAACCGTGCGGGCAGCGCTCGGGAAGGCGCGGCCATGCCAGCGGCTGTGTCGCGGCGAGGGGGCGACCCTGCCAGCGTAGCCGATCAAGCAGCGCTGTAGCAGTGATGAGCGCTTTCGATCGCGTCTGTTCCTGCGCGCCATTCCATGCGGTTGCGAACAGGCGGGTCGCCACAATTTCTTCGGCTTCGGCGAGACTGGCGTAGGAGTTCACGCCGGCACGGATTGCCCAGGTGGGCACGGGGTCGGTCACGTCAAATATACCTTGTGGAGCACGCCATCGGGCAGCTTGCGGCGTTCGAACCGTGCCACCTTGAGTGTCACAGCTTCGGACAACTCGAACATGTTGCCGATGGCGATGGGGTGCGGGTGGTCGATCAGCCACATGGTTGCGGTGGCGTCGGGGGAGGCCTCGCGTGACGCTGGTCCTAGCGTCTTGCCGGGACTGTAAGTCACCCGCGCGAGGTGCTCCGATCGCGTCGACCATAGAAGATTGCCGACTATATCTCGTTCGCCCGCGTGGAGCTGGATAACGACGTCGGTCATGAGCGGCGACAGGTCAGCGAGCATTGGATACCTCTGCAAAAGTTGTCAGCCACGCACCCGGACAAGGAGAGTTAGGTGCCGCTGACTGTCGGGGTTTTGCATGCGCGGGCACTCGCCGACTTATCCCGCGCCGGGTGGTGGCACCCGGCTCCTTTCCCACTCCGAGTGCGCGCGGCGGGCAACCTTTCCAGCGCAGCGGATAGTGTGGGTGGCTTCGTTCGCCCGCCGGGGTTAGCTTATGCGGCCTTGACGCCTTTGAGGCGCGCAGCGGCCTTCGGGTGCTTGATGACAAAGCCCGAATACCATTCGGTGCGAGTGCGTAGCGCCGGCTTGTCGTCGACCTCGCCGAGGTCGCGCGCCTCGATCGGCTTCGTCTGGATGCCGTGGAGCGTGTCAGCGCCAAATCGGACGGCGTAGATGCTGGTCGTCGCGTTCGCGGTGCCCTGCGTCTCGTCGAACGCGAGGATGTCGGCGCCGGTCTCGTCTTCCTCGATCAGGCCAAACGGCACGCCGGCATAGCCGTCCAGTTCACGGCCGAGCTGGTCCGTGGAAATGGTGAGCGCGTTCACCGAGCGTGCGAGCTGGCGAGCCTTACGCCGCACTGCCTTGTTCATCAGCAACAGCGACGGCGTTCCTCGCACCGCGTCGACCAGCTCGTCCAGCATCTCCAGCGTGAGCACGTTTCCGTTCGTGCCGGCGGTCAGGAGCTGCTCGCCTGTCAAACGCCGGTTCAGTCCGTCGAAGGCCTTCGGGTTGGCGGACGTGTCGCCGTCGAAGAAGGTGCGCAGCCAAGTCAGCGTTGCAGCCTTCGCCTTCAATGCGTCGTGAATGGCGCGGGTATCGTTGTCGCCGGTCTGCATTGCGATCTGTGCAATGTCGAAGTCGCTGTCGCCGCCAAGGATCGTCAGCGTCTCCGTCAGAGGGTTCACTACGCCGGTGGATTCAGCGTAGCCTTCGTTGAAGCCACGAAACGCCACGCCGGGGAGCGACTGCTCGCGATTGTAGGTGTAGGCGTTGCCGGCGATATTGATGAACGGCAGCGCGGCGAGCACTGGGTTCTCCGTTGCGAAAATCTCCACTATGCCGGACGTCAGCTGATCGGGGTTAAGCTTCGCCCATTCGGTAATCGTCAACACTTACAGGTATCCTCTCTTATTTTGTTACTTGCGATATCCGCCGGCCATGCGGGCAAACACCGGCAGGGAGGCAGGATCGGGGGTGGTCGGCGTAATCGCCGGTTTGCCGCTGTCGGTGGCGGGGACTGCCGGCTTTGTGTCGAACACGCCGGTCGCCTTGGCGGTGTGGAACCATGCGAGCTGGTCGGCGGGCGTCAGGCTGGCAGGAATCAGGCCGCGTAGGTTTTCAGGCACGCCGGCAAGCACGGTGCTGGCGGTGTCGGCGAGCTGTGCCTTGAGGGCAGCAAGCTCTGCGACGGCGGGGTCGGGGTTCGGGGTGTCGTTTTCCATGTCGATTCCTACAGAGGCAGCGCCAGCGCGGCGGACTCGTCGCGTCGGGATTGAAGTTCGCGCATCGCGGCAGCGCGGTCGGGGAAGCCATCGGGATTCAGCGCCATTAGGGCGTCAGCCGGCGACCAAAGGCCCAGGTCGATCTTGTCGCGCGTGTTGGCGAGCTGTTCGGCTTCGGTGAGGCTGTCTTGCAGTTCCGCGAAGTCCACGGCGATCATGGCGTCGTCAGGAATGGTGCCGGGGCGATGCGTGTTCACAACAGCCTTGAGCACTGCGAACAAGCGAGCTTCGGCGATGCGCCATTGCGCGATGTCGTCTAGCCGTTCCTCACGGAGTTCGATGCGCCCCGCGTGCTTCGCGCTACCGGACTCGGCGACCTTAGACAGGTCGAACACGTCGCTGCCGACGCCGTGCGTGGCGGCAGTCTGGCGCAACACGAACTCGATCGCCGACAAAATCGAAGCAATCGGCGAGTTGGGACTGGCGAAGCCGAACTGCCCGCCTTGGGGCAGCGCGATTGCGCGGTCGGGGCCGAATTGTAGCACCTCGTTCGCGCTGATGCCGGATGCCCACGCTTGCCCATGACTTTGTTGCTCGACTGAACGCCAAAGCGAGGCGAGCGCGACGTTCACGGCGTCTTGCGACTCCATGAGGTCGTTACCGCCGGGGAGGAAAAACTGGTCGTCTGGTAATCGGTCGAACAGCGGCACGAACGGCAGCACGCCATAGGGGTTGGCGTCGCCGGGATTGCCTTCGATTCGGCGAGGCACGCCGCGATAGTTCAGATGCCGGAAGCCGGTGGTAGTCCAATCGGAATAGGTCACATCTTCGGCGCGGGTCGCACCGTGCGTGATGATGATGCGTTCCGGGTTCTCCGGGTCGGTGTAGAGCACGTCCAGCACGTTCGGCGTGATGACGTTCAGCGTCGGCGTGCCCGTCGCCTCGTTGAAACCGACCTGTAGAAGGCCGGTTTTGCAAAGCTTCACATAGCGTGAAGCCTTCTTGAGCACCGCGTCGGCGTTCATCGCACGATAGAGCGCGTCCATCTTTGCTTGATCGACGCCCGTGAACACGCGGCGAGGCTGGATGCGGTAAGTGTTGGCGCGGCGGTTAGTGATCGCGCGCACGACGTTGATGCTGAAAAGCCGGAACTGGTCGGGGCGTGCCCACCGACGCGCGATTAGCTTGAGCGTCTCTTGCGACTGCTCATCCCAATAATAGCGAAGACGAAGCGCACAATCTTCCTTACGGTCACGTGATGCAGATGCTATCCGAACGGTATCAGTTGCGAATAGCACTTGACGAACTAAGCTCCAAACAGTCGAAAGTGGTAGCAGTATAGCGCAATACTGCATGCGAGTCACGATATCTATTCATCGTGGCACCGTATGTGCGCCGATATTTTTCATTTTCATTGTCGCAAAGACTTCGAAGGCGACGGCGTCGACTGGTTTGCGAGCGCGATAGGCTTCGAATAGGCGTGAGGCTTCGCGCATCGATCGACACTCACGCGCACACATCGGCACATGAGCACCACCGTTCAGGACGCAGGCGACGACTGCGGGACCGCGTCCGTTGCAGTGGATGCCCTCCAGCTCATATGGATTCAGCGAGACATGCCGCAGCGAGTGCGCGGCCCATGCCAGCGCATGCACAAAGTCGTCGTGAGCGCCGCGCGGGTGCGTGAATTTGGGAACGGCAGCTTCGCCATCGGTTGCCTTGCCGTCCGCATGCACCTCGAACACGGCGAGTTCGGCGAGTAGGTCTTTGAAGGCAGGATGGATGTGGAGGCGCTGTTCGGCGGCAGCCTGATACAGTCCCATAAACGCTTGATACTTCGACTTGCGCGACGGGTGGATCACCTCAACGCCGGAGCTGTAGGGCTGCGTCGCAGCCCAATCCGCCACGTCCTGTGCCCCGTAGGATTCCAGCGTTGCGCGGCTCATGCCATAGCCCCGATGGTAACCGTCAAGCCGGCTCTTGATGCCGCCAAGCCGGCCAAGGAACACGCTGTCGGCGTCCAGCACGAATAGGTGTTCCTCATCGTCCAGCACGATCTTAGCGACGCAGGCGGTCACGGTGCGATCGCCGTGGCGCGATCCGCCGAACGCCCGGTCCAAGCCACCGCCGACGATGTAGGCGGACGCGGCGGCAAGCGCCTTCACGTCCAGCGGATATTCGTGCGTGCATGCTGCCAGCACATCGGCGGGGAACAAGGCGCTGGTCGCATCGCCCCAGCGGTTCAGGTGGTACAGCGCGAACTCATGCGGGAGCATCTGGCGTGACAGCGACCGGAGCTTGCTTTCGCTAATCCACGGCGGTGCGTTCCGGCATGCGTCTTCAAGGTCGGCGTAAGCGATGTGGCTGAACGCGATTGACGTATCTGGGTCGGTTGGATGGTTCGCGGCCTGATACAGCTCAAAGAGCTTGTTCGACTTCGGGGAGACGGTGCTGTCGATCAGCATGAGGGAGCCGGCGGTGTCTAGCAGCGATCCGGCGAGCGCCGCGAATACCTCATCGCCGCGCGGCGCGGCGTGAAGCTCCGATACCTGGGCACATGACAGCTTTTTGCCCCACAGCGCGGCAGGGTTGGCGCTGAACGCCTGAATGGTCGAGCCGGCGGTTGGGAACTCGATGCGGTCGCTAAGCACGTTGATGGTGCCCGCCGCGACCAACCGCTTGAGCATCGGAGTTTGCTCGAAAGCCTCGCGGATCGACCGGAACGCCGTATCGACCACCTGCTTTTCGCTGTTCGCGACAACAGCGACGGTTTCGGTCTGCCGAGTAAGGAACCGCCAAACGATAATCATGGCGGATGTGACGGACTTGCCGTGTCGGCGGGGCCAGCAAAAACACGTGACTGACACGTCCTTGCCGTCGAGTGCCTTTGCGATCTCAGCGGCTTCGCGAGGGCCGGGAACGAACGGTGTGAACCCGCCGGTGCTCGACCGAACGCGGGGCTGCACGTCATCCAAGAATTTGACGAAGCCCGCGCTGCCGGAACGCCATGAGGCGATCGACGCGGTGAGGCTGGACGTGGGGGAGGGGGTGGACAACGATGGAAACTCAGGACTGTTAGGATGCCGCGTATTCGCGGGATCAGCCTTGTGACGCTCGACTTGAGCGGCCCTGTTTGGGCGGGGACCGCTCGCGGTCCTGAGGATTTGCAACGCCTAGTGCCGCTTCGCGGCTAGTGGCCCATCGGTTTTAGAGTGGCCGCGGTCTAAGTCTTCGCGCCGGACTTCCTCAGGTGGTTGAGCACACCGGGATGCTGGAGTGCTTTAGCCTCGCACTCCGAGAGGGTTTCGTCGGGATCATTCCAACGCCGAGCATGATACCCGATTTCGCGTTCGATGGGAATAGGTTTGTTGCATGCCGGACACACGCCACGCCGATGGCTGCGGCTTCGGCTTGATACGCATTCAGTTGCAAATCGAAACTTTTGACAAAAAGAGCGACGTGAAAACGTCGCTCCTTTTCTTCGAACGAAGTGAGAAGAAAAACGAATCTTAGAATTATGAATCTTAGAATATTAGTTATTTGTTTTTTTATGGATGCGCGCCCGCGAGCGAGCACGCGCTACGCGTGCGCATAATGCGCGTACGTGTACACGCGTACGCGCGCTAGGGGGTTCGACGTGGGTCACGAACTCCCGGCGGGCAACTTGGTCGGACGCACGATTTCGCGCCCCGCATCGGTCGCGGCGTGTGGTATGTCGGCAACATGTGTGACGCAATAGGCTCTATTTCCGCCGAGGACGGGCCATGCAGCGGTTTTTCGTAGACTTGTGGCCACGGACAGCCAAATTCATAAAAAGCCGCTCTATGGGCTTTTATGGGCGTTATTCAGTGGCATAAAATCTACGCCATCGAACCGCACCTGTTCGATCACCGGCGCGAGGAAACGCACTGTGCCCTGACGCACCGCGCCATAACCAGCGGTCGTGCTTTTCTGGTCGTGCCCCAGCGCGACGGCGATCTGGTCATCGACAAGCCCCACCTCAACACGAAGCCGGTCTGCCAGTTCATGCCGGAAGCTATGCGCACCTAAGCCATCGGCACCGGCCTTCACGCCGACGCGCGTTAGGTAGTCGCGCCAGAACGCCGAAGGCTCCGCGCCTAGCTGATCACGATCATTTGCCACCAGCTCAGGGAACAGACGGCTGTCGCCCTCAGCGGCGCGGCGTTGTTCCACGAAAGCGACGAACCCAAGCTCCACCAGCTTTGCGTGCGCCACCGACGCCCGCGATTGCCCCGCCTTCGTCGTTTGTCCCTTCTCCGGGGCGTGCTGAATATCGATGATCCACGCGCCGCTCTCATGCTGCGACACGTCTTCGGCGCGGAGCTGTGCCGCCTCGCCTACGCGCATGCCGGTGAATAGGCACAGCAAAGGAATCCAGTATCGCCAGTCGTTCGCGCGAACCTCGCCGGGGCGGTGCTCTTTGCCGTCCGCCTCAAACCCGGTGAACAGGGGCGATGTCAGCACCTTGTTCAGGCGATCGGTGCCGAGGGGCGGGCGCGGGTTCTTGCCCCGCACCTTATCGTGAAACAGGCCGGCGCATGGGTTCGACAAGTCCCATCGTTCCTTGATGAGCCACGCGAACAGCGGCGATATGGTGGAAAGGTGCTTGTTGACGGTCGTCAGCGCGGTGCGCTGCATCTCGGAAGCACGGGCCTTCGCTGCCGCCTCCCGCATCGACAAGCCACGCATATCGGCGCGGTCGCGCCATTTGGGCGGTAGCCGGCGCAATGTGTCGCGGTACTCGCGGACGTGCTCCGGTTTGATCGATGCGACCGCCCGATCGACGCCGACGAACGCCGCGAACTGCTCGATCACCTTGCGGTCCTGCTTGAGCGTATCGTCGCGCTTGCGGCCTTCGGCGAGACGCTGTTCGGCATAGCGGTCGAACAGGTCTAGCAATGCCTCGCCAGCTTTAGCCTTATCGGCTTGCCGTTGACGCTCATCGCGAATGAGCGCGCTTCTAGGCTCCGCGTTTAGCTCGCCAGAGTATCGGCGTTGATGAACCGACAGCGCCTCGATAGCGCTTTCCGCCAGCCCGGCGACCAGCGCCTCGTATTCCGAACTACCCTCCACAATCGGCAGCGAGCGGGCCGCAATCATGCGATCTGCCATGGCCCGGAACGTCGCGTCGTCGCCATCGGCATGCCGGCGGGTCAAGCGGCGAAGGTCCATTGCCCGCTTCGTCATTTCGGCGTCCTGTGCGGCATCGTCTGCCGGAAGGGCACGCCGCTGGCTTTCAAGTTGCTGCAACAGAGCCTCATGCTGGCCAAGCACCAGTGCTGGCACTGTCACGTCGTGGCGAGGCGATGCTTGTCGCGCGGGCATCGCCGCAAACGTCTCACCTCGCGCTGTTGCCCATTCTCGCTTCCAGTCGTCCAGCACAGCCAGGGCACGGTCAGAAGCGATGCGGCGATCGGTCGTGCCCATCGACTTGACTCGTTCCTTGGGCTTCCCGGGGGCGTGGAGGGCTCGCGGGATCGGCACGCGAAGCTGCCAAGTGCCACGTTTGCCGCGCTGGACAAGGTAGGTTGCGAGAGACATGAAAAGCGGATTCTCCGTGCAGGTGCTGTAGCAACTCGTAGCACGGGTGCTGTAGCAAGTGGAGTCTTAAACCCGCAGAAAACCGCGACTCGTGGTCAGTCCTATGTCACGAGAAGGTAGATATTCCCATCCTGTCTCCCCGACCATTTTTTTCAGCCATTTTCGATGATATCGCGAAAGCCGGTTTACGCCGCGGCGAAGCCGCGTCGTCGGACGGCGCTTTGCGCCGCCGGCCGCGTGACCGTGTGCTTGCACGGTCACGCTGGTGGGCCCGGCAGGATTCGAACCCGCGACCTAGCCGTTATGAGCGGCCAGCTCTAACCGCTGAGCTACAGGCCCACAGCGCGGGTCCGCGATTAGGCGGCGGCCCGGCGCGGTGCAAGCATCTAGAACGCCGGATCGTCGACGGGCGAGTGGATGCCGCATTCCGTCTTGTCCCACCCGCGCCAGCGGCCCGAGCGGGGGTCTTCGCCGGGCGCCACCTTGCTCGTGCACGGCGCGCAGCCGATCGAGGCGTAGCCCTCAGCCTCCAGCGGGTGGCGAGGCAAATCGCGGCGGGCGAAATGCGCCTGGATGTCGTCGCGCGTCCATGTCGCCAGCGGGTTCACCTTCAGCAGATCGCCGTCCAGCTCGAAGCGGGGGAGGGCGGCACGCGTGCTCGCCTGAAACGCCTTGCGCCCGGTGATGCTCGCGTCGAACCCGGTCATCGCGCGCTCGAGCGGGCGGACCTTGCGCAGGTCGCAGCAGCCATCGGGATCGTAGGACCAGCGCAGGCCGGCCTCATCGCGCGCTGCCAGTTCGTTCGCATCCGGCGTCAGCACGCGCAGGTCGCTCAGCCCCAGCCGCTCGGCCAGCACGTCGCGATACGCGATCGTCTCGGCGAAATGTTTGCCGGTATCGAGGAAGAACACCGGCACCGATGGATCGACCGCTGCGACCAGGTCGAGCAGCACCGCCGATTCCGCCCCGAACGACGACACGAGGCCGACCTCGCCCAGCAACCGCTCGCGCAACAGCGTCGCGAGCATCGTCGGCGCATCCGCCCCGGCGAAGCGCCGCTCCAGCCGCGCGACATCGTCCGCGCTCCAGCGGGGTGCCAGGTCGATCGTATCGACGATCCGCCGCACCGCCTCACCCATGTCGCAGCTTCCACACCGGCACATGGCCGTCGGCCGCGCGCTGGTACACGTCGTCATGTCGCGCCAGCGCTGCCGCCAGCACGCCCGCATCGATCGGCGCCTGCGGCGCGAAGCTGTCGAAGCCGCAGCGGCGCATCAACGGCACTTGATCGACCAGCACGTCACCCTGCGCACGCAGCTCGCCGGTGTAGCCCGCCTCGCGCAGGATGCGCGCCGCCGAATAGCCGCGCCCGTCGCGGAACGTCGGAAACGCGATCTCGACGAGCGTCAGCCGCGACAGATGCGGCAGCAGCGCGCGCGCATCCTCGCCCGCCTCCAGCCGCACCGCATGCGCATCCGCCTGGTCGAGGAACCCGTCCAGCGTCACCGCCGGCTCTTCCAGCGTCGCATCGTCGCGAAAGGCGAGGGGGGCATCAACCATAGATCGCGTCCTTGAACGGCGTCATGCCGAGGCGGCGATAGGTGTCGAGGAAGCGTTCGCCGTCGGTCCGCTCGGCGAGGTAGAGGTCGGTGACCTTCTCGATCGCATCGACCACGCCGTCCTCGTCGAAGCCGGGGCCGGTGATCTTCGCGAGGCTGACGTCCTCCGCGCCCGAACCACCGAGCAGCAGCTGGTAATTTTCGACGCCCTTCTTGTCGACGCCGAGGATGCCGATGTGTCCGGCGTGGTGATGGCCGCACGCGTTGATACACCCCGAAATCTTGAGCTTCAGTTCGCCAAGCTCCCGCTCGCGTCCACCCTGTGCGAAGCGTGTCGCGATCTTCTGCGCGACCGGGATCGACCGCGCGTTGGCTAAGCTGCAATAATCGAGCCCCGGACATGCAATGATGTCGCTGATGAGGTCGAGGTTGGCATCCGCCAGCTCGCCCTCGCGCAGGGCCGTCCACACCGCGTGCAGGTCGCGGATCGCCACATGCGGCAGGACGATGTTCTGCGCATGCGTGACGCGCAGTTCGTCGAACGAGTAGCGTTCGGCGAGGTCCGCGATCAGGTCGATCTGATCGGCCGACGCATCGCCCGGAATGCCTCCGATCGGCTTCAGGCTGACCGTCACGATGGCGTATCCCGGCTGCTTGTGCGGCGCGACATTCTGGTCGAGCCACACGGCGAAGTCGGGATCGCTGCGGTCGGCTGTGTCGGTCAGGCCGGTCTCGAACGGCGGCGCGGCGAACATCGCGCTGATCCGCGCCAGCTCGGCGGCGGGCGGATCGAGCCCCAGCGCCTTCACCGCGACATGCTCATCGGCCACCTGCCGCGCATATTCCTCTGCGCCCAGGTCGTGGATCAGGATCTTGATCCGCGCCTTGTAGATGTTGTCGCGCCGCCCGTGACGATTGTACACGCGCAGGCAGGCTTCCAAATAGGACAGCAGGTCGGCGGCGGGCACGAAGTCGCTGATCTGCGCCGCGATCATCGGCGTACGGCCCATGCCGCCGCCGACGAACACGCGCGCGCCGATCGCGCCATCCCGCTCGACCAGCTGGATGCCGATATCGTGCAGCCGCATCGCCGCGCGGTCGCTGTCGCTGGCGATCACCGCGATCTTGAACTTGCGGGGGAGGTAGGTGAATTCGGGGTGGAAGGTCGACCACTGCCGGATCAGCTCCGCCCAGGGGCGCGGGTCGGTCACCTCGTCGGCGGCGGCGCCGGCGAACTGATCCGAACTGATGTTGCGGATGCAGTTGCCGCTGGTCTGGATGGCATGCATCTCCACCGTCGCCAGCTCGGCCAGGATGTCGGGGGCGTCCTCCAGCTTGATCCAGTTGTACTGAAGGTTCTGCCGCGTCGTGAAATGCCCATATCCGCGGTCGTACTTGCGCGCGATATGCCCAAGCATCCGCATCTGCCGCCCGTCGAGCGTGCCGTACGGCACCGCGACGCGCAGCATGTACGCGTGGAGCTGCAGATAGAGCCCGTTCATCAGCCGAAGCGGCTTGAACTGATCCTCGCTCAGCGCCCCCGACAGGCGCCGCTCCACCTGATCGCGAAACTCGGCGACGCGCGTGTCGACGATGGCCTGATCGTATTGGTCGTATTTATACATGGTCTTCCTAAATCCTCCCCGACAGGGGGAGGAGAACCGCGACGCGGAGTTGCGTGGTGGAGGGGGCGAGCGGCAGAGAAATGCCGCTCATATCACCCAGTCTCCCGCTGCCGGATCGGCCGGCTTCAGCGTCAGGTCGGCGCGAATCGTCGGGCCCAGCGCGCGAATGCGGTCCTTGATATGGGCGGGGCGGGGGCCGTCCGGCGTCGCCGTCGCGTCGATGACATAGGGCACGTTGACGCGCCGCGCGCCTTCCTCGCTGCGCGCGATGCTCTCGCCGCCCTCATCGACGTCGACCGCGTCCTCGACGTGCCGGGACCAACCGTCGCCGGTCCACCACACCACGTCGCCGCTGGCGAGGTCGTTGCCCGTCAGCAGCTTCACGCCATCGCCTCCGCCTGCGCGGCCAGCGTGCCCAGCCGGTCCTCGGCATCGGCCAGCAGCACGACTTCGCCCACGACGATGATCGCCGGCGACCCGACCCGCTCGCGCGTCACCATGTCGCCGAGGTCCGCCAGCAGCGTGCGGAGCGCACGGTGGCCGCTCAGCGTCCCCTTCTCCAGCACCGCCACCGGCATGTCGGGCGCGACGCCGTCCGCCATCAGCTTGTCGGCGATGGCGGGGCAGGTGGCGACGCCCATGTAGATGACGAGCGTGCGGCCCTTGCCGGCGAGCCCGGACCAGTCCTGATCCTGCAAGCCCTTGCACTGTCCCGCGACGAAGCTGACCGCGCTCGACCAGTCGCGGTGCGTCAGCGGCAGCATTGCTTCGGCGGCACAGCCCAGCGCCGCCGACACGCCCGGGATCACCTCGACCGGCAGCCCGGCCGCACGCACCGCCTCGACCTCTTCGCCGCCACGTCCGAAGATGAACGGATCGCCGCCCTTCAGCCGCACGACGATCTGCCCCAGCCGGACATGCGCGACGATGAGCGCGTTGATGCCTTCCTGCGGCAGCGTATGCCGGTCGCGCTGCTTGGCGACCGAGATGCGGTGTGCCTCCGGCGGGGCGATATCCAGCACGCGAGGGTCGATCAGCCCGTCGTGGACGACGACGTCGGCCTGACGCAACGCCTCGACCGCGCGGACCGTCAGCAGACCGGGATCGCCCGGTCCCGCACCGACCAGGATGACGCGCCCGCGGGCGGTGGGATCGAGAAGGCTAGCCATGCTCCGTCAGATGGCCCGCGCTGGCGGATGCGGCAAACCAGCGATGCTTTGGCACGGGTAAGGAAAGTTTGTCGGGGACCGATGTCCGACCCCCCCTACCGATCCCCGACGATATCCCGCAACCCGATCCCGATCGCCCCGCGCGGCTGGTCCGCCTCGTTGCTGACGACCGGATAGGCGCAATAATCCGCTGCGTAATAGGCGCTCGGCCGGTGGTTGCCCGACCAGCCGATGCCGCCGAACGGTGCGCTGGACGACGCCCCGTTTGTCGGTCGGTTCCAGTTGACGATGCCGGCGCGGATCGTTGCCCAGAAGCGGTTGTAGAGCGCCGGATCCTGGCTGACGAGCGAGGCCGACAGGCCATAGCGGGTGTCGTTGGCGATCCCCATCGCCTCCTCGAAACTACCGGTACGATAGAGTTGCAGGATGGGGCCGAACAGCTCGATGTCGGGTCGCTCGCGCGCCTCGGTCATGTCCATGATCGCGGGCGTGAGGAACGGCCGATCCGCCTGCGGGCGCTCCAGATGGGTGAGCGGTCGCCCACCCATCGTCAGCAGCGCGAGAAAGCTTTCGCCCAGCATATCGGCTGTGTCGTTGTCGATCACCGGCCCCATGAATGGCTGCGGATCGTCGTGCGGCGCGCCGACGATGATGCGCGAGACGATCTTGCCGATCTCGTCCAGCAACGGGTCGGCCAGCCGCTCGTCGACGATCAGGCGTCGCGCGGCGGTGCAGCGCTGGCCCGCGCTCGTAAAGGCCGACTGCACCACCAGCACCGCGGCGGCGTGCAGGTCGGGCGTATCCCACACCACGATCGGGTTGTTGCCACCCATCTCCAGCGCCAGGATCTTCTCCGGTCGCTCGGCATAGAGGCGATTGAGCGCATGGCCGGTGCGCGCCGATCCGGTGAAGAGCAGCCCGTCGATGCCGTCGTGCGCGGCCAGCGCCTTGCCGGTTTCGGGCCCGCCCAGCACCAGCCGCACGCACCCCTCGGGCACCCCGGCGGCATGATAGCATTCGACCAGGAACGCGCCGGTCGCCGGCGTCTTTTCCGACGGCTTGAACAGCACCGCATTGCCCGCCAGCAGCGCGGGGACGATGTGGCCGTTGGGCAGGTGCGCGGGGAAGTTGTACGGCCCCAGCACTGCCAGCACGCCGTGCGGCTTATGGCGCAGCGCCATGCGCGTGTTCATAGGCGCTTCCGACCGGCGCTGTCCCGCTCGTTCCGACAGGGCGGAGACGGAGATGTCCACCTTGGCGACGACGGTGTCGACCTCGGTTCTGGCTTCCCACAGCGGCTTGCCGGTTTCGCGCGCGATCAGGTCGGCGAACGCTTCCGCCCGCTGGCGAACGACATTGGCGAAGCGGCGCAGCGTCTCGATGCGGTACGACACGGGCTGCGACGCCCAGCCGGCCCAGCTGTCGCGCGCCAGCGCGACCTCCGCGTCGACATCCGACGACACGCCGCGCCACAAAACCTCGCCCGTCGCGGGCTCGCTCGAAATGATGTCCTGCCCCGTCATCCCCGATCCCTGCCGAAAATCGTTAACCGTCACAAGGGGCGTCAGGCCAGCGCCGCGCCCATCGCCCGGATCGCCGCGACCTTGGCCTCCAGCGGCCCCCAGTCGTCACGTTCGTCGATCGCCGCCCAGATCGTCTCGACCTCGTCGATCAGCATCGAACAGGGCTCGCCCGACCAGTAGGGATCGTCGCGGTCGCGCCGCGCGGCGTAGGGCGTCAGCGCGGCGTCGAGCGCCGCATCGCCGGTCGGTTGTTTCCCGAACGCATTGAAGAACAACCGGTCGATCGACGGCGCGGCGCGCAGCGCGGCTTCCAGCGCCGCCACTGCCGCGCGATCCTCGTCCCCGCCGCGCGGCACGACGCCCAGTCGCCACAGCAGCGCCTCGGTCACCGCCGCCTGATAGCGCTCGGCATAGCTGTCCAGCACCGCGATCAGCGGTTCCGCCTCAACGAGCGCGCGCAGCGACACCGCCAACTGCATGACGTTCCAATGGATCGCCTCCGGCTGCCGCCCGAAAGCGTACAGCCCGCCGTGATCGAAATAGGCCGCAACGAACGACGCGTCCCAGTTCGGGACGAAACGCCACGGGCCATAGTCGAAACTCTCGCCCGTCACATTGATGTTGTCGGTGTTGAGCACGCCGTGCACGAACCCCGCCGCCATATAGCGGGCCGCCAGCACCGCCGCGCGTGACACGACGTTGTCGAGCAGCCGCACCGGATCGCCCGGCGCATCGCCGTGCAACTGCACCAGCACGTAATCGACCAGCCCCGCCATGGCGTCTGCATTGCGCAGGTAGGCGAGCCGCTGGAACGTCCCGATGCGAATATGCGAATGGCTCAGCCGCACCAGCACGGCGGAGCGGGTGGGGGAGGGCTCGTCGCCGCGCTCCAGCGCCTCGCCCGTCTCGATCAGCGAGAAAGTGCGCGAGGTCGGCACGTTCAGCGCCTGCAGCATCTCGGTCGCTAGTATCTCGCGCACGCCGCCCTTCAGCGTCAGCCGCCCGTCGCCGAAGCGGCTGTACGGCGTCTGCCCCGATCCCTTGGTACCGAGATCCATCAGCCGCCCGGCGCCATCGCGTCCCTGTGCGAACAGGAACCCGCGTCCGTCGCCGATGTCGGGGTTGTAGGTGCGGAACTGGTGCCCGTGATAGCGCAGCGCCAGCGGCTCGCTCAGGCTATCCGCCAGCGGCACGAACCGGCCGAAGTGCCGAACCCACGCCGCATCGTCCAATCCCGCCAGTCCGACCTCCGCCGCCGCGCGGTCGTTGCGGAAGCGCAGCCGCGTCTCGGGAAAGTTCGCTGCCGCGACCGGATCGTAGAAGCCATCGCCCAGCGACAGTATCGCGCGCTCCCCCGACCAGGCGGCGCGTGTCGGGGCGTTGCGATGTTCTTGAAGGATCGGGGTCATGCGGCGATATGGGTGGCGATGGCAGGTTCGCGCAATGCTTCGTTCGAAGACGGCTACTGGTGGTCGAACGACGGCCTGCGCCTGCACTACCGCGATTATGCGGGTGGTGCCGACGGGCGTCCGCCGATCCTGTGCCTGCCCGGCCTGACCCGCAACGCGCGCGATTTCGAAAGCGTGGCGGAGCGGCTCGCACCGGACTGGCGCGTCATCGCGCTCGATTTCCGCGGGCGGGGCGAGAGCGCCTATGCCGCCGATCCGATGAGCTATGTGCCGCTCACCTACATGCAGGATGTCGAACGGCTGTTCGACGAACTGAAGCTCAGCCGCGTCGTCGCCTTCGGCACCTCGCTCGGCGGCATCGTCACGATGCTGCTGGCGGGCACTGACGGCGGTCGGATCGCCGGCGCGCTGCTGAACGACGTCGGGCCGGAGCTCGACCCCGCCGGCCTTGCGCGTATCGGCAGCTATGTCGGGCGCAGCACATGGCACCCGACCTGGCTGCACGCCGCCCGCGCGCTGTGCGAGGGCAATCGCGACGTGTATCCCGCCTACACGCTGGAGGACTGGCTCGCGATGGCGAAGCGGCTCTACCGGCTCAATTCGGCGGGGCGGGTCGTGCTCGACTACGACATGAAGATCGCCGAGCCGTTCCGTGTGCCGGGCAATCAGAACGGCCCCGATATGTGGCGCGCGCTCGACGCGCTGGCTGGCAAGCCGGT
The DNA here is from genome assembly GCF_054489605.1 of Sphingomonas sp. RS2018. Classification (NCBI taxonomy): domain Bacteria; kingdom Pseudomonadati; phylum Pseudomonadota; class Alphaproteobacteria; order Sphingomonadales; family Sphingomonadaceae; genus Sphingomonas; species Sphingomonas sp. RS2018. The sequence goes on from NZ_JBTMWL010000002.1 coordinate 540,242, forward strand.
GCTGGTGCTGCGCGGCGAGCGCTCCGACATCCTCGCCGAGCGGTCCGCGACGCGGATGGTGGAGCGGCTGGGCGAGCACGCCGAGTTGGTGACGATCGCGGGCGTCGGCCATGCGCCCACGCTGGAGGAGCCCGCGGCGACCGACGCCATCGACCGGCTGCTCGCGCAGATCGTCAGGGAACCCTCGCACGCCTGAAGCCTTTCCCCGGTACACCCCTGCGGGAGCCGCCATGACCGACGTTTCAGACGCCCACACTCAAATTCAAAGCCTGAAGGGACGCCGCGTCCTCGTGACCGGCGGCACCACCGGCATCGGCCGCGCCATCGCCGTGTTGCTGGCGTCGGAGGGTGCGCGACTCTTCGTCTGCGGCCGCGACGAAGCGCATCTCGGCGACGCGCTGGAGCGGATCAACGAGGTCGGCGAGGGGCAGGGCATCGCCATCGACCTGGCCGAGGACGGTGCGGTCGATCGCTTTTTCGACGCGGGCGCGCAGGCACTCGGCGGCGTCGATGTTGCCGTCATCAACGCCGCCGTCGCTGCCGAAGGGCTGACCGACATGACCGCCGACGAGGTCCGTTATGCGATCGCGACCGATTTCACCGCCTATCTGATGAGCGCCCACGCCGCGGTCGAAAAGCTGGGCGGGCAGGGCGACATCGTCCTGACCGGATCGATGAGCGCGCATGTGCTCGGACCCGGCTCGACCGTCTATGCCGGGATCAAGGCGGGCATCGCCGGCTTCGCCGAGGCGCTGCGTCGCGAACTGGGTCCGAAGGGCATTCGCGTCGCGCTGGTCGAACCCGGCAAGACCGGCGCCGACATGCAGTATCCGGACGTTCCCGCCGACAAGCAGCGCGAGATGATTCACGCGGAAACGATGCTGCGTGGCGAGGATATCGCGGTCGGCGTCCACTATATCCTCACCCAGCCGCGCCGGACCGTCGTGCAGCAACTGACGATCGTCCCGCGGGTGCTCGACGAATGAGCGATCGCATCGACCGGCTGGTCTTCACGCCGCAGGACGTCGACCTCACGCGCTCGCCCTTGCGCGGGCATTTCGATGCCGAAACCTATGTGCTCGGCGCCTTCAACCCCGGCATGACGCGATTGCCGAATGGCAATCTGCTCTTGATGGTGCGGGTGGCGGAGGCGCTGCGCACGCCGATCCACGACGGCCACATCCACGCGATCCGCTGGAGCGACGATGGCTACGTCCTCGACGCGTGGCCGCTCGAACATGTCGACACCAGCGATCCCCGCAAGTTCATGATGCGCGGCGGCGGGTGGAAGGTGATGGCGCTGACCTCGCTCAGTTGGCTGCTGCCGGTCGAGATGACGCCCGACGGCCTGTCGATCGTCGCGATCCACTACGACCGGGCGATCACGCCGCGCGCGCCCTATCAATGCTATGGCGTCGAGGATGCGCGGATCAGCCGAGTCGGCGACCGCTGGCTGATGACCACCTGTTCTGTCAGCCCGGAACGGCACTCGACCACGCTCTACACGTCCGACGATGCGATGGACTGGCGGCTGGAGGGCATCGTCCTCGATCACCAGAACAAGGACATGCTGATATTCGAAGGGCTGGTCGACGGCAAATACTGGGCGCAGACCCGGCCGCTCGGCGACCTCTACTTCGCCTATCCTCCCGGCAGCGAATGGCGCGCCGGGCCGTCGATCAATCTCGCGACCTCGCCCGACGCGCTCCACTGGAAGCCGCTCGACCGTCCCGGCATCCGCCCGCACGCCGCGACGCTTGCCACCGCGCGGATGGGTGGCGGTACGCCGCCGATCCTGACCGAACGCGGCTGGCTGACTCTGTGGCACGGGGTGGAGCCTTCGGGCGTGGTCGGCATCTATCGCACCTACTGGTCGATGCTCGACCGCGACGATCCGTCGAAGGTGGTGGCGACGCAGCACGTGCCGCTGCTGGAACCGGCACCGGCGCTGACCGAACCGCTGCGCGACCTGATGTACATCGACGACGTCGTCTTCACGACCGGCATCGTCGATGCGTGTACGCATTACATCGTCGCCAGCGGTGAAGGGGACCTGACATGCCGGATCACCCACATCGGCAAGGAGATGTTCCGTTTCTGATTCCGCGCCGATCATCGTCACCGCGACCTTCGGCCCGGCGGACGCGGCCGCGCTGGATGCCGAACGGCGCGAGCATTTCCCGCCCGAGCGCAACCAGCTCGCCGCGCATCTGACGATGTTCCACCACCTGCCGCCGGGCATCGCGGCGGAATTAAAGCAGCGGCTGTCGGCACTTACCCGTGGCATCGCGGCGCCGCAGGCGTGGCTGGCCGGCACGATCGAACTCGGGCGCGGCGTCGCCTATCGCATCGAATCGCCCGATCTGGTCGCGATCCGTGCCGAACTTGCCGATGTCTTCGCGCCGCTGCTGACCCCGCAGGACCGCGCCGGCTGGCGCCCGCACGTCACCATCCAGAACAAGGTCGAACCCGCCCAATCCCGCGCGCTAAAGGCGTCGATCGACGCGCGGTTCGGCCGCCGTCCGCTCGTCATCCGCGGGCTGGCGAGCTGGTGGTATCGTGGCGGGCCGTGGGAAGCGCTCTCCACCCACAACTTCGCTTGACCGCCCCGCGGTGCCGACCTATTGGGCGCGCCTTGCCGACGCCGGGGCGGAGTAGCTCAGTTGGTTAGAGCACGGGAATCATAATCCTGGGGTCGGGGGTTCAAGTCCCTCCTCCGCTACCACGGCGTCGGCGATTTCATTCGATCAGCCCCTTGGCGGGCACCGCCTTGCCGAGGCCGAGCGCGTCGAGCCGCCCCGCCTGGCTGGCGGCATCGCCGACGACGACATAGGTCATGCGGTTCGTCGGGAGATACTTCGCCGCCAGCGCGCGCACCTGTTCCACCGACATCGCGTCGACCACCGCCGCCTCGCGCGCCGGATAATCGACCGGCAGGCCATAGTCGCCGATCGTCGCCAGCATCGTCAGCTTGTCGTCGATCGTCTCGAACTGGAAGGCGCGGCTCTTCGTGAGATAGCTTTTCGTCACCGCCAGATCGTCGGCGGTGAAGCCGGTCGCATAGTCGGCGACGATCTTGCGCGCGAGCTGCGCCGCCTCAAGCGTCACGTTCGCTCGCACCGGGCTGACAAGCGACCAGCGTCCGCCGCTCTTCCACCCCTGCAACCGCGACTGCACGCCATAGGTGTACCCCTTACCCTCGCGCAGCTCCATCGTCAGCCGCGAGGCGAAGCCGCCGCCGCCCAGCGTGAAGTTCGACACGAACAGCGGGTAATAGTCCGGGTCATTCCGTGCTGGCCCCGGCGTCGAGAACAGCAACAGCGACTGTTTGGCGTCGGGGATGTCGTAGAAGAACAGCCGCGCCGCCGATTGCGGCGTTGCCCGCGGGGCGGGTGGCACGGTCGGCGCCGCTGTCGTCCACGCGCTCGCCAGCGGTGCGACCGCCGCCTCCACCTGCGCCCGCGTCACCGCACCCGCGACCCGGTAGCGCGCCGCGCGCGGCGACAGTCGCCCCTGCATCCGCTTCAGATCGTCCATCGTCAGCGCCGCGACCGATGCCTGCGTGCCGAGGATATCGCGAGTCCAGATCGCGCCCTTGTCGAAACTCACAACATCGGTCAGCCGCGCCGCGATCGCCTGCGGGTTCGACCGATTGTCGGCGATCTTCGCCGATACCGCCGCCTTGGTCAGCGCCAGCTCGGCGGCGTCCCAGCGCGGTTCCAGCAGCATTTCGCGCACCAGCGCCATCGTCGCGTCGTAGTTGCGCGCCAGCGTCAACCCGCTCAGCACGATCCGCTCGCGATCCGCCGTCGCCTCGACCCGAGCGCCGAGCGCCAGCAGCGCCGTCTCCAGCGCCGCCGCCGTGCGCTTCGCGGTGCCCCGCGTCATCATCCGCGCCAGCAGGTTCGCCGCGCCGGGCTTCGCCGGATCGTCGAGCAACTGCCCGCCGTCGAACGAGAAGGCGAAGGTCGCGACCGGCAGCTCCCGATCCTCGATCCCCGACAGTGAAAGGCCGTTCGCCGCACTGCCCTGCCACACCGCCGGCACCCGCACCGCGGGGGCGGGACCGGCGGGCGGCTCGACCTTGCGGTCGATCTTCGACGGCGTCGGCGTGAAGGCGGTGCGGCCGGCGGTCTGGTCCACGTCGGCTTCGGCGCCCTGCACGATCGGCTCGGTCACCGGCGTCACCATCGTCGCGCCGGTCAGCGCCAGCGCCGCGCGACCCTTCGGCACCGCGCTCATCGCCACGCTCGGCCGATTCAGCACGTAGCGGCGCAGCACCCGGTCGATATCGGCGGGCGTCAGCGCGCGCAGCCGCTTGAGATAGGTGTCGGCGAAATCCGGATCGCCCGTTTGCGCCTCGTACCGTGCGATCGTCGTCGCCTTGCTGTCGACATCGCGCAGCGCGGACAGCATCGCCAGCTCGCGCTGTGTCTTCACCCGCTCCAGCCGCGCCGCCGACACCGGCGTCCGCGCGAAATCGGTCAGCGTGGTGTCGATCGCGTCCTTCACCTGATCCAGTCGCACGCCAGCGAACGCGCGGGTCTGCAGTACGACCTCGCCCGCGATCTCGCTGTCCCAGCTGTACATGTCCACCCGGTCGGTCAGCTTGCGCTCGTCGACCAGCACCTTCGTCAGCGGCGCATCGCGCCCGTCGGTCAGCAGGTCGGACAGCGCCTCCAGCGCGACATAGTCGGGATTGCCGACCGGCACCGTCGGCCACGTGATCGTCAGCTGCGGCAGCTTGGCATAGCTGTCGACATAGGCGAGCGACTTCGCCGCGGAGAGCACCACCGGTCGGGCGACGGGGCGCGGCGCGACCGCTCCGCGCGGGATCTCGCCGAAATAGCGCGCGACCCATACCTTCGCCTGTGCGGGATCGAAGTCGCCGGCGATGGTCAGCGTCGAATTGTTCGGGGTGTACCAGCGGCGATAGAAGTCCTGCACGTCGGACAGCTGCGCCGCGTCGAGATCCTTCATCGATCCGATCACCATCCAGTTATACGGATGGTCCGCCGGATAAAGCGCACTGGCGATCAGTTCGCGCACATGGCCATAGGGCGCATTGTCGACGCTCTGCCGCTTCTCGTTCTTGACGACCTGCTTCTCCTTTTCGAGCACGGCCGGCGTCACCGTCTTGATGAAATAGCCGAGCTTGTCCGCCTCGGCCCAGATCATCTTCTCCAGCGCGTCGTTCGGCACCTCCTGATTATAGACGGTCCAGTCGCGGCTGGTGCTGCCGTTCGCGCCCGATCCACCGATCCGCGCCGACATCCGGTCAAGCCCGCCGGGGCCGAGATTTTCCGAATTGAGGAAGAACAGATGCTCGAACATATGCGCGAAGCCGGTTCGCCCCGCGACCTCGCGCGACGACCCGACATGCGCCGCCAGCACCACCGCCACGACCGGGTCCGACCGGTCGATGTGGAAGATGACCTTCAGGCCGTTGGGCAGCGTGTAGCTGGTGGTGGGCATCAGCCGCTGGGTCGCCGGGGCGGGCGTCGCCGGACGCCGCTGCGCCATCGCGGGAGATGTCAGCGCACTCGTCAGCGCGAGCAGGGTCAGCGTCGTCGGCCGGATACGCATCGCTCTTAGTCCCCCAGATCCCGTTCGCCGGAATAGTCCTCGTCGTGCGGACGTTCGTCAATGCCCGTGCTGGCGCCGCGTCCACCGCTGCCATAAGACGCTGGAAAGGACGCGACGGGAGAGACGATGACGTACGAATCCATCCGGAGCGATCGGCGCGGCGACGTGCTGGTCCTCACGCTGAACCGGCCCGATCGGCTCAACGCCATGCCGCCCGCCGGCTTCGGCGAGATCGCCGATGCGATCCGCAATCTGAACGGAGCCCGCGCGGTGCTGATCGCCGGGGAAGGGCGGGCGTTCTGCTCGGGCGCCGACGTCGCCTCCAGCGCGCTGGCTGCCGCCCAGTCGGCGCAGGCGACGCACGATGCGCTGACGAACCACTACAACCCCGCGATCGCCGCACTCGCCGACCTGCCCGTGCCGGTCGTCAGCGCGGTACGGGGGCCGGCGGCGGGCATAGGGTGCAGCCTCGCGCTCGTCGCCGACCTCTGCGTCGCCAGCGAGACCGCCTATTTCCTGCAGGCGTTCGTCAATATCGCCCTCGTGCCGGACGGCGGATCGAGCTGGCTGCTGCCCCGCCTGATCGGGCGCGCGCGAGCGACGGCGATGGTGATGCTGGGCGAACGCGTTCCCGCCGCACAGGCGCTAGACTGGGGCATGGTCCATCGGGTGGTGGCGGACGACGCTCTGGATGCCGAAGCCTTCGCGCTGGCCGAGCGTCTCGCCGCCGGACCGACGGCGGTACTGGGCCTGATGAAGCGCGGCATGGCCTACGCCGCCGACACGACGCTGGAGGCGGCACTGGCGCGCGAGGCGGACGATCAGCGCGCGGCGCGGGGGACGGCGGACTCCGCCGAGGGCGGTCGGGCGTTCATGGAGAAGCGCCGGCCCGCGTTCGAAGGGCGTTAACGCCAGCCCCGTCCTCCGTTCGTGCCGAGCGAAGTCGAAGCACCTCCGTGGGAGCCTTCGACTTCGCTCAGGCCGAACGGGGTGTTTATTCCACCCTCAAACCAGCGCCTTGCGCACCGCAAAGCCGGTCAGCGATCCGAACGTCTCCAGCGTATCGCCGTCGATATCGTCGTCGTCGATGATGATGCCGAGGCGATCCTCGAGCTCGGTCAGCACGCCCGCGACCGCCATCGAATCGAGTTCGGGCAGCGCACCGAACAGCGGCGTCTCGTCGCGAAAGGCGGCGGCGCGATCCGCGTCGATGCCTAGGACGTCGCGCAGAACGGCACGAACGGTCTCGATGATTTCAGGCGCACCATCGACCAGCACGTCCATCCCCCTGCAATTGCTAGGTCGCCCGTACTTTGTGCAGCGCAACTTGCCAAGCGCGGCGCGTTCGCGGCTATGTGGCGCCATGGTGGAGCCCGATCCCATGCCGCGTCCGATCGATCACGTCCTGCGCGGGCCGCCCGATGCGACCGCGCTGGAGGATCGCGTCGGCACGCTGACCTATGCGCAGGCGGAGGACGCGGTCGCGCGCATCGCCGGCTGGCTGGCGGGATTGTCCCTCCCGCCCGGCAGTCGCATCGCGAGCTGGCTCCCGAAGACGCGCGACGCCTGCCTATTGCCGCTCGCCGCGCCGCGTGCGGGGCTGATCCACGTGCCGATCAATCCGGTGCTGAAGCGTGCGCAGGTCGCGCATATCCTGTCCGACAGCGGTGCTGCCGCGCTGGTGACGCAGCCGAGCCGCGTCGCCACCCTCGAACCCGGTGACGTCCCCGAGGGCGTCGCAGTGTTCGACGGCACGGAACCGGGCGACCCGCTGCCGCCATCGACTGCCGATACCGATGCGCTGGCGGCGATCCTCTACACCTCCGGATCGACTGGTCGACCAAAGGGCGTGATGCTCAGCCATGCCAACCTGTGGCTCGGGGCGATCGGTGTCGCGCATTATCTCGGCCTGTCCGCCGACGATCGCGTGCTCGGCGTGCTGCCGCTCAGCTTCGATTACGGCCAGAACCAGCTGTTCTCGACCTGGGCCGCGGGCGGGCGGGTGATCCCGCTCGACTATCTGACCGCGCGCGACGTGGTGAAGGCGGTCGGGCGGCATGACGTCACGACGCTGGCCGGGGTTCCGCCCCTTTGGGTGCAGTTGCTGGAGGCGGCGTGGGGCGATGCGGGGGTCAGCCTGCGCCGCCTGACCAACTCCGGCGGCGCGATGACGCCGCGGCTGGTGCGAAGCTTGCGCGAGCGTTTCCCTGCCGCCGATCTTTACCCGATGTACGGGCTGACCGAGGCGTTCCGATCGACCTGGCTTCCGCCCGCACTGGTCGATGCCAATCCGGACGCGATCGGAGGCGCGATCCCGTTCGCCGAGGTGATGGTCGTCCGCCCCGACGGCGCGCAGGCCGCGGCGGGGGAGGCGGGCGAGCTCGTTCACGCCGGCCCGCTGGTCGCGCAGGGCTATTGGCGCGATGCCGAGCGGACGGCGGCACGCTTTCGCCCCGCGCCCGCCTGGTCGCTGAGCGGCGGAACGGCGGTCTGGTCCGGCGATACGGTCGTGATGGGGCAGGACGGCCTGCTGCGCTTCGTCGGGCGTGACGACGAGATGATAAAGTCCTCGGGCAACCGCATCAGCCCGACCGAGATCGAGGAGGCGGTGCTGGCGGGTGGCGAAGCGGCGGAGGCGGCGGCGTTCGGCGTGTCGGACGACCGGCTGGGACAGGCGATCATCGTCGTGCTGCGGGGCGATGCCGGCAACGAGGCAGGGCTGCGCGCACGGCTACGGCGCGATCTGCCGAGCTTCATGCAGCCGGCGCGCTACGACTGGCGCGAAGAATTGCCACGCAATGCGAACGGCAAGCTCGATCGCGCTGTCCTGAAACGACAAATCCTGGATGAGGCGCACGCATCATGAAGCCCGTCGGCCCGGTCCCGCCCGACTTCGCGACGCCCGGTGCGTTGCATATCGCCGGTCGTTCTGCGGAGGATTGGGTCGCCGAGCATGGTAGCCCGATGTTCGTCTACGACACCGCCATCGTCGCAGATCGCATCGCCCGGCTGCGCGCGGCGATGCCGGCGGCGCTCGACATCCATCTCGCGATCAAGGCCAATCCGCACCCGGTGCTCATCGCCCGCATCGCGCCGCTGGTCGATGGTCTCGACGTGGCATCGGCGGGTGAGATGGCGAAGGCGCTGGCGCTGAAGCCTGCCGCCTCGATCAGCTTCGCCGGCCCGGGAAAACGCGACGCCGAGATCGAAGCCGCGATCCGCGCCGGCGTCACGCTGAACGTGGAGTCGGAGGGGGAGGCCGCCCGCGCGCTGGCGATCGGAGCGCGGCTCGGCATCCCCCCGCGCGCGGCGGTGCGGGTTAATCCGTCGTTCGAGCTGAAGGGCTCCGGCATGAAGATGGGCGGTCGTCCGTCGCCGTTCGGCGTCGATGCCGATCGCGCGCCCGCGCTCGTCCGGACGCTGATCGACGGCGGCGCCGACTGGCGCGGCTTCCACATCTTCGCAGGCTCCCAGGCGCTGGACAGCGACGCCATCATCGAGACGCAGGCGGCTACGGTCGCGCTTGCCGAGCGGCTGGCCGACGACGTCGGGCGCGTGCCGCCGCTGCTCAATCTCGGCGGCGGGTTCGGCGTGCCCTATTTCGCGGGCGACACACCGGTCGATGTCGATCGCATCGGCGCCGCGCTGGCGACGCGCCTGCGCCCGTACTGGCGCTATGCGATCGAGCTCGGCCGCTGGCTGCTCGCCGAAAGCGGAGTCTACCTGACCCGTATCGTCGATCGGAAGGAGAGTGGCGGCGAGACCTTCGTCATCGTCGACGGCGGCCTCCATCACCAGCTCGCCGCGTCCGGCAATTTCGGGACGGTGGTGCGTCGCAACTACCCTGTCGCCTTGGCGCGCGATGTCGCCGGCGCGACGGAAGAGACGGTGTCGATCGTCGGCCCGCTCTGCACGCCGCTCGACCGCCTTGCCGATCGCATCGCGTCCCCGCGCGCGCAAGTCGGCGATGTCGTCGCGATCTTCCTCGCCGGCGCCTATGGATTGAGCGCCAGCCCGCACGACTTCCTCGGCCATCCCAAGCCGGCGGAGGCGGTGACCTGACGTCCCGACCTAAGCGGATGTTAACCCCTCCGCGTGCAGCGTCCGTCCGTATCATTGCGTGGCGATCCGAATGCATGACGTCCCCTATGGCCTGACCGGGCACCCATTCGATCCGACGCCCGACCCGCGCTTCTGGGTCGACACGGCGAGTCACCGTCATGCCGTCGCGCATCTCGGCTATGGGTTGATACTGGGGGAGGGCATTCTCGTCGTCACCGGCGATGCCGGGACCGGCAAGACGATGGTCCTACAACAGTTGCTCGGTCCCATCGATCGCGCTGCCGTGAACATCGTGAAGGTCACCGCCACCACCGACGACGATGCGTTGCTGCGTAGCATCTGCGCCGGGCTCGACGTCATGACGACCGGCATGGCACAGGCGGAACTGGCTCGTGCCGCGCACGCCGGACTTCATGCCCCCACCCGCCGCACGCTGATCGTCATCGACGATGCCCACGCCCTGTCGGACGACGGCCTGCGCGCCCTGCATGCCCTGTCGATCAGCGGCGGCGCGCAAGTGGTGCTGATCGGCCGATCCGCGCTGCGGGAGCGGCTGGCGCCGCTACAGAGCCGGGTGATCGCGCTGCATCGTCTCGATCCGATCGGTGCCGACGAGGTCGAAACCTATCTCGCCCAGCGGCTCGCCGTCGTCGGCTGGAGCGGCACGCCCGATATCGGACCCGACGCCGCAGCGACGATCCACGCGTGGTCGGGCGGGAACGCGGCGAGGATCAATGATCTGACCCACCGCCTGCTGCTGCACGGTGCTGCGCGCAGGATCGAGCGGTTCGATGCCGCCGAGGTCGAGCAGCTGGTCGCCGCGACCGCCGAACCGCGCGCCCGCGTCGTCCGCCCGTTCCTGGTCGACATGCCCCAGACCGACGAATTGCTGCTGATCGACCGCATCTACGACCCCGGCGAAGTCGCGGTCGAGGAGCGTATCGCCGCGATCGAGCGGCGGCTGGCGGAACAGGACGAGGCATTGCGTCGCGTGCTCGGCCTGCTGGTCGACTGGGCGGAGGCGGGCGGTCAAGTCCCCGCGCAGCTTCGCGCGCTCATCGCCTGACGCGTCAGCGCAGCTTCGCGATCTCCAGCCCGTCCGCCTTCGCGCGATCCTTCACCGATTCCTCGCTGCGGGTGAGCGCCTTGGCGATCGCGCGCAGGGCCATGCCCTTTTTCGCCAGCAGGTGAAGCTTCTGGATCTCCGCCTGCGTCCACGGCTGCCGGTGGCGCTCGAAGCTCTCGCCCTTAGCCATGGAACACCGCCATTGCCCCATGCAGCGTCAATGCGACCAGGCACAGGCTCGACAACACGAACGGCGGAAAGCGCCACGCGACCTTGTTGACCGTCGCCTGCACCAGCGAATGCAAAATCCTCAGGATCACATAGCCCCACGCCAGCCATGCGTTGAAGCCATCGCCGGTCCCGGTCAGCGCGATGACGATCGCCACCGCGTAGAAGACCGTCGGCTGCTCCATCAGGTGATTGTAGTTGTGCGCCGGCCACTGTGCCTTGGGCGGCAGCACCTTGTCGGCATCGCCGGTCTTCGTGCCCGTAAGCTTCGCGATGTCGATCCCCGCCGCCTTCAGCGCCGGCAGGCGGCTCGCGATCATCCATACCCACATGACGAGCGTCCAGGCGGCGAGTACTACCACCGGCTGCAAGATATCCCGACCCATCAAAAACCTCCCCCGGGTTGCCCGGGGGAGGTGCATGATTTGGCGAAGGTTGGCAACGTAACACCGTGCGCCCGCGCAGGCGGGAGCCCAGAGCCACTGGGACAAGCGTTCGTCATCCTAGGCGCCGGGCTGCGCCGGGCGCACGGTTCAGGCGAAGAGCTTCGCCCAGCCGCGCTTCGCCCGGTCCTTCCAGTGACCGCGGTGGTAGGCGTCCGACGCCAGCAGCGGCATCACCGAACCGGCCTCGGCGAACACCATCTGCTCGATGCCCGTGTTCACCTTGCCCCACGACGCCGCCTCCTGCAGCGTCGAGGACGAGCAGGCGCCGTCGCGTACGTCGGCGACGGTGATCTGCACGGCGTACTTGTGCACGTCGACATCCTCGTGGCCGAGGATCTCGGCGCAGACGACCGTGTCCTGGATGAAGTTCTTCGGCACGCCGCCGCCGATCATCAGCAGACCGGTGGTGCCCGCCTCGATCTTGATTTGCGTCAGCTCGCGGAAGTCGGCGATCGCGTCTAGCACCATGTACGGCTGGCCCGCCTTGGCACGATCGACCTGATGCTTGACGAGACCGAAGCCCGCCGAGCTGTCCACGAACGCCGGGCAGAAGATCGGCACGTCATGCTCGTAGGCGAGTTTGACGAGACTGTTGTCCTTCTTCCCATGCTCGACGAGATACTTGCCCATCTCGCGGATGAACGCACGGCTCGAATAGGGCTTGGCCTCCAGCGTCTCGGCGATCTCGAAGATCGTGTGGTCGACGTTCTGGAGCGCTTCCTCGTCGATGTACGTGTCGTAGATGCGGTCGATGTAGAGCGAACGCAGCGTGTCGTCGTCAGGGATTTCAAGCGCTTGATAGTGCTTGTGGCCAAGGCCCTCGAAGAAATCCATATCGACGATCGTGGCACCCGTGGCGACGATCAGGTCGACCATGTTGTTGCGCACCAGTTCGGCATACAGGTCCATGCACCCGCCCGCACTGGTCGATCCGGCGATCACCAGACACACGGTGCAGTCCTTGTCGGCCAGCATCTCGTTGTAGATCTTGGTCGCGCGGCCGAGGTCGCGGCTGGTGAAGCTCATGTCCGCCATCGCGTCGACGATCGGGCGCGCGTCGAAGCTGGTGATGTCGATGTGCTTGACCTGCTTGCTCAGCAGTTCGGCCTTGCGCGTATCGTTGATCGGCGCGTTCGCCGCGGCGGTCTTGGTCAGGGTATCGGTCATGGGGTCTCCCATCGTCTTGGCCGGCGTCGTTGTGGGGACGCGGAAACCCGTAAGGCGCGGCGGAGCGCGAACGCCCCGCCGCTAACCGGTGTGATTGCCGTTCGTTACAGCTTTACGACGTTCGACGCGACCGTCTGCTCCGCCTCGACGTACAACGACGCCATCGGCTCGTCCGCGACGACGACCGTCGCATCCGATCCGAAGCCGTTGAACGCGGTGCGCATCGCCGAGCCATAGGCGCCCAGCATGCCGACCTCGATATAGTCGCCGGCCTGCACGTCCGCGGGCAGCAGGAACGGCCCGGTCATATGGTCCAGATCGTCGCAGGTCGGGCCGTAGAAGCTGAACGGCATATCGCGCGCGTCGCTGTCGGGTTCGCGCAGCAGCCGTACGGGGAACCGCCAGCCGATATGCGCGGCATCGAACAGCGCACCATAGGCACCGTCGTTGATGAACAGCTCGTCGCCGCGGCGCTTCTCGACGCGCACGATCAGCGAGCTGTACTCCGCGCACAGCGCTCGGCCGGGCTCCGCCCACAATTCGGCCGAGTAGCTGATCGGCAGCGACTCGAACGCACGGTGGATCGTGTCGAAATAGCGCTGCAGCCCCTGCGGCTCCATCCCCGGATAGACGCTCGGGAAGCCGCCGCCGACGTCGATGACGTCCACGGTCACCGCCGCCTCGACGATGGCGGCGCGCACGCGCTCCATCGCCTGGGCATAGGCGTCGGGCGACATCGCCTGCGATCCCACGTGGAAGCAGATGCCGAGTGCATCCGCCGCCTGGCGTGCCGCGAACAGCAGCGCCTTCGCCTCATGCGGCATCACGCCGAACTTGGACGCCAGGCTCAGCTTCGACAGGTCCGACGAGACGCGGATGCGCACGCACAAGGTCAGGTCCGCGGCGGCGATGCCGTCCCGACTGGTCGCGCGGACGATCTTGTCCAGCTCCTCCATCGAATCGAGGCTGAAGGTGCGGACGCCATGCTCGTAATACGCCTGGTGGATCGCCTCCTCGGCCTTGACCGGGTGCATGAAGCACAGCGTCGCCTCCGGCAGCTCCCGCGCCACCAGCCGCACCTCGCCCAGCGACGCGACGTCGTAGTGCGTGATGCCGCTGTCCCACAGGATGTGGAGCAGCTCGGGGGAGGGGTTCGCCTTCACCGCATACATCGAGCGGCCCGGAAACTTCTCGACGAAGTATCGGGCGGCGCGCGCGGCGGCATGCGGACGAACGAGCGTGACCGGTTCGACCGGCTTGCTCTTGGCGATCTCTACGGCGTCAGGAGCCGAAGTCGGGGCGGCTAGCCCCAGCGCGCGATTTTGCTGGTGCAACTCAAGGGACCTCCAATGCCAGGGGGTCAGCCCCCCGGACTTTCAGTTACGAAATTCACTGCCTTGCGGTGGAAGTCCCATGGGGCAGCGGAGGCGGCGAAATAGGGTCACGAATTCGTCATGTAAAGTGTTTCGTTGCACGCTGATTTGCGGCAGGGACGAAGCGTGACCATCGTGCGACAACCGACCCGCGCCGGGGTGCGCGACGCCGCGGCGAAAATGGCGGAAATCCTGCCACCGACGCCGCTGTTCTTCGTCGAAATCCGCGGCGTCGACATCGCGTTCAAGGCGGAGTCCCTGCAACCGATCGGCGCCTTCAAGATCCGCGGCGCCTGGCATCGGCTGACCGCGCTCGACGAATCGGCGCGCGCGAAGGGGGTCGTCGCCTTCTCCAGCGGCAACCATGCGCAGGGCGTAGCCTGGGCGGCAAAGCAGCTCGGCATGCCCGCCGTCATCGTGATGCCGGACGACGCGCCGGCGGTGAAACGCGAATCGACGCTGGCGCTCGGTGCCGAGGTGGTCGGCTGCAACCGCTTCACCGACAGCCGCGAGAAGATCGCCGCGCACCTGGCGCACGCCCGCGGCGCGGTGCTGGTGCCAAGCTTCGACGATGCCTGGGTGATCGAGGGGCAGGGGAGCGCCGGGATCGAGGCGGAGGAGCAGTTCCTCGACTATGGCATCGACGCGGGCATCGAACATGTCGTGACGCCGTGTGGCGGCGGCGGGCTGGCGGCGGGCCTCGCGCTCGCCCTGCCGCACGCGTCGATGACGGTCGTCGAACCCGAAGGCTGGGACGACATGCGCCGCAGTCTGGAGGCCGGCTGGATCGAGGAGGTTCCCGCCGACGCGCCGCCCACCGCCTGCGATTCGCTTCAGACGAGGCGCGTGTCGCCACTGACGTTCGACGTTCTCTCGCGCCGCTCCGCAACCGGCGTAGCCGTCACCGAAGCCGAAGTCCGCGCCGCGCAACGCTGGGCCGCACAGGTGCTACGCATCGTCGTCGAACCCGGCGGCGCCGTGGCGATCGCCGCGCTGCTGTCCGGCAAGGTCGAGGCGCGGGAGAACACGCTGGTGATGGTGTCGGGCGGGAACGTCGATCCGGTCGCCTATGCGGCGGTGCTGGCGGACCGGTAACTGTGGCGGAGACCAGTGCCCCAACCCCGTTCGTGCTGAGCCTGTCGAAGCACCGTACTTCGGGTCGCGCCCCCCGTGTTGTGGGATGGCGCGGAAGCCCCTCCACCGTTCGGGCTGAGCTTGTCGAAGCCCTGCCCTTTCTTTGCAACCGCGGTGAAGATCAGGGCTTCGACACGTTCAGCTGGAACGGGGAGGGGGCAATCCAATGACCGCGCTCGCCCCAACCGTCGCAATGCTGGCCGTCTTCGCCCTGACCGCCGGCGGCATCCTCCTCCTCCGCAGCGGCCGCGAGCGCAAGAAGGGCTGGCTGATGCTGGCCTGCGCACTGGTGCTGCTGGGGAACGTGGCGATCTGGACGGTGTAGCTATGGGTCTCTCAACGCCCGATAGCGGACGTGGTGTAAAATCAAATCATCGGCGAGATTCACAGCGATGATGACCGATCCGACGACCGAGCTCCGACGTTTGCTCGACCGCTTTGTAAGTGGTGAAGATGCCAGCTTGAAGGCCGCAAACCGGCTTGAAGTTCTTCTTGAGGAGGCGTTTCCGGACGATGACGTGGTTCAAGACCGAGTGGGCGACTTGGCTCAATACCGCCCCGGTGGTGGCGAGTTTCTTTTTGACGAAAAGGAATGCGCAGTCGCCTCTCTCGCCTCCAAGGATACCTCGCCGCACGGGGTCGATGACCGCTTCCCACCAACACCCGACATCGGCAAAGCCGATGTCGTCGGTCGGCGCGTATCGCGCCGCCGACCGGGCTCGCTGCGGACGCGGACTAGCTCACGCTAATCCGCTGCAGCCTCCAATTCACCGGATCGGCGAATTGGGATCGAGCCGCATATCCAGATATTTGTCCACGCTGCCCATCAGCTGCGGCATCTCGTGCTCGAAGAAGTGGTTCGCGCCGGGGATCGTGTCGTGGTGGATGGTGATGTGGCGCTGGGTGCGCAGCTTGTCGACCAGCTTCTGGACGGCGAGCGGGGTCACCACCTCGTCGTTCTCGCCCTGGATGATGATGCCGCTCGACGGACAGGGGGCGAGGAAGGTGAAGTCGAACATGTTGGCCGGCGGCGCGATCGAGATGAAGCCGCGGATTTCCGGGCGGCGCATCAGCAGCTGCATGCCGATCCACGCACCGAAGCCGAAGCCTGCGACCCAGGTCGTCGAAGCTTCGGGGTGGAAGCTCTGCACCCAGTCGAGCGCGCTCGCCGCGTCGCTGAGTTCGCCGATGCCGTTGTCGAACGTCCCCTGGCTCTTGCCGACGCCGCGGAAGTTGAAGCGCAGCGTCGCGAAGCCGCGCCGCTGGAACGTCTTGTAGAGGTCCTGCACGATGCGGTTGTTCATCGTGCCGCCCGACGAGGGATGCGGGTGCAGGATCATCGCGACCGGCGCGCGCGGGCGGGGGGCGGGGGCGAAGCGACCTTCGAGGCGACCTTCGGGACCGGGGAAGATGACTTCGGGCATCGCGTTGACCTGCTGACTTGAAAAGCGGCCATCGGGGCGCCGGACGAGGGACCGGACATGGCGCGCGGAAAGGCCGGCGCTATATAAGGCCCGTCCCGCCCACGCAACGCAAACGAGAAGCCGTCCGCTTGCCCGACCGTCTCTATCTCGATCACGTCGCCACCACGCCCGTCCTGCCCGCCGCCGCCCATGCGGTCGCGCGCGGGCTGGCGATGTGGGCCAACCCGTCCTCCCCGCATGCGGAGGGCCGTGCCGCCCGCGCCGCGCTGGAGGACGCGCGCGGGGCGATGAAGGCGGCGTACGGCTGGCGCGGCGAGCTGATCCTGACCAGCGGCGCGAGCGAAGCCATCGCCATCGCGCTCACCCGCGCGCAGGTCGCCAGCCGGCTGGTATCGAGCGTCGAGCATGACGCAGTGCTCCGTGCCGCCCCCGAAGCGCTGCGGATCGCGGTCGGGCCGGACGGCATCGTCGATCTCGCCGCGCTCGCCGCTCAGATCGCCGCCGCACCCGCCCCGGCGCTGGTCGCGGTGCAATGGGGCAACAGCGAGACGGGCGTGGTCCAGCCGCTCGCTGCCATCGCCGCCATCGTCCACGCCGCCGGCAGCATCCTGTTCGTCGATGCCGCGCAGATGCCGGTCGGCTGGAGCATTGATCGGCCGCAGGACGTGGCCGACCTGATCGCCATCTCAGGCCACAAGCGCGGCGGCCCCGCCGGCATCGGCGCGCTGCTGGTCCGCGACCTCGGCGTGCTGCTGCCGACCGGCGGGCAGGAGCGCGGCTATCGCGGCGGTACAGAGAATTTGCCCGGCGCGCTCGGCATGGCTGCGGCCGTGGCGGAGCCTGAGGATATCGCGGCGATGGCGGCGATGCGCGTGCGGCTGGACCACGCCGTCGTCGCGGTGGGCGGCATCGTCGTCGCCGGTGACAGCCCGCGCGCGCCGCATATCGGCTCGTATCGCCTGCCGGGGCTGTCGGCGGCGGCGCAGCTGATCCGCTTCGACATGGCCGGCATCGCGGTCTCGGCGGGCTCGGCCTGTTCGTCGGGATCGATGCGGCCCAGCCATGTGCTGGGCGCGATGGGCTGGGCAGGGACCGACGCAAGCGAGGTCATCCGCGTCAGCTTCGGCCGAAGCACGACCCCCGCCGACATCGAACGCTTCATCGCCGCCTTCGCCGCGATCGCGCGGGAGGTCCGCGCCCGGACGGACGGCGCGGCGGCGCGCGCATGATCTACCTCGACTATCAGGCGACCACCCCGCTCGCGCCCGAGGCACTGGCGGCGATGCTGCCCTGGCTGGAGTCGCAGCACGCCAACCCGCACAGCGCCCACGCCCCCGGCCGCGCGGCGAAGGCGGCGGTGGAGGTGGCGCGCGACCGCGTCGCTACGCTGCTGCCCCCTGGCGGCACGGTCAGCTTCACCGGCGGCGCGACCGAGGCGCTCAACTGGGCGATCAAGGGCACCACCGGCGGCATCGTCACCACCGCTACCGAGCATGCCGCCGTGCTCGACACCGTCGCCGCGACCAGGCGGCCCGCCACCATCCTGCCGGTCGGCCCGGACGGCATCGTCGACATGGACGCCGCCCGGGCCGCGATCCGCCCCGGCGTGGGGCTCGTCGCCGCGATGCTGGTTAACAACGAGATCGGCGTAATCCAGCCGATCGCCGCACTCACCGATCTAGCGCACGCAGCCGGCGCGCTGATGCTGTGCGACGCGGTGCAGGGGGCGGGGCGGGTGCCGCTGCCCGAGGGCGTCGATCTCGTCGCGCTGTCCGCGCACAAGCTCCACGGTCCCAAGGGCATCGGCGCGCTCTGGATCCGCGACGGCGTGACGCTCGCGCCGCTGCTCCACGGCGGCGGGCAGGAGGCGGCGGGGCGGTCTGGCACGCTGTCGCCCGCGCTGTGCGCCGGTTTCGGCGCGGCGGCGCAGCAGATGGCGCAGGACGATCCGGCCCATGTCCGCCGCCTGTTCGACCTCGCCACCGCCCGCCTGGGCGACGAATGGACGATCAACGGCTCGGTCGAACATCGCTATTACGGAAACGTCAGCATCCGTCGCCCCGGCCTCGACGTCGCCCGCCTGACGAGTAACCTCCGCGACATCGCCTTCTCTGCCGGCTCGGCCTGTGCCAGCGGCTCGGGCCGCCCCAGCCACGTGCTGCGCGCCATCGGCCTGAGCGATGCCGATGCACGCTCGACGGTGCGCATCGGTTTCGGCCGCTACACCACCGCCGCCGAACTGTCGCAAGCGATCGACCGCATCGCGGACCACGCCGCATGATTCGCGTCCGCTTCACCGGTGCGGACGGCGGCCCCATCGAAACCACCGCCGACCCCGGCACCACGCTGCTCAAGGCCGGACAGGCCGCCGGCCAGCCATTGGAGGGCACCTGCGAGGGGCAGATGGCCTGCTCGACGTGCCACGTCATCGTGTCGGCGGAGGATTTCGCGCGGCTCGATCCGGCGAGCGACGACGAGGAAGCGATGCTCGACATGGCGGCCGGCGCCACGCGGACCAGCCGGCTCGCCTGCCAGATCGTCCTGACTCCCGCGCTCGACGGCCTCACCGTCGCCATGTCCGAGCGGAGCCGCCGCTAAACCCCTGGTGAACGCCATATTCAGCACTGTTTCAGCCACCATCCTTCACACCACTGCATGCCCGCGTTTCCGGGCGAGTGAAGGAGAATGGTCATGAAACTGATCGCATTCGTCGCCGCCGGCCTCGTCGCCGCCGCCGGCCTGACCCCCGCGACCGCCGATGCGCAGTATCGCGGCGACGGCTGGCGTGGCGGCTATGATCGCGGCTGGAACGACGGCCCGCGCTACCGCGACGACCGCCGCTTCGATAATCGTCGCGGCTGGAACGACCGCCGGGGCTGGCGCGGCAATCGCGGCTGGCATGGCGGTCGCAGCCGCGTCGTCTGCCGCTGGGATCGCGGCTACTACGGCCCGGTGAAGCGCTGCTTCCGCATACATCGCTGAGGCGTCTTGATCGCGCGGCCCGGCTCCCCTATCTGGCGCACGGGAGTCGGGCGGACGTGGTCGTCGCCAACCTGGTCAGATCCTGACGGAAGCAGCCACAACGATTTCGCCACGGGTCGTTCCGGCTCCCACCGCGCAGCGCGCACAGCGCTGGCTTCGCCAGCTACGAGATGCGCAAGCGCGGCCGGCGGGCAAAGCCGTTAGGCGACGCGGCTTCGCCACGGCGTGGACATTTCTGTTCGAACCATTCCCGATCATGGCGCTTCAGCTCGGATGCGCTTCACTCTCGCCGACATCATTGCTCTGGTCGGTAACGGACGTAATGTCGTCATCGGCATCGGTGTCCTCCTTGGACGCTACGACGTACGCCGCGCTCTCGTCGGCAATGCCCGCTTCTTCTATCCGGCGCGCCGTTTCTGCATCGTCGGCACCGACCGGATCGTTTCGCATATCGCTCATCATACGCTTCCTTTTATGGTGCGGTCCTAACGCACGATCGTCGTACCGGTGCCGGGTGCGCTTCTTTAGGCGTGCGCTTATACGTCGAAGGCGAAAGCCGCATGCTGGCGAAAAACCCTGTCCTACACGTCCCCGATCTGCTCCACCCTGCCGGATGACCGACGTGCCCGCCGCCCCCGAAACCCCGACCTTCCCCTTTACGCCCGTGCCCGTCGCACGCGTCCGCCACGACGGCTGGTCGCCGGATCGCCAGTGCCGTTTCATCGCCGCGCTTGCCGAAACCGGCAGCGTCGCCGCTGCGGCCCGCGCGGTCGGCTCTACCCGCAACGGCGCCTATCGGCTGCGCAAGCGCGACGGCGCAGAGAGTTTCGCCGCGGCGTGGGACGCGGCGCTGTCGGATGCGCGCGCCCGCCAATTCGACATATTGTTCGGACGCGCGACCGCCGGCGTCATCGTACCGCGCAAATATCGCGGCGGGTTCGTCGGCACGCGGCATTTCTACGACAATGCCGCTGGCCTTGCCGCGCTGCGCGATCCGCCACTGCCGCCGCATCTGCGCGCGGGCGGGGCGCAAAAGTGACGAAGGTGACAAAGGAGACGACAGGGGACGAATTCAGCGCGTTTCGGTGACCTTTGTCGGCGCCGCATCGCAACCAGCCCTTCGACAAGCGCCCTCGCACCCACTAGACAGGCGGGCAATGTCCGACTCCCTCGACCTCGGCGAACCCCCGCAGCCAAAGGGTGCCGCCTACCGCGTGCTCGCGCGCAAATACCGGCCGCAAACGTTCAGCGAGCTGATCGGCCAGGATGCGATGGTCACCACGCTCGGCAACGCGATCAAACGCGATCGGCTGGCGCATGCCTTCCTGCTGACCGGCGTGCGCGGGGTCGGCAAGACGTCGACGGCGCGGCTGATCGCGAAGGCGCTCAACTGCATCGGCCCGGACGGGCACGGCGGGCCGACGATCGATCCGTGCGGGGTGTGCGAGCCGTGCCGCGCGATCGCCGAGGGGCGTCACATCGACGTGATCGAGATGGACGCCGCGAGCCATACAGGCATCGACGACATCCGCGAGATCATCGAGGCGTCGCGCTACGCTGCCGTCTCGGCCCGCTACAAGATCTACATCATCGACGAAGTCCACATGCTTTCGAAGGCCGCGTTCAACGGTCTGCTGAAGACGCTTGAGGAGCCGCCGGGCCATGTGAAGTTCCTGTTCGCGACGACCGAGGTGAACAAGGTGCCGGTGACGGTGCTGTCGCGGTGTCAACGTTTCGACCTGAAGCGCATCCCCGCCGACCTGCTTGCCGGTCATTTCGCGCGCGTCGTCGCGGCCGAGCATGTGGAGGCGGAGGAGGATGCACTGGCGCTGATCGCCCGCGCGGCGGAAGGGTCGGCGCGCGACGGCCTGTCGATCCTCGATCAGGCGATCGCCCATGCCGACATCGGCGGCGGCGCGGTATCGGCCGAATCGGTCCGCGACATGCTTGGCCTGAGCGACCGTAGCGCGATCCGCACGCTCTTCGCGGCGCTGGTCGCGGGTGACGCGGGGGAGGCGCTGGCGGCGCTGCGCCGGCAATATGATCTGGGTGTCGATCCGGCGTCGGTGCTGAAAACGCTGCTCGAAACCGTCCATGGCATCACGCTGGTGAAGATCGGCGCCGATATTGCCGCGACGCAGGCGGCGGAGGAGCGCGAGGCGCTGGCCGAATGGGGCGCGCAACTGTCGCATCCGGCGCTGCATCGCCTGTGGCAGCTGTTGCTGAAGGGACATGGCGAGGTCGCCACAGCGGCGCTGCCGATCGAGACGGCGGAGATGGCGTTGTTGCGCGTCATCCACGCCTCGACCTTGCCCGACCCGGGTGAGCTGGCGCGGCAGATCGCCAGCGGATCGGTGCCCGCCGGCACTGCGTCCTCGGCGACCGCGGCGGCACCGGTTCCTGCGACGACGGCGGAAGCGGCGTTGCCCGCAACGATCGCCGAAGTCTACACCCTGTTGTCGGAGGCGCGACGTCACGTGCTCGCCGAGCACGTCCGCAACCGCCTGCGCCCCGTCCGCTACGCCCCGCCCGAACTGGTGGCGAGCAGCGCGACGCCGCTGCCGGCGGATTTCGTCCGCGACCTCGGCAATGAACTGCGCACGCTGACCGGGCGCGCGTGG
The DNA here is from genome assembly GCF_054489605.1 of Sphingomonas sp. RS2018. Taxonomy (NCBI): domain Bacteria; kingdom Pseudomonadati; phylum Pseudomonadota; class Alphaproteobacteria; order Sphingomonadales; family Sphingomonadaceae; genus Sphingomonas; species Sphingomonas sp. RS2018. The sequence goes on from NZ_JBTMWL010000002.1 coordinate 562,331, forward strand.
AAGGTGACGACCGACGCGGCGCCCGGCGAACCGACGCTCGCCGAACAGGCGGCGGCGGCGGAGGATGCGCAGCGCGCCGCCGTGCTCGCGTCTCCGGCCGTCGCCGCGGCGATGGAACATTTCCCCGGTGCCGAGTTGATCGGCTGGACCAACCAACGAAGGGCATGACGTGAAAAGCATCGAAGACATCATGGCGATGGCGCAGAACGTGCAGAACGAGCTGACCAAGGCGCAGGCGAGCCTCGATGAGATCGAGGTGCAGGGTGCTTCGGGCGGTGGCCTCGTGAAGGTGACCGCGTCGGCCAAGGGTCGCATCATCGGCATCGACATCGACGCCTCGCTGCTCCAGCCGAGCGAGAAGGGGATGGTCGAGGATCTGGTCGTCGCCGCCTTCAACGACGCGCGGGCGAAGGCCGACGCCGCCTCGCAGAGCGAGATGGGCAAGCTGACCAGCGGCCTGCCGCTCCCGCCGGGCTTCAAGCTGCCGTTCTGATCGGTCGTTGCGCCTCGGGAACGAAGCCCGCCCGGCGTCGTTCAGCGCTCATCGCAGTTCAAGGGGACAGACGATGAGTGACGACCGCGTAACCGAAACGACGACGCCGACCGGAACCCAGGCGCCGCAGCACACGACGACGATCATCGAACGCCGCAGCGGTGGTGGGGGCGGGCTGGTGATCGGCCTGATCCTGCTGGTGGTGGTGGCGATCGGCGCCTTCTACCTGTTCTCGCAGAACAGCAGCGAGACGCGGAAGAACGACGCGATCACGCAGGCCGCGAAGGACGTCGGTTCGGCGGCCAAGGATGTCGGTGACACCGCGAAGAAGGCCGTGGACTAGGGGATCACGTCCCGCCTCGCGGCCGGACGCCCAGATCGACGACGCAGACCGCACCGTAGCGACGGTGCGGTCCGCACCACGCTCCGGCTACCCGGAAATACGGGTCGAGAATAAGCCGACGATGCATTCGCGACGGCACGCCGCCATCGACGATCAACTGCCGCACGACATCGCGCGCGGTGGTCTGGCCGTAGGAGATCGCCTCGGCGATGCCGTAAGGCTGGCCGCCCCGCCGCTCGACCCGCTGCGCCGGCATCAGCCCGTCCGGCGACGTGTGGCCGATCTGCCCGGTCCGGGCGTGCGAGGCGCCGAGCTCCTCAGCGGTGTCGGTCAGCAACGATGCCGCCGCTAGCGACGGCGCCGGCTTCATCGCCATCAGCACTCCGATCGCCTCATCGACCGCCGCGACGCCCTCCAGCGTCGGTGTCGGACGGGCGGTCGGCAAAGCGCGGTGCGATATGCCATCGCGTTCGAACCCCCGCCGATAGTCGCGGAGGACATCGGCGTAGGCCCGCGGGTTGTTGCGCGCGAGGTTGATCTCGGCGACGATCGCGTCGCTGTCCGGGAACCCCGGTGCGGAGCCGCCGAGCGCCAGCGCCGCCAGGGCCATCGCGACCCGCCTCACAGGCAGCTGTCGAGGCCCGAATTGCGCACGACGCCGGTGCGCCGGGCGATGGAGTTGCCGTACCGCTTCGTATAGCCGCGCGGGGCGATGCCGGCGCGCTTTTTTGGCAGAGGGAGGACGGCGGCGATCTGCGCGGCCTCGCGCGGCGTCATTTGGGACGCGTCGTGGTGGAAGTAGCGCATCGACCCGGCGTTGACACCGTAGGTGCCGATGCCGGTCTCCGCGACGTTCAGATAGACTTCCATGATCCGGCGCTTGCCCCAGATCGCCTCGATCAGAACGGTGAAATAGGCCTCCAACCCCTTGCGGGCGTAGCCGCCGCCCTGAAACAGGAAGACGTTCTTCGCGGTCTGCTGGCTGATCGTCGAGCCGCCGCGGATGCGACCACCCTTGCTGTTGCGCGCAGCGGCGCTGGCGATCGCCTTGTAGTCGAAGCCCGAATGCGAACAGAAACGCGCGTCCTCCGCCGCGATGGCAGCGCGGGGCATGTCCGGGTCGATCTGCGAGAGCGGCATCCAGTCCTTGGTGATGCCGTGCCCGCCCATCAGGTCGCCGATCATCGTCCAGGTGATCGGCGGCGGCACGAAGCGATAGATGATCGTCATCGTCACCGAGAGCGCGACGAAGGTGAACGCGAGCTTCGTCAGCCAGCCGATCATGCGGCGGACGAAGCCGCGTTGGGCGGGACGGCGCTTTACGGCTGACGGCATCGCGCGACGCTATAAGCCGTCGGACGGGGAGACAAGCGGCGCCCGGTTACGCGGGGAGCAGCCGCTTGCCACCCGCCAGTCGCATCATCGCCTTCTGCAGCTTCTCGAACGCGCGCACCTCGATCTGGCGAACGCGCTCGCGGCTGACGCCATAAACCTGGCTCAGTTCCTCCAGCGTTTTCGGCTCGTCGGTCAGGCGACGCTCGGTCAGGATGAACTTCTCGCGGTCGTTCAGGTCATCCATCGCCTCGACCAGCATGTCGTGGCGAACCGTCTTTTCCTGCTCGTCGGCGACGATCGTGTCCTGCAAGGGCGAGTCATCGGCCAGCCAGTCCTGCCACTGACCCTCGCCATCCTCACGCATCGGCACGTTGAGCGAGGTGTCGCCGCCCATCGCCATGCGCCGGTTCATCGACGTGACCTCGGCCTCGGTCACGCCCAGATCGGTCGCGATCTTGGTCAGATGCTCCGGCGTCAGGTCGCCGTCCTCGAACGCGTCGAGCTTCGACTTCATGCGGCGCAGGTTGAAGAACAGCTTCTTCTGCGCCGCGGTCGTGCCCATCTTCACCAGCGACCAGCTGCGCAGGATGAATTCCTGAATCGAGGCGCGGATCCACCACATCGCGTAGGTGGCGAGGCGGAAGCCCCGGTCGGGCTCGAACTTCTTCACGCCCTGCATCAGGCCGATGTTGCCTTCGGAGATCAGCTCGCTGACCGGCAGGCCGTAGCCGCGATAGCCCATCGCGATCTTGGCAACGAGCCGCAGGTGCGAGGTGACCAGCTGCGCCGCGGCCTCGGGATCGCCGTGCTCCTGAAAGCGCTTGGCGAGCATATATTCCTGCTCGGGCGCGAGGATCGGGAATTTCTTGATCTCGGCGAGATAGCGGTTGAGGCTCTGCTCGCCGCCAAGCGCAGGAATCGTCGCCGGGACGTTGCTGCCGTTTGCCATGACCTCGTAAATCCCTTTCCACGCACCGGACCGCAAGGGTTCTGCGGCGATGCACAATATCTATACGTGAAGCTGGTTGAACAGTTCCTGCATGTCAGCAGGCATTTCGCTTTCGAACGCCAAAGCGGCACTTGTCACCGGATGGATGAACCCCAGCCGGGCGGCGTGCAAGGCCTGACGGCGGAAATGCAGGGTTTCCAGCACGGCGCGATGGGCCGGTTTCGTTCTGCCGTAGACGGGATCGCCGAGCAGGGCATGTCCGATCGACGCCATGTGGACGCGCACCTGATGCGTGCGGCCGGTTTCCAGCCGGCACTCGACCAGCGCCGCCTCGCGCAGCGGCAGGATGGTCGAGAAATGAGTGACCGCGCGCTTGCCCGACGCGACGATGGCGACCTTCTTGCGGTTCTGAGCGCTGCGGGCGAGCGGGGCGTCGACGGTGCCGGACGGGGGCAGGGGGCGTCCGCCCACGATCGCCTTGTAGCGCCGGTCGATGCTGTGCGCCTTGAACTGCCGCGCCAGCCCGACATGCGCCGGATCGGTCTTCGCCGCGACCATCAGCCCTGACGTGTCCTTGTCGATACGGTGGACGATGCCGGGGCGGGCGACGCCGCCGATGCCCGAGAGCGATCCGCCGCAATGGTGGAGCAGCGCGTTGACCAGCGTCCCGTCCGGATTGCCCGCGGCGGGATGGACGACGAGGCCCGCCGGCTTGTCGATGACGATCAGATGTTCGTCCTCGTAGGCGACGATCAGGTCGATCGCCTGCGCCTCGTTATGCGCGGGGGCGGGATCGGGAATGTTGATGGTGAAACGGGTATCGACGACGGCTTTCCGGGAAGGATCGCGCATCGGGCCGTCCGGGCCGGTGACCTGACCCGTCGAGATCAGCGCCTTGATCCGCTCCCGCGACAAGGTCGGCACCGCGGCGGCGAGCGCGCGGTCGAGACGCCATCCTGCCATCGCCGGGACGACGACCGTTTCGATGATGGAAACCCCCCGGCTCATGTGGCACGCAAGATGGGGATGGCGGTGCGTGTTGCAAGACGGGTGTTGAGGGCGATTTCCGCCGAAGCGGCAGCGTCGCCGAAGCGAGAGGTGTGCGGCCTGCTGTACGGCGGCGGAGACGGCATCGATGCGGCGTCGGCCTGCGCCAATGTTGACGGAAGTCCGGAAACCGCATTCGAGATCGATCCGGCCACGCTGATCGCCGCTTACCGACGCGAGCGGGCGGGTGGGCCGCGCATCGTCGGCTGCTATCACTCGCATCCGGGCGGACGGCCGGTGCCGTCGCTACGCGACGCCGCCGCAGCGGCGGCCGACGGCTGGCTGTGGCTGATCGCCGGGGGCGGGAGGATCGAAGCGTATCGGGCGGTGCCGGACGGGGCGATCCATGGGCGATTCGAGCCGGTGGGCCTGATCGAACGTCCGGACGAGGTTCCGAAGGTTCCGTGATACCGACCCATCTCTGAACTTTCAGTCGATCCACGCGCGGGCTTTGGCAAAGCATGTCGAGAGGGTCTCGCGCGGCATCCGTCGGTCAAAGCATAGTATCGCGGTGTAGGACAGAGACGTCGCGTGACGGGACGAACCCGGTTGCAGGCTCACGGTCGCTGCGCGTAAGGCGGTGTATTGCCGGGAGCCCGCGACCTTGAACATCACACCGACCGATTTCGCCAGCCTGCTGTGTTCGCGACTGTGCCACGACCTGTTGAGCCCGGTCGGCGCGCTGAACAACGGGCTGGAGTTGCTCGCCGACGAGCATGATCCGGCGATGCGCGCGCGCTGCCTGGAACTGTTGAGCGAGAGCGCGAAGGCCTCGGCCAACAAGCTGAAGTTCTTCCGCCTGGCGTTCGGTGCAGCCGGCGGGTTCGGCGACATGGTGCCGACCGGCGAGGCGCAGGGCGCGATCGGCGGCCTGTTCGGCGCGGACCATCGCGTCAAGATCGGCTGGCTGGTCGAGGAGCCGCAACTGCCCAAGGGCGCGGTCAAGATCCTGCTGAACCTCGCGCTGATCGGCGGCGACGCGCTGGTGCGTGGCGGACAGCTGGATATCGGCGCGGAAACGGTCGGCGACCACGTCGAGATCGTCGTCGCGGCACAGGGCCCGCGCATCATCCTCGACCCCGAACTGCGCGCGGCGCTTGCCGGCGATCCGCCCGACACCGCCGTCACGCCGCGCTCCGCCGCCGCGCACATGGCGCGCGCGCTGGTCGTCGAGAATGGCGGCAGCTTGCAGGTGTCGCCCGAAGGCGAGCCGGTGCTGGTGATCGGTGCGACGCTGGGGCCGACGTAAACGCGGACTTAACCACCGGCGCGGCATATCGGTCTCCAGTATCCGGCGGGGACCGATGGACGAGCTTCTTCAGGAATTCATTGCGGAAACGCGCGAGACGCTGGAGGCCCTCTCCGGCGAGATCGTCGCGTGGGAAGGCGATCCGGGCGACAAGGGGCGCCTCGATGCCATCTTCCGCTTCGTGCACACGGTGAAGGGCAGCTGCGGCTTCCTTGATCTGCCGCGGCTCGCGCGGCTGAGCCATGCGGCCGAGGACGTGCTGGCCGACGTGCGCGACGGGCGCCGCACGCCCGACCGCGCGCTGGTCAACGCCGTGCTCGCCATCGTCGATCGCATCGGTGAACTGGTCGAGGCGATCGATGCCCATGTCGCGCTCGACGATCGTGACGAGGATGTGCTGATCGCCGCGCTCGCGGAGGGCCAGTTGGCCATCGTCCAGTCCAGTTCGACGGCACCGCGCGCCGCGGTGCGCAGCGTACGGTTGAGCGTCGACCTGCTCGACCGGATGATGTCGGGCATGTCCGACATGGTACTGGCGCGCAACGAGCTGGCGCGCCGCGTCCGCGACGAGGATCCCGATCCGGCGCTGGAGGCCGCCCTCGAGCGCATGTCCGCCACCGTCGCCGACATGCGCGACACCGTCACTCGCACCCGCATGCAGAAGGTCGAGGCGCTGTTCTCCGCCTTGCCGCGCATGGTCCGCGACACCGCCGCCGCGCTCGGCAAGTCCGTGACGCTGCGCGTCGAGGGCGCCGACGTCGAGCTGGACCGCGAGATGATCGAGGTGATGCGCGATCCCCTCGTCCACATCATCCGCAATTCGATCGACCATGGCGTCGAGCATCCCGCTCTCCGCCGGGCCGCGGGCAAGCGCGAGAATGGTCAGCTGACCGTCAGCGCGCGGCAATCCGGCAACCAGATCGTCATCGAGATTGCCGACGACGGCGCCGGCATCGACACCGACCGGCTGATTGCCAAGCTCGCCGCATCCGGGCGCGACGAACGCGAGTTGCGCGCCTTGTCCGAGCGCGGCAAGCTGGAGCTGGTGTTCGAACCCGGTCTGTCGAGCAAGGACGACGTCAGCGAGATTTCGGGCCGCGGCGTCGGCATGGACGTGGTGCGGGCAGCGATCGAGCAGATCGGCGGGCGGATCGAGCTGGACAGCGTCGCCGGCAAGGGGCTGCGCATCGCCATCCACGTGCCGCTGACGCTGTCGATCATCCCGACCATCGTCGTCGGCGTCGCCGACCAGTTTTTCGCGATACCGCGCCAGTCGATCGAGGAGATCGTCGCCGATACCGCCGATTCGATCCGCATCGATCAGATCGGCGATTCGCGCGTCGCCACCGTTCGCGACCGCCGCCTGCCGCTGGTCGATCTCGGCGAGCGGCTGGGCATCGGTCCGGACGTGCCGGGACCGCAGATGCTGGTGATCGTCGGGGTCGGCAGCGGCAGCTATGCCATCGCCGTCGACAGCGTGCTCGATACCGAGGAACTGGTCGTGAAGCCCGCCGCCCCGCCGGTGATGGCGAGCGGCCTGTTCGCCGGGCAGACCCTGCCCGACACCGGGCGGCCGATGCTGATGCTCGATTGCGCTGGCATCGCGGTCGATGCCGGCCTCGTCTTCAGCCGGACGATCGCCGCCACCGACGCCGCGGCCGACCTGGTCGACGTGGGCGAGGCGGTGCTGTTGTTCCGCGACCTCGACGATCGCATCCGCGCGATCCCTTCGGCGGTGGTCGACCGGGTCGACAGCGCCTCTGCGGATGCCATCGAATTCGTTGGCGGACGCCTGCGCCTGATGGTCGACGAGCAGATCGTCCCGCTCATCGCCTGTCAGCCGCTGACGACCGAGACCATCGGCGTCGTTCGCCTGCGCGACGGCGTGACCGAGCTCGCCTATGCCATCCAGGAGCCGATCGACATCGTCGCGCTGCCGTCGGTGCTGATCCCGCCGGCTGCGCCGGGGATCGTCAGCGGCGTGGCGCTGATCGACGATCAGCCGGTCGAGATTCTCGATCCCCACTGGCTGTTCGCCAACCATCGGGACGTGGAAGCTCGGGCCACCGACACTTGCTGCGTCATCGACGCGGAGGACGCGTGGATGGCGCAGTTCCTGCGGCCGATGCTGGAGCGCGCGGGCTACCGCGTCACCACCGCCGACGAGCCGGGGGCGATACTGATGCGCTGCGACGGAAAGCCGGCGATCCCCGGCCAGCGTGCCGTCCGGCTGTGCATCGACGGGGCCAATGGAATCTTTCGGTACGACCAGGCGGCGATCCTGTCCGCGGTCGCCGCCGTCGCGGGAGGGGGCGCATGACCGAGGGACTGTATCTGGTCGCCCATGTCGCCGGGCGCACCGTCGCGATCGACTGCAACCAGGTCGATTCGGTCGTCGATATCACCCAGATCACGCCGGTGCCGCGCGTCGCGCCGTCGGTGCGGGGCCTCGCCGCTCTGCGCAGCCGCGTCGTCACCGTCATCGACACGCGGCAGGCGCTGAACCTGCCCGGCCGCAGCAAATCCGGCCGGTCGGTGATCGTGCGGCAGGATGGGCATCTCTATGCGATGCTGGTCGACGCGCTGGATGATGTCGCGCCGTTCGCGATGCAGCCGCTGGCGAGCGGAATCGCGCTGTCGCCGACGTGGCGCGGCATCGCCCGCGGGCTGATCGAGCGGGACGGCGAGCCGGTGCTGGTGATCGATCTGTGCGGTCTCGTACCGCATTCGCAGGACATCGCCGCCTGACGCGTTTGATCCGGCGCGATTAACGACACCGTTACACCTGAGCGTGCAGGACGACGGTAGTGATGCTTTGCAAACGGGACCGACAATCATGAAGAGCTGCCTCGTCGTCGATGATTCCAAGGTCATCCGCAAAGTCGCGCGACACATCCTCGAAACGATGAACTTCGAAGTGCGCGAGGCCGGCGACGGTCGCGAGGCGCTGGCGTCCTGCCGGGAGGCATCGCCGGACGTCATCCTGCTCGACTGGAACATGCCGGTGATGAGCGGCATGGATTTCCTGCGCGCGCTGCGCGAGAGCGAGGAGGGGCGCAAGCCCAAGGTCGTATTCTGCACGACCGAGAACGGCATGGCCTATATCCGCGCCGCGATCGAGGCGGGTGCGGACGAATATGTCATGAAGCCGTTCGACCGCGAGACGCTCGAGAGCAAGCTCCAGATCGTCGGCGTCGCCTGAGACCCGACATGCGCGCGGCCGTGCAATCCCGGAGCGGTGACGACAGCGCAGCGGTCACCGCCGCCAGCGTGCTGATCGTCGACGATTCGATCGTCGCGCGCACCGCTTTCGGCCGCATCATCGATGAGACCGACACGTTCGTGGTCGCCGGCGCCGTGGGCACGGTGGCGGCCGCGCTGGCGTTTCTCGGCAAGCACCGGGTCGACATCATCCTGCTCGATCTCGACCTGCCGGGCGTCGACGGGTTGACCGGGATGCCGTCGCTGATCGCCGCCGGATCGGGGGCGCGTGTGATCGTGGTGTCGTCGACCGCGGCCGACGGCGCCGTCGCGACCATCCAGGCGCTCGCACTCGGTGCGGCGGACACGCTGGTGAAGCCCGGCGTCGGCGATGGTAGCCGGCGGTTCGGCGAGGTGCTGATCGAACGGCTGGAAAGACTTTGTGACAGGGGCGGGGAGGTCGTGCCCGTCCGTTCCGCATCGCCCCCCGGCGAACAGCTGCCCACGCTCCCGCAATTCGATGTGGTGGCGATCGGCGCGTCGACCGGCGGCATTCATGCGCTGAGTGCGCTGCTGCGCGCACTGCCGCTGTCGTTCGACCGGCCGATCCTGATTACCCAGCATCTGCCAGCGTCGTTCATGCCCTATTTCGCGTCGCAGCTGTCGGTGCTGGCGTCGCGGCCGTGCGACGTGGCCGAGGACCGGATGCGCGTGCGGCCGGATCGGATCGTGCTCGCGCCGGGTCACGCGCATATGCGCGTGGTCAGCACGGGTGAGGGCGTCGCGATCCGCCTGACGAACGAACCGAGTGCCAGCGGATGCATTCCGTCGGTCGATCCGATGTTCGATTCGCTGGCGACGGCGTGCGGAGCACGTGCGTTAGGCGTCGTGCTGAGCGGCATGGGGCGTGACGGGTCGATCGGTGCCCAGGCGTTGCTGGCTGCCGGCGCGCCGGTGGTGGTGCAGGATCGGGCCAGCTCGGTCGTGTGGGGCATGCCTGGGGCAGTCGCCAATGCCGGCGGGGCGAGCGCGGTGCTGCCGCCCGATGCGATCGGGCGATTGATCGCCGCCAGCGTGGAACGGCGATGACCTTCGCTGCCGCATCGCGCAGCGGCTCCGCCATCGCGCTCGGACGGCTGGCGCGGCTGCTGGAAGACCGCACCGGGCAATGTATCGCCCCTGCCCGCGCGTGGCGGTTAGAGACCGCGCTGACCCCCTTGATGCGAGAACGCGGCATGGCGAACCTGGACCAACTGGTCGACGATCTGGTGACATCGCGAGACCCGGCGCTGAGCGAACAGGTCGTCGATGCGCTCCTCAATCAGGAAACCTCCTTCTTCCGCGACGGCACCGTCCTCGATCAGGTCGCCGACGTCGCGCAGTCGTTTCGGCAAGCCGCGCCGCACCGCGCGATCCGAATCTGGTGCGCGGGCTGCTCCACTGGACAGGAGCCGCTGAGCCTCGCCATGCTGATGGAAGAGCGCGGGCTGGGCGAAGATGCGGTCGAGATCATCGCGACCGACGTGTCGCAAGGCGCGATCGCCCGCTGCCGTGCCGGACGCTATTCGCAGTTCGAGATCCAGCGCGGACTGCCGATCCGCCGGATGATGACCTGGTTCGACGGCGAAGGCGACGTCTGGACCGCGAAGCGCGAGCTGTTGCGACGCATCCAGTTCCGCGTCGCCAGCGTGATCGGCAGCGAGCCGGTGGGCGGGGTCTTCGACATCATCCTGTGTCGCAACGTCATGCTGTATCTGCCCGGACAGGCGCGGGCGGCCGCCTATGCCAACTTCACCGCGGCGCTCCGCCCCGGCGGGCTGCTGTCGCTGGGGGCGGGCGAGTCCGTGATCGGGCAGACCGAGATGTTCGAACCGTCGCGGCAATGGCGCGGCCTCTACGAGATCGCGCCTGCGCACAGGTAGTTGCGTTTCGGCACCGGTCGCCCCACAGTCACCGGTAATGGACATCATCGACACGCCTTCGCCGAACTTCGACGAACGGCTGATGCCGGTTTCGGCGATCGTGCTCCACTATACTGGCATGGAGGATGCGGCGTCCGCGCTGGCTCGCCTGTGCGATCCAGCGGCCAAAGTGTCCTCGCACTATCTCGTCTATGAGGACGGGACGATCCATCGTCTGGTCGCGGAGGACAAGCGCGCCTGGCATGCCGGCAAATCGCACTGGCGCGGGCTGACCGACCTGAATGCCTCATCGATCGGGATCGAGATCGTCAATCCCGGGCACGAGTTCGATTACGTGCCGTATCCCGATGCGCAGATCGAGGCGGTCATCCGGCTGGTCGCAGATATCAAGGATCGCCACGGCATCACTCGCGGCAACATCGTCGGCCATTCGGACATCGCGCCGGCGCGCAAGCGCGATCCGGGCGAGCTGTTCCCCTGGTATCGGCTGGCCCGATTGCGGCTGGCTCTGCCGCGGCCGACCAAGAACCTGATGGATCCGGGCTGGACCGAGGCGGGGTTCCTGCTGGCGCTCGAACGCTTCGGCTACGACGTTACCAATCCGATGGCGGCGATCATGGCGTTCCAGCGGCGTTTCCGCCCCGAGCTGATCGACGGCGAGATCGACGCGGAATGCCGGATGATCCTGCTCGCGCTGCTGCTTCCCAAACCGCAAGGTGACGATTAAGGCATGTCGGGTCAGAGGGTCGGGCGGCCGCGGGTGCTTTCGGGCACGCGAGGAAAGTCCGGGCTCCACGGAAACGACGGTGCCGGTTAACGACCGGCCGGGGTGACCCGAGGGAAAGTGCCACAGAGAGCAGGTCGCCGATCCCCGGATCGGTGAGAGTGAAAGGGTGCGGTAAGAGCGCACCGCGCGGCTGGTAACAGCGGCGGCACGGCAAACCCCACCGGGAGCAAGACCGAATAGGGACGGCATATGCGCTGCGTTCCGGCGCGTCGTCCGGGTTGGTTGCTGGAGGCGGCGCGCAAGCGTCGTCCTAGAGGAATGGTCGCCCATCCGCCTGACGGCGGTGGACAGAACCCGGCTTACAGACCCTCTGACGCTTTGCGGAGGCGGATAGCGGAGCTATCCGCTGCTGCCGCAGGCACCGCAAAGCGCGGCCGGCCTCGCGCCAGCGAGGACCGACGGCATACGCGATTTACTCGCGTATGCCTCGCGCTGGTGGTGTTGGCGACCACGATCCGGAGTGTTTGCCGCAAGAAGGAGGGCAGCCCTTCGACAAGCTCAGCGCGAACGGGGAGCGGTAAGGCTCAAGGCGAACGGCGAGAGTAACGCTCGGCGCGAACGGGGAAGGGGCGGTACGCCCTTCGTCAGCCCGGACACGTCCGGAGTGACGGAGGACAGGCGATCGCCCGCCGCCGCTTAAGCCGTCATCTTCTTCGGCTTCACCTTCTCCACGATCAGCTCGACACCCTGCGCCTTCAGCTCATCCGTCGTCAGCAGCACCTTGTCCGGCCGCCCGACCTCGTCGAGCACGGTCGACCGATCGATTTCCATCATCGGTTTGATGTGGCCGTCGCGGATGTCGTAGACCCAGCCGTGCAGCCAGACCTCGCGCCCTGCGGCGAAGGCCTGCTGCACCGGCTCGGTGCGCGCGAGCTTCACCAGCTGGTCGCGGACGTTGACCTCGACGAAGCGGTTGACCTTCGCTTCGTCGCCGACCTGGGCATCGATTTCGTCGCGGTGGTTGTGGAGCACCTCGCGCGCGGTGCCGAGCCATTCGTCGACCGGACCGGTCGTGCCGCCGTCCAGCGTCGCCTTGATGCCGCCGCAGGCATAGTGGCCGCACACGATGATGTGCCGCACCTCCAGCACGCTGACCGCATATTGGATGACCGACATCAGGTTCAGGTCGTCGGGGTTGACCAGATTGGCGATGTTGCGGTGGAGGAACATGCCGCCGGGCGGCGTCTGCGTCATCTGTTCCGGGCTGACGCGGCTGTCCGAACAGCCGATCCAGAGGAATTCGGGCTTTTGACCGTGCGCCTGACGCGTGAAGAACGCGGGATTCTCCTCGATCAGTTCCTGCGCCCAGGCGCGGTTCGACAGCAGGAGCTGCTTATATTCCCTCATGCGAAACGAACCTCTTGGCTGGTGGCGTTGATGAGCGTGGCGCTGCGCTCAGAGACGTCGCCACGCAGCGTCACGGTGATCCCGCGATACTCCGCGCCCTTGATGAAGGCATTGATGATGTCGATGTTGTCGAGGTCGACGTAGCTGGTCGCCGACAGGTCGATCAGCAGGTTGACGCCGTCCGGCACGCGGCCGAGCTCACGCTGCAACTCCACCTTGTGGATGAAGTACAGGTTGCGGCGCGCGCGGACGAGGCAGTCGTCGCCGTCACAGGCGAAGGTGATCGCGGTGCGGAAGTTGCGGGCGACGACGAAGACGAAGCCGACGACCAGGCCGATGCCAATCCCGATCAGCAGGTCGGTGAACAGGATGGCGACGATCGTGACGACGAACGGCACGAACTGCGTCCAGCCCTGCCCGAACCGCTTCACGAACAGGGCGGGCTTGGTCAGCTTGTAGCCGGTCGCGATCAGGATCGCGGCGAGCGCGGCGAGCGGGATGAGGTTCAGCAACGTCGGGATCAGCACGACGCTGAGCAACAGCCACATGCCGTGCATGATTGTCGAGGCCTTGCTCTGCGCATTGGCCTCCACGTTGGCGGAGGAGCGGACGATGACCGAGGTCACGGGGATACCGCCGAGGAGCCCCGAGACGATGTTGCCGCCGCCCTGCGCCATCAGTTCCCAGTTCTTGTCGGTCGTGCGCCGGCGCGGATCGAGCTCGTCGACCGCCTTCACGCTGAGCAGCGATTCGAGGCTGGCGACGATCGCCAGCGTCAGCGCGGTCGTCCAGACGAGCGGATTGCCGATCGCGGTGAAGTCGGGCGTCGCGAACAGGTCGGTGAATTCGGCGAAGGACTGGGCAACCGGCACGTTGACCAGATGGTTCTGGCGCAGCTGCAGCTCCGGCGCGACGAGGCCGAACACGGCGTTCAGACCGACACCGAGCAGCACGACGACGAGCGGACCGGGCAGGTAGCGCAGCGGGCCGTCCTTCGGCTTGTTCGCATCCCACCAGAACAGGAAGGCGAGGCCGATGACGGCGATCACCACCGCGCCCGCCGAGATGCTCTCGACGATGGCGTAGGAGATGGCGGTGAAGGTGTTCATGCCGTCGGACTGGGAGAAGTTGAACGTCCCCTCCGGCCCGCCGTCATAGCCGATCGCGTGCGGCAGCTGCTTGAGGATCAGGATCAGGCCGATCGCGGCGAGCATGCCGGTGATGACCGACGACGGCACGAATTCGGACAGCACGCCCGAGCGCGAGATCGAGAAAAGCAACTGCATGACGCCACCGACGACGACGGCGAGCAGGAACACCTCATAGGTCGGCATCCGCTCGATCGCGGCGAAGACGATCGTGGTCAGGCCGGCGGCGGGGCCGCTGACCGACAAGGGCGACTTCGACAGCCCACCCACGACGATACCGCCGACGACGCCGGCGATGATGCCCGCGAACAGCGGCGCCCCGGACGCCAGCGCGACGCCGAGGCAGAGCGGCAGGGCGACCAGCGCGACGACGATCGACGCCGGCAGATCGGCCTTCCAGCTCGACAGGAAGGATGGCGGCGCCCCGGGCGCGGTTGTGGCGGTGTGTTCGGACATGCCCCGCTCTGTATGCCGCGGCGCAACAACCGTGTGTGAGGCCTGTGTGATAAAGTGTTGCCGCTCCCCATCGCCCGGGCCGGGTTGCGCCGCGGCGAAGTGGGACTATGTCGTCGCCGATGGCGCGTTTCACCCGTTCGGACGACTGGGGCTTTCCCCGCTGGCGCGACTATGGCGCCCCGCGCGAAGCGACGCGGGTGCGGATTTGCGACCGCCACGGATGCGAAGAGAAGGGCGACTGCCCGGCGCCCAAATCGCCCAACAGCCCGGATCGCTGGTATTTCTGCCAGGCCCACGCCGGCGAGTACAATCGCGGATACAATTATTTCGAGGGGCTGAGCGCCGAGGACGCCGCCGCGCGCGAGGCGGACGAGCAGCGCGACGCCGGCGGCTATACGCGATCGAAGTATGAGGCGTGGGCGGGGCCGGGTGACGGCAGCCGCTCGCGCGACGAGATGCGTGCGCTCGACGTGCTCGGGCTGGAGCCCGATGCGGATTTCGAGACGATCAAGGTCGCGTGGCGGCGGATGGCCAAGGAAAGCCACCCCGACGTCAATCGCGGCGACGCCGACGCGGCCGCGCGGTTCCAGTCGGTGCAGGCGGCTTACGACGTGCTGCGCGTGGCGGAGGACCAGCGCAACTGGAAGCCGGCGTGATCCGCCACCTTCGCTCCGACTGGAGCGATACGATCGTCGTCTGCGGCAAATGTTCGAAGAAACTGGACGGCGGGTTCGGCGCGAAGGGGCGCCAGTCGCTCGCGAAGGCGCTGCGCAAGCTGGTGTCGGCGAAGAAGGGCCGCAAGGCCGCGATCGGCATCGTCGAGAGCAAGTGCCTGGGCGTCTGCCCGAAACGCGCGGTGGTCGTCGCGCGGGCGGGGGAGTGGCTGCTGGTGCCCGAGGGGACGGATGTGGAACGGGTCGCCGAGGGATTGGGGTTGGCAAGCGGGCGCTGACGGCAATTTGTCTTTTCGTCGTGCTCGCGCATAGGCGGAAGCCCAGGGCAGCGGTGCCGTTCGTGACCCTAGGCTCCCGCCTGCGCGGGAGCATGGTAGTGGGGTAAGGCCAATCTACGCGTAGCGCGCTGCCGTCTCGCGGATCAGCGCGATCATGTTGGGGATGCCCTGCGTGCGGTTCGAACTGAGCTGGTTGCGCAGGTCGAAGGGGGCGAGCGCCGCGTCGATGTCGGTCGCGAGGATGTCGACCGGCGCGCCGTCCTGTACCGTCGAAAGGACGAGGGCGATGATGCCCTTCGTGATCGCGGCATTGCTGTCGGCGAGGAAGTGGAGCCGTCCGTCGTCGCGGACGGTAGGATACACCCACACCGAGGCGGAACAGCCGCGTACCAGCGTCGCATCGGTCTTCAGCGCCTCCGGCATCGGTTCGAGCTGTCGGCCGAGATCGATCAGCAGGCGGTATCGGTCGTCGGCGTCGAGAAAGTCGTATTCATCGCGGATGTCGGCGAGGCTGGTCATGGCCCCCGCGTTAGGGGGTGCGCCCGTCCTTGCCAACCGGGCGTGCGGCCTACAGGTCCACCCCGGCCGCGATCGCCTCGAGCTTGCGGATGCGCTCCTTCAGGTCGGCGATCTCGATGCGCGCGCTGGCGCTGGGCGCCGGCACGTCGCTGTCGAAATCGCGCACCGCCGACAGCTCCTGCGCCTTCAGCGCCAGCCACCCGCGCCAGCCCGACAGGCCGGCGGCCGTGACGATACCGATGCCGGCCAGGCCGGCGGCGGCGAGGGTCAGATAGGTATTGGGATCGGTCATCACGAAAGTCCCTTCGTCAGTCCTGGCGGCGGTCGCGCAGGCTCTCAATCTCTCGATCGAGGCGCAGGCTGCCTTCGTTGTCGGTCACCACGCGCTCCAGCACCTGGATGCGCTGGCGCAGGTCGGTGATCTCGCTCTTCAGCCGGTGGTTCTCGGCCACGGCGGTAGCGTCGTCGCGGACGCTGTATTCATTGCCCTTCCAATCCTTGCGAAGACCCATCTTCGCCTTGACGATGCTGCTGATCATCACGATCGCGACGATCATCACCACCATGAATTGTCCACCGCTCATGTCTCGAACCCTTCGCTTGTTCTAGGTGTTACTCGGCGGGCTGCATCTCGGCGGCCCGGATGGCGCGGCGGCGGGGACGATCGACCCGCTCGGTCAGAAAGCAGCCGACTCCGGCCACCGCCGCCATGACGATGCAAAATACCAGCATTTCAAATGTCCTTGGTTGAATTTCTGTCGGGCAGGTCAGGCCGCCAGCGACATTTTCCGTGTCTTCAGTTCAGCGGCCGAGGATCGTTCGATCCGTCGCGAAGCTGCTCGATCCGGTCCGCCAGATCGGCGCCGCGATCCGTCGCGATCCGCTCCAGCACCCGCACCCGCTGTTCCAGTCGCTCGGTATGGGCGGCATATTGCGCCGCCTTCTCCGCGGCCTGGGCGTTCAGCGCGCTCGCCATCACCTCCTTGTGCTTCAGCCAGCGCCGGAACATCTCCGATCCGATGCCGAGGATGACAGGCAGGCCGATGACGACGAAGGCGAGCATGAAGATGGTGAAGCCGTTCACGTGATGATTTCCTTCAGCGGAGGGCGTCGATTTCGCGGGCGGTCCGTTCGGCGGGATCGGTGGCGATGCGTTCGAGCACCGCGATCCGCTCCTCCAGTCGGCCGACCTTGCCGGTCAGGCGCTCGTTCTCGGTAGTGAGCAGCGCGATCTTGCGATCGTCGTCCAATTCGTCGTCGTCGCGACCGGTCAGTGCTCGATTGATCCGACCGACCTTGCGCTTTGCGCCGCTGCTCATTCCCCAGTCGTCCGTCGGTTCGAAGCCATGCTTCGCGCGGATCCAGTTATTGATGATCCATCCGCCGGTGGTGATCGCGATGATCGCGATCACGAAGCCTGGTCCACCCCAATCCATCGATTGTCTCCCCTGTCAGTTACCGCGCCTCAGCGCAGCGCCTCGATCTCGTCGGCCAGACGCGTGTTGCGGCTGGTGTAGAAGGTTTCCATGTCGGCCAGGCGGCGGTCCAGCTCGCGGAACTTGGAGCGGACTTCGGCGGTGCTACGCCGCGGGTTGCCGCGCACGCCCTGCCAGAACTTCTGGTCCTCCGGCGTGTCGTAGAGGTCGTTCGGCTTCACCGGAGCGATCATGCCAGCGATGAAATAGACCGGGATCAGCGATCCGACCGACAGACCGACGGTCAGCAGGACCATCGCGATCCGCACCAGCGTGACGTCGAAGCCCGTGTAGTCCGCGATGCCAGCACAGATACCCAGCACCTTGCCGTTGTATTTGTCACGATAGAATTTCGTGCGACGCGCGGTCATGTCAGTTCCTCCGTGCGGGGGTGTAGTCGTCGGCCTCGCTCAGGCGCGGAGCCGGCGCGGACAGCTGGCGGAAGTCGGGATTGTCGGCGGCGACGATGCGTTCGATCGTCTGCACCCGATCCTCCATCCGCCGGGCGAAGAGATGCAGCTCGTCGAGCAGCTTCTCGTCCTCCTCAGTGATCTTCGGCGCCTGCTTCCACTTGGTGATATAGTGGAGCAGCAGCCACGGCAGGCCGATGACGGCGGCGACGATGCCGATGATGTCTTCCATCTCAGCCCTCCTTGCTCAGGCGCGCCTTCAGCGCGGCCAGCTCGGCGTCGACCTGATCGCTGGAGCGCAAATCGGCGAATTCGTCGTCGAGCGTGCGGATCGCACCCAGACCGGCGGCGTCGGCACGGCCCTCGGCCTCGTCCACGCGGCGCTCCAGTATGTCGAAGCGCGAGAAGGCTTCCGCGGTCTTGGGCCCCGCATACATGTCGCGCAGGCGATAGCGGTTGTTGGCGCTTTCCAGCCGCGTCTCGACCGAATTCTGCCGGCCCCGCGCCTCGACCAGCTTCTTCTGCAGCTTGGCGATGTCGATCTCGTAGGCGCGCAGCGCGTCCTCCAGCACCGAAATCTCGGCGTTCAGCTGGTCGCACATCTCGGCGGCCTTGCGGCGTTCGCCGAGTGCGGCCTTGGCCAGATCCTCGCGGTCCTTCGACAGCGCCAGCTCGGCCTTCTCGGTCCAGCTCGCCTGCAGCCCTTCCAGCTTCGAGATGTGGCGGCGCATTTCCTTCTGGTCCGCGATGGTGCGCGCGGCGGAGGCGCGGACCTCGACCAGCGTGTCCTCCATCTCGGAGATGATCATGCGGACCATCTTCGCCGGGTCTTCCGCCTTGTCGAGCAAGTCGGTGACGTTCGCGGCGATGATGTCTCGGGTCCGGCTGAAGATACCCATCAAAAAACTCCTGTAATCGTCGCCGGGGCAGTGCGAGGGAGCCTGCCCCGGCCCGCCGTGCGAGGGATCGTCCGGCGGTTGTCCTGTGCTTTGCAGGGGGCGTGCCAGTTTCGAAAATCGCGTCGGATCAAGGTGTTGCTGGGCGTTAGACCATCGCTGCGACTTGCCTCTTGCCAACAGTTGGCGAAATGCGCCAATCCTGCGCACCATGCAGCGCGCTACCCAGGTCGTCGGCCAGTCCGGCGCATTTCTCGACGCCCTCGAACGGGCCAGCCGCGCGGCGGCGCTCGACCGGCCGGTGCTGGTGATCGGCGAGCGTGGGACCGGCAAGGAGCTGGTCGCCGAGCGCCTCCACCGCCTGTCGCCGCGCTGGGACCAGCCGCTGGTGACGATGAACTGCGCGGCGCTGCCGGAAACGCTGATCGAGGCCGAATTGTTCGGGCATGAGGCGGGGGCCTTCACCGGCGCGACCAAGGCGCGTGTGGGGCGGTTCGAGGAAGCCGATGGCGGCACGTTGTTCCTCGACGAACTCGGCACGCTCAGCATGGGCGCGCAGGAGCGGCTGTTGCGCGCGGTCGAATATGGCGAGGTCACGCGGATCGGCGCGTCGCGGCCGATGCGGGTCGACGTGCGCATCGTCGCGGCGACCAACGAACACCTGCCCGACCGGGTGGAGCGGGGGCTGTTCCGTGCCGATCTGCTCGACCGGTTGAGTTTCGAGGTGGTGACGCTGCCGCCGCTGCGCGCGCGGACCGACGACATCATGGTGCTGGCCGAATATTTCGGAAAGCGGATGGCGTCGGAAGTCGGGTGGGAGAGCTGGCCGGGCTTCGGCCCGCGCGCGACCGACCAGCTGACGCAGTATCGGTGGCCGGGCAATGTGCGCGAGTTGCGCAACGTGGTCGAGCGTTCGGTCTATCGCTGGGACCGGGGCGGGGCGATCGATTCGATCGAAGTGGATCCCTTCGCCTCGCCGCACCGGCCGGGTGCATCGGCCGCTCCGGCGCCGAAGCGGGCGGAACCGGCGGCGGGATCGAACGAGCCGGTCGTGGTCGCCTGCGACGAGGGGCCTTCCGACTTCAAGGCGCGGGTGGCCCGGTTCGAGCGCGAGCTGCTGTCGCAGTGCATGTCGGAGCATCGCTACAACCAGCGGCTGGCGGCGGCGGCGCTCGGGCTGACCTACGACCAGTTGCGCCACGCGCTGCGTCGTCACGGCTTGCTCGGTTAGAAGAGCGTCGCCATATCGCCGCCGTAACGATCACGCGCGAGCGGAGCCATCCGGGCGTGCGTTCGTTTCCGCGCACGACCCTTTCAGGAGATGACCGATGGCCTTCGAACTTCCGCCGCTGCCCTATGCCTATGACGCGCTGGAGCCGACGATCGACAAGGAGACGATGACGCTCCACCACGACAAGCATCACAAGGCCTATACCGACAAGCTGAATGAGGCCGTCGCCGCCGATGCGTCGCTGGCGGACAAGTCGATCGAGGATATCGTGAAGTCGGCCGGCACGCTGCCGCCTGCCGTGCGGAACAACGGTGGCGGTTTCTGGAATCACAATTTCTTCTGGGAATCGATGACGGGCGGCGGGTCCGAGCCGTCGGGTGCGCTGAAGGATGCGATCGAGGCGAAGTGGGGTTCGGTCGATGCGTTCAAGGAAAAGTTCAACGCGGCGGGCGTCGGCCAGTTCGGCTCGGGCTGGGTGTGGTTGATCGTCGGGCAGGACGGCGAGCTGGCGATCACCTCGACCCCGAACCAGGACAATCCGCTGATGGACGTCGCGGCCGTGAAGGGCACGCCGATCCTGGGTAACGACGTGTGGGAGCATGCCTACTACATCACCTATCGCAACGTCCGCCCGGACTATCTGAAGGCGTGGTGGGACGTGGTCGACTGGGATGTGGCGTCGAAGCGGTACGACGCGGCGAAGTAAGCGGAGCCGGGGGGCGTTGCGACGCCCCCCAAACCGTCACCCCTGCGGCGGGACGGGCGCGTCGTCGTCGCCCAGCGTCAGGCCATTCCTGAGCAGCATCGGGATGTTCGCGAACGCGAAGGCCAGCGTGACGATTGCGCAGCCGGGGAATTTGAAGAGCACCCACTGGTCCGTGGTTACCGAGCGCCACACCGCCTCGTTCACCACCGCCATCACCGCGAAGAAGATCGCCCAGTTGATCGTCAGTTGACGCCAGCCGCGGTCGGTCAGCCCCGGATAGGCCGCGCCCAGCAGCCCCTGCAGCAACGGACGCCCCGTCCATAGCCCGAACGACAGCGTCGCGGCGAACAGCGCGTAGACGAAGGTCGGCTTCATTTTGATGAAGCGTTCGTCGTGGAAGTAGAGCGTCAGTCCGCCGAACACGAGCACCAGCACCGCCGTCACCAACAGCATCGGCGGGATCGCGCGGGTCTTCGTCCATGACACGATCATCGCCACCGTCATCGCGACCATGAAGGCGACCGTCGCCGCCATGATCCGCGCCAGCGCCGGGCCCGGCATGAGGAAATTGACCGCGAAGAACACGACCAGCGGGCCGTAGTCGATGCCGAAACGAACGGCGGGAGAGGGGGGCTTTGTTTCGGACAATGCTATCAAATCCGTTCGTGCTGAGCTTGTCGAAGCACCGTACTTCGTGCCGCGAATGATGGGGATGGAAGAAGAACGGTCCTTCGACAAGCTCAGGACGAACGGTATTGCCTAGAGCAATTCCTCCACGCCGGCGATGATCCGCGCGACCTCCATCGCATCGAAGGCGCGCAGGTCGTCGACCTTTTCACCCACGCCGATCGCGTGGATCGGCAGGCCGAACTTCTCCGCCGCCGCGACGAGGACGCCGCCGCGTGCGGTGCCGTCGAGCTTCGTCATGACAAGGCCGGTGACGCCCGCCGTTTCCTTGAACACCTCGATCTGGTTGAGCGCGTTCTGGCCGGTCGTGGCGTCGAGCACGAGCACGACGTCGTGCGGGGCTGCCGGGTTCAGGCGGCCGAGCACGCGGCGAACCTTCGACAGTTCGTCCATCAACTCGCGCTTGTTCTGCAGACGGCCGGCGGTGTCGACGATCAACACGTCGATGCCGGTCGCAGTCGCCTGTTTCACCGCCTCATAGACGATGCCGGCCGCGTCGCCGCCCTCCGGGCCGGTGACGATCGGCACACCGATCCGCTCGGCCCAGGTCTTCAGCTGCCCGATCGCGGCGGCGCGGAAGGTGTCGCCCGCCGCGAGCATCACGCCGTAATCCTGTTCGAGGAACTGATTGGCGAGCTTCGCGATCGTCGTCGTCTTGCCCGAGCCGTTGACGCCGATGACGAGGATGACCTGCGGCCGCGGAAACGCCGCGATCTCGAGCGGCGCGGCGACGGGCTCGAGCGCGCGGGCGACCTCCTCGGCGACGATCAGGCGGATGCCCAGCTCCTCCATGTTGCGCTCGAACTGACCCTCGGCCAGCCGATGGCGGACGCGCGCAGCGGTGGCGGGGCCGAGGTCTGAGGCGATCAGCGCCTCCTCGATCTCGTCGAGCGTCGCGTCGTCGAGCCGCGCGCCGCTGAGGCCGGCGAGGTTGCCGGTCAGGCGGTCCGACGTACGCTTGAAGCCGCCGATCAGCTTCTGATGCCAGGAGGGGGAGGTGCTCATGATGTCTGTCCGGTCAGCTTGGTCGCATCGGCGCCGGTGATCCGGACGCGGATCAGCGAACCGATGGGGGAAGGGGGGATCGCGACTTCGGCGAAGCCGGCGGTATGGCCGCGGTCGCCCGGCGCCTCGACCAGCACGTTTTGATCGGTGCCGATATGGTTGGCGAGCCAGCGCGCGCGACGCGTAGCGGCGGCGGTGCGCAGACTTGCCGCGCGGGCCTTCGCGACCGCCGGATCGACCTGCGGCATCCGCGCCGCGGGCGTGCCGGCGCGCGGCGAGTAGGGGAAGATATGGGCATGGACGATGTCGCAATCGTCGACCAGCGCCAGCGTGTTGGCGAAGGCGGCGTCATCCTCGGTCGGGAAACCGGCGATCAGGTCCGCGCCGATCGCGATGTCGCTGCGCCGCGCCTTCAGCCGATCGACCATCGCCACCGACTGCGCGCGCGAATGGCGGCGCTTCATCCGCTTGAGGATCAGATCGTCGCCGGCCTGTAGCGAGAGGTGGACATGCGGCATCACCCGCGGCTCGCCGGTCAGCAGGTCGAACAGCCGGTCGTCGATTTCGATCCCGTCGAGCGAGGACAGGCGCAGGCGCGGCAGGGTCGGCACCAGCTTCAGGATCCGTTCGACCAGATGGCCCAGCGTCGGCGCGCCGGGCAGGTCGGTCCCGTAGCTGGTGACGTCGACGCCGGTCAGCACGACCTCGCGGTGGCCCGCCGCGACGTGCGCGGCGATGTGCTCTACGACGGCGCCTGCCGGCAGCGACCGGCTCGGCCCGCGACCGGCCGGGATCGCGCAGAAGGTGCAGCTGTGGTTGCACCCGTTCTGCACCGCGACGAACGCGCGGGCGTGACCATCGAAGCGGGGGACGGGCGGGGCTATCGTCGTGCCCCAGGCGTCGGGTAGCAGCTTGGCCGGGTTGGCGACGACGCGGTCGACCTCGGGCATCGCCGCGATCGTGTCGGGATCAATCGTGGCTGCGCATCCGGTGACGACCAGTTCGGCACCCGGCCGCGCGCGACGGGCGCGGCGGATCGCGGCGCGGGTCGCCTTCACCGCTTCGTTGGTAACCGCGCAGCTGTTCACGACGACGATGTCGCGCGCGCCCAGCATCGCGCGTATGCTCTCGCTTTCGGCAATGTTGAGCCGGCAGCCGAGCGTCACGACGTGCGGGCCGGCGATGGAGACGGACATGGATGCGCATCTACGGACCACCGGCGGCGAAGTCCACGCGAACGCGCGCCGTGTGCTGCACTTCTGGTTCGAGGAGCTGACCGAAAAGCAGCATTTCGCGAAGGACGACGCGCTTGACCGCACGATCGCCGAACGGTTCGGCGGCTTGCGCGATGCGGTGCTGGCGGACGGGGCGGCGGGTTGGCGGGGCGATGCGGACACGCTGCTGGCGGCGATCATCCTGCTCGACCAGTTCTCGCGCAACATCCATCGCGACACGGCGGAAGCGTTCGCGGCCGATCCGCTGGCGCTGTCGCTGGCGCGGGAGGGCGTGGCGAAGGGGTGGGACGCTGACCTGCCCGCCGACCGCGCGGTGTTCCTGATGATGCCGTTCATGCATGCCGAGGATGCGGCGTCGCAAGCGACCAGCTTGGCGAAGTTCGAGGCGCTGGGCCGCGAGGAGAATGCCGCCTTCGCGCGCGATCATGCGAAAGTGATCGCACAGTTCGGACGGTTTCCCTCGCGCAATGCCGCGCTCGGGCGGCGATCGACGCCGGCGGAGCTGGAGTATCTCAGCCGGCCCGACGCCGGTTGGTAGTCAGGCGGCTTGCCAAATCGGCAGACTATCGGTAGAGGCTGCGATCGAGCGACCCCAGGCGGGTTCGTGACGCTATGCCGCCCCGAGGGGCGACGCCGGCCGACGGGGTTCCGTCCGCCGGCGTTTTTCGCGTTACGGGTTTTGCCTGCGGTCTCGATGTGGAGGCATGCATGTTCGACAGTCTGAGCGACCGGCTGGGTGGAGTCTTCGACCGCCTGCGTGGTCGTGGCGCGCTGACCGAGGCCGACGTGCGCGCCGCGATGCGCGAAGTGCGTGTCGCCCTGCTGGAGGCCGACGTCGCGCTGCCCGTCGCACGCAAGTTCGTCGACGAGGTCACCGAAAAGGCGGTCGGCCACAACGTCCTGCGCTCGATCACGCCGGGGCAGCAGGTCGTCAAGATCGTCAACGACGCGCTCGTCGCGATGCTGGGGTCGGAGAATACCGGCCTCGACATCGACGTGACGCCGCCCGCCGTCGTCATGCTGGTCGGCCTGCAAGGGTCGGGCAAGACGACGACGACGGCGAAGCTCGCCAAGCTGCTGTCGGGTCGCGAGCGCAAGAAGGTGCTGATGGCGTCGCTCGACGTCAATCGCCCGGCGGCGCAGGAGCAGCTGGCGGTGCTCGGTACGCAGGTCGATGTGGCGACGCTGCCGATCGTCGCGGGGCAGCAGCCGGTCGATATCGCGCGGCGCGCGCTGTCGGCGGCGAAGCTGCAGGGCTATGACGTGCTGATGCTCGACACCGCCGGGCGACTGCACGTCGACCAGGCGCTGATGGACGAGATGAAGGCGGTAGCGGATATCGCGACGCCGAACGAAATCCTGCTCGTCGTCGACAGCCTGACCGGTCAGGACGCGGTGAACGTCGCGCAGAACTTCAGCGACCAGGTGCCGCTGACCGGCGTCATCCTGACCCGCATGGACGGCGATGCGCGCGGCGGTGCGGCGCTGTCGATGCGCGCCGTCACTGGCAAGCCGATCAAGTTCGCGGGCGTGGGCGAGAAGCTCGATGCGATCGAGCCGTTCCATCCCGAGCGGGTCGCGGGTCGCATCCTCGGCATGGGCGACGTCGTCAGCCTGGTCGAGAAGGCGGCGCAGTCGATCCAGACCGAGGACGCCGAGCGCATGGCGGCGCGGCTGGAGAAGGGGAAGTTCGACATGAACGACCTCCGCTCCCAGCTCGCGCAGATGCGGCGCATGGGTGGGCTCGGTGCGCTGGCGGGCATGATCCCGGGCATGAAGAAGGCTCAGGCGGCGATGGCGTCCGGCGCGGTCGACGAGAAGATCCTGCTGCGCATGGACGCCATGATCGGGTCGATGACCGTCAAAGAGCGCGCCAAGCCCGAGATCATCAGCGCCAAGCGCAAGATCCGCGTCGCCAAGGGGTCCGGCACCACCGTGCAGGACGTCAACAAGCTGCTCAAGATGCATCTCGAAATGGCCACCGCCATGAAGAAGATCAAGAAGATGGGCGGGCTGAAGGGCATGATGTCGATGCTGGGCAAGGGCGGCATGGGCGGCCTCGGCAACGCGCTCGGCGGTCAGGGTCTGGGCGACATGATGGGCAAGATGGATGGCCCCGGCGGTGGCGGACTGCCAGGCCTCGGTGGTCCCGGCATGCCGAAGCTGCCGCCCGGTTTCGAGAATCTCATCAAGAAAAAGTAATTTCGACGCAATCGTTTAGAGAAGGAAGATCATCATGGCAGTTAGCATTCGTCTGTCGCGCGGCGGCAGCAAGAAGCGTCCCTACTATCGCATCGTCGTCGCCGACGCGCGTTCGTCGCGGGACGGCAAGTTCATCGAGAAGATCGGCACGTACAACCCGCTGCTCGCCAAGGACGACGAAAAGCGCGTCGTGCTGGACGGCGACCGCGCCAAGCACTGGCTGAGCGTTGGCGCGCAGCCGACCGACCGCGTCGCTCGCTTCCTGGACGTCGCCGGTGTGCGTGAGCGCGCGGCCCGCACCAACCCGAACAAGGGCAAGCCGGGCGAGAAGGCGACCGAGCGCGCCGAGGAGCGTGCCGAGAAGCAGAAGGCCGCCGAGGAAGCCGCCGCAGCCGCCGCCGCGACTCCCGCCGTCGAAGAGACGCCAGCCGAGGTCGAAGCCGAGCAGGCCGAGACCGTCGAGGTCGCCGCCGAGGCGATCGAGGACGCTACGCCGAACAACGGCTGATGCATGTGGGCGGCGGTCGCGGGTCGACCGCCGCCTGACATTTCTTACGAACCGGGGATTGCCGTGTCCGCTTCCAGTCGCAGCGTTACCTTGGCCGCTGTCACGGGAGCGCATGGCATCGGCGGCGAGGTGCGGCTGAAGGTGTTCGCCGACGATCTGTCGGTCCACAAGAGCTTCAACGACGGTGCGCTGACGCTGACCGCACTGCGCATGACGCCGCAGGGCGCGATCGCCCGCTTCGCACAGGTCGCCGACCGTACCGCCGCCGAGCGGTTGCGCGGCACCGAACTCACCGTCCCGCGCAGCGCCCTGCCGCCGCTGGGTGAGGGCGAATATTATCATGCCGACCTGATCGGGCTGCCGGTTGTGACCGATAGTGGCGTCGCGGTCGGCACCGTCGTCGCGATCGACGATTTTGGCGCAGGCGACGTGATCGAGATCGCACGCGCAGACGGCAAGCGCTTCATGGTGCCGATGACGCCGGCCGCGGTACCGGAGTGGAACGACGACCGGCTGGTCGTGACCGAGGCTTTCGCCGCCGAATAGTCGGCTTGCGGCGCGGCGTATCGCCTGCGATGCTGTTGATGTGACAACCCCGATCTGGATCGTGGCGACGGTGGCGTCCTGCATCGTTTGCTGGTGGCTAGCCGCAAAGGCGGGGCAGGCCGTTGTCGGCCGCTGCGTCGTATCGATCGCTGGGCCGTTCTGGACGATGTTCGTGGTGATCGCGTGGGATGTTCTACTGCCCGCCGGCTCCGAAGAAGAGCGCAAATGGCGGGTCGTTCTGCTCGTGATGGCATTTCTGATGTCGTCGGGCACGTTGCTCGTCACCCTCCCGACATGGTTCCTGCTGGAAGACAAGTTCGGCTGGCGCTTTCGCTGACGACGTCCCGGCAAGCCCCCGAATTCATGTGATTAGCCGCACCTTCATCTTGATCCCGACATAGCCGCTAGCTAGTCTTGTGTCCGGGGTTTTGGGGGAGACTGCGAATGCGCAAGACGATGCTGAGTGCGGGGGCAATGGCTATGCTGGCGGGGGGGCCGGCGATGGGACAGGCGACCATGATGGTTCCGACGGGCGGTGGACCCGTCACACCGGTGCCGCAATCGCCGCCGGTCGATCCGGCCGACACGCCGGAAGAGATCGCCAAGGATGCCGCGCGCGACCTGAAGGATACGCGCTTCTACAACAAGCCCGGCGCGACCCGCGCGGAATATGACGCGGCGTGGCAGGAATGTCGCCTGATCGCGCGCGGATCGCGCACGCCGTCGGGGATGGTTCCCTTCTATTACAACCCGGCGGTCATCTCGCCGCTGGCCGCAGGGATCGGCGGCGGCATCGGCGGGATGATCGGTGCCGCGATCGCGCAAGGCAAGCAACGGCGCGACAACCGCCGCTCGTGCCTGCTGATCCGCGGATGGCGGATGGTCGAGACGCCGTCGGCGGAAGCGACGCGGATCGCCGCGATGACCGACGCCGATCGTGACACCTATTTCAACACGATCGTCGGGGCGAAGGACGTGCGCGGCGAGGTCACCGAGCTGAAGAGCTTCACCCTGCCGGAGGATCCGGCGCTGCGCCCCGCCACGCCCTTCACCGGGCAGGGCGCGGTGTGGCTGGGCAAGAAGGTCGATCCCGCGGTGCCGGTGGTGTTGGGTCCGAACGAGGGCGCGGTCGTGATTGCCTATCGTCGTGTCGAGGCGCCGGCGCTGGGCCGGTCGGGCAGCATCGACCTGCTGCGCTACGACGCGGAGCATCGCGACGTCGTGTACCGGCCGAAGGACTGGAAGAAGCAGGGCGATAAGACGACCTATACGGCGTCGCTGTCCAGCCGCGACAAGAAGGCGGCGTATGAAGTGCAGGTGCTGAAGCTGACGCCGGGCGACTATGTCATCAACTCGACCACGGTCGGCGCGGTCGTGCCGACGAGCACCAACTGCTTCGGTGCGCCGACCTTCCGGGTCGGTGCGGGCGAGGTCGTCTATCTGGGCGATTTCGTGCCGTACATGGGCGTGAAGCTGTCGCGCGGCGATACGATGAGCGGGCTCGTCCCGACCAATCATATCGAGGATGCGCGTCGCACGCTCGCGGGTCCGCAGCCCGCACTGGCCGGCGCGCTGAAACCGGCCACCATCCGCAACGGGGCGACCTATGCCTGTTCGGGGATCACCATGACGCGGTGGGATATCGCCGGGGTGCCGGACATGCCGCCGCCACCGCCCGCACCGGCCACGGTCGCCGGTACGCAGTGACGATCAGCGGCGGAGCGGGATCCGCTCCGCCAGCAGGTTGCGGATCGTCGTCGCAGCGACGCCGGCCTGACCCATCGCGTTGCTGATCTGGTCCAGCCCCTTCACGACGTCCCCGGCCGCGAACAGGCCGGGGATCGAAGTGCGCTGGTGATCGTCGACCTCGAGACAGCCTTCGTCGGTGGCGCGTGCGCCGGCGGCGACGGCAAGCTTTGAGCGGATCACCGAGCCCAGCGCGGGATAGACGCTGTCGAAGCGGCGTTCGCCCGCCGCAGTCTTCACGACCATCTCTGCGCCCTCCGCGCGCAACGGCGTACAGGGGCCATCCATCCAGGCGATGCCGGCTTCGGCCAGTTCGCGGCGACAGGCCTCGGGCAGGTCGTGTTCGCCGTCGTGCGCGATCAGCGTGACGTCGCGGGTGAAGCCCCGCAGGAACAGCGCCTCGCGCATCCCATGATCGCCAGTGCCGATCACGCCGACGCGCTTGTCGGTGACTTCATAGCCGTCGCAGATCGGGCAATAACGCAGCAATCCGGCGGCAAGCGCCGCGTCGTGCGCCTCGGCCTCCATGTCGGGCCGGTTGTTCACCACGCCGGTGGCAAGCAGCACCGTGCGGGCCGCGAGCGTGCGATCGCCGACGTGAATGCGAAAGCCTTCGTCGACGGGTTCGATCCGCTCCACCGCGACACTCTCGCGGACCGCGCCGAATTCCTCCGCCTGTTGCAGCATCAGCGCGAGCAGGTCCGGCCCGGGAATGCCGCCGGGATAGCCCGAGTGATTGTGCGTGCGCGGGATAAGCGCAGCGCGGCTCGACCCGCAGTCGAACAGCCGGATCGAGAGATGGAAGCGCGCGAGGTAGATCGCCGCGGTGAGACCGGCCGGGCCGGCGCCGATGATGATGCAATCGTCCATATGTCGCGTGAAGGCGCGAGATGCCTCAGGGTTCCGCTTGGCCCGATGCCGCCGCACCGGTATCAATCGCATTCGAGATTACTCGGGGAGCGAGATATGAAGCGATTGGCAGCGGCGATGGCGGTGACAGCGATGTTGCCGCAGGTGGCATATTCCCAGATGTCGCCCGCACCGGTGGCGGTAGCCAAGACGCCGACCGACATCGCGACGCTGAAGACCCGCATCGATGCGATGATCGGCGACTGGGTGCGCGAACAGCATGTCCCGGGGCTGGCGTACGGCGTGGTGAAGGACGGCCGGCTGGTGATGGTCGGCACCTTCGGTACGCAGGATCAGGAGAGCAAGCGCACCGTCACCGCCGACAGCCGGTTCCGCATCGCGTCGATGTCCAAGGCGTTCACTGCGCTCGCCATCCTGAAACTTCGCGACGCGGGCAAGCTGTCGCTCGACGCACCGGCCGAGGCTTATGTCCCCGAGATGCGCGGCTGGACCTATCCGACCAGCGATAGCCCGAGGATCACTGTGCGCGACTTGCTCCACCACATCGCCGGTTACGTCGAGGACAATCCGTGGGGCGACCGGCAGCAACCGATCACCGAGGCGGATTTCTCGAAGATGCTGCGCGCGGGCGTCGCCTTCGCGACGGTACCGGGTAGCCGCATGGAATATTCGAACCTCGGCTATGCGACGCTCGGGCGGATCGTCTCGAACGTGTCGGGTACGCGCTATCAGGACTATATCCGGCGGGAGATCATGACGCCGCTGGGGATGACGGCGACAGGCTACGACATCTTCGCCTCGCCCAAGGACAAGCGCGCGATCGGCTATCGCTGGCAGGACGGCGGCTGGGTGCGCGAGCCGGACATGGCCGACGGCGCATTCGGCGCGATGGGTGGGGTGGAGACGAGCGCAAACGATTACTGGCGCTGGGTCGCCTTCCTGCTGTCGGCATGGCCGGCGCGGGACGGTGCCGACGCCGGGCCGGTGAAGCGGGCGACGGTGCGTTCGATCGTCGAGGGCGCCAACTTCACGGCGACGCGGATGCGCCCCGCGGCGCTGGGCGCGCCGTGCCGGCTGGCGATATCCTATGCGATGGGATGGAACGTGGTCGACGATTGCGACGTGGGTCGGATCGTGACGCATAGCGGCGGTTATCCGGGGTATGGATCGAACGTCGCGCTGCTGCCCGATGCTGGGGTGGGCGTGTTTCTGTTCTCCAGCCGGACCTATACCGGCGGCGGGCTGATGGTGACCAAGACGCTGGCGATGCTGCGTGAGGCGGGTTTGGCCGATGTGCGCGATCTGCCGGTGTCGTCGGGGTTGAGCGCCGCCTATGCCGCCGCGAAGACCGCCTGGACCGCGGGCGACGCCGAGCGCGCGCCACTGGCGGTCAACGTCCTGCTCGACCGCGATGCGGTCCGGCGGCGTGGCGAGATCGCGGAGGTGAAGGCGAAGGTCGGCACCTGCGCGATGTCCGAGGCGATCCGGCCGATCTCGGCGATGGAGGGCACGTTCGTCTGGACGTGCGAGCGCGGTCGGGTCGCCGGACGTGTGCAGCGCTCGCCCACCCCGGTGATGTCGTTGCAGGTGCTGGATTTCACGGCGGCGGATTGACGTATATACGGCGCGTATATACATTTCGGATGTGACGAAAGAATATCTCGCGAAGACCTTCAAGTCGGGCAATTCTGTGGCTTTGCGGCTGCCCAAGGCGCTTGGTGTGGGAGAGGGCGCCCAGATGCGGGTTCGCGAGGAAGCCGGGAAGTTCATCCTTGAGCCGACCGATGCGCCAAAGCGCAAGTTCAATGTGGACAAGGTTTTTGGGTCAGTGAAGGGCCTGAAGGTGATCGCCGACGAAGACCGTGTCTTTGAAGACCGACCGCTTCGCTTCGACTGATGAAGTACCTCTTCGATACGAATGTCGTCATCATGTCGCTCGGAAACATGAGTGAGCGACTGGCCCGACGCGCGGCGGAATGTGACGAGGGCGATATCGTCACCTCGTCGATCGCATTCGCGGAACTGTGCTACGGCTCGTTCCAGGATCGGCCGCCGTTGATGGATGAGCTCAAGGCATTCGTCGAAGAGGTTCCTGTCCTCGATTTCGATCGCAACGCGGCGATGGCGTACGCCACACTGCCCTTCCGGCGGGCAAGTTTCGATCGGCTGATCGCCGCCCATGCGCTCGCGCTCGACCTGACGCTCGTCACCAACAACATGCGCGACTTCGCCGACATCCCCGGCCTGCGCGTCGAGAACTGGACGCTGTGACCTTCGCCGCGACCGTATTGACGTTGTACCCGGAGATGTTTCCCGGGCCGCTCGGCATTTCGCTGGCCGGGCGGGCATTGCGCGAGGGGAAGTGGTCGCTGACCGCCACGCAGATCCGCGACTTCGCGACCGACCGGCATCGCACTGTCGATGGCACGCCGGCGGGGGGCGGGGCGGGGATGGTGCTGCGCGCTGACATTCTCGCCGCGGCGATCGATAGCGTAGGCGGTGGGGTGCCGGTGCTGGCGATGACGCCGCGCGGACGACCGTTGACGCAGGCGCGGGTGCGGGAGATCGCTGCCGGGCCGGGCGTTGCCATAGTGTGCGGGCGGTTCGAGGGGTTCGACGAGCGGATCTTCGAGGGCCGCGTGGTGGAGCCGGTGTCGATCGGCGACTATATCCTGTCGGGCGGCGAGATGGGCGCGCTCGTCCTGCTGGATGCTTGCATTCGGCTGCTCCCCGGCGTAATGGGCGCGACCCTTAGCGGGGATGACGAGAGCTTCGAAATGGGGCTGCTCGAATATCCGCATTACACCAGACCGGTGGAATGGGAGGGTCGCACGATCCCCGAAGTGCTGCGATCGGGGGATCATGCGCGGATCGCAGGCTGGCGCAAGTCGCAGGCCGAGACCGATACACGGCTAAGGAGGCCGGACCTTTGGGAGCGCCATGTCGGCGCTCGGGTCAAGCCTCCCTCTGGCGCGCGGCACACGTCAGAGGACGAACCGAAGTGAACATCATCCAGACGCTCGAAGCCGAGCAGATCGCCAAGTTCAACGAATCGAAGAAGGCTCCGGAATTCCGCCCGGGCGACACGCTGCGCGTCGGCGTGCGCGTGGTCGAGGGCGAGCGCACCCGCGTCCAGAATTATGAGGGCGTGTGCATCGCGCGCTCGAACAAGGGCATGGGCAGCAACTTCACGGTCCGCAAGATCAGCTTCGGCGAGGGCGTCGAGCGCGTCTTCCCGCTGTATTCGCCGAACATCGATTCGATCGAGGTCGTGCGCCGCGGTGTCGTGCGTCGCGCCAAGCTCTATTACCTGCGTGGCCGCACCGGTAAGTCGGCGCGTATCGCCGAGCGTCGCGATCCGCGTCCGGCCA
The DNA here is from genome assembly GCF_054489605.1 of Sphingomonas sp. RS2018. Taxonomy (NCBI): domain Bacteria; kingdom Pseudomonadati; phylum Pseudomonadota; class Alphaproteobacteria; order Sphingomonadales; family Sphingomonadaceae; genus Sphingomonas; species Sphingomonas sp. RS2018. Next base: position 594,967 of record NZ_JBTMWL010000002.1, read on the forward strand.
AGGGTACGACCGCCGCGGCCGAATAAGCCCGCGTCACCCCGGCTTTTTGAAACGGCCGTCCCGGATGCGGGGCGGCCGTTTTGCTTTGTCGTAGCCCCTGTCGCGTGTTAGGTGAGTGACACGCTTCCGGGGGGATGCCGACATGACCGCAACAGTGATGACGACTGCGACCGAGCCGGATGGCGCGCCGCGCGTCGCGAGCCTGGATATCCTGCGCGGGATCGCCATTCTCGGCATTCTGTTCATGAACATCAACGACATGGGCGGATCGCTGAACGCCTCCTTCGACGACATCCGGCATCTCGGCTGGACGAGCGCCGACCGAGTCGCCTGGTGGCTGCGCGAGGTGCTGGCCAACGGCACTGCGCGGTGCCTGCTCGAAATGCTGTTCGGCGTCGGCATGGTGATCCTGACCGATCGTGCCGCCGATGCGGCGGGCGTGAGCGGCGGCGAGGGCGGATGGCTCAGGCGGGGGGCGCGACGGATCTTCGGGTCGTGGGCGGTGCTCAGGCCCTATTATGCCCGCAACCTCGTGCTGTTCGCGTTCGGCATCGTGCACATCTTCATTCTGATGTGGCCCGGCGACATCCTCCACACCTATGGTATCGCGGCGCTGATCGCCTTCCTGTTTCGCCGCTTGGGACCGAAGACGCTGCTGTTCATCGGTGGGCTGATGGCGCTGCTGCAGTTGTTCGGCGCCGGCATCGGGCTGACGATGGCGCAGCGGGCGCAAGTCGAGACGCGCCGGATCGAGGCGAAGCAGAGCGTCGGCAAGCCGATCACCGCGGACGAACGCAAGACGCTGAAGAAAGCGGCGGAGCGCAAGGTCGAAAAGGCCAAGGACGATGCGAACGTCGAGAAGCGCATCGCGATCGAGGACAAGGCACGATCGGCCGCGACGGGCACGGCGACCACATGGTTCGCGAGCGCCTGGAGAACGATGCTGTGGCTGTGGGGCGTGCCCGATACGGTGGGCGAGGGCATGTTCCTCGAACCGCTGTTCGTGTGGGAGGCGGCCGGCACGATGCTGATCGGTGCGGCGCTCTATAAATGGGGCGTGATCCAGGGTCTGCGATCGCGGCGCTTCTATCTGCGGGCGATGCTGATCGCCTATGCGGTCGCGATCCCGTGCCGTCTCGGCATGGCCTGGGCGGAGACGCGGTTCGATGACGGGCTCTACCTGATCTACGCGACGAGCGAGGTCGCGCGGCTGGCGATGACGCTGGGGCACATCGCCGCGGTCTACGTCCTGCTGGCGACGGCGACAGGCACGCGCCTGCTGAAGCCCTTCGAGGCGGCGGGGCGCACGGCACTGACCATCTATATCGCGCAGACGATCATCTGCCTGTGGATACTCTACCCCCCGTTCGCGCTGGGACTGTACGGCACGCAGGGCTGGATGGCGCTAATGATAACGGCGCTGGCCGTGAACGCGGTACTGCTGTTCGCCGCCAACTGGTATGTCCGCCACTATCGCATAGCGCCGGTCGAATGGGCGTGGCGGTCGATCATCGCGCGGAAGGCGCTGCCGTTCCGCCGGCGCGGCGGGTCGTCGGCAGGCGGGGCGGTGCCGGTCGCGGCATGAGGCTTGGCGTCGGGGCGGGGCCGCGTTAGGCTCGCCCCCATGCTTCGCACCATGCTCGCGGCGTCCGCCGCCGTCGCCGCGCTCGCCATGACCGCACCCTTCATGATCCCGCAGGCCGCCGCAGAAGAGCTGACGCTCCAGCGCATCTTCGCCAGCCCCGACCTCGCCGGCGCACAACCGCGCGGCCTGCGCCTGTCGCCGGACGGCACGCTCATCACCTCGCTGCGCCCGCGCGCGGACGAGAAGGATCGCTACGACCTGTGGGCGATGGACACGACCACGCTGCAATGGCGGATGCTGGTCGACAGCAAGAAGGTCGGCACCGGCGCCGAACTGTCGGAGGCCGAGAAGATGCAGCGCGAGCGCGCGCGTATCGGCGGGCAGCGCGGCATCGTCGCCTATGACTGGACGCCCGACGGCAAGGCGATCCTCGTGCCGCTGGACGGCGACCTGTATCTCGCGACGCTGGACGGCGGCGTGAAGCGACTGACCAATACGCCGGGCGGCGAGCTGAACCCGGCGATCAGCCCGAACGGTACCTATCTCAGCTTCGTTCGCGACCAGAACCTGACGACGATGAACCTCGCCAGCGGCACCGAGCGCAAGGTGACCGACGACGGCGCCGGCACGGTTCACTGGGGCGAGGCGGAATTCGTCGCGCAGGAGGAAATGGATCGCACCACCGGTTACTGGTGGTCGCCCGACGAACGCTATGTCGCGGTCGAGCGGTTCGACGAGGCGCCGGTCGGCACCGTCGTGCGCGCCGCGATCGGCGCGGACGGGACCAAGGTGTTCGAGCAGCGCTATCCCGCCGCCGGCACGCCCAACGTGCTGGTCGACCTCTACGTCATGGCGCCCGACGGCAGCGGGCGGGTTAAGGTTGATCTCGGCAAGAACCGCGACATCTATCTCGCCCGCGTGCGCTGGGCGCCCGATGGCAGCGCGCTGTACGTGCAGCGCCAGAACCGCGAGCAGACCGTGCTCGATGTGCTGAGGGTCGATCCGGCCACGGGCCGGTCGGAGCTACTGTTCACCGAGAAGTCGGGACCGCGCAGCTGGGTCAATCTCTCCAACGTCTTCGTGCCGATGAAGGACGGGTCGTTCATCTGGTGGTCCGAGCGGGACGGGCATGGCCACCTCTATCGCTTCGCCAGGAACCGCTGGACCCAGCTGACCAAGGGCGACTGGGATGTCGCCGGCCTGAGCGGTGTCGATGAGGACGGCGGCAAGCTGTACTTCAACGGCAACAAGGACGGCGTGCTAGAGCGGCACATCTACGCGCTCGACCTGAAGGCGAAGGGCTATCCGCTCACCCGGCTGACGCAGGCCGGATGGTGGAACAACGCGAGCGCCGACAAGGGCGCGTCGCGCTTCATCGTGTCGCGCTCCAATCCCGATCAGCCGACGCAGGTGTATCTGGCCGACGCGACGGGTCAGCGGCTGGCATGGATCAACGAGAATGCGATCGCGGCGGGGCATCCCTATGCACCCTATCTGGCCAGCCATGCGACGGCGAAGTTCGGCGAGTTGAAGACCAGCGACGGCGTGACGCTCAACTGGCGGATGATGACGCCGGCGCTGGAGGCCGGGAAGCGCTATCCGGTGTTCTTCGAACATTATGGCGGCCCGCACAGCCAGACCGTGATGCGCGCCTGGGGCAGCCCGCTGCACCAGTATCTGGTCGATCGCGGCTATATCGTCTTCCAGATCGACAATCGCGGATCGGCCAATCGCGGCAAGGCGTTCGAGGATGCGATCTGGCACGCGATGGGCAGCGTCGAGGTGCGCGACCAGCTGGCCGGCGCCGACTATCTGAAGACGCTCGATTTCGTCGATCCGAAGCGGATCGCGACCTATGGCTGGTCGTACGGCGGCTATATGACGCTGAAGATGCTGGAGGCGAACCCCGGCGTCTATGCGGCCGGCATCTCCGGCGCGCCGGTGACCAAGTGGGAACTGTACGACACCCACTATACCGAACGCTACATGGGCGTTGATCCCAAGGGCAAGGATGCCAAGGCGTACACCGCGTCGGACGCGATCGACGACGCGCCGAAGATCCGCGACCCGCTGATGCTGATCCACGGCATGGCGGACGACAATGTCGTGCTCGACAACGCCACCGCCTTCGCCGCAAAGATGCAGGCGACCAACACGCCGTTCGAGATGATGCTGTATCCGGGCAAGACCCATTCGGCGTCGCGCGACATCCATGTGTGGACGACGATCCTGAACTTCCTCGATAGGACGGTCGGGGCCGGTCCCAAGTAGAGCTTCACTTGTGCGCCGCGTGCGCGCCGCGTAACGCCCCGGCGGTCTGTATGATGGCCGGCGGCGCTGCCGGACGAACGCAAGGGTGTGACGATGGGGTATCGGATCGTGGTCGCTGGCGCGACCGGCAACGTGGGTCGCGAAGTGCTGGCCATCCTGGCCGAGCGGGACTTCCCCGCCGACGAGATCGCGGTGCTGGCATCGTCGCGCAGCCAGGGCGAGATCGTCGATTACGGCGACAGCGGGCGCAAGCTGAAGATCCAGAACATCGACAATTTCGACCCCGCCGGGTGGGACATGGCGATCTTCGCGATCGGATCGGACGCAACGAAGATCCATGCCCCGCGCTTCGCGGCGGCGGGCTGCACCGTGATCGACAACAGTTCGCTCTACCGCATGGACCCGGACGTGCCGCTGGTGGTGCCGGAGGTGAACCCGGAGGCGATCGATGGCTACCGCGCGCGCAACATCATCGCCAACCCGAACTGCTCGACCGCGCAGATGGTCGTCGCGCTGAAGCCGATCCACGACGCCGCCACCATCACCCGCGTCGTCGTCTCGACCTACCAGTCGGTGTCGGGCGCGGGCAAGGCGGGCATGGACGAACTGTTCGAGCAGAGCCGCAACATCTTCGTGGGCGACAGCGCCGAGCCGAAGAAGTTTACCAAGCAGATCGCCTTCAACGTCATCCCGCACATCGACGTCTTCCTGGACGATGGTTCGACCAAGGAAGAGTGGAAGATGGTCGTCGAGACCAAGAAGATCATGGGCGCGAAGATCAAGGTGATCGCGACCTGCGTGCGCGTGCCGGTGTTCGTCGGCCATTCGGAGGCCATCACCGTCGAGATGGAGAACGAACTGTCGGCCATCGATGCGCAGAACATCCTGCGCGAGGCGCCTGGCATCATGCTGGTGGATAAGCGTGAGGATGGCGGATACGTGACGCCGGTCGAATGCGTCGGCGATTACGCCACCTACGTCAGCCGCGTACGCGAGGACCCGACCGTCGAGAACGGCCTGGCTTTGTGGTGCGTCAGCGACAATCTGCGCAAGGGCGCGGCGCTGAACGCGGTGCAGATCGCCGAACTGCTGGGACGCCGTCACCTGCAGAAGGGATGAGGGCGTTGTGACCGGTGATAGCATCGTGCTATCACCGGCGCATGGGACAGGTGCTGATCCGCAACCTCGACGACGCCGTCATCGCCGATTTCAAACGCGCCGCGGTGCGTAACGGGCGATCGCTGGAGGCCGAACTGCGCGAGGCGCTGGCGGCCGCGCGCCCGCGGACGCAGCTGACGACCGAGGAGAAGCTGGCGTTGATCGACAAGCTTCATGCCCGGACACCGCCCGCTGCGCGTCTGATCGACAGTACGCCATTGATCCGTGAAGATCGCGATACGCGCTGATGCTGGTCGTCGATGCCAGCGTGCTGGTGAAGCTGGCGGCTGCCGAGCCGGATTCAGAGTTGGCCGTTGCCGCCGTCGCCTCCCGAACCGACTGTATCGCGCCCGACCTCATCCTGATCGAGTTGGCCAGCGCTCTGACGAAGAAGACGCGGTTCGAAGACATGACGACGGACTGGGTCATGGAGAATATCGAGGCGGTGATGCCGCTGCTGGCGGAGATCGTCTCGATCGAACCCCTTCTCGGTGGCGCGGTCGATCTGTCACGACAGCTGGACCACTCGCTCTTCGATTGCATCTATCTCGCGCTGGCACTCGATCGCGACTGCGCGGTGCTGACGGCGGATGCGAAATTCGCCAAGCGCGCGGTTGCCGCGGGCTATGCACCCAACGTCGTGACGCTGCGTTAGCGGAGGATGGAAGATTCCCCCCTTATCGCGGGCCTGAAATGGTTCGCGACCGCCAGCGGCGTCACCGCCGCTTTCATGGTCTCTCTCGACAGCGGGCGGCGCGTGACGGGGTGGGGGTTCGTGCTGTTCGTCGCGTCGAGCATCGCCTGGATCACCGGCGCGGTGATGACCGAGGACTGGGCGCTGACGACGCAGAACGGCGTCTTGTTCGGCATCAACATCTTCGGCGTCTATCGCTATCTGATCCGCAAGACGGATGTCTGAAACGGTCGCCTGGCCGCTGCTGCTCGGCATGCTGGGCGCGGTGTTCGGCAGTTTCATTGCCACGGTGGCGATCCGCTTTCCTGAAGAACGTTCCGCGCTGACTGGCCGGTCGGCATGCGACGGGTGCGGGCGGGTGCTTCGGCCGGCTGAACTTTTTCCGATACTGAGCTACTTCGCCCAACGCGGGCGGTGCCGCACCTGTGGTGCGTCGATCGCGCCATCGCACGTCGTGACGGAGATGGTCGGTGCCGCGATCGGCGTGGCGGCTGGCCTGCTGGCGCCCGGGGGGACTGGTGCGGCGGGGGCGATGTTTGGGTGGCTGTTGCTGGCGCTCGGTGCGATCGACCGGGCGGCGTATCGCTTGCCGAACCCGCTGACGTTGGCGCTGGCGCTGACGGGTCTGGGGGCCGGCGCGGTCGGATTGGCGCCGTCGCTTGCCGATCGGGCGATCGGCGGATTCGTGGGGTTCGCCAGCCTCTGGCTTGTCGCGGCGGTGTATCGGCGGTTGCGGGGGCGTAGCGGGCTCGGCGGCGGCGATGCGAAGATGTTCGCCGGAATCGGCCTGTGGCTGGGGTGGCGGGCGTTGCCGCCGGTGCTGTTGATCGCGTGCGTGCTCGGCCTCACCATCGCACTGGTCGGTCGCAAGGCGATGCACGATCGCCTGCCACTCGGATCGCTGCTCGCGACCGGTGCATTTGCGATGTGGCTGGCGTATCATTGGCCGGGGAGCGGCGGATGACGGCGTTGAACGACATGCTCGCACGACAGCGGGCGGCATTCATGGATGAGTTGCCGGTGGCGCTGGACGTACGCCGCGACCGGCTACGCCGCGCGATCGCCATGGTGGCGGAGAATGCCGACCGGTTCTGCGACGCGCTGTCGGAGGATTTCGGGCACCGCAGCCGCGAACAGTCGATGGTGACCGACATCGCCGCATCGATCTCTCCGCTGAAACATGCGCTGCGTCATGTCGGCGGATGGGCGAAGCGCGAGCGGCGGCCGGTGACGTTTCCGCTCGGCCTGCTTGGCGCGCGCGCCTGGGTCGAGCAGGTGCCGAAGGGTGTCGTCGGCGTGATCGCGCCGTGGAATTTCCCGGTAAATCTGGTGATGGCGCCGCTGGCTGGCGTGCTGGCGGCGGGCAACCGCGCGATGGTGAAGACCAGCGAGTTCACGCCGCGCACCGCCGCGCTGTTCGAAACGCTGGTCGGCGACTATTTCGCGCCGGAGGAACTGGTGTTCGTGTCGGGCGGGGCGGATGTGGGAGAGGCGTTCGCGCGGCTGCCGTTCGATCACCTGCTCTTCACCGGGGCGACCGGTATCGGACGTCATATCCTGCACGCCGCCGCCGACAATCTGACGCCGGTGACGCTCGAACTGGGCGGCAAGTCGCCGGCGATCGTCGGGCGATCCGCCGATATGACGCGCGCTGCCGAGCGGATCGTGATGGGGAAGATGATGAACGCCGGGCAGATCTGCCTGGCGCCGGACTATGTGCTGGTCCCCGCGGAGAAAGAGGGTGCGGTCGTCGAGGCGCTGACCACCGCGGCGAGCGCGATGTATCCGCGGCTGATCGACAACCCCGATTATACCGCGATCGTCAACGACCGGCATCACGCCCGCCTGACCGACTGGATCGCGGATGCGCGGGCCAAGGGTGCCGATGTCGTCACCGTCGATCCGGCGAGCGAGTTTCCGTCGACCGGCAACAGCCGCAAGCTGCCGCTGACGATCGTGCGCGGCGCGACCGACGACATGATCGTGATGCAGGAGGAGATCTTCGGCCCCATCCTGCCGGTGCGCACCTATCATCATATCGACGAAGCCGTGGCCGAGGTAAACCGGCGCGACCGGCCGCTCGCGCTCTATTATTTCGGCAACGATGCCGACGAACGACGGCGGGTGTTAGACCGGACGGTGTCGGGCGGCGTGACGATCGACGATGTGTTGTTCCACGTCTCGATGGAAGACCTGCCGTTCGGCGGGATCGGGCCGTCGGGCATGGGCGCCTATCACGGGCTCGATGGGTTTCGGACGTTCAGCCATGCCCGCGCGGTCTATCGCCAGTCGCGGATCGACGTCGCCAAGCTGGCGGGGTTGAAGCCGCCGTACGGCAAGGCGCTGGCCCGCACGATCGCGCAGAAGACGAAGGGATGAGCGACATGACGAAGCAACTGACGCTCGACACCTTCCTGCCCTATCGCCTGTCGATCGTGTCGAACCGGGTGTCGGACGCCATCGCCGACACATATCGGGCGCTGTTCGGCCTGCGCATCCCGGAGTGGCGGCTGATCGCGCTGCTGGCGGAGAGCGACGGGCTGACGCAACAGGCGCTGGGGCTGCGGTCGCGGATGGATAAGGTCACCGTCAGCCGCGCAGCGATCGCGCTGTCGGAACGCGGGCTGATCGACCGGGCGCCGAATCCGGGGGACCAGCGCTCGCACCTGCTGGCACTGTCGGCGGAGGGGCGGCGCCTCTATGCCGAGGTGGCGCCCAAGGCGCTCGAGATCGAACAGCGGATTTTCGGCGGTTTCGCAGCAGCCGACCTGGAGCGTTTCGTGACGATGCTGGGTGCGATCGAGGCGACAGTCGCGAAGGTCGAGCAGGACACGCGCGTAGCAGGCTGACAAAAGCCTGAAATTCGACACGGGGCGGGGAACGCATCGGCTCCGACGGGGTTGTCTGGATCGACCACACGTCTGGGAGGGCGGTGGCATCGTTTTCCGGGGGCGTGTTTTTGTCGGGTATGTGGGGCTATAGGATTTTGCTGCTGGCCGGCGTCGCGGGACTTTCGTCCGCGGCCGCCGCCCAGATCGCGACCCCTCAGAGCGGACAGAATACGCCATCGCGATTGCCGCCGCCGGCAACGCCGACGCCTCCCGCCAGAACAGCGTCTGGCTCGACCGCACAATCGCCAAGCCCGACCGATCCGAACGCGCCGATTGTTCCCGACGCCGCGTTCCAGAAGGAAATCCCCGCCCTGTCGGACGACGTGGCCGCGCCGCTGGAGCCGATCGAGGCGTTCGGTTCGCCGCCGCCTGCGCCCGTTCCTCCGGTCGCCGGCCAGACCGCTCCCGCCGTGGTGGCGCAGGACGGTGAACTGACGCAGCCGCTGACGCCGCTGTCCAACTTCGATGTCACCCCGGTCGAGGTGGCAGGCGTCGACGACACCAAGGCGCCGGAGATCCGTTACGACGTGCGTGTCGATGGGCTGGACGCGATCGGTCTGACGGCGCGGTTCGACGATCTGTCGGCGCTGAAGGACGACAAGGAGGCGCCGAACGCCGCCGTCGTCGCGGCGCGCGCGCGTGAGGACGAGCAGCTGGCGGTGCGGCTGATGCGCTCGCTCGGCTATTATGATGCGACCGCGTCGTCGGCGATCGAGCAGTTGCCGCAGACGCCGGGCCGGGTGCGCGCGGTCGTGACCGCGGTGCCGGGCGCGCTCTACACGCTGGGGTCGGTCACGGTGACGGCGGGGCCGACCGTGCCGCCCGATCTGGCACGGCGCGAGCTGGCGCTGAAGGTCGGCGATGCGATCGATGCCGAGCGCGTGCAGGCGGCGGAGGCGAACGTCAGCCTGCGCCTGCCGCAGCAGGGCTATGCCTTCGCGACGGTCGGCGAGCGCGACATCCTGCTCGACGAGACCAGCTTCAAGGGCGACTATACCCTGCCAATCGATGTCGGTCCGCGCGGCAGCTTCGGGCGGATCGTGACGAAGGGCGACGACGTTTTCGGCATCGATCACCTGAACGTCTTCCCCCGCTACAAGGAAGGCGAGCTGTACGACAGCCGCCGGGTCGACGACCTGCGCGAGGCGCTCGTCGCGACCAGTCTGTTCTCCTCGATCGGCGTCGAGCCGCAGCGCACCGGCCGCGTGAACCCCGATGGCACCGAGGCGGTCGACCTGCTGGTCACGCAGAACAAGGGACCGGCGCGCACGCTGGCGGCGACCGGCGGTTATGGCACCGGGCAGGGCATGCGGATCGAGGGCAGTTGGACCCACCGCAACCTGTTCGCGCCCGAAGGCGCGCTGATCGCCGCGGGCGTGGCGGGGACGCTGGAGCAGGCGTTGTCGGCGACCTTCCGTCGTTCCAATGCCGGGAGGCGCGACCGCACCTTCTCGATCATCGCCGCCGCCAATCATTCGAACTACGATGCGTTCGAGAGCTTCACGGGCACGCTGGCGGCGAAGATCAGCTATGACTCGACGCCGATCTGGCAGAAGCCGTTCACTTATGCGTTCGGCGTCGAACTGGTCGGCACCAACGAGGACCGGTTCGTGCCGTCGCTCGGCCGGCGCGAACGCGGCACCTATTTCATCGGCGCGCTGCCGGTGCAGGGCATGTGGGACAAGACCGACGACCTGCTCAATCCCACGCGCGGTTTCCGCGTGAAGGCAAACGTCAGCCCCGAAACGTCGATCCGCGCCGGCATCCGGCCCTACGCGCGCGTCCTGCTTGAAGGCACCGCCTATATGCCCGTCAGCAGCAGCATCGTCGTCGCTGGGCGGCTACGCGGCGGTTCGATCGCGGGAATATCGCGCGACGATCTCGCGCCATCGCGGCGTTACTATGCCGGTGGCGGCGGATCGGTGCGCGGCTTCGGCTATCAGGAGCTGGGGCCCAAGTCCGTCGAGGCGAACCCCGATTTCGACCCGACCGATCCGGACGAGGAAGATGCGCCGACGATCGTGCGGCCGCTGGGCGGACGCAGCGTCATCGAGGGCGCGATCGAGGCGCGGTATCGTTTCGGCAATTTCGGCATCGTGCCGTTCGTCGATGTCGGCCAGGTCTACGACAGCGTGTTCCCGAAGGGGAGCGACCTGCGCTTCGGCGCGGGAATCGGCGGGCGCTATTACACCAATTTCGGGCCGTTCCGGATCGACGTGGCGACGCCGATCGGACGGCGGCGCGGTGAATCGCTGATCGCGGTGTACCTCGGTATCGGGCAGGCTTTCTGATGACGACCGAGGATGTGACCATCGTGCGGCATCGGCCGGTGGGGCAGACCGCGCTGAAGTGGATCGGCATCGTTCTGCTGGGGCTGGTGCTGCTCGTCGCGCTGCTGCTGGTCGGGGTGAATACGCAGCCGGGGCGGCGCTTCGTCGCGGATCGGCTGTCGGGCTATACGCTCGCCAACGGACTGAACGTCCGTGTAGGCCGGATCGACGGGTCGATCTATGGCGCGATGGTGCTGCGCGACGTGCGCGTGCGCGATCCCAAGGGCGTGTTCCTGAACTCGCCCGAACTGCGGGTCGACTGGCGCCCGTTCGCCTTTGCGCGCAATCATGTCGACGTGCGGTCGCTTACCAGTCCGCTCGTAGCGATGAGCCGCACGCCCGAACTGATCCAGACGCCGAGCGACCCGAACGCGCCGACGCTTCCAGACATCGATATCGACGTGAACCGCTTCGCGATCGACCGCATCGACCTGGCGCCGGCAGTCAGCGGTGCGCGGCGGTTGGCGCGCGTGTCGGGCAGCGCGCACATCGCGGATGCGCGGGCGCAGGTCGTGCTGGACGGCGCGACGCTCGGCGCGCCGGGTATCGCCGGTGGCGATCGGATCGCGCTGCGGCTCGATGCGGTGCCAGACAGCAACCGGCTAGGCCTCGATCTTAAGCTGGCAGCGCCGGCGAACGGGCTTTTGGCCGGGATGGCGGGGCTGAAGGCGCCGCTCACGCTGTCGATCGACGGGCGCGGCGACTGGGCGAAGTGGGATGGGCGTGCGGTATCGACGCTGGGCGGCGGGGAGCTCGCCAACCTGTCGATCGCGGCGCGGAACGGCAATCTTCAGGTGCGCGGGACGACACGCCCTGGGCTGTACCTGACCGGTCCGGTCGAGCGGCTGACCGCGCCGCAACTGAACGTGGCGATCGACGCGGCGCTGGCCGAGCGCGTGGCGGATACGAAGATTCAGCTGCGGTCGTCGGCCCTGCAGGCAACGGCCGATGGCAAGCTCGATCTGGCGCAGAGCCGCTTCGACGGTTTCCGGGTGGAGGCAATGCTGCTGACGCCGGGATCGATCGCGCCGAACCTGAATGGGCGCGCGGTGCGGGCGGCGGTAGCGCTGGACGGCGCGTTCGCGCGGCCGACGGTCGACTATAAGCTGCAGGCCGCAGCGCTCGGTTTCGGCGAGATCGTCGCGGAGGGCGTGTATGCCGAAGGTCGCGCCCGCGTCGATGCCGACCGTATCCTCGTGCCGATCACGGCGCGCGCGCGGCGGATCAGCGGGTTGAACGCCGCGGCGGGTGGATTGCTGACCAACGTCGCGATCAACGGCGATCTGGCGATCAACGGCGGGACCCAGATCCTGTCGGACAATCTACGCCTGCGTTCCGACAAGATCGACGCCACCGCCGTCATCGCGGCCGACCTGTCGACCGGGCGCTACGCCGGTGCGCTGAAGGGGCGGATCAACGATTATCGGGTCGAGAGCTTTGGCATCGTCAACCTGACTACCGACGCCAGCCTCTACACCGCGCCGCGCGGCGGTTTCGGCATTCGCGGGCGGGTGGTCGCGCGGACCAGCCGGATCTTCAACGACGGCGCGCGCGATTTCCTTGGCGGCAACGCGATCGCGCGGGTCGATCTGGACTACAGCCCCGAAGGCATCATCCTCTTCAACAATCTGCGCGTCACCGCGCCGCAGTTCCGCGTGCTGCGCGGCTCTGGTCGCTATGATCCGGCCGGGCCGCTGCTGGTAAACGCGGACGCATGGTCGGCGCAATACGGTCCGGTCAGCGCGCGCGTGACCGGCACGCTCTTGGCCCCAGTGGCGACGATTCGTGCAGCGCGGCCAGGGCTGGGCGTGGGACTGGCCGACGTGACCGCGACGATCCGCGGGCAGGGCGATCGCTATGCCATTATCGCGCGCGGCGGGTCGCAATACGGGCCGTTCACCGCCGACCTGCTGCTCAGTACCGGTGGGCTCCTGACCACCGACATCCGGACCGCGCGCTTCGCCGGGATCGATTTCTCGGGCCGGGTGCAGCAGACCGCGGCGGGGCCGTTCGCCGGTGGCCTGCGCTTCGCTGGATCGGGCGTCGCCGGCACGCTGACGCTGGCGTCGCAGGGCGGCGTGCAGCGCGCGGACGTGAACGCGCGCGCCGCCAATGCCGTCATCCCGGGCACCGCCGGCCTGACGATCGGTCGCGCGATCATCGTCGGCAGCGCGGTGCTCTATCCGAACCAGCCCGCCATCACCGGCGATGCGCAGATCGCCAATCTGAAGATGGGCGACTTCCTGTTGCAGACCGCGAGGGCGAAGATCGATTATCGCGGCGGCAGCGGGACCGCACAGGCGTTCGCGCTAGGATCGTCGGGTGTGCCCTTCCGCATCGGCGCCAACGCCCGCTTCTCGCCGCGCCTGTGGCTGGTGGCGGCGCAGGGTACGGCGAGCGGGATCAATTTCCGCACCGCGACCCCGGCGCGGATCGAGCCGGGTCGCGACGACTATCGGTTGCAGCCGACGCGGATCGACTTCGACCAGGGGTCGGTGCGTCTGGCCGGGCTCTACGGCGCGACGACCAGCATACAGGCACGGCTCGACCGGCTCGACCTTGCCATCGCCAACGCCTTCTCGCCGGGCTTAGGCATCGGCGGCACCGCGACGGGCAGCGTCGACTACCGACAGGCGGGCAGCGCGTTCCCGCAGGCGCAGATGCGGGTCGACGTCGCGAACTTTACCCGCGCCAGCCTCGCCTCGGTGTCGACGCCGGTGAACATTCAGATGGTCGGCGGGCTGACCGAGGGCGGCGGCGACATGCGCGCGCTCATCAAGCGCGGCACGACCACGGTCGGCCGGATGGTCGCGACGCTGCGCCCGGTCGGGCCGGGCGCGGGCGGCTGGACGAGCCGGCTAGCAGCGGCGCCGCTGTCGGGCGGTATCCGCTACAACGGGCCTGCTGGCGTGCTCTTCTCGCTGGGCGGTTTCACCGGCCAGCAACTGTCGGGCACGATCGGCATCGCTGCGGACTTCGGCGGGCGTTTGTCGGCACCGGCGCTGAACGGCGTGGTTCGCGCGAACAGCCTGACCTACGACAACGAAAACTATGGCACGCGGCTCAGCAACATGCGGATCGCGGGACGCTTTACCAACGATCGGTTCGAGCTGACGGAGCTGACCGCGCGCGCTGGCGAAGGCACGGTGAGCGCGCAAGGCTCGGTCGGGTTGGCGGCGGCGTCGGGCTTCCCGATCGACATCCGCGCGACGCTGAAGGACGCGCGCCTCGCTCGCAGCGACGCGCTGGGCGCGACCGCGACCGGCACGATCCGCGTCACGAACAGCCAGGCGAACGGCGGGCTGATCCAGGGCGAGCTGACACTGCCGGAGGTCCGCTATCAGGTGATCCGTCAGGGATCGGCCGAGGTCGCCGAACTGACCGGTGTGCGGCGCCGCAGCGATGCCGCGCGCGCCGCCGCAGCGAAGCGCAACGGCGAGGGCACGGCATCGGCCGGGCTGTTCCGCCTCGATCTGCGCGTCCGCGCCGACAATCGCCTGTTCGTGTCCGGCATGGGGCTGGAATCGGAGTGGGAGGCGGATATCCGCATCGGTGGCACGTCCGCCGCGCCGCAGGTGACGGGGTTGGCGCGTGTCGTGCGCGGCACGTACAGCTTCTCGGGCAAGCGGTTCGAACTGACGCGCGGCATCGTGCGGTTCGAAGGCGGCCCGCTGGGCGACCCCAGCCTCGACATCGCCGCGACAACCACCACCGACGGTATCACTGCGACGATCGCGATCACCGGCAGCGCGCAGCAGCCGCGGGTGGCGTTCACCTCCAGCCCCAACCTGCCGCAGGACGAGGTGCTGTCGCGCCTGTTGTTCGGCAGCTCGGTCACCAATTTGTCGGCAACCGAGGCGATCCAGCTGGCCTCCGCGCTCAACTCGCTGCGCGGGTCGGGCGGGGGCGGACTCAACCCGCTTGGCAAGCTGCGCTCGGTGACCGGGTTCGACCGGCTGCGCGTGTTGGGTGCCGACGAGGCGACCGGACGCGGCACCTCGCTGGCGGCGGGCAAGTATCTGACCGACGACATCTACGTCGAGATCATCACCGACTCGCGCGGCTTCACCGCGACGCAGCTGGAGATCGCGCTGTCGCGGGCGCTGAGCATTCTGTCGTCGACATCGTCGTTCGGCGGATCGAACGTGAACCTGCGCTACTCGAAGGACTATTGACCTCGGCATCCCGCTACTTACCCTGATGTCAATATGATCGGGAGCGGGATGTGAGCGAGTTCGTCGATGTGCTGGTGGTGGGGGCTGGGCTGTCCGGCATCGGCGCGGCCTATCACCTCCAGACGCGCTGTCCCGATCGCAGCTATGCGATCCTGGAGGCGCGGGACCGGTTGGGCGGGACGTGGGACCTGTTCCGCTATCCCGGCGTACGGTCGGACTCCGACATGCACACGCTGGGCTTCGCGTTTCGTCCGTGGACGGGGGCGAAAGCGATCGCGGACGGGCCGGCGATCCTCGACTATCTCGACGAAACGGCGCGCGAGTACGGCATCGACCGGCATATCCGTTATGGCCGCAAGGTCGTCGCGGCGGTGTGGTCGAGCGCCACCGCGGAATGGACGGTGACGATCGCCGAGGGCGAGCGGCGGACGGAGATGCGGAGCCGCTTCCTGTTCCTGTGCTCGGGCTATTACGACTATGCGCGGGGCTATGAGCCGGCGTTCGAGGGGGCGGCGGACTTCGGGGGGCGCATCGTGCATCCGCAGTTCTGGCCAGACGACCTCGACTATGCGGGCAAGCGCGTCGTCGTGATCGGCAGCGGCGCGACGGCCGTGACTTTGGTGCCGGCGATGGCGGCGACCGCGGCGCACGTCACGATGCTGCAGCGCTCGCCCACCTACATCGTCGCTCGGCCGGGCGAGGACCGCGTCGCCAATGCTTTGCGCCGCGTGCTGCCGGGGCGGGCGGCCTATGCGATCACGCGGTGGAAGAACGTGCTCCTTGGCCAGTTCTTCTATTCCCAAAGTCGCAAGCGGCCGGCGGCGGTGAAGGCGCGGATGCTGGGGTGGGTGCGCGATCACCTGGGACCGGACTATGACGTCGCCCGGCACTTCACGCCGAGCTATGATCCGTGGGATCAGCGGGTGTGTCTGGTGCCCGATGCCGACCTGTTCCGCACGATCATGTCGGGCAAGGCGGAGGTGGTGACCGACCGGATCGAGCGGTTCGAGGTCGACGGTATCCGCCTGCAATCGGGGCGCGTCCTGCCGGCCGACATCATCGTCACCGCGACGGGTCTGGAGATGCAGTTGATGAGCGGCATCGCCTTCAGCATCGACGGGGCGGCGATCGATCCGGCCAAGTCGCTGGCGTACAAGGGCATGATGTTTTCGGACATTCCCAATCTGGTTCTGTCGTTCGGCTATACCAATGCATCATGGACGCTGAAGTCGGACCTGACGGCGGGCTATGTCTGCCGCCTGCTGAACGCGATGCGGGATCGCGGGGTGCGGCAGGTGACGCCGCGGCTGAACGACCCGAGCGTCGAGCCGGCGGGGTTCCTCGACTTCACCTCGGGCTATGTCCAGCGGGCCGCCGACCGCATGCCGAAGCAGGGATCGAAGGCGCCGTGGCGGCTGCACCAGAACTACCTGCGCGACCTGCTGGCGCTGCGGCACGGCAAGCTGGACGACGGAGCAATGGAATTCTCTAACCCCGCGACTTGAGCAGGGCGTTGCGAAGGCATTCGCAGACGATCTCGCCGCGCTGGTTCGTCAGGCGGTGGCGGAAGGTGACGATCCCCTGGCCGGGGCGCGACTTGGACGGGCGAAGCTCCATAACCTCGGTTTCGGCGCGCATCGTGTCGCCGATGAAGACCGGGTGCGGCATCACGACCTTGTCGTAACCGAGGTTCGCGACGAGCGTGCCGAGCGTCGTATCGCCGACCGACAGGCCGACCATCAGCGCGAAGGTGAAGGTGCCGTTGACGAGAATGCGGCCGAACTCGCTCGCCTTCGCCGCCTCGACGTCGAGGTGCAGCGGCTGCGGGTTGTGCGTCATCGTCGAGAACAGGAGATTGTCGGTCTCCGTCACGGTGCGGGTCAGTTCGTGGACGATGCGGTCGCCGACCTGCCATTCGTCGAAGTGGCGTCCCGCCATCATGCGTCTCCGTCGTCGAAATGCAGCTTGAAGCCGAGGTGGCTCTGCTCCCAGCCGAGCCGCTCGTAGAAGCGGTGCGCGTCGGGGCGGTTGCGCTGCGAGGTGAGTTGGACGAAGCGGCAGCCCTTCTCACGGCAGCGCGCCACCGCCCATTCGATGAGCTGGGTACCCAGCCCGCCGCCGCGCAGGTTACTGGCGATGCGGACGGACTCGATCTGCCCACGGAGCGCGCCGCGAAAAGCGAGGCCGGGGATGTAGGTGAGTTGCAGCGTGCCGATGACGCGGCCGTCGCGTTCGGCGACGACCAGTTCCTGCCGGTCGTCCGCCGCCAGATCGAGGAACGCGCGTTCATAGGCTGCGTCGAGCGGGAGCGTAGCGTCCTCCCGCAACGCACCGTTGGGGTCGTCGGCCATCAGGGCGACTATGGCGGGGACGTCGGTGATGAGGGCGGGGCGGATGTGGAGCCGGTCGATCATCACGACATCCGTTCGTGCTGAGCTTGTCGAAGCACTGCCTTCTTCGACGGGCACAGATCGTGGCACGAAGAAGGACAGCCCTTCGACAAGCTCAGGGCGAACGGGGAGGGTGCGGTGCTCACGCCGCCTCCGCCCGATCGATGCGGACGAGGATGTGGCCATCCACCACCTGCCGCCCTTCACTCGCGTCGAGGGCGGCGACGGTGCCGTCGAACGGGGCAATGAGGGCGTGTTCCATCTTCATCGCTTCGAGCGTGACGAGCTTCTGGCCCTTGCTCACCGACTGGCCTTCGGACACCTCGACCGATGTCACCCGTCCCGGCATCGGTGCGAGGATCGCGCCGTCGCCTGCCGCGCCGGCGGCGACGCCGACCGCGCGATGGGGAGCGATGAGCCAGGTCTGCCCGGCCTCGGTCAGCAGCGTGCCGGCGTCGTCGATCACGTCGCCCGACGTGGCGCTGGTCGCGGCGATCTGCGCGTCCACCGGGACACCGTCGGCCATCAGGCGCACGCGGGACTGCGGCGGCGCGTTGAGGCGGAAGCCCGGCATCGACTGAGCGCCGACGAACAGCAACGCCGCCTCGGCCAACGCGTCGTCGGAGGGCAGGGCGGCGGGCAACAACGCATCGCCCTCGCGTGCGATCAGACCGGTATCGAGATCGGCCGCGACGAAGGCGTCATGCTCCAGCGCCTTGACCAGAAAGCCTGCGTTCGACCGGATCGGCCAGACGACGGCGCCCTCCAGCGCCTCGACCAGCGCGGTGCGCGCATCCTCGCGGTCCTCGCCCCAGGTGATGACCTTGGCGATCATCGGATCGTAGAAGGGCGACACTTCCGCCCCCTCTTCGACGCCCGTTTCGATCCGCGCATCATCGCCAAGATCGAAGGCGTCGAGCCGCCCGACGCTCGGCAGGAAGCCCTTGGCCGGGTCCTCTGCATACAGCCGCGCCTCGATCGCCCAGCCGTCGATCGCCAGTTCGTCCTGCCGCTTCGGCAACGGCTCGCCGCTCGCGACGCGCAGCTGCCATTCGACCAGATCGACGCCGGTGATCTCCTCGGTCACCGGATGTTCGACCTGAAGGCGGGTGTTCATCTCCATGAACCAGATGCGATCGGCGCGCAGGCCTTCGGAGGCGTCGGCGATGAATTCGATCGTGCCGGCGCCGACATAGTCGACGGCCTGCGCGGCGCGGACGGCGGCGGCGCAGATGGCGTCGCGCGTCGCCTCGTCCATGCCGGGGGCGGGGGCTTCCTCGATCACCTTCTGGTGACGACGCTGGAGCGAACAGTCGCGCTCGAATAGGTGGACGACCTGACCGTGGGTGTCGCCGAACACCTGCACCTCGATATGGCGCGGCGAGAGGATATATTTTTCGAGCAAGACGCGGTCGTCGCCGAAGCTCGACGCCGCTTCGCGCTGGCATCCGGCGAGCAGGTCGGCGAAGTCCCGCGGATCGTCGACGCGGCGCATGCCCTTGCCACCGCCGCCCGCGACCGCCTTGATGAGCACGGGATAGCCGATCGCGTCGGCCTCCGCACGCAGGCGATCGGGTGACTGGTCCTCGCCGAGATAGCCCGGCGTCACGGGCACGCCGGCGGCGATCATCCGCGCCTTGGCGGCATCCTTCAGCCCCATCGCGCGGATGCTGTCGGGGCGGGGGCCGACCCAGATCAGACCGGCGTCGATCACGGCCTGTGCGAAGTCGGCGTTTTCGCTGAGGAAGCCGTAGCCGGGGTGGATCGCCTCCGCGCCCGTCTCGCGGGCGGCGGCGATGATCTTGTCACCCACCAGATAGCTTTCACGCGCCGGGGAGGCGCCGATGTGGACGCTTTCGTCCGCTTGCCGGACATGAACCGCATCCCGGTCGGCGTCCGAATAGACCGCGACCGTGCGGATACCCATCGCCCGCGCGGTGCGAATGATGCGGCAGGCGATCTCGCCGCGATTGGCGATCAGGAGCGACGTCAGCATCGATATTCAACCATTTCGTTGAGCGCGAATGTTGAGACGAAAACACGTGTGTTTTGTCTCGTAAAGCCCGCTTGAAGCTCAACCGATCGGTTGAGCTTCGCAAGCCCGGGTTCGGGGTAGAGATTCGGGGTTGTGTAGGACAGCGTCACTGCGCCGTGCAGCCGGTGGTACGGTGCGAATAGGTGACGTTCAGTATGCGCCAGCCGGCATCGGTGCGGATCAGATCGTAATGGTTGTAGCCACAGTGCGACACCTTGCCGTCGACCAGCACCGTGTAGGGCGCCCAGACCATCGCGACGTCGTCGTCGATCTCGATCCCAGGCTGGCCCTGACGTTCTTCGACCTTGGCGGCTTCGGGTGGCAGCTTGGCGGCGAATTCGGACCAGCCGACGCGGCGATGCTGGCGTTTGCCATCGGGGCCAGTGCGGGTGGAGGTGATAGCGCCCTCGGGGATGGTCGCCGCGATGATCTTGTCGCGGTCGCCGGTCGACAGCGCGGCCAGCAGCGCGGCGACGGGCGCCATCACCTGCGCCTCCTCGGTGCCGGGTGGGGGCAGGGCGGTGCCCTTCACGATCGGCGCGACGGGGGTGACCTGCAGGGCAAGGAGGAGGGGGAGGATCATCAGCGTCACATCCTGAACACGCCGAAGCGCGGTGCTTCGGCGACGGGAGCGTTGAGCGTGGCGGCGAGCGCAAGGCCGAGCACGTCGCGGGTCTGCGCCGGGTCGATGATGCCGTCATCCCACAGGCGCGACGTGGCGTGCCAGGGGTTGCCCTCATCCTCGTAACGCTGGCGGACGGGTGCCTTGAAGGCTTCGGCCTCGTCCTCGCTCCAGCGGTCGGCGTCGCGGTGGACGGTGGCGAGGACGCTCGCGGCCTGTTCGCCGCCCATCACCGAGATGCGCGAATTGGGCCAGGTGAACAGGAAGCGCGGCGAATAGGCGCGGCCGCACATGCCGTAATTGCCCGCGCCGAAGCTGCCGCCGATCAGCACGGTGATCTTCGGTACGCTCGCCGTGGCGACGGCGGTGACGAGCTTGGCGCCATGCTTGGCGATCCCCTCCGCCTCGTACTTGCCGCCGACCATGAAGCCCGAGATGTTCTGGAGGAACAGCAGCGGCACGCGGCGCTGGCAGGCGAGCTCGATGAAGTGGGCGCCCTTCTGCGCGCTCTCGCTGAACAGCACGCCGTTGTTGGCGAGGATCGCGACCGGGATGCCCCAGATGTGGGCGAAGCCGCAGACCAGCGAGCTGCCGTAGAGCGGCTTGAATTCGTGGAATTCGGACGCGTCGGTCAGGCGGGCGATGACCTCGTGAACGTCATAGGGCGCGCGCACGTCCTGCGGGATGACGCCGTAGAGGCCGGCGGGGTCGTGCCTGGGCGGACGCGGCTCGCGCAGGTTGATGTCGGGGGTGCGCGAGGGCTGGAGCGTCGAGACGATATCGCGGACGATCGTCAGCGCGTGCTCGTCGTTCTCGGCGACATGATCCACTACGCCCGACCGGCGCCCGTGGGTGTCGGCGCCGCCCAGTTCCTCGGCGGAGATGAGCTCGCCCGTCGCCGCCTTCACCAGCGGCGGGCCGGCGAGGAAGATGGTGCCCTGACCGCGGACGATCACCGTTTCGTCCGACATCGCGGGGACGTAGGCGCCGCCCGCGGTGCAGCTGCCCATCACGCAGGCGATCTGCGGGATGCCGAGCGCGGACATGTTCGCCTGGTTGAAGAAGATACGGCCGAAATGCTCGCGGTCGGGGAAGACCTCCGCCTGATGCGGCAGGTTCGCGCCGCCGCTGTCGACCAGATAGATGCAGGGCAGGCGGTTCTCCTGCGCGATCTCCTGCGCGCGGAGATGCTTCTTCACCGTCATCGGGAAGTAGGTGCCGCCCTTCACCGTCGCATCGTTGCAGACGATCATGCACTGGCGGCCGGAGACGCGGCCGATGCCGGCAATGACGCCGGCGCCGGGCACCTCGCCATCATAGAGGTCGTGCGCGGCGAGCTGGCCGATCTCGAGGAACGGTGAGCCGGGATCGAGCAGGCGTTCGACGCGGTCGCGGGGGAGCAGCTTGTCGCGCGATACGTGACGGTCGCGCGACGCGTCGCTGCCACCCCGCGCGGCCTGCGCCACGTCGGCGCGCAGCCGCTCGACGAGGGCCGCATTGTGCGCAGCATTGGCGCGGAATGCGGCGTCGTCGGGCGAGAGTTTGGTGTCGAGGACGGGGGCGGTCATTGGGCCACGACGTCCGCCGCACCGATCAGCTCGCGGCCGATCAGCATGCGGCGGATCTCGTTGGTGCCGGCACCAATGTCGAGCAGCTTCGCGTCGCGTAGGAAGCGCTCTACCGGCCAGTCCTTCGTGTATCCCGCGCCGCCCAGCGCCTGCACTGCCTCGCCCGCGACCTTGAAGGCGTTTTCACTGGCCAGCAGGATCGCGCCCGCCGCGTCGAAGCGGGTCGTCTGGCCCGCATCGCAAGCGCGCGCGACGGCGTAGACATAGGCGCGCGCAGAATTGAGCGCGACATACATGTCGGCGATCTTCGCCTGCATCAGCTGGAACGTGCCGATCGCCTTGCCGAACTGGCGGCGCTCGCGGACGTAGGGGAGGACGACGTCGAGGCAGGCCTGCATGATGCCGAGCTGGATGCCGGCGAGCACGGTGCGCTCGTAATCGAGGCCCGACATCAGCACGCCGACGCCGCCGTTTTCCGGCCCCATCACATTCTCGAACGGGACTTCGCAGCCGTCGAACACCAGCTCGGCGGTGGGGGAGCCGCGCATGCCCATCTTATCGATCTTCTGTCCGATCGCGAAGCCGGGCATGTCCTTCTCGATGATGAAGGTGGTGATGCCGCGCGAGCCTTCGCCTGTCTTCGCATAGACGACCAGCGTGTCGGCATAGGCTGCGTTGGTGATCCAGAACTTCGTGCCGTCGAGGACGTAGCCGGCGTCGGTGCGCCGCGCCTTGAGCTTCATCGAGACGACGTCAGACCCGGCGGCGGCTTCCGACATCGCGAGGCTGCCGACATGTTCGCCCGAGACGAGCTTGGGGAGGTACTTCGCCTTCTGTTCTTCGTTGGCCCAGCGCGCGATCTGGTTGACGCAGAGGTTCGAATGGGCGCCATAGCTGAGGCCGATCGAGGCCGAGGCGCGGCTGACTTCCTCGCAGGCGATGACATGTTCGAGATAGCCGAGGCCGAGACCGCCCCATTGCTCCGGCACAGTAATGCCATGGAGGCCGAGCTCGCCCATCGCCGCCCAGAGTTCGTCGCGCGGGAAGCAGTCCTCGGCGTCGATCCGGGCGGCGAGCGGCGCGATCCGGTCGGTGGCGAAGCGCCGCGTCGTGTCGCGGATCATCTCCGCGTTCTCGCCCAGGCCGAAATCCAGGGTCGCTTCCATTACACTCTCCCATGCGCGTCGCCGCGCTTATGGGACAGGAATAGTGACATTATCGCCTGTTTGCCAAGCGCTTTGGCGGATCAGGTGACCGCGGGCGTCTCTGCGGTCAGCATCCGGACTTCATAGACGACGACGCCGCGACGCTCGGCGGCGAAGGCGACCGCGGCCCGCCCGGCCGTGCCGGCGGGAAGGGGATAGTCGAGCGCCGCATAGCGCCCCTCCGGCCGTACGGTGCCGGTCGCGGGGTCGATCGGCCTGCCGTCGACGGAGATGGCGGGCGCGTTGTTCGCGTCGTCGGACACCACCATGACGCGCAGCACCGCCGGGCCGGCGGGTCGGGCGAGCGTCATGCGCATCGCCTCGCCGGGGCGCAGGCGACGGCCGGGGCGACCGGCCCAGTTGACGACTTCGCTGCGCTCGCTGGCGAAGTCGTGATCGCGCTCGGGCTGCATCTCGCCCAGATGGAAGATGTCGATCGTGCGGGCCGACAGCATTTTCGCTGCGGCGGCGCCGGCGACATAGCCGGTCCGCGCGGCCTGCCAGCCATCGGGCGTGAAGGTCTGGAAGTAGACGGCGGTGCGGCGATCATATTGCTGCGCGAAGGGGCGCAGCACCAGAGTTTCGCCAAGCGCGCCCGTCGTGCGGAACCCGGCAGGACCGGCACCCTGCGCCAGGCCGGCGACCGGCGAGCCGGTGACGACCAGCGCGGGGCCGACGCCGTCGAACGGCGCATCGGCCGCACCCATGTCGGCGGCCAGCACCAGCGGTCCGCGCGTGAACGCGATGGTGGTGCGATCGTGGGGCGTCGGCTCTGCCGCGACGCGCATCGGCAGGGTGACGCCCAACCGGTCGCCCGCGCGCCAGCGGCGATCGATGACCGCGTAGCCATTCTGCAAGATCACGGGGGCGGGGGCGCCGTTCAGCGTGACGCTCGCCCCATCGGCCCAGCTTGGCATGCGCAGCGCGATCCGGGTGCGAGTGCGCGGCGCGCGGCGCAGGGTCAGCGTCGCGCTACCTTCCAGCGGCATCCCCGTATCGAGGTCGATCGCGACACCGCGCGCTGTCCAGTCGAGGCGGCTGGGGATATAGAGGTTGAGGTAGAGCGTGTCGGCGTCCTGCCACCAGATCGAATCGGCGTGCTTGGCGTGGCTCTCCATCCCCGACCCGACGCAGCACCAGAAGCTGTCCTCGGGCGACGACCAGCTGCGCCGCGCGCCGGCCGACAGCGGCATGAAATAGACGAACTGCCCGGTGTCCGGCCGCTGGTGCGCCATGATATGATTGAGCTGGATGCGCTCATAGGTGTCGAACCAGTCGGCGCGCGGATTCCAGCCGTAGAGATGCCGCGTCAGCTTCAGCATGTTGTAGCTGTTGCACGCCTCGCACGTCGCATCGGTGATCCGTTTCGACAGCTGGTCGGGCGCGCCGAAGTGCTCGCGCTCGGAATTACCGCCGATGACGTAGCTGTGATGCTGCGTCACCCGCTCGTGGAAGAAGCGCGCGGCGGTTGCGTGCGCCGGCTGTCCGCCCAAAACTTCGTGCAGGCGTGCAAGACCGATGACCTTCGGGATCTGCGTGTTGGCGTGCAGACCGGCGAGCCTGTCCTGCTGCATCGCCAGCGGGGCGAGCACTGCCTTGTGATAGAAGCGCTCCGCCATCCGCATCCAGCGCGGGTTCCCGGTTTGCGCATAGGTTTCGGCGTAACTTTCGTTCAGCCCGCCATGCTCGGCCGCCAGCACGCGCTGCATCTGCGCATCGGTCAACGGTTCGAGTACGCCGGCGAGATAGCCGGCGAGCTTCAGCGTGATGGGGAGGGCGCGCGGGTTGCGTGCGAGATTGTGGGCGTCGAGCAGTCCGGCGTGGATCTTGTGCCAGGTGTAGAACGGCACCCAGCCGCCGTTGAGATCGAATCCGCCTGAGCGGATCTCGCCGCGGCGGACCTCCTCAAACACGATCTTTCCGTCGACGGTCTTGCCGTCACGCTCGACCGTGGTGCCGCCAAGATAGCCGTCGCCATGCGCCGCCTGGATGCGCGCCATTTCTTTCAGCGCATGGTCGAGCGTGGCAGCAACCGCCGCGTCGCAGGTGTTGGCGACGACCAGCGCGCAGGCCGACAACCAGTGGCCGAGCGAATGGCCGGCGATGCCCTGCGCCTCCCACCCGCCGTACACGGGCTTCGGCGCGGGCAAGCCCGCCGAGACATAGAAATTATGCAGCAGCCGCTCGGGATCGAGCGACAGTAGATAGCGCCGGTTCGCCGCGAATGCGTCGGCAAAGGGCGATGGCAAGAGGCGGACGTGTCGCGCCGGTACCGGGGCGACCCGTGCCGGAGATGTCCACGGCCGGGCCAGCGCGGGGAAGGGCGACGCGGCCGCCAGCAGGCTTGCGCCCGCCAGCAGACCGCGCCGGGTCGCGACGATCATCCCGGTCAGCCGTGGTGCTGGGTCGCCGCGGCGGGTTCGACGGCCGGGGCGGGCAGGGCGTCGGTCGCCTTCGATCCCCACACGGCATAGAACAGGATGTAAAGCTCGCACAGCGCGGTCAGCAGGAACGAGGTCTGCAGGCCGTAGCGATCGGCGAGCCAACCCTGCACGACGACGAGCGCACCGCCGGCGATCGCCATGATGAGCAGGCCGGAGCCTTCCTCGGTCAACGGGCCCAGCCCCTTGATGCCGAGCGTGAAGATCGTCGGGAACATGATCGAGTGGAACAGGCCGACGAGGATCAGCGCCCACATCGCGACGGTGCCGGTGGTGTAGACGGTGACCAGCATCACGACGAACGCACCGATCGAGAAGGCGGCGAGCACTGTTTCCGCCGGGATCTTCTGCATCAGCACCGAGCCCGCGAACCGTCCGACCATCATGCCGCCCCACAGGAAGGTGAGATAGCGGCCGGCCTGCTCATGCGTCAGGTTGGCGATGTCGGGCTGGCTGACGAAGTTCACGAACAGGTTGGCGACGCCGATCTCGGCGATCAGGTAGATGAAGATCGCCGGGATGCCGAACACCAGATTCCGGTGCTTCCACAGCGAATGACGCTTGCGTTCTTCTTTGCTGACGCGGGTCATCGAACCGCCGATGGCGGGCAGCGGGAAGCGCGCGATCACGATGGCCAGCACGGCCAGCACGACTGCGACGATGATGTAGGGCAGGATCACCGACTGCGCGTCGGCCAGGCGCTCGGCCTGGGTCAGCACGACGTCGCTCTGCGCGGTGCCGCCCTTCGATCGGCCGAGAATCAGATACGCGCCGAACAACGGGGCGAGCATCGTGCCGGCCGAGTTCATCGCCTGCACCAGATTGAGCCGCGACGACGCCGTCTCCGGCGCGCCGATCACGGCGACATAGGGGTTGGCCGCGACCTGCAGCAGCGTGATGCCGCTGGCGATCACGAACAGCATGACGAGCGTGACGCCGTAGGACGGCAGGCTGGCCGCCAGCGTCATGCCGAGCGCGCCGATCGCCATGACGACGAGGCCGATGACGAGCGACTTCTGGTAGCCGATCCGCTCGATCAGCTTCGCCGAGGGAATGGAGGCGAAGAAATAGGCGATGAACCACACGCTCTCGATCAGCGTCGTCTGCGTGTAGTTGAGGTCGAACACACTGCGCAGATGCGGCAGCAGCGTGTTGTTGATGACGGTGATGAAGCCCCACATGAAAAAGAGGCTGGCCAGCAGGATCAATGCCGGAACGTAGCTCGCCCCACTGCCGGGCGATTGCCCTCCAGCCGGTACGGAAGTGTTGATCGGTCCCGCCATCGTCCTCTGCCCTTATACTTGGTTTTTTGTCTGACTATATCGCCGGCGGTCGGTGGTCAATCGGTGACCATCGCTTGGCCGGGACAGGCGGCATCGCTATCCCGTCGTAACCGGTGACCGCAAGACGAGCGAGACGCAAACCCCATGACGATATCCCTGACCAGCCGCCGCGGATTCGTCGCAGGTGCCGCCGCGACGGCCGCACTGGCGCCGCGCCTGTCCGCCGCCGCTGCCCGCGATACGGTCGTCAACCCGCTGGTGCGCCAGCGCGCCGACGCGCAGATCGTGCGGCAGGCGGACGGACGCTATACGTTCACCGCGTCGGTGCCCGAATACGACCGGGTGATCCTGCGCCGTGCCGACAGCATCGCCGGACTGGCGACGGCGGAGGAGGTCGTGCTGTGGCGACGTCCCGCGTCGGGCAGGATGGCGGGGCATATCTGGGCGCCCGAGCTGCACCGCATCGACGGACGCTGGTATGTCTATGTCGCGGCGGGCGACGGGGACGCGCGATTCCGCATCCGCACCTATGTCCTGCAATGCAATGGCGACGATCCGATGATCGGGCGCTGGTCTGTGCTGGGGCAGCTGGTGACGCCGTGGGACAGCTTCACGCTCGATTCGACGATCTTCACGCACCGCGGCACGCGCTATGTCGCCTGGGCGCAGCAGGAACCGGGGATCGCGACGAATTCGAACATCTATCTCGCGCCGCTGGCGACGCCGACCACGCTGGGCGCGAAGCCGGCGCGGCTGACCGTGCCGACGCTGCCGTGGGAGATACAGGGCTTCAAGGTCGCGGAGGGGCCGGCGCCGCTGATCCGCAACGGGCGGGTGTTCATGACCTATTCGGCAAGCGCGACCGATGCGCGCTACTGCCTGGGCTTGCTCACCGCGCGCGACGATGCCGACCTGATGGACCCGGCCGCCTGGACCAAATCGCCGCAGCCGGTGTTCGCGAGCGACCCCGCGCGCGGCATCTACGGACCCGGCCACAACAGCTTCACCGTCGATGCGCGCGGGCGCGACGTACTGGTCTATCATGCCCGCGATTACGAGAAGATCACCGGCGACCCGCTGTACGATCCCAATCGCCATACGCGGGTGCAGCGGCTGGGCTGGCGGCGTGACGGCACGCCGGATTTCGGGCGTCCGGTGGCGAACGGACCCACGCGAATCTGATGACGTCGGTCACGCTGATCGAGACGATGGCGTTCACCCCGGCGGGCGGGGTCGCGCGTGTCGATCGGCATATGGCGCGGTTGCGGGCGAGCGCGGCGGCGCTGGGGTTGGCGTGTGACGAGTCGGCGGTGCGGGCGGCGCTTGGCCTGGCACTGGCCGCGGCGTGCGAGCCGCTGCGGGTGCGGCTGACGTTGTTCGAGGGCGAGGCGTCGGTGACGCTGTCGCCGATGCCGTTGGTGCCCGTGCTGGCCGACGTTGTAGTGATGCCGCTGCCCGTCGCCACCGACGACATCCGCCTGCGCCACAAGACCACCGACCGCGCCTTCTACGACAACGCCCGTGCGGCGAGCGGGGCGTTCGAGGTGGTGTTCACCGATCCCGACGGCTGGCTGACCGAAGGGAGTTTCACCAACCTATTCGTCGCTCGCCACGGCGTGCTGCTGACTCCGCCGCTGTCGCGCGGGCTGCTGCCCGGGGTGCTGCGGGCGGATTTGATCGATGGCGGGCGGGCCGTGGAGGCCGATTTGCGCGTGACGGACCTAGCGGACGGCCTGCTGATCGGAAACGCGCTGCGGGGATTGATGCCGGCGGTGCTGGTCGAATGATGGTGACCCCTACGGGAATCGAACCCGTGCTTCAGCCGTGAAAGGGCCGCGTCCTAACCGCTAGACGAAGGGGCCACGTCGCCGTGGGCTGGGCTCGGTTAGGCGGTGATGCCGCATGGGTCAAGCCGGTGAATGTCAATCGATCCATGCCGCATCGTCGAGGTGGAGTTCGGCGGCCGGGCGGCTGGACCAGTCGTCGATCTTCGCGCGGCCGGCGATCCACAGGCGGCGGTGGGGTGGGGCGCCGAGCAGGGCCTGACCGAGCGGGGTGTCGGCGGCGCGGAAGGCCATCACCTTGACGGTGCGGCCGTCGTCGCCCGCGACGATCGCGCGGACGTGCCCGTTACCAACGATATCGGCCTTCACGACGCGCACCGGCCCGGCGGCGACGCGCGGGGCTGGCCAGCCCATGCCATAGGGTCCGCCGACCTCCAGCGAGTCGCACAATGTCGGCGAGACGCCGCCCGGCGCGAGCACCGCGTCGAGCAGCAGCGCGCGGTTCTCGCCGGCGCGTTCGACCGCTTGCGTAAGGCGCTCGTTCAGGAAATCAGCGAAGGCCTCGACCTGATCCGCCGCGATCGTCAGGCCCGCCGCCATGGCGTGGCCGCCGCCGGCGACGAGCAGACTGTGCTCCTTCGCGGCCAGCACTGCGGCCCCCAGATCGACCCCGGCGATCGAGCGGCCGGAGCCCTTGCCCACGCCAGCCTCGTCCAGTGCGATGACGATCGCGGGGCGGCCGAGCCGTTCCTTGAGGCGGCCGGCGACGATGCCGATGACCCCGGGGTGCCAGCCGGCGCCGGCGACGACGGCGATTGCGCGGTCGCCACTTGCCTGGAGCAGGGCGTCGGCCTCGGCCTGCACGCCCGCCTCGATCGCGCGGCGGTCCTCGTTAAGCCTGTCGAGCTCTTCGGCGATCCCACGCGCTTCGTCGGCGTCTTCGGTGACGAGCAGTCTAACGCCGAGATCCGATCGTCCGACCCGGCCGCCGGCATTGATCCGTGGCCCGAGCGCGAAGCCGAGGTCGCTGCACGTCGGGGCGCGGGTGAGGCGCGAGGCGGTGATGAGGGCGTTGAGCCCGGTGTTGCGGCGCGCCGACATCACCTTCAGCCCCTGCGCGACGAAGGCGCGGTTCAGGCCGCGCAGTTGCGCCACATCGGCGACGGTGCCGAGCGCGACGAGGTCTAGCAGGTCAAGCAGCTTCGGTTCTGGCCGCGTCGCGAACCGGCCACGCGCGCGCAACGTCCGGACGAGCGCGGCGCACAGCAAGAAGGCGACTCCCACTGCGGCGAGATGGCCATGGGCGGCGCCTTCGCCTTCGTCGAGGCGGTTGGGGTTCACCAGCGCGTGCGCGACGGGAAGGGCGCTGGCGCATTTGTGGTGATCGACGACGATGACGGCGATGCCGGCGTCACTAGCCGCCTGCAGCGGTTCGAACGCCTGCGCGCCGCAATCGACGGTGACGATCAGGCTCGCCCCTTCGGCGCCGAGCCGGGTAAGCGCTGCGGCCGACGGGCCGTAGCCTTCCGCGAGACGGTCGGGGATGTAGACGACGGGCGACAGGCCGAGATCGCGAAGCACCCGGATCATGACGGCGGATGAGGTCGCGCCATCGACGTCGTAATCGCCGAAAATCGCCACCCGCTCGCCCGCCTGCACCGCATCGGCGAGGCGTTCGGCGGCGCGGTCCATGTCACGGAAAATCGACGGGTCGGGCATGAAGGCGCGGATGCTGGGGCTGCGGTGAGCCTCCAGCGCGTCGCGCGGACAGCCGCGTGACAGCAACAGGCCGGTGACGAGATCGTCGGGCGACCCGCCGTCGCGCGCATCGCCCGAAAGTCCGCGCCACCGCCACGGCTGGCCGAGGATCGAGCGTTCGATGCCGAGGACCGATGTCATCGCTGTGGCCCCAACGCGATCGGCATTGCTGGACTTGTGGTAGATCGACATTGCCTTACGTCGCCCGTTCGCCTCGAGTAACCGTCGAGCTGGTTGAGACGGCATATCGAGAGGTCGGTGCCACCCGATAGGGTCTCTCGATACAGGTTCTCGACACGCTCGATCCCTCCGCGAGACGAGCGGGTGGCTAGTGCGTCCACCCGGACGGGGTCATGACAGAACAGGACGTGCGGCTGCTGGTTTGAACGCGATGCCGGCACGGGCGGGAGCGGTGTCGGCATCGATATTCAACCAGTTCGTTGAGCATGAACGTTGAGACGAAAACGCATGTGTTTTGTCTCGTAAAACCGGCCAACAAAGCTCAACCGATCGGTTGAGCTTTGTTGGCCCGCTTTGGTGGTAGCGATTTGCGGGCGTGTAGGACAGTGCGGGGGTGGCCTATCGCAGCGCTAACCGACGCGCAGGCCCGGCGCCATCACGGCGTCCAGGGCAGCTCGCGAAACCATTTGGTGACGACGTACTTCGTGCCGGCGGTGACCGAGGTGCCTTCGTGCAGCGTATTGGGGTTCGGGCTGCCGTCCGGGTTCATGTTGTTCCAGGTGAGCAGCATGCGCTTGCGCGGCGGGATGCGGATGCCGGCCTGCGGGAACCAGGTCGCGCCGCCTTCGGCGACGTCGCTCAGATAGACCATCGCGGTCCAGGTGCGCTGGCCGCCTTTCTTCTCCATCTGCGCCCAGTAATCCGCGTCGCGCTTGAAATAGTCGAAGTGCGCACGGAAATGCTGGTTGGAGCCATAGCGCTGGCCCTGCATCGTCTCGCCATGCGAGCGTGGCAGGCCGAGCGTGTCGGCGATGCGCTCGTCGATCGGGCGGACGAGGGGCGAAGTGCGATCCATGTCGCAGCTCTCGCTGGTGCGGAATTCGGATGTTGTGGTGGCGGAGAGCAGTGTCGAGGGCCGGCGATGTCGGTCGATCAGCGTGCACAGCGCCTTGCATTCGGCATCGGTGACGAAATCGGTGATGTAGAACACGTCCGCCGTGAGGACCTTGGCGCGGCGTACGCGCGGATCGCTCTCCAGCTTGGCGAGCACGATGTCGGAAAAGCGGGCGCGCGCCGAGGATGGCTGGTCGGGATGATCGGGAAGGGTCGCCATCGCCGCTGTCTGCCGCCGCCGCGTCAAAAAGGAAAGGGGCCGGCCGTTGCGGCCGACCCCTCACAGGCGTCCTACCAGAAGATGTCGTTGATGACGTCGACGACTTCGCCCGAGTAGATATCGACCAGCAGCGCGTCGTTGTAGTAGCGGACCCACCGGTACGGGCCGTAGACCTCTGGCAGGCGATACTGCCACGGATCGTCGATCCAGTAGTTCCGCGAGTACAGCATCGACCCCAGCGTCAGTCCGACCGAGAAGCGCTGATAGCCATAGTGATAGCCCTGCGGTGCGTAATAGCGGGGCAGGCGATAGGCCTGGCGATTGCGCTGGCGATAGTTCTGCCAGTCGTAGCGATTGTCGCCGCGCCAGTTGCGGCTCCAGCGCTGGTTGGACGAGCGGTCGTTGCCGCGCCAGTCGCGGTTGTCATTGATACCACGACCGTCGTTCCAATTACGACTTTCGGCGCGGCGGCGATCGTCGTTGCGATAGCGATCGTCGTTCCGATACCGGTCGTCGCCGCGGCGAGCCTCCTCCCGCCGAGCTTCGTCGGCCCGGTTGCGCAAGGTGCCGCCGAAGATGGAGTTCTGGCGATCCTCGCGCGCTCGGGGTGTAACG
Source organism: Sphingomonas sp. RS2018 (assembly GCF_054489605.1). Taxonomy (NCBI): domain Bacteria; kingdom Pseudomonadati; phylum Pseudomonadota; class Alphaproteobacteria; order Sphingomonadales; family Sphingomonadaceae; genus Sphingomonas; species Sphingomonas sp. RS2018. The sequence continues at coordinate 627,066 of NZ_JBTMWL010000002.1, forward strand.
GCATTACCGCGAGCGTCCTGACCGGCGGCGCGATCCCAACGACGGTCGCGGTCATAATTGGCGCGGGCTTCGCCAAAACCCGGCTGCCCACGTTGATTGACCTGCGCACGGGGATCGACCTGCGCGGGGCGGGCGACCTCCGCGTCCGGGCGGCGGCCGCGATCGAGGCGCGCCTGACCGTCGCCGAACGGCGCGCGGCTGCGATATTCGGGTCGGTCGGCGGGGCGGACGCCGACGTCGGCGCGCACCTCGGCGCGGGGACGCTCGACGCGCGGCTGTTCTGCCGGGGCGGCGGGCTGTGGCCGATCGACCGAGCGCTCGCGCCAGTTGGCGCGGGCCTCGGCGCGCGGCCCCTGTCCGGCTGGGTCGACACCGGCATCGGCACGGGCGCGTCCGCGACCCTGCCACTCCTGCGCACTGGCTGCCACCGGCACCAGCGCGGTCGCGGCGATCAGCGCGATCAACAGAGGCTTCCTCATCTCCACCACTCCAACTGGCCGGGCATCACCGGCGTTATCGATAGAGCGGGATTAGCGGTGCCGCGATGAGCCGTGGCTGAATTGGGTTGAAAGCCTATCGTCAGGAAGCGCTCAGCGGGGGCCGCGCGGGGTGAGGGCGGGGACGGTGCGCGCGGCGTCGTCGGCATCGACGTCGGGGCGCGGGGTCGGCGCGATCGTCTCGTCCCCGCGCATGATGCTCGCCGCCTGAACCACTGCATCCACCAGCCGCGCATAGATGCCGCATCGGCAGAGGTTGGTCAGCGTGGCGCGGATATCGTCTTCGCTCGGCGAGCGCGTGCGCCGGAGCAGCGCCTGTGCGGTCATGACGATGCCGGGGATGCAGTAGCCGCATTGGACGAGGTTGGCGTCGAGGAACGCCTGTTGCAGCGGGTGGCTGCGGTCCCGCGACAGCCCCTCGATCGTGGTGACGAACGAGCCCTCGATCGCGCCGATCGTGACGGTGCAGGATCGTACCGCGCGCCCGTCGATATCGACCGTACATGCGCCGCAATCGCCGCTGCCGCAGCCATATTTGGTGCCGGTCAGGTTCGATGCGTCGCGCAGCGCGAACAGCAGCGGGGTGGCGGGATCGAGGCCGTATTGCACCGGCTGGTTGTTGACCGTGAAGCGCGTCATGGCGTCGGTCTATCGACAGTTGCGCGATATGGGAACGCTCGCCCTTCGCCGGGGTTGAGGGGGGCCGATACCCCGAACAGCGGAGCACCCATCATGGCGAAGACCCTCGGCCAGCTTTCCATCACCCAGGAAGCAGACGGTTACATCCTCCACATCGAGGATGAGGATGGCGAGACGGTGGAGTATAGCGCCACCGTCGATCAGATCGACGACATCGCCGAGGCGATCGAGGATATCCTCGAGATGGAAGACGAAGACCCGTTGGCGGCGGTCGACGACGAGGACGAGCGCGCCGCTCCCGACGAGGAATAGGACGGCTCGCGTCATCCCGGGCTCGGTCCGGGATGACGCGGTGCGTTCAGCGCGTGCGCGGGACCGGCGTCGCGGTCGGCTCGGGACTGAGCGCATGCGGGCCGGCGTCGGTGGTCTGCAGGAGCGCGTCCCCGCCTAGTGTTCGGTACAGGTCGACCAGATTTTGCGCGCGGGTCAGCCGCGTGGCGACCAGCGAGCGCTGCGCCGAATAGAAGGAGCGCTGCGCGTCGAGGCTGGTCAGGAAGGTGTCGATGCCGCCGCGATAGCGTGCGTCGGTCAGCACGAAATTGTCGCGCGCGGAGGCGACGAGGCTGGTCTGCGCCCGCTCCTGCTCGCCGATCGTGCCGCGCCGGGCAAGCGCGTCGGACACTTCGCGGAAGGCGGTCTGGATCGCCTGCTCATAGGTGGCGAGCGCGATATCGCGTTGCGCTCGGCTCTGCGTCACCGCCGCCCGTGCCGCGCCGCCCGAGAAGATGTCGTAGTTCGCGTTCGCCCCGGCGCTCCAGGTGAATGCGTCGCCGTTGAACAGGCCGCCTAGCGCACCACTCGCCAGGCCGATGATACCGGTCAGGCTGATGCGCGGAAACAGCGCGGCGCGCGCGGCGCCGATGCGGGCGTTGGCGGCGCGCAGCTGATATTCGGCCTGCACCACGTCGGGGCGGCGCAGCAGCACGCCCGAGTCGAGCCCGGCGGGGAGTTCGGCAAGCGTCGTCGCGGCGCTTTCGATCTCCGTCGGCAGCAGGCTCTGGTCGATATCGGCGCCGACCAGCAGGCGCAGCAGGTTGACGTCCTGCGCCAGCGCGGTGCGCTGTTCGGCGAGGTCGGACTGGGCCTGTGCGAGCACCAGCTCCGACTGGCGCAGGTCGGTGCGCGGGGCGATGCCGCCCTCCAGCCGGGCGCGGGTCAGGCGCACGCTCTGGCCGGCATTGCGCGCGGTATCCTCGGCGATCCGCATCAGGCTGCGGTCCGCCGCATAGGCGAGCCAGGCGTCGGCCATGTCGCCGACCAAGGTTAGGCGGGTCGCGCGGGCGGCGGCTTCGGTGGCGAAATACTCCTCCTGCGCCGCACGGCTGAGCGAGGCGAGGCGGCCGAACAGGTCGATCTCGAACGCGCTGATCCCGCCGCTGACATTGTAGCTGTCGCTGACGCCGCTGCCTGAGGTGGAGGTCGTACCGCCGCTCCCCGTGCCGGTCCCGACACCGGTCGTGCCGGTGTTACCGCGTCGTAACGTAGGCCCACCACCGACCGACACGACCGGCAGCCGCTGCGCGCGCTGGACGCGATAGGCGGCGCGGGCGGCAGCGATGTTGGCGGCGGCGGCACGCAGGTCGCGGTTGTTGGCGAGCGCCTGTTCGACCAGCCGCTGCAACCGAGCGTCGCGGAAGATGTCGCGATAGGTGACGCTGGGCAGCGCCGCCTCGCTGGTGCGCAGATACGCGTCTCCGACCGGCCACGACGGCGGCACGGGTGCGGCGGGGCGCTGATAGGCCGGGGTGAGCGAACAGGCGGTGAGCGCCAGCGCGGCGACACCTAGGGACAGGCTGCGGATCATGAGGTGGCCTCCGGCGGAGGCTGGTGGCCGGTCGGGCGCCCACGCAGCTTCGCCAGCCCGTCGCGCACGCCGCGACGGACGAGCACGAAGAACAGCGGAATGAAGAAGATGGCGAGGATCGTCGCGGTCAGCATGCCGCCGATCACCGAGGTGCCGATGGCGATGCGGCTGTTGGCACCCGCGCCGGTCGAGATAGCGAGCGGGAGCACGCCGAAGATGAAGGCGAGGCTGGTCATCAGGATCGGCCGCAGCCGCAGCTTCGCCGCCTCCAGCGCGGCATCGATGACGCGAGCGCCCTTCTTCTCCGCCTGTTCGGCGAATTCGATGATGAGAATGGCGTTCTTCGCGGCCAGCCCCATCGTCGTCAGCAGGCCGATCTGGAGATAGACGTCGTTCTCCAGCCCGCGCAGCGTCACCGCGAAGATCGCGCCGACGAGGCCGAGCGGAATGACCAGCATCACCGCGACCGGCACCGACCAGCTTTCGTAGAGCGCGGCGAGGCAAAGGAAGACGACGAGCAGCGACAGGCCGTAGAGGATCGGCGCCTGTCCCGAGGACAGTCGCTCCTGGAACGAGAGCCCGGCCCATGCGACCGAGGTGCCAGGGATCTGCGCGGCCATCGCGGCGATCTTGTCCATTGCCTCGCCCGAGCTCGTGCCCGCCGCCGCCTGCCCCTGGAATTCGAATGCGGGCAGGCCGGAGAAGCGCGACAGCGTCGTCGGTGCGGTCGACCAGCTGATCGTCGCGAAGGACGAGAAGGGCACCATCTGCCCGCCCGATCCGCGCACGAACCAGGTCGCGAGATCCTCGGGCTTGGCGCGATAGGGGGCGTCGCCCTGTACATAGACGCGCTTCACGCGGCCGCGGTCGATGAAGTCGTTGACGTAGCGGCCACCCCACGCGGTCGAGAGCGTCGCGTTCACGTCGGCCTGTGTCAGGCCGAGCGCGGAGAGCTTCGTCTGGTCGACGTCGACGCGCAGCGTAGCGATGTCGGGAAGGTCGGACAGGCGGACGCGCTCCAGCGCCGGATCGGCCTGCGCCGCCGCCAGCAGCCGGTCCCGCGCGGCGACGAACTGGGCGCGGCTCATCCCACTGGCGTTCTGCAACTCCATCGTGAAGCCGCTCGACTGGCCGAGGCCACGGATGGCGGGGGGGACGAGCACGAACACTTCCGCATCGCGCAAGCCCCGGAAGGCGCCCGATGCCCGCTTGGCGATCGTGTCGGCGGTATTCTCGGCGCCCTTGCGGTCCGCCCAGTTGGTCAGGTTGATAAAGCCCTGACCGGTATTCTGCCCCGAAGCACCGCCACCGCCGCCGCCGGCGACGGTCAGCATCACGCTGGCGTTCTTCGCCTCGGTGTTGAGGAAATAGTCCTGCACCGCTTCCTGCACGACGCGGGTGCGGTTCTGTGTCGAGCCAGCGGGCAATCGGAACTGAACCGAGACGGTACCTTGATCCTCGCTCGGCAGGAAGCTGGTCGGCAGGCGCAGAAACAGGATCGCCAGCACCGCGACGACGACGGCGTAGATGGCGAGGAACAGCCATTTGCGGTCGATCACGCGCCGGGTGGCGTTGACGTAGCGGTCGCTGGTGCGTTCGAACCAGTTGTTGAAACCGTCACCGGCACGGTGGACGAAGCCCGCGGCCTTAGGAAAGCGCCGCTCCGCCCAGCCGGGTTCGTGCGAGCCGTCCTTGTTGCGCTGCTTCAGCAGGTTCGCGGTCAGCGCCGGGCTGAGCACCAGCGCGACTACGACCGACAAGATCATCGCCGAAATCACGGTCAGCGAGAACTGGCGATAGATGACGCCGGTCGATCCGCCGAAGAACGCCATCGGCAGGAACACCGCCGACAACACCAGCGCGATCGCGATCAGCGCGACGGTGATCTCGTTCATCGATTCGATCGTCGCCTCGCGCGGCGACATCTCGGGGTTCTCCTCCATCAACCGTTCGACGTTCTCGACGACGACGATGGCGTCGTCGACCAAGAGGCCGATCGCGAGGACGAGGCCGAACAGGGTCAGCGTGTTGATTGAGAAGCCGGCGAGCGCGAACACCGCGAAGGTGCCGAGCAGCACGACGGGCACGGCGATCGTCGGGATGAGCGTCGCGCGCCAGCTTTGCAGGAAGACGAACATGACGATGACGACGAGGATGACCGCCTCGATCAGCGTCTTCACGACCTCCTCGATCGACAGCTTGATGAAGGCGGTGGTGTCGTTGGGGTAGGCGTAGGCAAGGCCGGCGGGGAACGCCTTCGCCGACTGCGCGACATAGGCCTTCACATTCTCGGCAGTCTTCAGCGCATCGGCGCCGGGTGCCAGGCTGATCGCGATGCCGGCCCCGGGATGGCCGTTGACGCGGCTGACCGCGGCATAGCTTTCCTGCCCCAGTTCGATGCGACCGACATCGGCCAGCCGCACGGTCGCGCCGCTCGCCTGCGTCTTCAGGATGATGTTGGCGAACTGCTCGGGCGTCTGGAGCCGCGACTGGGCGGTCACCGTCGCGTTAAGCATCTGCTCGGCGCTGTTCGGCAGACCGCCGACCTCGCCCGCCGCGACCTCGGTGTTCTGTGCGGTGATCGCGGTGACGACGTCGCCGGGCATCAGCGAATAGCTGGCGAGCCGCGCGGGATCGAGCCAGATGCGCATCGCGTACTGCGAGCCGAACACGTTCGACTCGCCGACGCCCTCGACGCGGCCGAGCCCGTCCTGAAGGTTTGAGACGAGATAGTCCGACACGTCGGCGTTGGTCAGCTTGTCCGTCTCGTCGTAGACCGCGACGATCATCAGGAAGTCGGGGTTCGATTTCGTGACGCGCAAACCCTGCTGCTGCACCTGCTGGGGCAGGCGCGAGATCGCCTGCTGCACCGCATTCTGGACCTGCACCTGAGCGATGTCGGGATCGGTGCCCTTGTCGAACGTCGCCGAAATGCTGACCTGTCCGCGCGAGGACGAGGACGAGGTGAAGTAGAGCAGCCCGTCGATGCCGGTCAGCTGCTGTTCCAGCACCTGCGTCACGCTGTTCTCCAGCGTCTCGGCCGAGGCGCCGGGATAGCTGGCGCGGATGTTGACCTGTGGCGGGGCGACGTCGGGATATTGCGCGATCGGCAACGAGAAGATCGCGCCGACGCCCGCGAGCATGATGATGATCGCGATCACCCAGGCGAAGATCGGGCGATCGATGAAGATGCGGGAGATCACTTGGGGCTGCTGCCCGACTTTGCGGCGTCGCCGCCGGCGGGAGCCTTGATCGGCTGCGGTGCGGCGGCGGGCACCGCGCGGATGGCGGCGTTGGGTTTCAGCTTCGCCAGACCCTGCACGATCACCCGGTCGCCGGTCCTGAGGCCGGAGGTGACGACCCAGTTCGACCCTTGCGTCCGGTCGGCGGTGACGGCGCGCTGCACCGCCTTGTCGCCGGGGCCGACGACATAGACGGTCGCGGCGCCCTTCGCATCGCGCGCCAGCGCCTGCTGCGGGACGAGGAAGGCGTTGGTCTGAACCGACTGTGCGAAGATCGAGCGTACGAACATGCCCGGCAGCAGCAGCCCCTGCGGATTGGGGAAGCGGGCGCGCAGCGTCACGGTGCCGGTCGCCTGATCGACGGTGACTTCGGCGAACTGGACGGTTCCGGTGAAGCCGTAATCGCTGCCGTCCTCCAGCTTCAGCCGGACCTGTGCGGAGGCCGGTTCGACATCGCTGCTGCGAAGCGAGCGGCGTAGCGTCAGCAACGCTGCGCTCGACTGCTGGATGTCGACGAAGATGGGATCGAGCCGCTGAATAACCGCGAGCGGATCGGTCTGGTTCGAGCTGACCAGCGCGCCGACCGTCGACAGGCTGCGCCCGATGCGGCCAGTGATCGGGGCGGGAACGCGGGTGAAGCCGAGGTTGACCTGCGCGGTTTCCAGCGCGGCGCGGTTCTGCGCAACGGCGGCGGCGGCCTGGCGCTGAGTGGCGATGGCGTCGGTATAGTCCTGCTTGCTGACCGCCTCGATCTGCGCGAGCGGGCGGAAGCGGTCGGCACGGATCCGCGCGGCCTCCGCCGTAGCGGCGGCGGCGGCGACGTTGGCACGCGCCTGATTGGCGGCGGCGGCGTAGAGGCGCGGATCGATTTCGTAGAGCGTCTGGCCGGCGCGCACCAGCGCGCCTTCGGTGAACAGTCGGCGACGGATAATGCCGGTGACCTGCGGACGCACTTCCGACGTCTCGAACGCCGAAGTGCGGCCTGGAAGCTCGGTCGTGACCGCGACCGACGTCGGCTGGACGGCGACGAAGCCGACGGCAATCGGTCCGCCGCCGCCCGCGCCGCCGGCCTTGCCCGACGCATTGCTGGCGGTGTCCTCACCGCCGCCGCAGCTGCCAAGCGCGAGCGTCACCGCGGTGAGGGCCGTCATTCTGTACTTGCGCGTCGGGGTCACTGATCGCCGGTTCCGTGATTGTGGCCCGTCCCCTGTCGCACAATCGGGTTCGATAGCAATGCAGTGGCAGCGTACCGTTACATTTTGCGACGCAATATCTTTATAGTCTGGACGGGAACAAAAGCGGCGCGCTCTTGGCGTCGTCGCCGATCCGGCCTAGCCTGTCGCGCGAAAAGGGAACGGGCATGACGAACGGAACACGGCGATGAGCATCCGCGCGCACCGGCGGGTGTTGTTGGCGAGTTTCGTCGGCACTGCCATCGAATTCTACGATTTCTACATCTACGCGACCGCCGCCAGCCTGGTGTTCGCCGAGCTGTTCTTCTCCGCGCAGGATCCGGGCCTCGCCCAAATGTCGTCGTTCGCGACGCTGGCCGTGGCGTTCTTCGCGCGGCCGGTGGGGGCGGCGTTCTTCGGGCATTTCGGCGACCGGATCGGACGCAAGTCGACGCTGGTCGCATCGCTGCTGACGATGGGCGTGTCGACGACGCTGATCGCGTTCCTGCCAACCTATGCCCAGGCGGGCTGGGTCGCGCCGTTCGCTTTGTGCGTGCTGCGCTTCGGACAGGGCTTCGGGCTCGGCGGCGAATGGGGCGGGGCGGCGCTGCTGGCGGTGGAGAATGCTCCGCCGGGCTGGCGCGCCCGCTTCGGCGCGGCGCCGCAGATGGGTGCTCCGGCGGGCTTCATCGCCGCGAACGGGCTGTTCCTGCTACTGGGCCTGTGGCTGACGCCCGAGCAGTTCCGCGACTGGGGATGGCGGTTGCCCTTCATCATCAGTGCGGGTCTGGTCGCAGTCGGGCTGTATATCCGCCTGAAGCTGACCGAGACGCCAGAATTCGCGCAATCGCTGAAGGACGCGCCGCCGCCGAAGGTGCCGCTGACCGAACTGCTGCGCGAACACGGCGGCATGCTGATCGGCGGGACGGTGGGCGCGATCGCGTGTTTCGCGACCTATTATGTCGGCACGGCCTTCCTGCTCGGTTACGGCACCAAAACGCTCGGATACTCGATGCAGAGTTTCCTCGGCATTCAGCTGGTGGCGATCCTGTTCATGGCGGTCGGCATCTACGCCGCGGCGTGGCTGGCGGACCGGCGCTTCGACGAGCGGCGGGTACTGGCAGGCGGATGCGTGGCGACGATCCTGCTCGGCTTCGTCATCGCGCCGCTGGTGCAGGCGTCGCTGTTCGGGGCGTTGGTGTTCCTGTGCCTCGCGCTGCTGGCGATGGGGTTCGTCTACGGACCGCTCGGCGCATGGCTGCCGGGGCTGTTTCCGCCGCGGGTGCGCTATACGGGGGCGTCGATGACGTTCAACATCGCCGGCGTGCTGGGCGGCGGGCTGACGCCGCTGATCGCGCAAAAGCTGGCGCTGTCGGGCGGACTGGCGCCGGTCGGTCTGTATCTGAGCGCGGCGACGGCGTTGAGTCTCGTCGCGCTGTTGCTGCTGAAGCCGAAGCCCGCCGTGCCGGTGCCGCTCGACGGGGTGTAATGGTTCAGGCGTCGCCGAGGCGGAGCAGTGTCAGCATCGCCTTGCCGTACACCCGCTCAGCGTCGCGGGTGTAGCCGGTCACGTCGACCGCCTCGCCCTTCATCGTCTCGACGCTGACCCAGGTCGACCCGTCGATCCAGCCGAGCCGCGCCAGCTTGTCGAGCGCGACGTTGCCCGCGCCGCTGCCATAGGGCGGGTCCATCATGACGAGGTCGAGCGGGCGGGTGGCGGCGCCCAGCGCGAGGACCGATGTCGCGCGCACGTCGGCGCCGGTCGCGCCAAGCTTGGCGATGTTGGTGCGCAGCGCGTCAAGCGCCGGGCGATCCTGCTCGACGAAGAGGCAGGTCGCGGCACCGCGCGACAATGCCTCCAACCCCAGCGCGCCCGATCCGGCGAACAGGTCGGCGACGGCCAGCCCATCGAAACTGCCGAGCCGGCTCACCAGCATCGAGAACAGCGCCTCACGCGTGCGGTCGGCGGTGGGGCGGGTGGCGTCGCCCACGGGCGCGACGAGGGCGCGGCCGCGCCACTGTCCGGCGATGATCCTCATGACCGGGGCCGCCGCGGCTTGCCGGGACGCGCGCCCGGCTTCGGCTTGGCCTTCGCCCAGCCGGCGCCGCGCTTGGGGCGCTCGCCGGCGGGAGCGGACCGCTGCGGCCGGGTGGTGATCTGCTCGTTCGCCTCGTCGTCGCGGCGGCGGGGCGGGCGGGCGCGGTCGTCCGGACGTCCGGCGGGCGTGGTCGTGCGGTGCTCACGGGCAGGACGCTCCGTTCGCGGTGAATCGGTACGCTGGCGGGAATTGGTGCGATCGGTCGGCGGACGGCCGGCGGGGCGAGCCGTCCGGTCGTCACGCGTTGGGCGAGCGGCGGCTTCGCGCGGTGGTCGCTCGTCGCGGGGTATATCGGGACGCTGGCCCGGACGGCCGGGCCGCGCGGATCGCTCGGCAGTCGGCGCAGCCCGCGGCGGACGGGCGGGGCGGGCGTCGTGGGCACGGGGCGCGCGGGCCGGGGGCCGGACGGGCGGGGCGGCGGGACGGGCGGGGCGCTTGTCCTCCACCGGTACGTCGGGCGCGACCTTGCGCTCCGCCTTCGGCACGCCGGTGACCGCAATAGCCATGCCGCGCGCTTCCTCGACTGCATTCGCCTTGTTGCCCTTCAGCGAGGCGCGGAAGGCGATCAGGTCGTGGGCGCGCACCTCACCGATACCGCCGACCGGCAGGTCGCCGAGTACGAAGGGACCGTAGCGGGTGCGGATCAGGCGGCTGACACGCAGGCCGAGATGTTCGAGCACGCGGCGGACTTCGCGGTTCTTGCCCTCGGTCAGGATCATCTCGATCCAGACGTTGGCCCCGGTGCGGCGTTCAAGATTGGCGTCGATTGGGCCGTAGCGCACGCCCTCCACCTCGATACCGTCGATCAGATCCTCGAGCTGCGCCTGGGTGATGTCGCCATAGGCGCGGGCGCGATAGGCGCGCTCGACGCCCGTGGCGGGCAGCTCGAGTTGACGCTTGAGCTCGCCGTCCGTCGTCATCAGCAACAGCCCCTCGGTATTGAGATCGAGGCGGCCGACCGGCATCAGGCGAGGCAGGTCATTTGGCAGGCGATCGTAGATCGTCGCGCGACCGGCGGGGTCGAACGCGGCGGTCAGCACGCCTGCGGGCTTGTGGAACACGAACAGCTGCGCCGGGCGCGCCGCCTGCACCGCCTCGCCATCGACGGTGACGCCGTGCAGCGAGGGCAGCAGCGTGGCCGGCGTGTCGAGCGTGGTGCCGTCGAGCGCCACACGCCCCTCCGCAATCATCCGCTCGATTTCGCGACGCGAGGCGACCCCGGCGCGCGCGAGCAGCTTGGCGATGCGATGGAGCGGGCGATCGCCCTCTGCTGGTCCGGTTCGTTGCACGCATCGGGCCTTAGCGGCTGCACGCGGGGGAGACAAAAAAACTTTGCGTCCCGCGGCCATATTGCGCGTTACGATGACGGAACGAGCCCCATGTGGGCGGGAAGGGCGGACTCGAGCATGTTGTTCGGCAAGAAGGAGCGGCACATCGTGCGCGTGCTCATCGTCGAGGACGAGCCGCTGGTCGCGTTCGACACGGAGCATTTCCTCGAGGCGGAGGGCTACGAGATCGTCGGCACCGTCGACACGGTGGCTGAGGCCATGGCTGCGCTCGAGGCCGAGGAGGACATCCATCTCGTGCTCGCCGACGTGAACCTGTCGGACGGCAACGGCATCGACGTGGCGCAGGCGGCGCACGCCCGCGGGATCAAGGTGGTGTTCGTGACCGGCAGCTGCCCGATCGAGGCGCAGTCGATCGCAGCGGGATGCCTGTCCAAACCCTATGCCCCGCGCGACCTGATCGCCGCGATCGGGGCCATCGAACAGGTCATCGGCGGCAAGGCGCCGCGGCGGCTGCCGGCGAGTTTCCGCCTGTTCCTCCAGCCCGCCTGATCGCGCCGCTTGACGTACCGTCCGGAGGGGCATCATGGCTGACCACGCAATGACCAGCCTGCCCTCCGATACGCGCCGCTCCGTCATGCCCGCCTGGGTGCCGCTGGCTGCTGCCGTTCTGGCGGCTGCCGCGGCGGCGGGCGTCGTGCTGTGGCTGGTGGGCAACCTCGCGCTTGCTGCAGGCTTCGCCGGGGCCGGCCTGATCGCTGCCGGCGCGGCGGTGGTCGCGAAGCTACTGGCGCGGCCGGCGATTGAAGCGAGTGCCGAGCCGGACTGGAGCATCGCGCAGGCAATAGCCGCGGCATCTAGCGACGCGATCGCGCTGACCGACCGGGCGGGGCGCATCGTCTGCGCCAACGACCGGTACGAGGCGCTCTTCCACGGCTATCCGACCCCGCCGAGCTTGGGGCTCGACGAGAACGATACCGCGCGTCTGAGCAGCGCCGGGCGACAGGCGTGGCGCGATGGCGAGGCCGAGGCGAAGGTCGAGGTGCGCGGCGCGCCCGTCGAGGCGACCGTGATGCGCGTGGCGGCGGACATGCTGCTGTGGCGGTTCCGCGCCAACGATGTCGGCGATCTGGCGCAACGCACCGCGGACATGCTGGCGGACGGCACCGGCGACCGGCTGGGCGGGGCGGGGATCATGACCGCGCTGCTGTTCCCCGACGGGCGCATCCGCTCCGCCAACGGCGTCTTCCGCCTCCGCGCGACCGGTCAGGACGACGGCACGGTCGAGGGGCGCGACTTCGCGCGTTTCCTCGTCACCGACAGCGGCGGACTGGTGCATTTCGAGCGCGAAGGGCTGTCGGGCAATCCGTTGCGTGTGTTGCAGATTCCCTTTGCAGAAGGCGACGATGCGCCGATCCTCGTCGCACTGCTGGATGACGAACCCGCCGTCGCGCTGCCGGCGATGGGATCGAGCGCGGCGGCGCATGTACGGTCGCTGATCGCGCTGCTGCCGGCACCGCTGGCGCTGGTCGGGCGGGACGGGCGCTTCCTGCACATGAACGAGGCGTTCGTCCGCGCGGCCGGCATCGCCCCGGGTGCGCAGCCGATCTATCCCGGCGATCTGGTGGTCCGCGAGGACAAGGGCGCGCTGGCCGATGCGATCCGGCGGTTCGGCGGGGGCGGCGGCTTCGCAACGCAGCTGCCGGTGCGCTTCGCCGACCGGCCCGACGAGCCGGTGCAGGTCGCGCTGACCGGCGCGCGTGGGCTGGGCGATGCCACGGTGCTCGTCAGCCTCAAGGATTCGACCGAGGAGGGGAAGCTGAAGCGGCAGGTCGCGCAGGCGACCAAAATGCAGGCCGTCGGTCAGCTTGCCGGCGGCGTTGCACATGATTTTAACAACATCCTGACCGCGATCATCGGCCACTGCGACCTGATGCTGATGCGCCATACGCCGGGCGACAGCGATTACGACGACATCCAGCAGATCCGGACGAACTCGAACCGCGCCGCCGGCCTGACCCGACAGCTGCTCGCCTTCTCGCGCCAGCAGACATTGCGGCCGCAGGTCCTGCAGCTGCCCGACGTCATTTCCGAAGTGTCGAACCTGTTGAAACGCCTGCTGGGCGAGACGGTGCATCTGGTCGTCCAGCATGGCCGCAATCTGGGGGCGGTGCGGGCCGATCCGGGGCAGCTGGAGCAGGTCGTCGTCAACCTGGCCGTCAATGCGCGCGACGCGATCCTGTCGGTGAACCCGCACGGCGGCGGCACGCTGACGATCGAGACGAGCGCGGTCTCCGCACGCGACATCCGCAAGCTGGACGAGGCGATCATTCCGGCCGGCGACTATACCGCGCTGCGCATATCGGACACCGGCACCGGCATCCCCGCCGATGTGCTGCCCAAGATCTTCGAGCCGTTCTTCACGACGAAGGAAGTCGGCAAGGGCACCGGCCTCGGCCTCTCCACCGTCTACGGCATCATCAAGCAGTCGGGCGGGTTCATCTTCGCCGAAAATCTGCCGGGGTCGGGCGCCTCCTTCGTCATCTACCTGCCCGTCCATGCCGGCACGACCGCGGCGGTCGCCCCGCCCGCGCCGTCGAAGGCGAAGGTCGGCGATACCTGGGGCAGCGGAACGATCCTGCTGGTCGAGGACGAGGACATGGTGCGCGCCGTCGCCGAACGCGCGCTCGCGCGGCAGGGCTATACGGTGCTGACCGCCGAGAACGGCGAAGTCGCACTGGAGATATTGGAGAGCGGCGAGCGTCCGGATCTGCTCATCACCGACGTCGTCATGCCGCTGATGGACGGGCCGACGATGGTGCGGCACGTGCGCAAGCGCTTCCCCGACATGCCGATCGTGTTCATGTCGGGCTATGCCGAGGAACAGCTGCGCCGCTCGATCGATATCGACGACGTCGCGTTCCTGCCGAAACCCTTTTCGGTGCAACAGCTTGCCGAAGCAGCCCGTGATCGCCTGCTCGCGAAAATGCCTTGAGCGGCATGCGGACCATCGCCTAAGGTCGGTGCATGTCCGTGCCTAACCGGTTCCTCATCGTCGAGGACGAGCCCCTGATCGCCATGATGCTGGAGGATTTCCTCGACGCGTTGGACCGGGAGGTGGTCGGCACCGCCGACACGGTCGCAGCCGGGCTCAGCCTGGTTGAGGCCGGGGGTATCGATGCCGCTATTCTGGACGTCAACCTGCGTGGCGGTGAACAGAGCTGGGCGATCGCCGACGCGTTGGCCGCGGCCGATGTTCCGTTCGTTCTCGCGACCGGGGGTGGCGGCGAGTCGATCGCCGAGGGCCATCGCGGCCGCCCGATCCTGCCCAAGCCGTTCACGATGGATGAGGTCGAGCGCGCGCTGTCGGCGCTTTAACCAGTTTCAGATCCGAGCGCGCTGTACCTAACCCGTTCGTGCTGAGCTTGTCGAAGCACCGCATTTTCTTCGAACGGCACAATGTGCGGCATGAAGAAGGGCAGCCCTTCGACAAGCTCAGGGCGAACGGGTCTTAGGCTGGTTCATAATCTCTCAGGCAGCGAATTACCGAAGCCGCTCAATCGCCTGCGCGAGCGCCACGTAGAGCTTGCCCATATCCGACGACAGCAATGTCACGCCGAGCGCCGACCCATCGCGCAGCGCGAGGATCTGGCGCAGCATCGCTTCGAAGTCGTGGATGTAGCGGTTGACGTGTTCGCGGAAGATCGGGTCGTCGTCGTGCAACCGCGCGATCTCGCGGGCCTGTCCAGTATCGAGCAGCCGCACCGCGCGGCGGGTGAAGACGCCGCGATCGCCCTTCAGATAGGCGGACCACGCGCTGTCCGACACCTCGTGCGCGAACGTCTTCGATATATCGATAGAGGACGAGTTCAGCGCCTCGATCAGCAGGGACACGCGACGCGCGAAATTGTCCTGGTTCGACTCCTCGCGATCGGCGCGTTCCTCGTCGATCCGTGCCTCGACCGCGGCGGTCGATTCGGCGATCGTCATCAGTTGGTGCGCCAGTCGCTCGGACGCGCGCGTCGCCGCCGTCACCGCGGATTCGGACGCGTGGCCGAGTTCGGCGAGCGGTTGCGGCAGCGCCCGGGCGAAGGCGCGGCGCACCGCGTCGGCGCTCTCGGTTTCGATCGCCTGCGCGGCCTGCGGGATGACCTGCGAGAGCACCTCGCGGGCGCTGTCGGCGGCGCGCTCGGCGGTTTCGCGGATGCGGTTCAGCGCCTCGATCAGCCCCGGCGTCGCCTCTTCGGCGAAGCGGCGGGCGCGGGTGATCGCCTCGCCCACCACGGCGTCCATCGTCTCGGCCTTATCCTGACCGATATCGAGCGCCTCGGTCAGGTTGGCGGTGATGTCGGCAAGCTTCGTGCGCTCGGCGGTGACGAGGCCGGCGACCGCCTCGACCGCGATGTGCGTGCTCTCTGCCGCGGTGACGAGCGCGAGCAGTTCGGGCTTGGCGGTGCCGACCAGTCGGCGGCTCTCGGCGATATGCGCGTCGAGGCGCAGCAGCGATTCGGGCAGCGTCTCGTCGATTTCGCGCGTCGAGGCGTCGAGCGCGGTCAGCAGCGTCTCGGCCGAGCCGATCAGCGCGCGCGCGGTCGAATCGCCGACACGCATCGATTCGCTCATCGCGTCGCTCGATGCGGTCAGCGCGCTCAGCGCCGCGGCGAGGGACTGGGCCCGCATCATGCCTTCGTCGTGCAGGCGTTCGAACCCGCCGTCGGCGCGGGTCACGCCGGCGACGACCGTCTCGAACAGGCGGTCGCTGCGCTGCTGCTGTTCGCCGATCATCTGCGTGATCCGCTCGATCGCGCCCTCGACCTCGATCAGGCGGGCATGCAGCGCGTCGGCGCCGTCGCGGCCCGAGCGTTCCAGCGCCGCCTGACTGGCGCCCAGCATCGCCAGCATCGCCTCGCCCTGCGCGGAAATGCCCTTGCGCGATTCGTCGATGGCGACCGCGGCGCGATCCAGCACGGCGTCGACCGCGTCGGACATGCCCGATGCGGCGGCGTCCAGACGCGCGGCGGCGGCATCGCTCGACGATTCCATCCGTATGATGTGCGCCCCGAGCTTGGCGGCGGCACCGCCGGCGGTCTCCTCGGCGGCGCGACCACGCTCCGACAGGGCGGCGAGGGCGGCATCCAGTTCGCCCGCACGCTCGCTGGCGGTCAGACCGAGCGTGGTTAGCGAGTGGCCGAGCGCCGCCGTCTCCGCCTGCGCGCGGGGCAGCGCGTCGAACACGGTGGCGAGGCGATCGACGACCTGATCCGCCGTCCGCTCCAGCGCGCTGCCGATGCTGTCGAGCACGTTGGCTTCGGCATTCAGGTTGCTGGTGGTCGCCTGCAGTCGCGACGCGGCGGCATCGCCGATCGCGGCAAGCGACTGCGCCTGTTCGCCGAGCAGGCGGCGGTTCGATTCGATCCGCTGACTGAGCGCGTGGATCGTGCCCTCCAGCGCCGCGGCCTCGGCCCGCATCGCGCGCGCGGTCGCGCCGAAGCGCTGCGCTTCGGCCCGGCTGGTCCGGAGCGCCAGCAGGCACAGCACAGCAACCAATGTCGGCACGACACCCAGCGCCGCGACGAACTGCACGAGCGTGACAGGCGGCAGTGGGAAAGCGGTCCGGGCCAGCCACAACATGCCCCCGATCCAGCCGAGCGACACCAGCACGCCGAGCGTCGGGATCAGCCACGCAGCGCGGCGGGGCGTCTCGTAGGACGCGTAGTCCTCGTACGCGCCCGATACGGCACCGTCGTCCGGCAGCGCGCCGGAAAAATCCTCGGTCAGTTCGGCGTCCGTCGTCGGACGCAGTCCCAAGATGCGTGAGCCCCCATTCATTCGCGCACATGTATCATGTTTCGACGGCAGCGAAACTCCGGTTCGGCAACGACCTGTTAAACACGGTGGGCCTACAGCCGACGCATGGCCTATGACCCCGGAGCGATCGATGCGACCCTTGCCGCCGCAGTCGGTGACGAACCCGTCCTGATCGCGGAGTTGCGCGAGGCGTTCCTCGACAGCGTGAAGGCCAGCCTGACCCGGCTGACCCGCGCGGAGGACCCGACGACGTGGAAGGATGCGGCACTGCGCATGAAGGGGATCGCGGCGAGCTTCGGCGCGGTGCGCCTGATGGCGCTGGCGGCCGACGCGGCGAACATGCCCGCGGGTGACATCGAGATGCTGCGGAAGATCCGGCGCGCGGTCGAGCGGCTGTAAGCTCTACTGCTTGCGCCCGAGCTGGCGCATCGCGTCGTCCAGCCCAGCGAGCGTCAGCGGGTACATGCGCTCGTTCATGATCTGGCGGACGATCGCGGTCGACTGTGAATAGCCCCAATGCGCCTGCGCCACCGGGTTCAGCCAAACGCTGGCCGGATAGGTCGTCGTCAGCCGCTGCAGCCAGACGGCGCCGGCTTCCTCGTTCATATGTTCGACCGAGCCGCCGGGGTGGGTTATCTCGTACGGGCTCATCGCGGCATCGCCGACGAAGACCAGCTTGTAGTCGTGGCCGTATTTGTGGAGCACGTCCCACGTCGGGGTGCGTTCGGCGAAGCGGCGGCGATTGTCCTTCCACAGGCCTTCGTACGGGCAGTTGTGGAAGTAGAAGAATTCGAGGTTCTTGAACTCGGCGCTCGCGGCGGAGAACAACTCCTCGCAGAGCGTGACGAACGGGTCCATCGACCCTCCGACATCGAGCAGCAGCAGCAGCTTCACCGCATTGTGCCGCTCCGGGCGCATGCGGACGTCGAGCCAGCCCTGCCGCGCGGTGCCGTCGATCGTGCCGTCGATGTCGAGCTCGTCCGCTGCCCCGTCGCGGGCGAAGCGGCGCAGGCGGCGCAGCGCGACCTTGATGTTGCGGGTGCCCAGCTCACGCGTGCTGTCGAGGTTGCGGAATTCGCGCTGGTCCCACACCTTCAGCGCGCGCTTGTGCGTGCTCTCGCCGCCGATGCGGACGCCCTCGGGATTGTAGCCCGAGTTGCCGTACGGGCTGGTGCCGCCGGTGCCGATCCACTTGTTGCCGCCCTGATGCCGGCCGTGCTGCTCCTCCAGCCGCTGCATCAGCGTCGCCATGATCTCGTCCCAGCTGCCGAGTGATTCGATGCGGGCCATCTCCTCGGGCGTCAGGAACTTCTGCGCGACCGCCTTCAGCCATTCGTCGGGAATGTCCGCGCCCGCGACGCCGTAGCTGGTGGCCAGGCCGCGGAAGACCTTGGCGAACACCTGATCGAACCGGTCGAGCAGCCCCTCGTCCTTCACGAAGGTGGCACGGGCGAGGAAGTAGAAGGCCTCGGGCGTGCGCTCGATCACGTCGCGGTCGAGCGCCTCGATCAGGAGCAGATGCTCCTTCAGGCTGGCCGGGATGCCGGCGGCGCGCAACTCGTCGAGGAAGTCGAGGAACATGCAGGCGTCATGGCGCCGGCTTCGTCTCCGCGCAACGCCGCTCGCGACGGTACAGACGCCAGTGGGTGCCGGAGATGCCCGCCGGGTCCGCCTGCGCGGCCAGCGCATAGGCATAGCCGCAGCGGACAGGCCGGGCCGGGAAGGGCTCGTCGCCGTCACGGTCGACGAACAGCCAGGGCGCGCAATCGGCGATGCGGATCGATCGCCCGTGCGATGAGGCCGCGCTATCGATGACGGCCTCAGCGCGGGGGCGGTCGAGGGTGACGACGGGGTCGCCGTTCAGGATCATTGCGATGGCGCGGCCGGGGTCGGCGCGGCGGTCGCGGATCAGGACGATGTCGGCGTGGAGCATCGCTATCGAAAGCGCGACGAACGCCAGCGTGCCGGCGACGCGACGCCGGCTGATGATCGCTGCGGTCAGGAGCAGCAGGGCGACGGTGGAGAGCAGATAGTAGCGAGCGATCCCGGCGTTGCCGATGTGGAGCAGCGCGACACCGGCGGGGAAGCCGACGATTGCGAGCAGGTAGAACGGCCAGCGTGCGCGATCGATCGTCTGACCGACCGCGACAAGCGCGAGAGGGAGTAAGAAGATGAGCGCGCTCCGCGGCAGGCCCAGCGTAAAGGCGGTCACGTCGCTCAGGCCGGCCCCGAGTTCGCTCCAGCTGAACGGCGTGTAGGCACCGAAGGTGAAACCGGCATCGCCCGGTAGCCACCAGAGGATCGCCGTCAGCGTCGCGGCTACCGTCAGGCAAGGAAGCGTCGCGATCCGAATCAGCGTCATGACGGCGGATCGCGGGCCGTGGTCGAATGCAGCCCGCCACGTGATCCAGCCGAACACCGCTGGGATAGCGAAAACGAAAGTCATCTGTGCGAGCACGCCGATGACGCACAGCGCCATGACGCCAAGCACCGGGAACGGTCGCGACGGGTCCGCGAGCCAGCGATCGGCGGTCGCGATCAGCGCCAGCAGCGCCAGTACCATCGGCGCATAGCCTCGCGCCTCGCTCCCATAAGCTACGAGTATTGGCGACAGCGCGAACAGCGCAGCGGTGACGAGCGCGGCACGGCGCGCGCGCCCAAGCATGGCGGCTATGGCGATCGATGCGGTCCCGCACGCGACAGACAGCGCGCGCTGCACGACCGGCGCGGCATCGAAGCCGACCAGTTGCAGCCACAGCGTGTTCAAATGGTGATTATTGTCGTGGTTGATCGCGGTGAACACGCCAAGCGGCGTACCCACGTCGCGCGCGAAGCTCGCCGACCACGCCTCGTCCAGCCACAACGCGCCCTGTGCCGCCAGCAGTCGCAGGGTCAGACCGGCCAGTACGATGCCGGTGAGGGCTAGGTGAAAGAGGCTCGGGCGCAGGCGTCGCATCATCGATCCGATCGCACGGCGGTGGTTAACGCCGCGCTATCTCGGCGTTGGGAGGCTGGGGACGGTGGACCAGAGACACCAGCACGAACGACACGATCATCAGCAGATATCAGGCGCCGAGCTTCCCCGGCGACACCATGTGCCAACCGCCGCCCGGCGACGGATAGGACCAGGCGCGGGTAAAGGTGCCGATATTTTCCGCGAACCAGATGAACAGCGCGACCAGCAGCCAGCCGAACAGCGCGAATTCGTAGAGGGCGGCAGGCGCGCCGTGCGTCGGCTGCGCCGCCTCCAGCCGTGCGCGAATCCGCGCGAACCGGGTCGCGCCAACCGGGGAACGCAGGGTCAGCGGCCCTGACGTCGCGCCAGGAAGGCAAGCCGCTCGAACAGCATCACGTCCTGCTCGTTCTTCAGCAGCGCACCGTGCAGCGGCGGTATCGCCTTGGTCGGATCGCGGTTTTGCAACACCTCGAGCGGCATGTCTTCGGCGAGCAGCAGCTTCAGCCAGTCGAGCAGCTCGGACGTGCTCGGCTTTTTCTTGAGGCCGGGTACCTCGCGTAGCTCGTAGAAGATGTCCATCGCCCGGCTGACCAGCGTCTGCTGGATGCGCGGGAAGTGGACGTCGACGATGGCCTGCATGGTCTCACGGTCGGGAAACTTGATATAGTGGAAGAAGCAGCGGCGCAGGAACGCGTCGGGCAGCTCCTTCTCGTTATTCGAGGTGATGATGACGATCGGCCGCTCGACGGCCTTCACGGTCTCCTTCGTCTCGTAGACGTGGAACTCCATCCGATCGAGTTCCTGCAGCAGGTCGTTCGGGAATTCGATGTCGGCCTTGTCGATCTCGTCGATCAGCAGGACGGGTAGCTGCGGCGCGGTGAATGCTTCCCACAGCTTGCCGCGGCGGATGTAGTTGGCGATGTCGTGGACGCGTTCGTCGCCCAGCTGGCCGTCGCGCAAGCGGGCGACCGCGTCATATTCGTAGAGGCCCTGCTGCGCCTTCGTCGTCGATTTGACGTTCCATTCGATCAGCGGCGCGCCGACCGCCTTCGCGATCTCCTGCGCCAGGACGGTCTTGCCGGTGCCGGGCTCGCCCTTGACGAGCAGCGGGCGGCGGAGGGTGACGGCGGCGTTCACGGCGACCTTCAGGTCGTCGGTCGCCACATAATCGCGGGTGCCTTCGAAACGCATCGGCGACGACTAGCCGGTCGCCGGGAAAGCGCCAAGCGTCAGATCGCGTCGCGCGCCTTCGCCCGAGCCTCCAGCAACTGCCAGAGCGCGCGATGCTGGGCCAGCACCTGCTGCGCGCCGAACAGCAGTGCGCGGTCGAAGCCGGCGGGCGCGTCATCGGGAACGGCGGTGGTGATGCCGGCAATGACATCGGGCAGGTCGAGCGGGGGCAGCGGGCGGCCCAGCCGCTCGGCCAGCGTGTCGAGTACGGGGCGGATCACCTGCCAGTCGAGCGCCAGCGCGAGTGCTGCGCCGAGCGCACAGCCGGCGCGGTCGGACCGCCCGATCATGTCCATCGCATGGCACTGCGCGACGATCGCCGCCTCGCTCTCCGCCTGACCGGGCGTGGAGGGCAGGGGGCCGGCGGCGGCGACCAGCCCGACCAGCGCGGTGCGCTCCTCGGCGAAGGCTGTCGCGACGGTTTCCAGCCACGTCTTGGCCGCTTCGTCGGCCTCGTGAGTCGTGGCGTGATCGACGACGCCCGGGTGGCGGCCGTGCAGCATACACAGGCAATGCACCGCGTCGTTCAGATCACGCAGCGCCGGCCGTCCGGCGATCAGCGCAGCGACATACGCCTGCGACGCCGACCCGTCGGTCGCCACCAGCGCATCCAGCGCGGCAACGCGCTGCTGGTGTCGGGCCGGCAATCCGCCTGTCGGGACAGCGTAGATCGGCATCGGGTGTACTCTCTGAACAAGCCGCCGAACGGGCGGCGGGAAACGCCTGAGACCATGCTCTAGGCGTCACGTCGTAAAGAGGGGGTTTATGTGCCGAGGGAATGACGTGCGAATGCGACGGGCCGAGTTTCGGGGCGGTCGGACAGGGTCTTCGCGCATTGCCAATAAGGTGATGAGATTTTCGCGTAGGTGGGCCTGCTCCCCGGAAGGCCGGGCTCCAGTTCCAGTGAGTTCGCTAGTTACGTCTGTCGCCCGCCGCTGGATCCCGGACTTCGCCGGGGAAAATGGGGGATTTCGCGGAGGCCGCCCCGGTCGAAACCGGGGCGGCAGAGCGTTTACTGGTCGAGGAAGCTGCGCATCTTGCGGCTGCGGCTCGGGTGCTTGAGCTTGCGCAGCGCCTTCGCCTCGATCTGACGGATGCGTTCGCGGGTGACCGAGAACTGCTGGCCGACCTCCTCCAGCGTATGGTCGGTGTTCATGCCGATGCCGAAACGCATGCGTAGCACGCGCTCTTCACGCGGCGTGAGGCTGGCAAGGACGCGGGTGACGGTTTCCTTCAGGTTCGCCTGGATCGCGGCGTCGACCGGGATGACCGCATTCTTATCCTCAATGAAATCGCCCAGATGCGAATCCTCCTCGTCGCCGATCGGCGTTTCGAGGGAGATCGGCTCCTTGGCGATCTTCATCACCTTGCGCACCTTCTCCAGCGGCATGGAGAGACGCTCGGCCATCTCCTCCGGAGTCGGTTCGCGGCCCTGCTCGTGCAGGAACTGGCGGCTGGTACGCACCAGCTTGTTGATCGTCTCGATCATGTGGACCGGGATACGGATCGTGCGCGCCTGATCGGCGATCGAGCGGGTGATCGCCTGACGGATCCACCACGTCGCATAAGTGCTGAACTTATAGCCGCGGCGATACTCGAACTTGTCCACCGCCTTCATCAGGCCGATGTTGCCTTCCTGAATAAGATCAAGGAATTGCAGGCCACGGTTGGTATATTTCTTGGCGATCGAGATAACGAGGCGCAGGTTCGCCTCGACCATTTCCTTCTTGGCGATGCGCGCCTCACGCTCGCCCTTCTGCACCATGTTGACGATGCGGCGGAACTCACCGAGCGCCATGCCGGTCTGCTGCGCGATCTCGCTGATCTCGGTGCGGATGCGGTCGACCGCCGCGCCCTCGTTCGCCGCGAACGCCGCCCATTTCTTGTCGGTCTTGGCGTTCGCACTCAGGAAATTCTCGTCGAGCTCGTGATCGACATAGGCGTCGAGGAAGCTCTTGCGCGGCACCTTGTGACGCTCGGCCAGACGCAGCATCTGGCCACCGAGCGCGGTCAGGCGGCGGTTGAAGCTGTAGAGCTGATCGACGAGGAATTCGATCTTCGCCTGATGGAACTGGACGCTCTCGACCTCGGCAGTCAGCTCCTCGCGCAGCTTGTGATACTTGCGCTCGTCGGACGCGGACAACTCGCCGCCCGCGCTCATCGCGCCGAGACGCGATTCCTGCACCTTCGAGAATTTCTTGTAAAGCGCGGTGATGTTGGCGAACTTCTCGAGCGCCTGCGGCTTGAGCGTCTCCTCCATCTGCGCGAGGCTGAGCGTGTTGTCCTCATCCTCGTCGTCGGAGGGGCGGGGCGCACGACGCTCGGTCATGTCGTCCTCGTCGCCGTCGGCGGAGGCCTCCTCGGGCTCTTCCTCTTCCTTGAAGCTCGTGCCCGCGGTCTTCTCGCTGATCTCGCCCGAATCGTCGTCCTCGGCGCCCTCGACCTGCTCGGCGGACGGCCCCTTGCTCAGCATCGCGTCGAGATCGAGGATCTCGCGCAGCTGCATCGTGCCCTCGTTGAGCGCGGTGGACCAGCCGATGATCGCGTTGAACGTGATCGGCGATTCGCACAGGCCCAGGATCATCGTGTCGCGACCGGCCTCGATCCGCTTGGCGATGGCGATCTCGCCCTCGCGGCTCAGCAGCTCGACCGCCCCCATCTCGCGCAGGTACATGCGCACGGGGTCGTCGGTCCGGTCGACGGTTTCCTTCTTCTTCGCGACCTCGAACGTCTGGCTGCCATCGGTGCCGTCGTCGGAGGCCTCGGCCTCGTCGGTCGTTTCCTCCTCGGTCTCGGTATCCTCGCCGGCTTCCTCGTTCTCGACGACGTTGACGCCCATGTCGTTGAGCGCGGCCATCACGTCCTCGATCTGCTCGCTGGACATCTGGTCCTGCGGCAGCATCTCGTTCAGCTGGTCATAGGTGATGTAGCCGCGCTTCTTCGCCCGCGCGACGAGCTTCTTGAGCGACCCTTCGTTCAGGTCGATCAGCGGCGCGTCGCCGGTTTCCGCCACGTCCGCGTCCGCAGTATTCGCCTTGGCCATCAATGTCCCTCGGAAATCGCGGATGCCTATCCTGCTATCGCGCGAAACTATCAATACGCGACTCTCAGACCCAGCCCGGTGGGGCCGCCTGGAGCGTCATTCCAACTCAATTATAATCCGATATGGGAGCGCCCTTAGCAGGATCAAGCAGCTTCAGACAGCCGGTCCTGCCAATCCATAAGTCGCGCGTGGATCCGCTGGGCTTCGCCTTTTACAAGTTGCAAGCGCGTGACCGTCGCGTCGTTGAAATCGGCCTTGCATGCCGCCTCAGCCGCAGCCGTCGCTCGGGCCACCTCGGACTCTTCAATCAAAAGTTCCATAACTTTCTTGAGGTCCCGACGCGCTTCATCCGGCACCCAATCTCTGTGGAAAAACGTAAAAGCGAGATCATACTGAATATCACGCTTTCGTATTTCTGGTAGTTGAGCGTGTTCCAGCGCCTCGCTAAGCGAGTTTTCATCGAGGTCGGAACGGTATGAAGCCACTTCAAGGATTCTATCACGCCAATCACGAAGCGCTTTGTGATTTGCTAGTGGCAACTGATCGACCAGTTCCCACTCTTCCCGTAGCATCGACGTATGCATCATAAGACCTAGAAGAACGGCTCTACGAAACTTGTAGTCTAGGCTGGCACGCATATCCCGGACAGCTTTTTCGATAGCCTTTCCGACGACTGTAAAGCGACGGGCGGCGGGGCCGAACAAAGCGTAGAATCTATCACGGAATGCTTGCAAATACTGTTCGCGAAGTATTTTGTGGACTATCTTATTCGCATGTTCTTGTAGTCGATCGAATAGCGATGCAGTGTCATCGGGGGTAGGCGTGCTTCCAAGCTGCGCAAGTTCGTAGTTCCAGATGAAATCGTGCAGGTCGCGCGCGCTGGAAAGATGCTCGTCAAACGCCGCACGTCCTCCTTCGCGCACAATATCATCCGGGTCTTGTCCATTCGTCAGCATAACGAAGCGGGCGGACTTTCTGGGCGCAATCATCGGAAGCAATCGCATAGCTGCGCGAAACGCAGCGCGCTGTCCCGCTGCATCGCCGTCAAAACAAAGTAACGGCGTCCCTGACACCCGCCACAACCGATCAATCTGATGTTCTGTTAATGCCGTACCGAGAGGTGCAACCACCTCGTCGAACCCGGCCTGCGCCAAGGCGATAACGTCCATGTAGCCCTCGACCGCAATGACGCGGCCGGTCTTGCGCGCTGCAGGGAGCGCGCGGTCGAGATTGTAGAGCGTGCGCCCCTTGTCGAAGAGCGGCGTCTCCGGCGAATTCAAATACTTGGGCTCGCCTTCTCCGATGATCCGGCCGCCGAAGGCGATCGGCCGTCCGCGCGGATCGCGGATCGGGATTATCAGCCGACCGCGGAAGCGATCGTAGGGCGCCTTGCCGTCGACGGCGATCAGCAGCCCGGCCTCGACCAGCATCGGGTCGCCGTAGCTCTTGAGCGCGTCCTTGAGCTTACCGCGCGAGTCGGGGGCGTAACCCAAGCCGAAGCTGCGGGCCGTCTCTGCATCGATGCCGCGTTTGGCGAGGACGGCGCGGGCTTCGGCGCCGGCGATGCCCTGCAGCTGGTCGGCGAACCAGGTCGCGGCGTCGGCCATCGCCTCGTGCAAGCCCTTCGCGCGCTCGGCCTTGGCGGCGGAGGCGCGGTCCTGCGCTGGCATCTCCAGCCCGGCGGTCTGGGCCAGTTCCTTGACCGCATCCATGAACGGCAGGCCGCGGTTCTCGGTCAGCCAGCGGATCGCGTCGCCGTGCGCGCCGCAGCCGAAACAATGGTAGAAGCCCTTGTCATCGTTCACGTAAAACGACGGCGACTTCTCGTTGTGGAAGGGGCAGCAGGCGCGGAATTCCTTGCCGGCGCGCTGAAGCTTCGTCGTCTTGCCAATAAGGCCCGACAGCGAAGTCCGGTGACGCAGCTCGTCGAGGAAGGCCGGACTCAAGCTCACGCGGCGCCGTTAGCACAAATGCGGAAAAATGGCGAGAGACAAGGCGCCCCGGCTCGTCGCTTTCTTGATGTTCCGCGCTCCCCCTCGGGTACGCGGAACATCCTGCAAGCGGAGCGATCGATCCGCCCCCGCAGCTGCTATTCACATCGCGAGAGCGGGTGATTCACCGGAACGCTCCCAACCGGAAGCGGGGTTCCGGTTCAGGCGAGCGCCGCCTTCACCAGACCGCTGGCCTTCGCCATGTCGAGGTTGGCGGCGTGGCGCGATTTCAGCTCGGCCATCACGCGGCCCATGTCTTTCATGCCGGTCGCCCCAAGGTCGGTCTTGATCGCCTCGATCGCGGCCTTCGTCTCGTCCTCGGTCAGCACCTGCGGCAGGAAGCGTTCGATCACCGCGACCTCGGCGGCCTCGGCGGCGGCGAGTTCGGGGCGGCCACCCTTTTCGTACATGTCGATCGATTCGCGACGCTGCTTGACCATCTTTTGCAGGACTTCGACGACCAGCGCGTCGTCGCTGTCCGGCGCCTTGCCCTCCCGCGACTGGGGAGCGCGTGCCTCGATGTCGCGATTCTTGATCGCGGCCTGCATCAAGCTGATGGCTCCTCGGGCTTCCTTGTCGCCGGCCTTCATGGCGGCGATCTGGGCGGCTTTGATATCGTCTCTGATCATATCGCCCCCATAGCGGCGGTTGACGGATGTGGGGAGGGGGTCTAGCTGCCGCGGCTTAGCGACATCGCCGCAATTCTGACTGGAGTGCCCGCCCGACATGGCCGACGCCGATCCCTTTGCCGTGCCTGCTGGCGCCACGGGTGTCCTCGTTCTCGCGAGTGGCGAGGTGGTGTGGGGCCGTGGTTTCGGCGCCGAGGGGCAGGCGGTGGGTGAAGTCTGCTTCCACACCGCGATGACCGGTTATCAGGAGATCATGACCGACCCGTCGTTCGCGGGCCAGATGATCTGCTTCACCTTCCCCCACATCGGCAACGTCGGCGCGAACCCCGACGACGTGGAGGCGGACAATCCCCATGCGCTCGGCATGATCGTACGCGAGGACGTGACCGAGCCGTCGAACTTCCGTTCGGCCGAGCATCTCGACCACTGGATGAAGACGCATGCGCGCATCGGCCTGTCGGGCATCGACACCCGCGCGCTGACGCGGCGCATCCGGGTCGGCGGGGCGCCCAACGGCGTGATTGCGCATTCGGCCGATGGCGCGTTCGACGTGCCGTTGCTGCTCCAGATGGCGCGCGAATGGCCGGGGCTGGAGGGTATGGACCTCGCCAAGAGCGTGACGCGCGAGACGCATGGCGGCTGGGGCGAGGATCGCGCGGGCGGCGTCTGGCGGCTGGGCTTCGGCTATGACGGCGCAGCGGAGGGCGAGCGGCCCCACGTCGTCGCGATCGATTACGGCAGCAAGCACAACATCTTCCGCAATCTGGTTCAGGCCGGCGCGAAGGTGTCCGTGGTCCCCGCCGCCGCGACCTATGACGAGATCATGGCGTTGCAGCCCGACGGCATCTTCCTGTCGAACGGCCCCGGCGACCCCGCCGCGACCGGCGAGTATGCCGTGCCGGTGATCCGGCAGTTGCTGGAGACGGGCAAGCCACTGTTCGGCATCTGCCTCGGCCACCAGCTGCTCGGCCTCGCGGTCGGCGCGCGCACCACCAAGATGTTTCAGGGCCACCGCGGCGCCAACCACCCGGTCAAGCGGCTCAGCGATGGCGCGGTCGAGATCACCAGCATGAACCACGGCTTCGCGGTCGAGCGCGAAAGCCTGCCGGAGGGCGTGCGCGAGACGCATGTGTCGCTATTCGACGGGTCGAATGCGGGGCTGGAGTTGATGGATCGGCCGGCGTTCAGCGTGCAGTATCATCCCGAGGCTAGTCCGGGGCCGCAGGATAGTTTTTATCTGTTCGAGCGGTTTGTTGGTGCACTGCAATGACGAACTTTGAGGTTATCACGCTGATTGCGATCCTCGTTGGCCCTATTTTCGCGGTGCTCGTTCAAATATTTGCTGAGCGCCGCAAAAACACAAAAGACCAAAGGACTACAACTTTCCGCATGATGGTTAGCGTGCGCCACTTGCCGGCCGATCCAGCGTATTCGACCGCAATCAACATGATACCCATTGATTTTAATGGTGTGCCTGCTGTCATGGCTGCGCATCGGACTTATATCGACGCAATTCGGTATCAAGTGTCGGCGGAGAATGTTCAGGTTCACCTTAATCAGGTTATGGCAAACCAAACCAAGCTTATTTTCGAAATGGCTAAACATCTCGGGTATAGGCTTCCGGAAACCGAAATTCAAACCACCGCATATGCGGCGCAGGGCTTTATTGAACGCGATAACTTGATGCTAGATGGTTGGAGAGCTTGGCAAAGAATAGCCGCTGCCCTTGAAAGCCAATCCCCGCAGAGCCCGGAAGCCGAACGATAATGCCCAAACGCACCGACATCTCCTCGATCCTCGTTATCGGCGCGGGGCCGATCGTCATCGGTCAGGCGTGCGAGTTCGATTATTCGGGCACGCAGGCGATCAAGGCGCTGCGCGAGGACGGGTATCGCATCGTGCTGGTCAATTCGAACCCGGCGACGATCATGACCGATCCCGATCTGGCCGACGCGACCTATATCGAGCCGATCACGCCCGAGATCGTGGCGAAGATCATCGAAAAGGAGCGTCCCGACGCGGTCCTGCCGACGATGGGCGGGCAGACCGCGCTCAACACCGCGCTGGCGCTGTTCAACGACGGCACGCTGGCGAAGTACGGCGTCGAGATGATCGGCGCGGATGCCGAGGCGATCGACAAGGCCGAGGACCGGTTGAAGTTCAAGGACGCGATGTCGAAGATCGGGCTGGAATCGGCCCGCTCCGCGATCGCGCATTCGGAGGCCGAGGCGCTGGAGGGGCTGGCGAAGACCGGCCTGCCGGCGATCATCCGCCCGAGCTTCACCATGGGCGGGACGGGCGGCGGCATCGCCTATAACCGCGAGGAATTCCTGGAGATCGTCCGCAAGGGTCTGGACGCGTCGCCGACCACCGAGGTGCTGATCGAGGAATCGCTGATCGGGTGGAAGGAGTATGAGATGGAGGTCGTGCGCGACCGCGCCGACAACGCCATCATCGTCTGCTCGATCGAGAACATCGATCCGATGGGCGTCCATACCGGCGATTCCATCACCGTCGCGCCGGCGCTGACGCTGACCGACAAGGAATATCAGATCATGCGCAACGCAAGCATCGCTTGCCTGCGCGAAATCGGTGTCGAAACAGGCGGTTCCAACGTCCAGTTCGCGGTCAATCCGAAGGACGGCCGCCTGATCGTCATCGAGATGAACCCGCGCGTCAGCCGTTCGTCGGCGCTGGCGTCGAAGGCCACCGGCTTCCCGATCGCCAAGGTCGCGGCGAAGCTGGCGGTCGGCTATACGCTCGACGAGATCACCAACGACATCACCGGCGCGACGCCGGCCAGCTTCGAACCGACGATCGACTATGTCGTGACGAAGATCCCGCGCTTCGCCTTCGAGAAGTTCAAGGGCGCGGATGCCGTGCTCGGCACCGCGATGAAGTCGGTCGGCGAAGTCATGGCGATCGGCCGCAACATTCACGAATCGCTGCAGAAGGCGTTGCGCGGGCTGGAGACGGGGCTGTCGGGCTTCAACACCGTCGATCGCCTCGCCGGGCGTCCGCGCGCGGAGATCGAGGCGGCGCTGGCGATCGCCACGCCCGACCGGCTGCTGGTCGCGGCGCAGGCGCTGCGCGAGGGCTTCACGGTCGCCGAGATTCACGCGATCGCCAAGTTCGACCCGTGGTTCCTCGAACGCATCGCCGAGATCGTCGCGGCCGAGCAGGAGGTCTGCACCAACGGCCTGCCGATCGAGGCGCCGGGCATGCGTAAGCTGAAGTCGATGGGCTTCAGCGACAAGCGCCTCGCCTGGCTGGCGCTCCAGTCCGCCAATCTGCGCGGCATGACGCGCGGCATCGCGCGCGGGTCTGGGCTGATCCACGACGTCGTCGTCGCGATGACCGGCGGGGTGACGGAAGGCGAGGTGCGCGAGCTGCGGCATCGCCTGGGCGTGCGTCCGGTCTTCAAGCGCATCGATACCTGCGCGGCGGAGTTCGACGCGAAGACGCCGTATATGTACTCGACCTACGAGGCGCCGAGCTTCGGCGAGCCCGAGTGCGAGAGCGCGCCGAGCGAGCGGCGCAAGATCGTCATTTTAGGCGGCGGGCCGAACCGGATCGGGCAGGGGATCGAGTTCGATTACTGCTGCTGCCATGCCTGCTTCGCGCTCGCGGATGCGGGTTACGAGACGATCATGGTCAACTGCAATCCGGAGACGGTGAGCACCGACTACGACACGTCCGACCGGTTGTATTTCGAGCCGCTGACCGCCGAGGACGTGCTGGAGATCCTGCATGTCGAGGCGTCGAAGGGCGAGCTCGTCGGCGTGATCGTGCAGTTCGGCGGGCAGACGCCGCTCAACCTCGCCAAGGCGCTGGAGGAGGCGGGGATCCCGATCCTCGGCACCAGCCCGGACGCGATCGATCTGGCCGAGGACCGCGAGCGCTTTGCGGCGCTGATCGCGAAGCTGGGGCTGACCCAGCCCGCCAACGGCATCGCGCGCAGCCGCGACGAGGCGATCGCGGTGGCCGAGCGGATCGGCTATCCCGTGCTGATGCGCCCGAGCTATGTGCTCGGCGGTCGCGCGATGGAGGTGGTCGACGGGCCGGCGCAGCTCGACGACTATATCCAGACCGCGGTGCAGGTGTCGGGCGAATCGCCGGTGCTGATCGACAGCTATCTGCGCGATGCGGTGGAGGTCGATGTCGACGCGATCTGCGACGGCACCGATGTCGTCGTCGCGGGCGTGATGCAGCATATCGAGGAGGCCGGCGTCCATTCGGGCGACAGCGCCTGCGCGCTGCCACCCTACAGCCTGTCCGCCGAGACCGTGGCGGAGATCGAGCGCCAGACGATCGCGCTGGCGCACGCGCTGTCGGTCGTCGGGCTGATGAACATCCAGTTCGCGGTGAAGGACGACGTCGTCTATCTGATCGAGGTCAATCCGCGCGCCAGTCGCACGGTGCCGTTCGTCGCCAAGGCGATCGGCGCGCCGGTCGCCAAGATCGCGGCGCGGGTGATGGCGGGCGAGAAGCTGGCCGACCTGCCGGGCATCGACCGCGCGATCGGCCATGTCGCGGTGAAGGAGGCGGTGTTCCCGTTCAATCGCTTCCCCGGCGTCGATCCGGTGCTGTCGCCCGAGATGAAGTCTACCGGTGAAGTGATGGGAATCGATCGCGATTTCACGATCGCCTTCGCCAAGGCGCAACTGGGCGCGGGCACCGTCCTGCCGTCGTCGGGCACCGTGTTCGTCAGCGTCAAGGACAGCGACAAGGCCGTCATCCTGCCGGGCGTCCGCATCCTCGCCGAACAGGGCTTCACCATCGTCGCGACCGGTGGCACGGCGGACTATCTGCTGGCCAACGGCGTCGCGGTCGAACCGGTGTTGAAGGTGGCGCAGGGACGGCCGAACATCGTCGACCGGATCGTCGACGGCGACGTCGCGCTGGTGTTCAACACGACGGAGGGGTGGCAGTCGCTGAAGGACAGCCAGGAAATCCGCAAATCGGCGCTGGCGCACAAGGTGCCGTACTTCACGACCGCATCGGCGGCGGTGGCGGCGTCACGCTCGATTGCGGCGCTGGCGACCACGTCCCTTGAAGTACGCCCCTTGCAATCCTATTATTCGCAGTCGCACAATTGATCCCCCGACAGTTCGGTTGATGTGCGGGCGCCTCGTCAGGGAGAGGCGCTTGGGGAAGGGGCGTTGAAGGAAAGCGTAATGGCGACGGTCGAGAAGATGCCGATGCTGGCTGAGGGCTATGAGAAGCTCCACGCCGATCTGAAACGGCTGAAGACCGAACGCCCGACCATCGTCGACGCGATCGAGGAAGCGCGTGCGCACGGCGATCTTTCGGAGAACGCGGAATATCACGCCGCCAAGGAGCGGCAGGGCCAGGTCGAGGCGTCGATCTCCGACATCGAGGACAAGCTGTCCCGCGCGCAGATCATCGATCCGAAGGACCTGTCGGGCGACAAGATCGTGTTCGGCGCGACTGTCACGCTGCTCGACGATGCCGACAAGCCGGTGACCTACCAGATCGTCGGCCAAACCGAGGCCGATGCCCGGACCGGCCGGATCAGCTACAACTCGCCACTCGGTCGCGCGCTGATCGGGCGCAGCGTCGACGACGAGATCGAGGTGTCGGTGCCGGCGGGCGATCGCTACTACGTCGTCAGCAAGATCGAGTTCATCTGACCCCTCTACGGCGGACATCATGACCAGCATCTTCAGGACCGCCCCGGCGACCGCCGCCATCGCGGTCCTGACCGTCGTCGTCAGCCTGATCGTCACGTTCAGCGGCTATGACGGGCTGTGGTCGTATCACGCCGGCTTCATTCCGGCGCGGGTCACCTATGGCCTCGCGCCGGGCCAAACCGGCTTCCTGCCGCTCGCCCTCACGCCGTTGTCGTCGGCGCTGATCCACGGCGGCATCCTGCATCTCGGCTTCAATCTCGTCACCTTCCTTTATTGCGGCAAGGCGGCGGAGAAGGCGCTGGGTACGCGCGGGCTGATCGTGCTGTACGTGCTCGGCGCCTATGCGGCCTGCGCGGCGCAGTATCTCGCGTCGCCCGAGGCGGAGGTGCCGATGATCGGCGCGAGCGGCGCGGTATCGGCGATCGTCGGTGCCTATTCGTTGCTCTACGGCCGCAATCGCGCGCGCGATCTGGGGCCGGTGCCGGCTTGGCTGGTGCATGTGCTGTGGCTGCTCGCGGCGTGGACGGTGCTGAACCTCGCGGTCGGCTTCTTGAGCGCGCGGTCGGGCACGCCGATCGCCGCAGCGGCGCATGTCGGCGGGTTCATCGCCGGACTGGTGCTGTGCCGCCCGCTGCTGATGTGGAACTGGCGGCACGCCTGAAGCTCCGCGACCGCCGGCGCGATCGCGGAGCCGATACAACAGTTAGGCGGCGCTGAACTTGTCGTCTTCGTCGATGATGCGCAGCTTGCCATCGGCGATCGCGAAGACGGCGCCGTGGATCAGCAAAGTGCCGTCCTCCAGCCCCTTCTGCACGAAGGGGAAGGTCTTCAGGTTCTCGATCGAGACGCGGACGCCTTCCTGCTCCAGCTTTTCCTGGCCTTTGTCGCCGGTGCCGAATTCATCGGCGACGCGGTCACGCGCCTCGTCCAGCAGGCCGATCCATTCGGCGACAAACCCGCCTTCGCCCGGGGGCGCATCCTTGAGGCTCTTGGTCAGCGCCGCGTTGACGCCGCCGCAGGCGCCGTGGCCGAGCACGACGATCTCCTCGACCTTCAGCTTCGTCACCGCGAATTCCAGCGCGGCCGACACGCCGTGCAGGCCGCCCGAACTGTCGAACGGCGGCACTAGCGCGGCGACATTGCGCACGACGAACACTTCGCCCGGGCGCGAGCCGAAGATGGTGGCGGGGTCGACCCGGCTGTCGGAGCAGGCGATAATCATCACCTTGGGCGACTGACCGCTCGCCAGTTCGCCCCAGCGCTCGCGCTCCTCAAGCCATTCGCCGCCGCGGAATTTGTAGTAGCCGTCGATCAGGTTGGAGAAATGGGTCATGTCGTCCTTTCGAAATCGGGATTGCACGGACGGTAAAACATGAGCCGATGAGCCGTTCCAGCACGGATTAGCCGCCGCAACCATTGTTTACAGAGCGGACGCTGGCTATTTGCCTCCCATGAACGACCTGTCGCCGATCGCCCAGCCCGCCGCCCCCGAGGGCCGCCAGCGCAAGCCCGACTGGATCCGCGTGAAGGCGCCGACCTCCGCCGGCTTCGCCGCGACGCGTGCGCTGATGCGCTCGAAAAGCCTGACGACGGTGTGCGAGGAAGCGGCCTGCCCCAACATCGGCGAATGCTGGTCGAAGAAGCATGCGACCGTCATGATCCTGGGCGACACCTGCACCCGCGCCTGCGCCTTCTGCAACGTGAAGACGGGGATGCCGCGCAAGGTCGACCCGATGGAGCCGAACAACGTCGCCGACGCCGCGGCGGCGATGGGGCTGAACCACATCGTCGTGACCTCGGTCGATCGCGACGACCTGCCGGACGGCGGGGCGAGCCAGTTCGTGAAGGTGATCCACGCGATCCGCGCCGCCAACCCGACGACGACGATCGAGATCCTGACCCCGGATTTCCGCAACAAGCACGAGGCGGCGGTCGACGCGATCGTCGCGGCTCGACCGGATGTGTACAACCACAATCTGGAGACGGTGCCGCGGCTGTACCCGACGATCCGGCCGGGTGCGCGCTATTATGCGTCGCTCCGCCTGCTGGAGTCGGTCAAGAAGCTCGATCCGTCGATCTTCACCAAGTCGGGCATCATGCTGGGGCTGGGCGAGCAGCGGCTGGAGGTCCATCAGGTGATGGACGACATGCGTAGCGCCGACATCGATTTCATGACGATGGGCCAGTATCTGCAGCCGACGCCGCGTCATGCCAAGGTGATCGATTTCGTGACCCCCGCGGCGTTCGACGCCTATGCCGCGATCGGGCGGGCGAAGGGCTTCCTGCTGGTCGCATCCTCGCCGCTCACGCGATCCAGCTATCATGCCGGCGACGATTTCGCGAAGATGCGGGACGCACGTGACGCGAAGCTGGGTCGCGCCAGAGAGACCGTGCGTGCCTAGGCACGCCGAGACGCGGCGGCTGCCCTACAGCCCCGAGCAGATGTTCGATCTGGTCGCCGACGTGCGGGCCTATGCCGAGTTCCTGCCATGGGTGAGCGCGATCCGGGTGCGGTCGGACAGCGCCACGGAGATGGTCGCCGACATGATCGTCGGGTTCAAGGGGCTGCGCGAGACCTTCACCTCGCGCGTGCAGAAGACGCGGCCGACCGCGATCCGCGTCGATTACGTCGACGGGCCGCTGGCGCATCTGACCAACGACTGGACGTTCCGCAGCGACGGGGCAGGGGGCTGCGAGGTCGATTTCCGCGTCGACTTCGCGTTCCGCAACCGGATGTTCGAGATGCTGGCAGGACAGGTCTTCGACCGCGCGCTGCGCAAGATGATCGGCGCGTTCGAGGATCGCGCGCGCGTGCTCTACGGGTCGGGCAGCAGCAGTTCGAGCGCGCAGAGCGCCGCCTGAAGGCGGATGCCGCCACGGCCCAAGTCGCCGAAGGCGCGGGTGTCCGCGACGACATGATCCGGATCGGCGCCGCGCACCGCGCGGGCGAAGACGACGGTGCCGACCGGCTTGTGCGCGCTGCCGCCGCCGGGTCCGGCGATGCCGGTGATGGCGACCGCGACGTCGGCGCCGCTCTTGCTCAGCGCACCCTGCGCCATCTGCCACGCGGTCGCGACGGACACCGCGCCAAACGTCTCGATCACATCGCCGCTGACGCGCAGTAGCGCGGTTTTCGCCTCGTTGGCATAGACGACGAAGCTGCCGTGCAGCACGTCGGATGCGCCGGGGATCTCGGTGATCGCCGCGGCGACGAGGCCGCCGGTGCAGCTTTCGGCTACGGAGATGTGGCGGCCGGACGCCCGATTCTCGTGCACCACGCGCCGCGCCAGCGCGACCAGCGCGTCGGGCAACAGGGTATCGCGATGCTCGCTCATCGCGTGGTGGCAGGGCAGATCGAGAAGCTGCCCGTCTTGCGATTGCGCCCCGCCAGCTCTGCCAGCACGACGAGCAGCGACACGGTGTTGCGCGCCGGCAGCGGATCGAGCAGCGACAGGACACGATCGATCGCGGCGCAGTCGGTCGGCTTTACCTCTTTGGCGACCATCTGCCCGATCATCGCGGTCAGCATCGGCCGGCCGAGTTCGCTGTCGAGCATCGGCGTGACGTCGGCTCCGCCGATCTTCGCGATCGCGGCGCGCGCCTGCGGCCAGGCGGCGTCGGCCTCTCCCGCGAATTTTGCCGAGAGACGGGGCGCAGCCCGGGGCAGATAGGCTCCGGCCGTCAGCGTCGGCGCGCATTTCTGCGCAACGCTGGTCACGGCGGTGGGCGCGAGGACGAGGAACAGCGCCTCCGCCTCCCGCTGCGGGACGCAGGTCTGCGCGGCGGCACCCTGGGTGACGAGCAGGGCGGCGGCGGCGGCAGTCAGGCAGAGGCTCTTCATGATGATGCTCCGGGTACGCGGATCGTTGCGATGGCCTGTGCGGCGATGCCTTCGCCGCGGCCGGTGAAGCCCAGCCGCTCGCTGGTGGTCGCCTTGATGCTGACCTGCGCGGGCGACAGGCCGAGGATGCCGGCGATGCGCGCCTGCATGGCGGCGCGGTGCGGGCCGATCTTCGGCGCCTCGCAGATCAGCGTCAGGTCGACGAAATCGATGATGCCGCGGGCGTCGCGCACCAGCGTCGCGGCATGGGCGAGGAAGCGGTCGGAGGCCGCACCCTTCCATTGCATGTCGCTGGGTGGGAAATGCGTGCCGATATCGCCGGCGGCGATCGTGCCGAGCAGCGCATCGGTGATGGCGTGCAGCGCGACGTCGGCGTCGCTGTGGCCCGACAGGCCGCGGTCGTGCGGGATCAGCACGCCGCCCAGCCACAATTCCTCGCCCGCCTCCAGCCGGTGGACGTCGTATCCGCTCGCGCTGCGCGAGACGAGCGGCGGCGTCAGCCGCGCATCGGCGGCGGCGAGATCGGCGGGATGGGTCACCTTGTCGAGCATCGGGTCTCCTTCGACCAAAGCCACGCGCCCGCCCGCCTCGCGCAGCACCTGCGCATCGTCGGTCGCCTCGCGGTCCGCTGGCCAGGCGTCGTGCGCGGCGATCAGCGCCGCCCGGTCGAACGCCTGCGGGGTCTGCACCCGGACCAGCCCGGTCCGGTCGACCGTCTCGCCCAGCGCCTCGGCACCGTGCGCCAGCGTGTCGGCAACCGCCAGCACCGGCACGGCTCCGGGCGCCTCGTCCAAGGCGGCGAGAAGGCGGTCTATGACGGCGGCGTGGAGGCCGGGGCGGGCGGCGTCGTGGATCAGCACGCGGTCCGCCGTCACCGCATCGAGGCCCGCACGCACCGAATCGCGGCGCGTCGCGCCGCCGGTCGTCGAAGCAACCTCGCCGACCGCGGCATGCAGCAGCGCTTCCTGCCCGGCACCGGTCACTACGAGCACCTCGTCGATACCGGGATGCGCGCGGAAGGCGGCGACGCTGTGCGCGACCAGCGGACGACCGCCGACGGGGGCGAACTGCTTCGGCACGTCACCGCCGATGCGCTCGCCCTTGCCGGCGGCGACGATGATGGCGACGGTGGTGGGGCGCGTCATCCCTCCCGCCTAGCGCAGCGCGGTGCCGCCCGCCAGCCTTGCCCATCGACGCGGTTTCGCCTAGGGACTGCCCGTTTTTCAGGCAGATCATGCGCACCATCGCCCCCATCCAGATCGGTCCCGTCCGGATCGACACGCCCGTCCTGCTGGCGCCGATGACCGGCGTCACCGACCTGCCGTTCCGGCGGGTCGTGCGCGGCTATGGGTCGGGGCTGAACGTCACCGAGATGGTGGCGAGCCAGGCGGCGATCCGCGAGACGCGCCAGTCGCTCCAGAAATTCGCCTGGGACCCGATCGAGGATCCGGTGTCGATGCAGTTGGTCGGCTGTACGCCCTACGAGATGGCGGAGGCGGCGAAGCTGAGCGAGGATCGCGGTGCGGCGATCATCGACATCAACATGGGCTGTCCCGTCCGCAAGGTGACGAGCGGCGACGCCGGCTCCGCGCTGATGCGCGACCTGCCCGTCGCCGCGCAGCTGATCGACGCGGTGGTGAAGGCGGTGGCGCGCCCGGTGACGCTGAAGATGCGGATGGGCTGGTGCCACGACAGCCTGAACGCGCCCGAACTCGCGCGGATCGCGCAGGATCTGGGCGTGCAGATGGTCACCGTCCACGGCCGGACCCGCAACCAGATGTACAAGGGCTCGGCCGACTGGCGCTTCGTGCGGCGGGTGAAGGATGCGGTCACGCTGCCCGTCATCGTCAACGGCGACATCTGCACGCCCGAGGACGCGCACGCCGCGCTCGACCAGTCTGGCGCGGATGGCGTGATGATCGGGCGGGGTGCCTATGGCAAGCCGTGGCTGCTGCGGCAGGTGATGGATGCGCTGGAGGGGCGGGAGGCCCGCCCCGATCCGACGATCGACGAACAATATTGCCTTATCGTAACGCACTATGACGACATGCTGTCGCTCTATGGCAAGGAAACCGGCGTCAACATGGCGCGCAAGCACCTCGGCTGGTACACCAAGGGGCTGCCCGGATCGGCCGAGTTCCGCAACAAGGTGAACCAGGTGCCGGACGCGACCGTGGTGAAGGCGATGCTTGCCGAATTCTACGCCCCCTGGACCGCGCGCGCCGCGGCGTGACGTCGCCCGCGCCGCCGTTCGCCGAGCTGTTCGCGGCACATCCGGTCGCCACGCTGCTGGTCGATCCGGAAGCGCGCGTCGCCCGCGCCAATGCGGCGGGCGAAGCTCTGCTCAACATCTCTGAACGCGCGATGGCGGGGCAGGAGATCGACCTGTTCTTGCGATTGCAGGAACGGTTCGCGGAGCGGCGGACGGGAAATGTATTCGCGGCCTATGACGCCGATGTCGGTATCGGCCGGGTCGGGCGGGCACGCGTCGACCTGATCGAATGTCAGGTGCCGGACTATCCCGGCTGGACGTTGGTGACGTTGCGCCCACACCCCGCCGCGCGCGGCGGCGAGCGGTCGGGCGGCGCGCGGGCGGCGATCGGCGCGGCGGCGATGCTGGCGCACGAGATCAAGAACCCGTTGTCGGGCATCCGCGGCGCGGCGCAGCTGCTGGGCCAGGGAATCGGTGGGGGCGGGGAGGGGGCGGTCGAACTCACCACGCTCATCACGACCGAGGTCGACCGCATCGCCGCGCTGATCGACCGGATGCAGGACTTCACCGACACCCGCCCCCTGCGGCTGGAGGCCCACAACGTCTATCCGCTGCTCGACCATGTCCGGCAGGTCGCGCTGGCGGGGTTCGCGCGCGACGTGGCGATCGAGGCGCGCTTCGATCCGTCGTTGCCGCCGGCGAAGGTCGATCGCGATGCGGTGACGCAAGTCGTGCTGAACCTCGTCAAGAATGCCGCCGAGGCGTTGTCGGGGCAGGCCGACCGCCGCATCATCCTGTCGACCGCCTATCGCCACGGCATGGCGATCAGCGCCGGTCCGGGCCGCGCGCGCCAGCCGCTGCCAATCGAGATCGCGGTGATGGACAATGGCCCCGGCGCGCCCGCCGACATCGCCGATCACCTGTTCGAACCCTTCGTATCGGGCAAATCCGCAGGGCGCGGACTTGGTCTGCCGCTGGTCGAAAAGCTGGTGGGCGATATGGGCGGGATCGTCGCCTATGCGCGGGAGGGGGATCCCGAGATGACCATCTTCCGCATATTGTTGCCGAGGGCGTCATGACGTCACCGCATCCCGAGGGCGGCCGCATTCTTGTCGTTGACGATGATGCCGCGATCCGCACCGTCGTGTCGCAGGCGCTGCGCCGCAAGGGGCATGAGGTGACCACCGCCGGCAGCCTGGCGGAACTTCACCGCGCGCTGGCGGGCGGCATTCCGGACGTGCTCATCACCGACGTGCTGCTGCCCGACGGCAACGGGCTGGAGGCGATACCGGCGGTGCTGACCGCGCATCCGCGCCTGCCGGTTATCGTCCTCTCGGCGCAGAACACGCTGTCGACCGCGGTCCGCGCGACCGAGGCGGGGGCGTTCGACTATCTGCCCAAGCCCTTCGACCTCGACCTGCTGGCGCAGGCGGTGGCGGGGGCGCTGGAGCGGTCGCGTCGCGCGCCGAGCGTGGTGGAGGCCGATAGCGACGACGTGCTGCCGTTGATTGGCCGCTCGCCGGCGATGCAGGACGTGTACCGCGTGATCGCGCGCGTCGTCGCCACCGACCTGACGATCCTGGTGTCGGGCGAATCGGGCACCGGCAAGGAGTTGGTGGCGCAGGCGATCCACGATCTGGGCGCACGGGCGAAGGCACCGTTCATCGCGCTCAACATGGCCGCGATCCCGCGCGAGCTGATCGAGGCGGAACTGTTCGGGCATGAACGCGGCGCCTTCACGGGCGCGGCGGCGCGGGTGGCGGGCAAGTTCGAGCTGGCGGCGGGCGGCACGCTGTTCCTCGACGAGATCGGCGACATGCCGATGGATGCGCAGACCCGGCTGCTGCGCGTATTGCAGCAGGGCGAATTCACCACCGTCGGCGGCGCGCGGCCGATCCGTGCCGATGTCCGCATCGTCGCCGCGACCAACAAGGATCTGGCCGCGCTGGTCGCGGCGGGGGCGTTCCGCGAGGATCTGTTCTACCGGCTCAACGTCGTTCCCATCGCGCTGCCGCCGCTGCGCGACCGGCGGCAGGACGTGCCGCTGCTGGCGCGGCACTTTCTCGACCGCGCCGTCGCCGAAGGCCTGCCGCGCAAGCAGATCGAGCCCGATGGGTTGGCGCGGATGCAGGCCTATGACTGGCCCGGGAACGTCCGCGAGCTCGAAAATCTGATGCGCCGGCTGGCCGCGCTCAGCCGCGATGAGCGGATCGGGGCGGGCGAGATCGCGGCGATGCTGGGTGCGGGCGAGCTGTCCGCCGTACCGGTCGGCGACGACGGGCTGGGTGCCGCCGTGCTGACGCGGATCGCCGCGATAGGGCGGCAGGAGCCCGGCCGGCTGGACGACGGCACGCTCTACGACCGCATCATCGCCGAGGTCGAGCGACCGCTGATCGAGGCGATGCTGGCGCGACACGGCGGCAACCAGCTGCGTGCGGCGCGGGCGATGGGGATCAACCGCAACACGCTGCGCAAGCGGCTCGACGATCTCGGCATCGACGCGGGCGAGGTGCGGCAGGGCGGGACGACGTTGCGGTAGGTCAACGCAAATTATGTGTTTTCCCGGCAACACTCCCCGTGTACCATTGCCACGATGAGTGTTGCCGCCGTGCCGATGACCGAACCAGCGACGCCCCGGCGCCGCTTCACGGTAACGCCGGTCATCGAGCTAATGGTCCTCGCGGTCGCGATCCTGATCGCCGTCATCAGCTGGCGTGTGATCGCCGGACGCAGTGACAGCGCGGTGTTGCTGACCCCACCCACGGTCGCGCTGCTGCTCACCGCGAACCTGATCCCCAGCATCGCGCTGCTCGTCCTGATCGGGCGCCGTATCGCTATTCACCGCGCCGCGCGGTCGCCGCTTGGCGGGGAGGGGCGGCTGCACGTCCGCCTCGTCGCACTGTTTTCGGTACTGGCGAGCGTGCCGACGATCCTCGTCACGATCTTCGCGTCGCTGCTGTTCCAAACTGGCGTCGAATTCTGGTCGTCGGATCGCGCCCGCGGCATGCTCGAAAATGCGAGCGCGCTGGCATCGGAGAGCTATACCCAGTTCATCGCCGGGGTGGAGAGCGAGACGACGACGATGGCCGGCGACGTGGGTGAGGCGCTGACGCGCACCACTTATGACAATCCCGAATTCGCCACCTTCCTCGTCCAGCAGGTCTTCTATCGCAGCCTGACCGACGGACTGCTGTTCTCGATCGGACCGAACGGCGACGTGCTGTCGCTCGCGCTGGTCAATCCCGACGACCGGGCATTGGCGCGCGAGATCAAGCCGGAGGTTATGGCCAAGCTGAGAGCAGGGCAGCGCAACGTCACCGGCACGACCGGCGACCGCATCTGGTCGATAACCCGGGTGCCGGGGCAGGCGAACCTGTTCGTGTACGGCGCACGCGTTACCGCAACCGGTCAGATGCAGGCGACCAGCCAACGCGCGACCGCGGTGCTGGCCGATTATCGCGCGTTGGTCGAACGCTCGCGCTCGTTGCAGCTGAAGTTCAACGCCGCTCTTCTGGGCGTTTCCCTGCTGGTCGTCGGTATCGCCGTCTTCGTCGCGCTGGCCGTCGCCGATCGCCTCGTCCGGCCGGTCGGTGAGCTGGTGGATGCCGCGCGCCGGGTGGCCGGCGGCGATCTGACCGCGCGCGTGGTCGAGCCGCGGACGCGCGACGAAATCGGCACGCTCGCCAATGCCTTCAACCGCATGACCGAACGGCTGGGTGAGCAGACCGGCGCACTGGTCGAGGCGAATGCCGCCGCCGAGAGCCGCCGCGCGCTGATCGAGGCGGTTCTCTCGGGCGTCACCGCCGGCGTCGTCGCGGTGGGCAGCGACCGCGCGGTGCGGCTCGTCAACAGCTCGGCGCGCCCGCTGATCGGATCGGGTAGCAATGATTTCGTCGGGCGTCCGCTGGCCGAGGTCGCGCCGGAACTCGCGACCCTGCTCGAAGGCGGGGCGCGGGAGGGCGTGGTGCAGGTCGCGAGCGGCGGCGAGGCGCGCACGCTGGCGGTGAAGATCACGCGCGACGAGGATGGCCACGTCCTGACCTTCGACGACATCACGCAGCAGCTGCTCGACCAGCGCCGCGCGGCATGGTCCGACGTCGCGCGGCGGATCGCGCACGAGATCAAGAACCCGCTGACCCCAATTCAGCTCGCGGCGGAACGCCTGCAACGCCGCTATGGCAAGCTGGCGCCCGAGGGCGACGGCACCTTCGCGCGGCTGACCGAGACGATCGTGCGACAGGTCGGCGACTTGCGGCGGATGGTCGACGAATTTTCGTCCTTCGCGCGCATGCCCAAGCCGATGTTCCGCGAGGAATCACTGATCGATCTGGTGCGGCAGGCGGTGTTCCTGCACGAGGTCGCGCATCCCGCGATCCGCTTCGCGCTGCTCTACGACGATCCGCCGCCCGTGCTGGTCTGCGACCGTCGCCAGATCGGGCAGGCGCTGACCAATCTCGTCAAGAACGCGATCGAGGCGATCGAGGCGCGCGACGGGGCGGAATTGCCGCAGGGCGAGGTCACGCTGATGCTGGGCGGCGATGCCGTGCGCGGGGTGATGTTCCAGATTTCCGACAACGGCATCGGCCTGCCGGTCGAGCGCGACCGCATCGTCGAGCCCTATATGACGACGCGCGCACGCGGCACGGGCCTCGGCCTCGCCATCGTCAAGAAGATCGTCGAGGAGCATTTCGGCACGATGGCGTTCGGCGACCGGCGCGGCGGCGGCACGATCGTCTCGCTCACCTTCGACGCGGCGACGCTCGCGACCCTCGAACAACCGGACGCGCCGGCGGGCGATGCGCCCGAGCCGGCCTCCCCCATGCTGACCCGCAATCGGACATTGTCATGAGTATCGAAATCCTCGTCGTCGACGACGAATACGACATCCGCGAACTGGTCGCCGGCGTGCTGGAGGACGAGGGTTATCAGACGCGCGGCGCCGCCGACAGCGATGCCGCGCTGGAGGCGATCGCGACGCGGCGGCCCAGCCTGGTGCTGCTGGATGTATGGCTGCAGGGGTCGCGCCTCGACGGGCTCGACCTGCTCGACGAGATCAAGCGGCGCGATCCGTCAATCCCGGTGCTGGTGATTTCCGGCCACGGCAACCTCGACACCGCGGTCGCCGCGATCCGACGGGGTGCGTCCGACTTCATTGAGAAGCCATTCGAGGCCGAGCGTCTGCTGCTCCTCGTTGAACGCGCGACCGAAACCGAGCGGCTGCGGCGCGAAGTCGCGTCGCTGCGCGCGTCGGTGGGGCGCGAAGATGACCTGACCGGCAATTCGGCCGCG
Source organism: Sphingomonas sp. RS2018 (assembly GCF_054489605.1). Taxonomy (NCBI): domain Bacteria; kingdom Pseudomonadati; phylum Pseudomonadota; class Alphaproteobacteria; order Sphingomonadales; family Sphingomonadaceae; genus Sphingomonas; species Sphingomonas sp. RS2018. The sequence continues at coordinate 670,518 of NZ_JBTMWL010000002.1, forward strand.
ATCAACATGGTGCGCGCCACGCTGAAGCGGGTCGCCTCGACCGGTAGCCGCGTGCTCATCACCGGGTCGGCGGGCGTCGGCAAGGAGGTCGCCGCGCGGCTGCTCCACGGCTGGTCGGGCCGGGCGCAGGCGCCGTTTGTGATCGTCAGCGCCGCGCGGATGACGCCCGAGCGAATGGAGGAGGAACTGTTCGGCGTGGAGGAAGGGGGCGACCTCGTCCGGCCGGGCCTGCTCGAACAGGCGCACGGCGGCACGCTATTCCTCGACGAGATCGCCGACATGCCGATCGCGACGCAGGCCCGCATCCTGCGCGTCCTGACCGACCAGAGCTTTACCCGCGTCGGCGGGCAGCGGCTGGTGAAGGTCGACGTCCGCGTCGTCTCCGCCACCGCGCGCGACCTTCAGGACGAGATCGCCGAGGGGCGTTTCCGCGAAGACCTGTATTACCGCCTGAACGTCGTGCCCGTGGCGATCCCGTCGCTGACCGATCGGCGGGAGGATATTCCGGCACTCGTCGACCATTTCGTGGCGCATTACGCCTCCGAACGTCGCGTGCCGACGCCGGAAGTTGCCGCCGACGCCATGGTGGCGCTGCAAAGCTACGAATGGCCCGGCAACGTGCGACAGTTGCGGAACATCGTCGAGCGCACGGTCATCCTGGCGCCGGGCAACCGCATCGGCCGGATCGACATCGACCTGCTGCCGCCCGAGGTGCTGGGCAGCCGCGACGACGGGGATGGGCGAGGCAACAGCGCGATCATGGGGGCGCCGTTGCGCGAGGCGCGCGAGAGTTTCGAGCGCGAGTATCTGCGCGTCCAGATCCGCCGCTTCTCCGGCAACATCAGCCGCACCGCGAGCTTCATCGGCATGGAGCGATCGGCGCTGCACCGGAAGCTCAAGCTGCTCGGCATCACCGAGACGCGCGACGAATAGCGTCGCTGGACGGCGCGGGGGGAGGGCGTTAGTCTGAAACCCGCGCGCATTCGGCGCGTATTCGACGTCGCGCAGGCGGCGCATCGCGGGACAGACCCCGCCAAGAGCCAAGAGGACCACATCAATGGCCGAAAAGACCGCTTCCCTTCAGGACCTGTTCCTCAACGCGCTTCGCAAGTCGAAGACGCCCGTCACGATGTTCCTCGTGAAGGGCGTGAAGTTGCAGGGAATCGTTACCTGGTTCGACAATTTCTCGGTGCTGCTGCGCCGCGACGGCCAGTCGCAGCTGATCTACAAGCACGCGATTTCGACGATCATGCCATCGGGTCCGCTGGACGTCGAAGGCATCGTCGATTCGATCGGAGAAGGATCGAGCAAGCATCCGGGATTGCAGGAAATCTTCCTTGGCGCGGTGCGGCGCCAGCAGGAAAGCGTGACCATGTTCCTGGTCAACGGCGTCATGCTGCAGGGTGGAATCGTGGCGTTCGACCTGTTCTGCATGCTGCTCCAGCGTGAGGGCATGTCGCAGCTGGTCTACAAACACGCCGTGTCGACCGTACAGCCGGCGAACCCGCTGAACCTGGCCGAGGAACAGGCGATCGGCGAGGAATGAGCGGCCGGAAATGAGTAGCGCAGGCGGCGGCTTCGAGCGCGATGTCGAGGATTTCGCGCGGGGTGCGCGCGCGATCGTCGTGCTGCCCGATCAGGGTGGCGCCGAGCGGGATGCCGACGCGCGGCTGGAGGAAACCGCGGGCCTTGCGCTCGCGATCGGGGTCGAGGTGGTCCACAAGATCGCCTACCGCGTCCGCGCCCCCAAACCGGCGACGCTGATCGGTAGTGGGCAGGTCGAGGCGCTGGCCGAGATCGTCCGCGACGACGGCGTCGGCCTCGCCGTGTTCGACGCGTCGCTGTCGCCGGTGCAGCAGCGCAATCTGGAGACTGCGCTCAAGTGCAAGGTCATCGACCGTACCGGGCTGATCCTCGAAATCTTCGGCGAGCGCGCGCGCACTGCCGAGGGGCGGCTGCAGGTCGAACTCGCGCATCTCGATTATCAGGCGGGGCGGCTGGTGCGCAGTTGGACCCATCTCGAGCGCCAGCGCGGCGGCTTCGGCTTCCTCGGCGGCCCTGGCGAAACCCAGATCGAGGCGGATCGCCGGTTAATCCGCGACCGCATGGCGCGGCTGCGGCGCGAGCTGGAGCAGGTCAGCCGGACGCGCGGCCTGCATCGCGAACGGCGCCAGCGCGCGCCGTGGCCGGTGATCGCGCTGGTCGGCTATACCAACGCCGGAAAATCGACGCTTTTCAATCGCATGACGGGAAGTGACGTCATGGCGGAGAACCTGTTGTTCGCCACGCTCGACCCGACGCTGCGCCAGATCTCGCTGCCGGGGATCGACAAGGCGATCCTGTCCGACACCGTCGGCTTCGTCTCCGACCTGCCAACCCAGCTCGTCGCCGCGTTCAAGGCGACGCTGGAGGAAGTGGTGTCGGCCGACCTGCTGGTCCACGTTCGCGATGTGGCGCATCCCGATACGCAGGCGCAGCGCAGCGACGTCGAGGGCGTGCTGGCGGAGATCGGCGTGGCAGAGACGACGCCGCGGATCGAGGCGTGGAACAAGCTCGACCTGCTGACCGGCGATGACCTTGAGGATATGCTGGTCGATGCGGGCCGGCGCGACGATGTCGTGGCGATCTCGGCGCTGACGGGCGAGGGGGTGGATGCGCTGCTGCGGACCATCGCGGACCGGCTGACCGCCGCGCACCAGCGCTATCTGGTGACGCTGGATGCATCTGATGGGGCGGGGGCGGCCTGGCTGCACGCGCACGGCGAGGTGCTGTCGCAGGAGAGCGACGACGCCGGACTGCATCTCGAAGTGCGGCTCGACCCGCGCGATTACGAGCGTTTCGCTACGCGCGCGTGACGGGGTCGCCCTTGGCGGCGAGCCACAGAGCTTCCTTGTCGTCGAGCGGCAGCGCGGCGAACGCGGCACCGGCGACGGCCTCCATCGCCCGGAAACGGGAATCGAACTTAGCGTTCGCCGATCGCAGCGCGACCTCGGGATCGACGCCCAGCTTGCGCGCCCAGTTGACCACGGAGAACAGCAGGTCGCCGATCTCCTCCGATCGGTGCGCTTCATCGCCGGCGGCATCGACCTCGGCCACTTCCTCGAAGATCTTCGCGCGGGCGCCGTCGGCATCGGGCCAGTCGAACCCGGTCCGCGCGGCGCGCTTCTGCAGCTTTTCCGCCCGCATCAGCGCCGGTAGCGCCAGCGCCACGCCGGCGAGCGCGCTCCCGTCGGCCTTGCCGGCGCGCTCCTCGGCCTTGATGACTTCCCAAAGGTGATGTCCACCGCCGGGCGCATTGCCGAAGATGTGCGGATGGCGGCGCTCCATCTTGTCGCTGATCGCCGCGACGACATCGGTCAGATCGAAGGCGCCGCGTTCCTCGGCGATGCGGCTGTGGAAGACGACCTGTAGCAGGAGGTCGCCGAGCTCGTCCTTGAGTTCGGCCAGGTCACCGCGCGCGCAGGCGTCGGCGACCTCATAGGCTTCCTCGATCGTGTAAGGCGCAATCGTCTCGAACGTCTGTGCGACATCCCATTCGCAGCCATGGTCCGGATCGCGGAGGCGGACCATGATCTTAACCAATCGATCGATCATCTGAGCGCCCTGCCGATAAATCCAAAGCTGATAATATGCATTATGTAAGTTCTAGTGCGCATCCGGGCGTTTAGGCTCGAGGATCAGCGTCCGCCCCTCGACGCGCCACGATCCCAGCCGTGACAGGAAGTTCATGCCGATCACGTTCATCTCACCGAACGCCGGCGAGACGATGACGCCCAGATCGCGGGTTTTCAGCCCACCGATCGCCACACGCCCGGCCGTGGCGCGCCGCGCGGTGATCGTGCCGTTGGCGGTGTTTATCATCACCGGAAAGCCGCCTTCCGACACCTCGACACCGGCCGCCTGTGCCACACGTGGCGTCAACGCGGTGATCGTCGCGCCGCTGTCGATCAGCATGCGTTCGGTGTGATCGTTCAGCCGCACCCGCGCCCAGAAATGGCCGTCGGCACTCATCGTGATGCGGACCGTTTCGCCCTCGACGGTCTGGGCGCCGATACCGAGCCGCTCGCCGATCCCCGCGACCATGGGTTCAATACGGTCGCGGTTGGCGATCACAGCCCAAGCGATCCCGGCGATGATCGCCCAGCCGATCAGCGAGCGCAGGATTTCCCGAAACGACAACCGCCGCGCGGTCAGCGCGCTGATAACCAGCGCGAGCGCGCCGACGCCCCACAACAGGCTGACGGTATCGTCGGTCATATCGTCACCTCCAGCCCGTCATAGCCGGGCTCGACGCCGTCAGGTGTCGCAGCCGACACCGCCGCATAGTCCATCGACTGGTCCATGTGGGTGAGGATCGCGGGCCCGGCGCGGAGTTCCGCTGCCCACACGACCGCCTGGTCGAGCGTCGGATGGGTCGGGTGCGGCGCGCGGCGGAGGGCGTCGATCACCAGCACGTCGCAATCCTCATACAGCGTGCGCATGTCATTGGTCAGGATATTGAAATCGGTAGCATAAACCAGCGACCTTCCGGCGGTATCGAATCGCAAGCCGGCGGAGGTGATCGACCCATGCGGCTGATCGACGACGCTGACCGCGATGTCGCCGATCACGATGCGATCTGGCAGCACCTCCCCCGCGACCGTGCTCGGATATCCGTCCCGCCCGCGGAAGGCGTAGGCGAAGCGCTCTTCCAGCGCCGTGAGTGTCGCGGGTCGAGCCAGTCCGCGCACAGGTGCGCGCTGGGCGTGATAGAGCTGACGCAGATCGTCGATGCCGTGGCAGTGATCGGCGTGATCGTGGGTCCAGATGACCGCATCCACCGTGGAGACATCGGCGGCGAGCAGTTGTTCGCGCAGGTCGGGACCGGTGTCGACGAGGATACGGGTGGTCGCCGTCTCGACGATGACCGACACACGCGTCCGCCGGTTACGCGGTTCGGCGGGATCGCACGCGCCCCAATCGCCACCGATCCGGGGCACGCCCGACGAGGTTCCGCATCCCAGGATGCGCAGCTTCATGCGTGCGTCTTGGCGAACAGGTCGTGGAAATTCTCGCGCGTCCGCTCGGCGAGCATGTCGGCGTCCTCGCCGCGCAAGTCCGCGAGGAAACGGCAGGTGTCGGCGACGAACGCCGGCTCACCAGGGCGGCCGCGATGCGGCACGGGCGCGAGGAACGGCGCGTCGGTTTCGATCAGCAGCCGCTCGATCGGCAGGCGCTTCGCGGTATCCTGCAATTCGCGCGCGCTCTTGAACGTCACGATGCCCGAGATCGAGATGTAGAAGCCGAGGTCGAGTGCTGCATCGGCGAAGGCGCCGGTGCCGGTGAAACAGTGGATGACACCGGGATAGGCCCCCTTCCCCAGCTCGTCCTTCAGGATCACCAGCGTGTCGTCTTCGGCATCGCGGGTGTGGACGATGATCGGCAGGCCGGTTTCGCGGCACGCGGCGATGTGGGCGCGGAAGCTGGCCTGCTGACGCGTGCGGTCGCTGTGGTCGTAAAAATAGTCGAGGCCGCTCTCGCCGATGCCGACGACGCGCGGATGTGCTGCACGTTCGACGAGTTTCGCCGTGTCGATATGGGGGTGCTGGTCGGCTTCGTGCGGGTGGATGCCGACCGTCGCCCAGACGTCCGGCTCGGCCTCGGCGGTGGCGAGGACATCGTCCCACTCACGCTCGCGCGTGGCGATGTTGAGCATCGCGACCACGCCGCTGTCCCGCGCGCGTTGCAACACGTCCTGCTGAACCTCCGCCAACCCCTTGTAATTGAGGTGGCAGTGACTGTCGGCGAGCCTCATGCCGCGGCCAGCTCCAGCCGTGGGAAGACCGGCGATGGCGGCGCGATGGTCACGCCGACCGCGCTCCAGTCGTCGTCCAGCGCGGCGTGATCGCGCGCGTCGGCGCCGAGGAAATCGAGGATCCGGGCCGACGATCCGGGCACCACCGGCAGGATCGCGATGGCGAGATCGCGGATCGCGCGCACCAGCGTCGCGAGCACCGCGTTCATCCGCTCCGGATCGGTCTTGCGCAGCGCCCAGGGTGCCTGCACGTCGATGTAGGCGTTGCAGGCAAAGACGCCGCGGATCCAGGCCTCCAGCGCGGCACCGATGCCGAGGTCGGCGAACTGCTGGCGGAACTCGGCGGTGGCGGCGTGAACCTCGGCCAGCAACTCGGCGTCGGCCGGATCGGCGCGACCGGCGTCAGGGATGACCCCGTCGACGTTCTTGGCGATGAACGCGAGCGTGCGCTGGGCGAGGTTGCCGAAGCTGTTCGACAGGTCGGCGTTGGCGCGGGTGACGATCGCCTCGTCGCTGAACGTGCCGTCCTGCCCGAAGCTGACGTCGCGCAGCAGGAAGTAGCGAAGCGCATCGACGCCGTAGAGGCGGGCCAGCTCCATCGGATCGACGACGTTGCCGACCGACTTCGACATCTTCTCGCCCCGGTTCAGCAGGAAGCCGTGGCCAAAGACCTGCCTGGGTAGCGGCAGCTTCGCCGACATCAGGAACGCGGGCCAGTAGACCGCGTGGAAGCGGACGATGTCCTTGCCGATCAGGTGCAGGTCGGCCGGCCACCATTTCGCCAGCGCCTCGCCATCCTGCGGATAGCCGGCACCGGTCAGATAGTTGGTCAGCGCGTCGACCCAGACGTACATGACGTGGCCCGGGCTGCCCGGCACCGGCACGCCCCAGTCGAAGCTGGTCCGCGATACGCTGAGGTCGGTCAGCCCGCCCTCGACGAAGCGCAGGATCTCGTTGCGGCGCCCCTCGGGACGGATGAAGTCGGGGTCGCGCGCGTAGAGGTCGAGCAACGGCTGCTGATATTTGGAAAGGCGGAAGAACCACGTCTCCTCCGCCGTCCATTCGACCGGCGTCCCCTGCGGCGACAGGCGGTCGTCGCCCTCCCCGGTCAGTTCCTTTTCCTCGTAGAACGCCTCATCGCGGACCGAATACCAGCCTTCGTAGCGGTCGAGGTAGAGGTCGCCGGCGTCCGCCATCGCCTGCCAGATCGCCTGGCTGGCGGCATAGTGATCGGGCTCTACCGTGCGGATGAAACGATCGCACGAGATATCGAGAACGTCCGCCATCTCGCGGAAATAGCCCGACATCTCGTCGGCCAGCGCCCGCACGTCCATGTCGCGGTCGCGGGCGGTCTTCACCATCTTTAGGCCGTGCTCGTCGGTGCCGGTCTGGAAGCGGACGTCGCGACCGGCCTGACGCTGAAACCGCGCGATCGCATCGGCGGCAATCATCTCATAGGCATGCCCGATGTGCGGGCGCCCGTTGGGATAATGGATGGCGGTGGTGATGTAATAGGGATCGGCCATGCCGGTCCACTAGCGGCCCACGCGCGGCGGCGCCAGTCGTGCGACGAGGCCGCCCATCTCGAACACCGTCGTGCCCGCGTCGAGGGATTGCGCAACCGACACCCGCGCCAGATCGGCGGCGGCGGCATAGGCGTCGAGCGCATCACGCATCCGCCGGCCGTCCATCGCCTTCGCCCGCTCGGCGATGAAGGCGGGGACGCGCTCCAAAAACGCCTCATAGCGGGGTTGCGCCGCCTTCAGCGACAGCGCCTTGGTCAGCTTCACGCGGCGGGCGTTCGAGCGGTCGCCGTCGCGGGCGATGCCGGCCAGTTCGTCCTCGATCATCGCGAGGTCCAGCCCGGCGAAGCGCAACGCCCGACCGGGCGAACCGGCGCCGGCGCGCACCAGTGTCTCGATCTCTGCATCGCTGGCCTGTGGCAAGGCTTCCCGCACCGCCGCGCGGACGTCGTCGTCGGCGAGCGGATCGAACCGCAACAGGCGGCAACGCGAGCGGATCGTCGGCAGCAGCCGGCCGGGTGCATGGCTGACCAGCAGGAAGATCGTGCCGGCGGGCGGCTCTTCCAGATTCTTTAGTAGCGCATTGGAGGCGCCGGGTCGTTCGAGATCGTCGATCGAGTCGATCACGATGACGCGCGCGTCCGACATCGACGGGCGGGTGGCGAGCATCGGCTGAAGCGCGCGGACCTGCGCGATCGGGATCGAGCGGGCAATCTCTCCGTCCGGCTTGTCGGCGTCCTTGGGCAGGCGCTTCAGCACGCGGAAATCGGGATGCGATCCCGCCGCGATCATCGCCGCTGTGCGCTCATCGCTCCCGGGGCCGGCTGCGCGCGCCAACAGGCGCTCGGCGGTCTCCAGCGCGAAACTCGCCTTCCCCACCCCTTCCGGCCCGGCGATCAGCCAGGCGTGATGCAGGTTGCCGCCATCGACCGCGGCCGCCATCGCAGCGCGCGCGGCGGCGTTGCCGCGCTGGGCGATCATGGCAGCAGGTCGGCGATCGCGTCGATCAAGCGGGCGGTCACCGCCTCGGGGGCGGCGACGGCATCGACGATGCGGACGCGGTCGGGCTCGTGCGCGGCGATCCGGCGGAAGGCGTCGGCGACGGCGCTGTGGAAGTCGGGTCCGCGCTGCGCGAACCGGTCCCCCGCGCCGGCATCGCGCGCATTGGCGCGGGCGTTGCCTTCCGCCGCGTCGATCGACAGCACGAGCGTGCGATCGGGCAGCAGCCCGCGCGATCCGAAGCCGTGCAGCGCGAGGATCGCCGCGTCGTCGATATCCTGCGCCCCCTGATAGGCGCGCGTCGAATCGACGTAGCGGTCGCACAGCACCCAGGATCCGCTCTCGATCGCGGGCCGGATGCGCTTCTCGACGTGGTCAGCACGAGCAGCGGCGAACAACAACGTCTCGGCATGCGGGCTCCAGCGCCCGATATCGCCCTGCATCAGCAGCGCGCGGATGGCTTCGGCGCCCTCACTCCCGCCGGGCTCCCGCGTCGTGACGACCGACAGGCCGCGCGCCGTCAGCGCCTCCGCCAGTAGCGCGAGCTGGGTCGACTTGCCCGCCCCCTCCCCGCCTTCCAGCGAGATGAAGCGCCCGCGCGTCACGCGCCGACGAGCGACAGCAGGCCGGCCCAGGCGCGGCCGAAGAAGCCGGCCTCAGCCACATCGGCCTCGGCAACCAGCGGCAACGTCTGCGGCGATCCGCCCTCGGTCGTGACGATCAGGTCGGCGATGTGCTGGCCGGCCTTGATCGGCGCCTTTACCGGCCCCTGATAGACGACCTTCGCCGCCATCTTCGGGTCGGTGCCGGAGGGGATGGTGACCGACAGCGCATTGGGCGCGACCAGGCCGACCTCGTTCTCGCTGCCGCTCTGCACTTCGGCGGTCGAGACGCGCTTGCCCTTGGCGACGATCGGCTTCGCCTTCCACGCGCGGAAGCCCCATTCCATGAAGCGCACCGATTCCTCGATCCGCTGGTTGAAACTGCCGAGGCCGGCGACGACCATGACGAGGCGGCGGCCGCTCTGTTCGGCGGATCCGGTGAAGCCGTAGCCCGCCTCGTCGGTATGGCCGGTCTTGAGACCATCGGCGCCGGCGACGCGGCCGAGCAGCGGATCGCGGTTCGCCTGGATGATGGCGTTGCCCGACCCGAGCGTCTTCCCCCAGGTGAAGTCGCGGCGCGAATAGAACTTCTTGTAGAGCTGCGGATGGTTCTTGATCGTCGCATCGGCCAGATGCGCGAGATCGCGCGCGGTGACGTAGGTCACGCCGCCGTCGGGCCAGCCGTTCGACGTGCCGAAGTGGCTGTTTGTCAGGCCCAGCTCCTTCGCCTTCATGTTCATGAGGTTGACGAAGGCTTCCTCCGATCCGGCTATGCGCTCGGCGAGCACGACGCAGGCGTCGTTGCCCGACAGGACGATGACGCCGTTCAGCAGGTTCTCGACGCTGACCTTTTCACCCGGCGACAGGAACATCGTGGAGCCCGCGGCGGGACCATGCCACTTCTGCCATGTCTCGGGCCGGACATCCGCGACCGTGTCGAGCTTCAGTTCGCCCTTCTTGATGAGGTCGAAGGCGACATAGGCGGTCATCATCTTCGCCATCGACGCCGGCGGCATGCGCAGGTCGGCATCCTTGGCGTAGAGAACGGCGCCGGTCGAGAGATCCTCCATATACGCGACGCGCGCGGCCGTCTGGAACGGCGGCGCCTGTGTCGCCTGGTTCTGGGCGACGGAAGGAACGGCGACCGCGACGAGAGCGATGGCGGCGGCGATGTGCTTGCTGGTCATGTCGGGTCCGTGCGTTGGGAGCGTCTGGAATGGCGGGCGGTCAAGGCTGGCGGGCGACCTCGTCGGCCAGCAACCCTACCGAAAGCGCGTAGAAATTCGAGCAGTTATAATCGAGGATGACGCGGTAGTTGCCGGTCAGCAGATAGGCGGTCCGCCCCGGACCGTCGGGTTCGATCAGCGAGGCGAGCACATCGTCGGCGGGCCAGGCGGCACCCTGCGTGGCGAAGCCCAGCGCACGCCACTCGCGGATTGTGCGCCAGCGGCTGTGGCGCTCATGGACGCGCGGACAGCGCGGGCTGAGCGTGCGCGATCGCTGGTCGGCGCGGTCGTATCCGGTGGGCACCGTCACCGCGACACCCCACGGCTGCCCGGCGCGCCAGCCCGCCGCCACGAAGTAGTTCGCGATCGACGCGAGCGTATCGGCTTCGTTCGACCAGATGTCCGCCCGCCCGTCGCCGTCGCCGTCACGGGCGAGCCGAAGGTAGACCGAGGGCAGGAACTGCGGATAGCCGAACGCCCCCGCCCAGCTGCCCTTCAACGACGCGCGGGGCACGCCGCGGTCGATCATCTTCAGCGTCGCGATGAATTCGTCGGTGAACAGCGCGCGGCGACGCCCCTCATAGGCAAGACTAGCGAGGCTACGCGGCAGGTCGAAGTCGCCGGTATAGCTGCCGTAATTCGTCTCATGCCCCCAGATCGCGACCATGATCGACTCGGGCACGCCCGTCTCCGTCTCGATCCGTTCGAGACGCCCGCGATTGCGGGCATAGGCGATCCGACCGCGCGTGATGCGGGCGGTATCGACATGCTGGGCGCGGTAGGGCGCGAAGTTCGGAATCGGCGCGTTGGGCGCAGACTCCGGCTGCTGCCGGTCGAGCGCGACGACGCGCGGGTTGAAGGTCAGGCCCGCTGCGACCGAATCAAACGTCGCCGGCTGCACGCCCTCCGCGATCGCGCGCCCGCGGATCGACTGGAGGAAATCCCGAAAACCCGAATCGTCCTGTGCCGAAGCCGACGACGCGAGCGACAGCGCCGCCACCGCCGTCATCCTGAACCAGCTACGCAACCGCATACGACGCCCCCTGCACGATGCGCCTGATGCCACAGCGGGTCGCGAGACTGAACCCCGACCGTCCCGACACTTGCACAAATGATCGCACCCGCCGTAAGCGGGCGCGCACAGGAAGAGTGGCCGAGTGGTTTAAGGCAACGGTCTTGAAAACCGTCGACGGTGCAAGCCGTCCGTGGGTTCGAATCCCACCTCTTCCGCCAATACCCGTTACTTGGCGACCTGCCGCAGCAAGCGGGATACCGCGCCGCCAAGACCAACGCTGGTCGAATCACCGGTCATCCGCAACTCCAGCTTGGCGTCGATCTGTGATGGACGATAGCGTCCGCGGTCGAAGCGCAGGGCGCGCACACCGGCAAATTGCAACGGATCGTGCGAACGCAGGCGCGTATCGAGGCGCGGCGCCGACAGTGCATGCACGGCGGCGGTCAGGGGCTGTAGATTTGCTCGAACGAGCGACAGACCCGGCGTCGAATTCGCGATCCGGGTCGTCATCATTGCGCTGGGAGGCGTGATCGCAAGGCTTGGCTGCGGTGTGCTCCCTGGCCAAGCGAGTACCGCAAGTATGACTATGCCCCCGAACGACATTCCGTGCTCCCCCAAGCCCCTATACGCGTCGCAAGCTGCGCGAACCGGACGGGCCTGACAAGGACATAGACGATGTTGGCGACGAAATGGTTTACCGGCACGACGGACATCGCGATGTCAGGAGATCGTGAGGGATCGAGGCGTCCAAGCGCTCGGAGGATCGCAACGGTAGCGAACAATCGGGTGGCGGGCGCCAGCGCGCCAGACGACACACCCGTGTAGTAGACGCCGCGTGTCATCCACGCGGCGTCGATACCCGCTTACTTCTTGCCGAGCGTCAGGCTGCCGAAGCGCTTGTTGAAGCGCGCGACCTGGCCACCGGTGTCCATTAGATTGCCGCGGCCGCCGGTCCATGCCGGGTGCGCCAGCGGATCGATGTCGAGCGTCATCGTGTCGCCTTCCTTGCCCCAGGTGGAGCGGGTTTCGAACACGGTGCCGTCGGTCATCTGCACCTTGATCATGTGGTAGTCGGGGTGCGTGTCGGCCTTCATGGGAAATCTCCGGAATTGCGGCTGGTTTCCGACCAGCCAAAGAAAGCGCGCGCCTACACAGGCGCGCGCCGAAACACAAGTCGTGAGAGGCCGCTCAGTCCGCCTTAGGCGGATCGGCGATCATCGCGGTGAATTCGCATTCGGTCGCGACGTCGCCATTCAGCATCGCGCGGCCGGCGAACTTGCACACCCGCGACCGCTTCTGGACGAACTCGACCTCGAGCCGCAGCAGCACGCCGGGTTCGACGGGCTTGCGGAACTTCACATTGTCGATCGACATGAAATAGACGAGCTTGCCCGAGCCGGCGAGCCCGAGGCTCTCGACCGCGAGCACACCCGCCGCCTGCGCCAGCGCCTCGACCTGAAGGACGCCGGGCATGATCGGCCTTCCCGGGAAATGTCCCTGGAAGAACTCCTCGTTCATCGACACCGCCTTGATGGCGACGATCGACCGGTCGAGGATCAGCTCCTCGACACGGTCGACCAGCAGCATCGGATAGCGGTGCGGCAACGCCGCCATCACCCGCCCGATATCGAGCGGGCCGATGGACGTCGTCGTCACCTCGCCTTCGCTCATCGACCGCGCGGCGCCGCCGGGCGGGCCGGGGTCGTCGAAGGGGTCGTGGCCGGACGCGTCGTCGGGGCGGTGCCGGCGGGTGCAGCGCCCTGGCCCTGCTGACCCGGCTGCCAGTTCGCGGGCGGCGTCGTGGTCACGGAGGGAACCAGACGGTTCAGCTCGGTCGTGATGTCGGCGGTGATGTCGGCGGTCGGCGCGGCGAACAGCGCGGCGTCGGGACGCAACAGCACCTGCACGCCCTTGCGGGTGACAGCGGCCTGCACTGCGGCGCTCAACTGGCGCTGGATCTGCTCGAGCGCGAACGCCTGTGCGCGCGATGCCGGCGCGGTGATGCGCTGCAACTCGGCGTTACCCGCGGTCTCGCGGGTCTGGATGGTGTTAGCCTGCGTGCGCAGCGCCGCTTCGTTCGCATTGGGGGCGGCGCGCGCCGTCTCGAACGCGGTGTAGAGCGGCTGCAACTCGGTCGCGATCGCGGTGCGGCGCGCCTCGGCCTGATCGAGCTGCGCCTTGTAGGTCGCCTGGATCTGCGTCTGCGCGGCGGTCCATGCGGCGCTGCGGGCGACGGCTGCGTTCGGATCGGCGACGGCGACCGACTGGGCGGAAGCCGGGGCGGTCAGCGCCATCGTGCCGGGAACGGCCACGGCGGCGGCGAGCAACATCATCTTGATCGTCTTCATTAGAACTGGGTCCCTACGTTGAAGGTAACGAGTTTGGTGTCGTCGCCGGGCTGGCTCAGCAGCGCCTTGGCGACATCGATGCGCAGCGGGCCGAACGGCGAATTCCAGTTGACGCCGATACCGACCGAAAGGCGCGGCTTGGCCGAATCGCCGACGAACCGTTCGACGAACGCAGGCGTATCCTGCGTGAACGGCGAGTTGATCTGGCTGCCGACGCACGGGCCCCCGAACGTCGGCGAGCTGCCGACCGAACAGGTCGTGTAGGCGACCGTCGAGTCGGCGTTGTTGACGACGTAGAGCTGACGGCCCTGGTCGTCCTTCACGAACGTCGTCAGCGGCAACAGCGTCGGCGATCCATCGGCGTTGAAGCGCAGCGACCCGTCGGCGTTGCGCGCCTGCGGGAAGGAAATCGTCGGCAGCGGACGGGTCACGCCGAACAGCGCACCGGCCTGGAGATAGATCGACGGCCGTAGCCCCAGCTCACGCGCACCGGCGCCCAGGGGAATCTCGAGTTCGGCCCTGCCGAGATAATAGGCCCGGCCGCCCAGCGCGTCATCGATGATCTGGTCGCGATCGGTGACCAGCGCCTGATTGCCCGTCGCCGCATCGCCGGTGAAGCTGACCCGCTGCACGCGCGGCCCGACGCCGCGGATGTCGAAGCCGCGGAACTGCGGCTCGCCGAGGTAGAAGCGGTCGGTGATGCGCACCGGATCGATGCCGGGGCCGCGGCTATCCTCAAGGCTGTGGATATAGCCACCCTCACCCACCAGCGAGAACACGAAGCCGCTGCGGCCGAGGCCCCAGAACTTCGATCCTTCCGCGCGGCCGCGCAAGTAACGGACGTCGCCGCCGAGCCCGGCGAAATCGAAGCCGAGCGACAGGCGCTGGCCGGCGGTGGGGCGCAGGCGACTGTTGAGGCTGTCGTAGCTGAGCCCCAGACCGATCGACGAGGTCAAACGGTTGCCGATCGCGTCGCAGAGGTAGCGGCCGGCCTTCAGCGGATCGCAGACGCCGTTGGTGAAATAGGTCGCGCGGTCGAGATCGACGTCGTCCTGCTGCAACGTGTAGCGGGTCGACAGCGTCCAATATTCGGTCAGCGGCGTACCCGTCGCCAACTGGAAGCCGGTCGAGATCTGCGAGTAGGTCGTCTGGCGATCGTTGCCGTTGAAGTTGAAGGCGTTCAGATCGCGCCGGAAGATCGTGCCACCCAGCGCGATGTTCTTGTCGAACAGATACGGCTCGGTGAAACCAAGCTCCACCGCCTTCGAATAGCTGGAATAATTGACCGAGGCGCGCAAATCCTGCCCCTTGCCGCGGAAGTTGCGCTGGCGGATCGAAGCCTGGAGGATGAAGCGCTCGAGGCTCGAAAAGCCCGCCGACAGCGACAGCTCGCCGGTTGCCTTTTCCTCGACATTCGCGGCCAGCACGATGCGGTCGGGGGTCGACCCCGGCTTCTGCTCGATCTCGAACTTCTCCTGGAAGTATCCGAGTGAGTTGATGCGATCGGTCGAACGCTTCACGAGGAAGGTGTTGAAGGCGTCGCCCTCGGCCACGCGCATTTCGCGCCGGACCACCTTGTCCTGCGTCTGCGTATTGCCGGTGATGTCGATGCGCTCGATATACGTGCGATTCGCTTCCTTGATGCGGAAGTTGATCCCCATCGTCAGCGTGTCGCGGTCGCGCTGATACTCGGGCTCGACGTCGCTGAACGCATAGCCGAACAGGCCGGCGGCTTCCTGCAGCTGCTCGACCGAGTTCTCGACGAGGGTTGCGTTGAAGAAGTCGCCCTTTTTCATCGGCAGCGATGCGGCGAGCGTCGTGTTGTTGAAGTCGCGGATCTCGCTGTCGACGGTGACGTCGCCGAACTTGTAGCGCGGACCTTCCTCGACGACATAGGTGATGATGAAGTCGCGCTTGTCCGGCGTCAGCTCGGCGACGGCGGAGATGACGCGGAAATCGGCATAGCCCTCGGTCAGGTAGAACTGCCGCAGCTTCTGCTGGTCGTACGCCATCCGGTCCTGGTCGTAGGACGTGTTCGACGACAGGATCGTCGTAAGGCGCGATTCCTTGGTCACCATCTCCTTGCGGAGCTTGCCGTCGTCGAACACCTCGTTGCCGATGATGTTGATCTGGCGGACCTTGGACTTCGGCCCTTCGCGGATCTCGAAGATCACGTCGACGCGGTTCTGATCGAGGCTGACCTGCTTGGGCTCGACCACGGCGGCGAAGCGGCCCTGGCGGCGATACAGCTCGATGATGCGCGCCACATCGGCGCGGACGGCCGAGCGGGTGAAGATCTGGCGCGGCTTGAGCTTCAGTTCCTTCTCGATCTTGTCGTTCTTCAGCCGCTTGTTGCCCTCCAGCACCACGCGGTTGATGATGGGATTCTCGCGGATGCGCACCACGAGATCGCCCGACTCCACGCCCGCGATCGACACGTCGGCCAGCAGGTCGGAATTGAGCAGATCCTTGATCGCCTGATCGACGCTCTCGTTGTTGTAAGCCTGACCCACGCGCAGGCGAGTATAGCTGAGCACGGTTTCCGGCTCGACGCGCTGCGATCCCTCGACGCGCAGGCTCTTCACCATACGCGCATCCGGGGTCGCGGCGACGACGACGGGCGGCTCTGGCGTGTTCTGTGCCGGCGCCGCTGCAGGACGCTGCGGCGGCCGTCGTCCAGCCTGCCCCTGCGCCGACAGCGGCAGGCTGGCCAGGATCGTTCCTGCCATCAGTCCCGCCGCCACGCGCGTGGACATCGTCGAGGTCTTATTCGAAATCACTAAATCCCACCCCAAACGAAGTCAGAAACACACGAGAAATACACAACTGCGTCGCCCTGCCCCAACGGCATCATCCGATCAAGCCGGCGATGCTGCGCCACAAGCCGAAGGTACCCAGATCGTTGACCGTCACGAACAACATCAGCGTCAGGATCGCCGCCAGTCCGCCGCGAAAGGCCCATTCCATCGCCCGAGGGCTGGCCGGCCGGCGTCGCACCGCCTCGATCGCATAGAACAGCAGATGACCACCGTCGAGGATCGGGACTGGCAACAGGTTGATGAATCCGAGATTAATCGAGATCAGCGCGATCAGGAAGACGAACGCCTCTGGCCCCAGCTTCAGGGACTCGCCCGAGACGCGCGCGATCTGCAACGGCCCGCCGAGTTCCTTGACCGAGCGACGGCCGGTGATGATCTGCGCCAGACCATCGACCTGTATCTGCACGATCCGCTCGGTTTCGCGCACGCCGACGAGCGGCGCTTCGAACGCCGATACCGGCTGCCACACCTGTCGACCCGAAGCGACGCCGAGCGTACCGATGCGGAACACGTTGCCGAAGCGGTCGCGCTCCTGCCGCTCGCCCAGCGTCGCAACCGTCGACATCACGCGCCCGCCGCGATCGAACTCGATCGTCACCCGCTCGCTCGGCCGCAGCGCGGCGTATTTGGCGACGGTATCGAACGTCGCCGTGCCACGCCCGCCCATCGCGACGATGCGGTCGCCCGCCTGCAACCCGGCGCGCGCGGCGGCGCTGGCCGGCACGACCTCGCGGACGACGCTCGGCGTGCTCGGCTGACCGAACAGCAGCGCGAAGCCGGACAGGATAATGATCGCGACGATGAAATTGGCGATCGGCCCCGCGGCGACAATGATCGCACGCTGCCACAATGATTTGGCCTGGAACGTCTTCGCGCGCTCGGCGGGCGGCATCTGCAGCCATTCGGCGCTCGGCTGGCTCGCCGGGTTCATGTCGCCAGCGAACTTGACGTATCCGCCGAGCGGCAGCCAGCCGAACTTCCAGCGCGTGCCGCGCGTATCGGTGAAGCCGCCGATCTCGCGACCGAAGCCGATCGAGAATTCGTCCGCCTTCACCCCGAACCAGCGCCCGGCGATGTAATGGCCATATTCGTGCAGAAACACGAGCGGGCCGAGCACCAGCAGGAACGCGAGGATGTAGATCAGGAATCCGGGAGCTTCGATCACGCATCAATCCTATTGGACGCTGGCGTCCACACGATCCCGCGCGATCCGTCGCGCCCCCGCGTCGACGTCCAGTACGGCATCCAGGCTGTCCGGCGATCCCGGATCGTAACTGTCGAGCGTATCGGCGACGATTGCGGCAATTTCGAGGAAGCCGATGCGGCGATCGAGAAACGCCGCCACCGCGATCTCGTTGGCCGCGTTCAGGATCGCGGGGCGCGCGCCGCCCGCCGCCATCGCCTGCCGTGCCAGCCGCAGCGCGGGGAAACGCACCGGGTCCGCCGCCTCGAAATCCAGCCGCCCTACACGCGCGAGGTCGAGCGGCGCCATCGGCGTCGCCATCCGGTCCGGCCAGGCGAGCGCATGCGCGATCGGCACGCGCATGTCGGCCGGTCCCATCTGCGCCAGCATCGACCCGTCGACATATTCGACCATCGAGTGAATGACCGACTGGCGGTGGACGATGACGTCGAGCTGGTCGGGATCGAGTGCGAACAGATGCCGCGCTTCGATCAGCTCCAGCCCCTTGTTCATCATCGTCGCCGAATCGACCGAGATCTTTGCACCCATCGACCAGTTGGGATGCGCGACCGCCTGTTCGGGTGTGATCGCGGCCATCCGGTCGGCGTCCCAGTCGCGGAACGGGCCGCCGCTGGCGGTCAGCACGACGCGGCGGACGCGGGCGCGGTTGGCTGGCTCCAGGCACTGGAAGATCGCGTTATGCTCGGAGTCGACGGGTAGCAGCGTCGTGCCGCTCCCGCGCACCGCCGCCGTCATGACGTCACCGGCCGAAACCAGCGCCTCCTTGTTGGCGAGCGCGACCGCCCTGCCCTGCTCGATCGCGCGCATCACGGGCTTCAGTCCCGCGCAGCCGACGATCGCCGCCATCGTCCAGTCGGCGTCCATCGCCGCGGCCTCGCATACCGCATCCGCGCCGCCCGTCGTCGCGATCCCGCTGCCAGCGAGAGCGTCGCGTAGCGCTGGCAGGCATTCGGCGTCGGCGACCACGGCGAGGCGCGCATTCGTGCGGCGCGCGGCATCGGCGAGCTTGGCGACATCGCGGTGGGCGGTCAGCGCGACGACCTGAAACGCCTCGGGCGATCGCTCGATAAGGTCCAGCGTCGAGCTGCCGACCGATCCCGTCGCGCCCAATATGGTGACGCGCTTCACAGCCACTTGGGCACCTCGACCAGCAGCGCGGCGAGCGGTGCGACCGGCACCAGACCGTCCAGTCGGTCCATAACCCCGCCGTGCCCAGGCAGCAGCGTGCCCGAGTCCTTGACGCCCGCGCGCCGCTTCAGCCAACTTTCGAAGAAGTCCCCCGCCTGCGACGCGACCGCCAGCACCGGCGTCGCCATCACGAGCCGGAACGGGAGACCAGCCCAGACATGCAGCGCGAAGGCGAAGGCGGTGGCAGCAACGACGCCGCCGATCAGCCCGGCCCAGGTCTTGTTCGGGCTGATCGCCGGCGCCACCTTCGGCCCGCCGATGCTGCGGCCGGCGAAATAGGCACCGATGTCGGTCGCCCAGACCAGTGCCATCGCCCAGAAGGCGAGCAGCAGGCCGCGCTCCGGCTGATCGCGCAACACCAGCAGTGCCAGCACCGGCAGCCCGACATAAGCCGCACCCCAGCCCAGCACGCTGCGCCGCGTCGTCGCCGCGACGAAGAAGCCAGCACCCGCAATCAGACCGAGCGCGAGGAAGCCGGGGCCCGCCGCCAGCGGGCACATGATCGCCAGCGGCACCGATATCGCGAGCTGCCCGTTGCGCTTCGTCTTTGCGTCCGCGCCCTGCATGGTCGACCATTCGGCCATCATCAGCAGACCGGCGACGGCGGCGAGCAGCCAGAAAGCGAACCCGCCGAGCCACAGCGCCGCCGCGGCGAGCGCGATGAGCACGACGGCGGAGGCGCTGCGCCGGGCGAGTTCGTTCACGTCACAGCCCTCCGAAGCGGCGCTGGCGCTGGCCGAACGCGCCAATCGCCGCCGACAGCGCCGCCCCGTCGAAATCGGGCCACAGCGTGTCGACGAACAGCAGTTCGGCATAGGCCGCCTGCCACAGCAGGAAATTGGACAGCCGCTTCTCGCCCGAGGTACGGATCAGCAGATCGACCGGCGGCAGCGCCCCGCTCTGAAGCGCGCGCTCGAACGCGGCCTCGTCGATCGCGGCGGGGGGAATCTCGCCCGCCTGCACGCGCTCGGCCAGAAGGCGCGCGGCGGCGGCGATCTCCGCCTGCGCGCCATAGTTGAGCGCGATGACGAGGTTCGGCCCCGGATTGCCCGCAGTGCGCGCTACCGCGGAGTCGATCAGGGAGACCAGGTCGGGCGCCAGCTTGCGATAGTCGCCGATCACCGAGAGGCGCACGCCCTCCCGATCGAACTCGTCGATATCCTCCTGGATGAAGCGGCGCAGCAGCCCCATCAGGTCGCCGACCTCCTCGGCCGGGCGGCGCCAGTTTTCCGACGAGAAGGCGTAGAGCGTCAGCACCTCGATGCCGAGCTCACGCGCGGCGCGCGCGACCTTGCGCACCGCCTCCACGCCCTTGCGATGGCCGGCGATGCGCGGCAGCAGCCGGGTCTTCGCCCAGCGGCCGTTGCCGTCCATGATGATCGCGACGTGGCGGGGAACCGTCATACGTTCGCCCGGCGAGGAATGAGTGCCCCGCCAGGCATGCCGCCGGCATGCCTTGACCGGCGCGAGCGCCGTTCGGGGAGTGACCCGCCAGGCATGCCCCCGGCATGCCCTGACCGGCGCGAGCGCCGTTCTCGGGTCACTTGTTCATGATTTCCTTTTCCTTCGCCGCCGCCGCCGCGTCGATGTCGGCGATGGTGGCGTCGGTCAGCTTCTGGACCTCGGTCTCGTGGCGCTTGCGGTCGTCTTCGCCGAAAACGCCCTTCTTCTCGTCGGTCTTCAGGTGATCCATGCCGTCACGGCGGACGTTGCGCGCGGCGATGCGGGCCGCCTCGGCATATTTGCCGGCGAGCTTCGCCAGCTCCTTGCGGCGCTCCTCGGTCAGGTCGGGGATCGGCAGGCGTAGGGTCTGGCCATCGACGATCGGGTTGAGGCCGAGCCCCGCCGAGCGGATCGCCTTGTCGACGGGGCCAACGTTCGTCTTGTCCCAGACCTGCACGCTCAGCAGGCGCGGCTCCGGCGCGGATACGGTCGCGACCTGGTTCAGCGGCATGTGCGCGCCGTAGACCTCAACCGTCACCGGATCGAGCAGGTTCACCGACGCGCGACCGGTGCGCAGGCCGATCAGGTCGCTCTTCAGCGCTTCGACCGCGCCGGCCATACGGCGTTCGAGGTCGGACTTGTCATAGGCTGGCATCGAAATTCTCCTAAGCGGGCTGCACGACCGTCGACACGCCATCGCCCGCCAGCACGCGCGCCAGGTTGCCGCGTTCGCGGATGTTGAAGACGACGATCGGGATGCTGTTGTCGCGGCAGAGCGCGACGGCGGAGGCATCCATGACCTTCAGATTGTCGGACAGCACGCGATCGTAGCTGACCGTTTCGTAGCGTGTCGCGCCCGGCACCTGCTTGGGATCGGCGTCATAGATGCCGTCAACCGAGGTGCCCTTAAACAGCGCGTCGCATTTCATCTCGGCGGCACGCAGCGCGGCGCCCGAATCGGTGGTGAAGAAAGGCGAGCCGACGCCCGCCGCGAAGATCACGATGCGACCCTTTTCCAGGTGACGCTCGGCGCGGCGGCGGATGAAGGGTTCGCACACGCTGGCCATCGGGATCGCCGACTGGACTCGGGTCGACACGCCGATCTGTTCCAGCGCGTTCTGCACGGCGAGCGCGTTCATGACGGTCGCCAGCATGCCCATGTAATCGCCGGTCGCGCGGTCCATGCCGCGCGCCGCACCCGAGATACCGCGGAAGATGTTGCCGCCGCCGACGACGATGCACAGCTCATAGCCCTGCGCGCGGACATCGGCGATCTCGGCGGCGACGCGGCCGATCATGTCCGGATCGATCGACAGACCGCCCTCACCCATCAGCACTTCGCCCGACAGTTTCAGCAGGATGCGCTTGAATCGGGGCGTGCTCATGGGGGCGGAATAACTCGTTACAGTGGATACGGAAGCGGCGCGGACCCTAGTGGGACCGCGCCGCCTTGCCAATGACAATCCGTGGGGTCGCCGCGCGTCCGGCGTCATGCCGTCACGCGCGGTGCCCTGGCTTAGCGAGCGATGCCCGCCGTCGCGGCGACTTCGGCGGCGAAGTCGCTCTCTTCCTTCTCGATGCCCTCGCCCAGCTGGAAGCGGACATAGTCGACCAGCGTGATCGTCTTGCCCGCATCCTTCGCTGCCTTCGCGACGACGTCGGCGACCGGCGTCTTGCCGTCCATCACGAACAGCTGGCTCAGCAGCGCGTTTTCCTTGGCGAACTTCTTGATCGAGCCTTCGACCATCTTCGCGACGATGTCGGCGGGCTTGCCACTCTCGCTGGCCTTCTCGGTCGCGATCGCGCGCTCGCGCTCGATCACGGTCTGGTCGAGGCCGGTTTCGTCCAGCGCCAGCGGGAAGGCGGCGGCGACGTGCATCGCGATGCTCTTGCCCAGCGGCTCGAGCACATCGGCACCCGCATCCGATTCCAGCGCGACGAGCACACCGATCTTGCCGAGACCCGGCGCTTGCGCGTTGTGGATGTACGGAATGACCGCGCCCTGCGTGACTTCGAGACGCTTGGCGCGACGCAGCGACTGGTTCTCGCCGATCGTGGCGACGTTGTTGGTCAGCGCCTCCTCGACGGTCTTGCCCGACGGCATGTTCGCGGCCTTCAGCGCATCCAGATCGTCGCCTTCGCTCAGCGCGAGTGCGGTTACGTCCTTCACGAACGACTGGAACTGGTCGTTCTTCGCGACGAAATCGGTTTCCGAATTCACCTCGACGACCGCGCCCTTGGTGCCGGCGACGGCGACGCCGACCAGACCTTCGGCGGCGGTGCGGCTCGACTTCTTGGCGGCGGCGGCCAGACCCTTGGTGCGCAGCCAGTCCATGGCGGCATCGACGTTGCCGTCGTTCTCGGCCAGCGCCTTCTTGCAATCCATCATGCCCGCGCCGCTCTTCTCGCGCAGATCCTTGACCATCGCTGCCGTGATATCGGCCATCTCGAATTCCTTGACTAAGCGTTAGATACGAATGCGGCGGGACAGGGCGTCATGATGCCCTGCCCCGCCGATGTTACGGTTCAGGGACGCTTTACGCGTCGATCTGGCGCTCGCCCTCGGCGGCCGTCTCCGGCGTGGTGGCGGCGGCGGGATGCTCGGGCTCTGCCGACGCGGTTTCGGTCAGCGCCGGCTCGACGGGAGCTTCCTCCTGCGCGCCGAGGTCGACGCCACGGTTGGCCTGGCCCTGCTGGCTGCCACGGGTCGCGGCGATGGCGATGGCTTCGCAATACAGGCGGATCGCCCGGCTCGCGTCGTCGTTCGCCGGAACCGGGAAGGCGATGCCGTCCGGGCTGACGTTCGAATCGAGGATCGCGACGACGGGGATGCCCAGCGTGTTGGCTTCCTTGATCGCCAGCTCTTCCTTGTTCGCGTCGATCACGAACATGATGTCGGGGATGCCGCCCATGTCCTTGATGCCGCCAAGCGACAGCTCCAGCTTGTCGCGCTCCCGCGTCAGCTGCAGGACTTCCTTCTTCGTCAGGCCGGCGGTGTCGCCCGAGAGCTGCTCGTCCAGCGCCTTGAAGCGCTTGATCGAACCCGAGATGGTCTTCCAGTTGGTGAGCATGCCGCCCAGCCAGCGATGGTTGACGTAATATTGGCCGGCGCGACGCGCGGACTCGGCGATCGGCTCCTGCGCCTGGCGCTTGGTGCCGACGAACAGCACCTTGCCGCCCGAGGCGACCGATGCGCTGACGAATTCGAGCGCGCGCGCGAAGAGCGGCACGGTCTGCGACAGGTCGAGGATGTGGACGCCGTTGCGATCGCCGAAGATGTAAGGCTTCATCTTCGGGTTCCAGCGGTGGGTCTGGTGGCCGAAGTGCGCGCCCGATTCGAGCAATGCCTGCATGGAGACGACGGGTGCCGCCATAGGATAATTCCTTCCGGTTGAGCCTCTGGGAAGCGATGACCAAGGCAGACGCTAAGGTCCGACCGGGCACCGGTTTATGTGCTTCCCATGCGGGGTTGAGGGCGCGCGCTTAGTCGAGCGCCGACGGAAACGCAAGCGACAGCTGCCTGCCGCAATAGTCCCCGCCCGCTTGACAAACGGAACATGAAAGGAACATATAACGTCTATCGCGAGAACGGAGACGTTGTCGCGAGCGTTTGGGGAACAACCATGTTCGGCAAACGTCTGGATTCACGTAGATTTCGGGTGAGGCCCGGCGAGGAGCAGCAGAGATGGCGATTGTGGCCCTGATCGTATTCGGCGGAACGACCGCCCTCTGTGTCTGGACGTTGTGGTCGACGATCGCGCCGGAACGCGCACGGATCGTCGACTTGCTTCGCAACGGCCCGCTGCTGACAATCGATGCGACCGTCGCCGCGCCGATCCGTAGCACGGTGCGCGATGTCAGAGTGCGACGCGTGGTGCGCCCGTCGCCTCAGCGCGCAGCCGCCTGACCTTCGAATAGCTGCGGATGCTGAACGGGATCGACACGAGGTAAAGCGTGCAGATCACGGTCAGCGTCTGCCACGGCGCGGAGATCAGCGCCGCCGCGATCAGCACGACCACGACGATCGCATCGAACCGCACCGTCCGCCGCAGCTTCAGCGACGTCCAGCTATAGGTCGCGATGTTCGACACCATCAGCAGCGCGATGAAGACGAGCCACGGTCCGGCAAGCAACGGCGAGCGGAAGATCGGCTCGTCGGTGATGAACGACAGATAGAGCGGCATCAGCGCGAGGCCGGCGCCGGCGGGTGCCGGAACGCCGGTCAAAAAGCCCGCCGATTTGTGCGGCTGTTCCGTCACATCGATGCGGGCATTGAACCGGGCCAGCCGAAGCGCGCAGAACACCGCGTATAGCAACGCACACAGCCAGCCGAACCGCGGCGAGATCTGCAACGACCATAGATAGACGACGATCGCCGGCGTGACGCCAAAGTCGATCGCGTCGGCCAGCGAATCGAGTTCCGCGCCGAAGCGGCTTTCGCCGCGCAGCATGCGTGCGATGCGTCCGTCGATGCCGTCGAGCACGCCCGCCGCCATGATGAAGATCACCGCGCGTTCCCACTCTTGGCCGATCGCATAGCGGATCGCAGTGAGGCCGGAGCAAAGTGCGAGCGCCGTGACCGCATTCGGCACGACCGCGCGCAGGGGAATACCGCTCGCCTGTCGACGCAGCCGGCTGCCGCGATGCTCGGTCCCGCCGTTACTGGGCAATGCCAACCGCCCTTGCGACGCCGGGGCGACCGAGCACGGTCTCGCCCGCGATCGCGCGTTGGCCCAGAGCGACCTGCGGCTCGATCCCGTCGGGCAGATACACGTCGACGCGGCTGCCGAAGCGGATCAGGCCGATGCGCTGACCCACCGCGACGATATCGCCGACCTTCGTGAAGGTCAGGATGCGGCGCGCGACAAGGCCAGCGATCTGGGTAAAGCCGACGCGGACGCCATCCGCGCCCTCGACCACGAAATGTTGGCGCTCATTTTCTTCGCTCGCCTTGTCGAGGTCGGCGTTCAGGAATTTGCCCGAGATATAGACGACTTGGCGGACGACGCCCGAAATCGGCGTGCGATTGATGTGAACGTCGAAGACGCTCATGAACACGGAGACGCGCACCAGCGGCGCATCGCCCAGCCCGTTCGGGCCGGCAAGCTCGCGCGGCACCGGCACACGCTCGATCATCGTAATAAGGCCGTCGGCGGGTGACACGATAAGCCCGTCGCCCTGCGGCGTGACGCGTACCGGATCGCGGAAGAACGCAGCCACCCAGATCGTCAGGCCGATCATCGGCCAGAACAGCACCTTGCTGACGATCGTCAGCAACAGCGTCAGGCCGAAGGCGATGGCGACGTATTTGCGGCCCTCGGGATGAACGCCGGGGAACCGCCACTTGACGGTCGTGGTGCCCACGGCCGGCTTTTCGAGTGATGTCATCCCGCCTGCCTAGCCGCCCCCTCCCCGCCTGACAACGCCGGAAGGGCGGTTGATCGCGCGGCGCACGCCTCCTAGGAGCATGTGCAACCCCTTCCAGCTTCCAAGGATACGCATCAGCATGGCGACAAAGATCAAGGTGAAGACGCCCGTCGTGGAGATCGACGGCGACGAGATGACCCGCATCATCTGGGAGTGGATTCGCGAGCGCCTCATCAAGCCGTATCTCGACATCGAGCTCGAATATTACGACCTGGGCGTCGAGAAGCGCGACGAAACCAACGACCAGATCACGATCGATTCGGCCAACGCGATCAAGCGTCACGGCGTCGGCGTGAAGTGCGCGACAATCACGCCGGACGAGGCGCGCGTCGAGGAATTCGGCCTGAAGGACATGTGGAAGTCGCCGAACGGCACGATCCGCAACATCTTGGGCGGCGTGATCTTCCGCGAGCCGATCGTCATCAAGAACGTTCCGCGGCTGATCCCGGGCTGGACCCACCCGATCGTCGTCGGCCGCCACGCCTTCGGTGACCAGTATCGCGCGACCGACTTCAAGGTGCCGGGCGCCGGCAAGCTGACCATGAAGTTCGAGGGCGAGGACGGCACCATCATCGAGAAGAACGTTTACGACTTCGCCGAGGCCGGCGTGGCGATGGGCATGTACAATCTCGACCAGTCGATCCGCGATTTCGCGCGCGCATCGATGAACTACTCGCTCGGCCGCGGCTGGCCGCTGTATCTGTCGACCAAGAACACGATCCTCAAGGCCTATGACGGCCGCTTCAAGGACATCTTCCAGGAAGTGTACGAGGCCGAATTCGTCGACCAGTTCAAGACGGCGGGCATCGTCTACGAACATCGCCTGATCGATGACATGGTCGCCTCCGCGCTCAAGTGGCACGGCGAATTCGTCTGGGCCTGCAAGAACTACGACGGCGACGTGCAGTCGGATCAGGTTGCGCAGGGCTTCGGTTCGCTCGGCCTGATGACGTCGGTGCTGATGACGCCTGACGGCAAGACCGTCGAAGCCGAGGCCGCGCACGGCACGGTGACGCGCCACTATCGCCAGCATCAGCAGGGCAAGGCCACGTCGACCAATCCGATCGCATCGATCTTCGCGTGGACCGGTGGCCTGAAGTTCCGCGGCAAGTTCGACGAGACGCCCGATGTGACGCGTTTCGCCGAGACGCTGGAGCGCGTCTGCATCGAGACGGTCGAGAGCGGCAAGATGACGAAGGATCTCGCGATCCTGATCGGCCCGGATCAGCCGTGGATGACGACCGAACAGTTCTTCGAGGCGGTCCGCGTCAACCTCGAAACCAAGATGGGCAGCTGGCAGTAAGCTGCGACGGGCCGGGGAGCGTTCCCCGGCCCCGCTTTCGCAGGCGACATAAAAGTATCTCCATCGAAACGAACGACCTGACGTACTGCGCCGAATGCGGTTAAGGTGTCGACGATGGCATTACGGCTCGACAACGCAGGCTTCTCCGACGCACTCGTGATCCTCGGGGCGGCGGGGCTCGTCATTCCCGCCTTCGCGCGGTTCCGGGTCAGTCCGGTGATCGGCTTCATCCTCATCGGCGTGCTGGTCGGCCCGGCGGGGCTTGGCACGCTCGTCCCGCACGTGCCGTGGCTCTATTACGTCACGATCAGCGACCCGGCCTCGATCGAGCCGTTCGCCGAACTCGGCATCATCCTGCTGCTATTCTCGATCGGCCTGGAACTCTCGTTGAAGCGCCTGTTCGCGATGCGCCAGCTCGTCTTCGGGCTGGGCGCGTCAGAACTGCTGATTTCCGCAGTCATCATCGGCGTCGCGCTGCATCTTGTCGGTCAGGCTTGGGCCGGATCGATCGGGCTAGGACTGGCGCTTGCGCTGTCCTCCACCGCGCTCGTGCTGCCGCTGGTCGGTACGGCCAGCCCGGTCGGACGGCCAGCCTTCGCGATGCTGTTGTTCGAGGATCTGGCGCTCGTGCCGATCATCTTCGCGCTGGGTGCGATGGCGCCGACCGCCAGCGACGACGGTTGGAACGGCCTGTGGACGGTGCTGCTGCGCGGCGCGATCGCAGTGGCGATCCTGTTCGCCGCCGGACGCTTTGTCCTGCCGCGGCTGTTCGCGCAGGCCGCGCGAACGAAAAGCCCCGAGCTGTTCCTCGCCGCCAGCCTCCTCGTCGTCATCGTCGCCAGCCTTATCACCACGGCAGCGGGACTCTCACCGATCGTCGGCGCTCTGCTAGCGGGCCTGCTGATCGCCGAGACGGAGTATGCCCGCGAAGTCGAGGTGATGACCGAGCCGTTCAAGGGGCTGGCGCTCGGCGTATTCCTGCTGACGGTCGGCATGCGGCTCGACCTCCGGCTGGTCGCGGCGAACTGGCCGGCGCTGCTGGCGGCGCTTGTCGGCGTGATGGGCGTGAAGGCGGTGGTGACGACCGCCCTGCTGAAGCTGAAGGGCACCCGCACCGGCACCGCAGCGGAGGCCGGCATCCTGATGTCGAGCCCGTCGGAGACGACGATCATCGTGTTGGGCGTCGCGACGCAGGCCGCGCTCATCATGCCGACGACCGCCGCGTTCTGGACCACGGTCACCGCGATCGGCCTGACGGTCACCCCCCTTCTCGCCCGCGCCGGACAGGGCATTGCCCGGCGCATCGACCGGCAGGAACGGATCGCCGACCCGGAGATCGACGCGGATCGCCCGGGCACAGTCATCATCGGCTTCGGCCGGGTCGGCCGCACTGTCGCCGACATGCTGAAGGTTCATGGCAAGCCCTTCGTCGCGGTGGATGCCGACATCGACGGCGTGAATGCCGCCCGCAAGGACGGCTATCCGGTCATCTTCGGCGATGTTGCCCGCAGCGAGATGGTCGACCGCCTGCGGCTTGGTCACGCCGACGCGCTGATTCTGACGATGGACGATCCGGTGCTGACCGTCAGCTTGGCGCGGCGGGTGCGGGCGTGGGTGCCGGGCCTGCCGATCATCGCCCGTGCCCGCGATGCCAGCCACGCGGCCGAACTCTACAAGGCCGGTGTCACCGACGCTGTGCCGGAAACGCTCGAAAGCTCGCTGCAGCTGTCGGAGGCCGTGCTGGTCGATATCGGCGTGGCGATGGGACCCGTCATCGCCTCGATCCACGAAAAGCGCGACGAAATGCGCCAGCAGATCAAGGCCGAAGCAAGCATGGACCGCGAGCCGCGCATCCGGCGGTTACGGCGCAAGGGCGAGGCGGTCTGAGCAGGTTTCGGCGCATGGGGGAAACCCCGGTGCGCTTTTGATCGTTGTCTTTCCGAATCATCGCAATTCGGAGACTAAGATGACGATCCTCACCCTCGCCATGATGACGGCGGCAGCCTTGCAAGCGACCCCTGCAGCACCGGTTCAGCCTGGCCGCACACCCATCCCTCAGGCAGCGCCGGCCCCGGCAGCTCCGGCCGTCGGCGCGACTGTCGTGGACACGGCCGGCGGTGCGGTCGGGACCATCGAAGCCATCAACGGCGGCGTCGCCGTCATCAACACGGGCACTGCCAAGATCGGTTATCCGCTGACGTCGATGACGCCGGGGCCGAACGGGCCGATCGTCGCCGTCACCAAGGCGCAGCTGGAGGCCAATCACGCCGAGCAGTCGGCCAAGACGCAGGCCGAGCTGAAGGCCAAGCTGGTCGCCGGAACGCCGGTCAAGAGCCTCAACGGTTCGGCCCAGCTCGGCACGATCAAGGCGGTCGATGCCGAGTTCGTGACGCTGACCAGCGCCAAGGGCGATGTCCGCCTGCCGGTCACCGGTTTCTCGACCGACGCGCAGGGCGGCGTCATCGTCGGCCTGACCGCCGATCAGTTCAACGCCGCAATGGGCGGCGCCAAGTAAAGACCGACCGGCCCGTCGCCTAACCGGGGCGGCGGGCCTTTCGCTTAGCCAGCCAATGCCGCGCGGACTGCATCGATCGCCGCAGCAGCCGCAGCACCGTCTGGCCCACCGCCTTGTGCCATATCGGGACGACCGCCCCCGCCCTGCCCGCCGACCGCGGCGACGCCGGCCTTCACCAGATCGACTGCGCTGTAGCGTCCGACCAGATCGGCGGTGACGCCGACCGCTACCGTGGCCCGACCGTCATTAACCGCGACCAGCGCCGCGACGCCGGAGCCGATGCGCGCCTTCGCCTCATCGACGGCACCGCGCAGTCCCTTGGCTTCGAACCCATCGAGTACCTGCCCGACGAAAGCGATGTCACCGATCATCTCCGGGCCGGCCGCTTCAACGCCTGAGCCGCCGCCCATCGCTAGTGCTTTCTTGGCGTCGGCGAGTTCGCGCTCCAGCCGGCGGCGATCCTCGATCAGTGCCGCAACCCGCGATGGAACGTCGTCCGGCGTCGTCTTGAGCGTGGCCGCAGCCTCGCGCAGCTTGTCGTCGCGCGCGGCCATGTAACGGCGCGCGGCTTCGCCGGTCAGCGCCTCGACGCGGCGCACGCCGGAACTGACAGCGCCTTCGCCGACGATCTTGAGCAGGCCGATCTCGCCCAGCGCGCCCACGTGGGTGCCGCCGCACAGCTCGACCGAATAGGTCCGGCCTTCATCCTCCGTGCCCATCGCGACGACCCGCACCTCGTCGCCGTACTTCTCGCCGAACAGCGCCATCGCGCCTTCCGCGATGGCGTCGTCGGGCGTCATCAGCCGGGTGGTGACCAGCGAGTTCGAGCGGACCTGCGCATTCACGTCCGCCTCGACCTGCGCGAGATCGGCCGGCGACATGGCGGAGGGATGGGAGACGTCGAAGCGCAGCCGCTCGGGCGCGACCAGTGAGCCCTTCTGCGCGACATGGGTGCCGAGCCGCTCGCGTAGCGCGGCATGGAGCAGATGGGTGGCCGAGTGATTGGCGCGGATGGCCCGGCGGCGGTCGAGGTCGATGGCGAGACGGACGGTGTCGCCGACCTTCACCGAGCCGCTGTCGATCGTCGCGACATGGCCGTGCAGCTTGCCGAGATGCTTCTGTGTGTCAGTGACGGTGGCGTGGACGTGGTCGCCCAAAAGCGTGCCGGCATCGCCGACCTGACCACCGCTCTCGCCGTAGAAGGGCGTCTGGTTGACGAGGATCTCGACCGTCTCGCCGGCCTGCGCGGCATCGACGCGGGCGCCGTCCTTGACGATCGCGACGACCTGCGCCTCGCCTGTGTCGCTGGCATAGCCGGTGAATTCGGTCGCGCCGGTTTCCTCGGCCACTTCGAACCAGATGTCGTCGGAGGCGCGGGCGCCCGATCCCTTCCACGCCGCGCGCGCCGCCGCCTTCTGCTCGGCCATCGCCGCATCGAAACCGGCGCGATCGACGGCGATGCCCTGTGGCCGCAGCGCGTCCTCGGTCAGGTCGTAGGGGAAGCCGAAGGTGTCGTAGAGCTTGAACGCGGTCGCGCCGGGCAGCGTCTCACCCTCGCCCATCTCGCCGGTCGCCTCGTCGAGCAGCTTCAGACCGTTGGCGAGCGTGCGGCGGAAGCGGGTTTCCTCCTGCAGCAGCGTCGCCTCGATCAGCGGCTGCGCGCGCACCAGTTCGGGGAAGGCGCCGCCCATCTCGGCGACGAGCGACGGCACCATGCGGTGCATCAACGGCTCCTTCGCGCCGAGCAGGTGGGCGTGGCGCATCGCGCGGCGCATGATGCGGCGCAGGACGTAGCCGCGCCCTTCGTTGGCCGGCAGCACGCCGTCGGCCACCAGGAAGCCCGAGGTGCGGATATGATCGGCGATGACCCGGTGGCTGGCCTGGTTGTCGCCGGTCGTCGCGGTCTGGGTGAGCGCGCCGCTCTCGGCGATCAGCGCCTTGAACGTGTCGGTGTCGTAATTGTCGGTGACGCCCTGCAGCACCGCCGCGACGCGCTCCAGCCCCATGCCGGTGTCGATCGAGGGGCGTGGCAGGTCGCCGACGATCTCGTCCGCCTCCTGCACGAACTGCATGAAAACGAGGTTCCAGATCTCGACGAAGCGGTCGCCGTCTTCGTCCGGGCTGCCGGGGGGGCCGCCGAAGATGTGGTCGCCGTGGTCGTAGAAGATCTCCGAACACGGCCCGCACGGCCCGTCCGATCCCATCGCCCAGAAATTGTCCTTGGTCGCGATACGGATGATCCGCTCTTCGGGGAGCCCCGCGATCTTGCGCCACAGGTCGAATGCCTGATCGTCGGTGTGATAGACGGTGGCGGTCAGCCGGTCCGCCGGCAGACCCCACTCCTTCGTCAGCAGCGTCCACGCATGCGTGATCGCCTGTTCCTTGAAATAGTCGCCGAACGAGAAATTGCCGAGCATTTCGAAGAACGTATGGTGACGGGCGGTATAGCCAACGTTGTCGAGATCATTGTGCTTGCCGCCGGCGCGGACGCATTTCTGCGATGAGGTCGCGGTGGTGTAGGGTCGCGTTTCCAGCCCGGTGAACACGTTCTTGAACGGCACCATTCCGGCGTTGACGAACATTAGCGTCGGATCGTTCTGCGGCACCAGCGGCGCGGACGGCACGATGCGGTGCCCCGCCTTGCCGAAATAGTCGAGGAAGCTGCGGCGGATGTCGTTCGTCGAGGTCATGATCGCCGCTTAGTGGAGGCGCGGGCGACGCTCAAGCGTCGGCATCATGCGGCGCAGGTTCCGAAGGTTCCGGGAAAGCGACCCATTTCGGAACTTTCGGCCAGCGGATCGAGCGCGCAGGCGTGAATGGGAGGAGCATGGCGGTCCTCATGATGTGGGTGAAGGGTGAAGCACGGGAGCGGGTCTGTAGGACAGCGCTATCTTCTATCTCATGCGGACGTGTCGGTCGACCAGCGCAGGCCACCGGGCAGGTCGAAGCCGGCGCGGTCGCATTGCAGGACACGGCGTCTTCGTCCGGGAAAGGCGCGAGCCGATCGATGCAGGATAGGCGTGGCATAAAGCCAGACCGCCCCCGTAGGACCCAGGCAGGACATTTCGCCGCAGGCAGCGACGACCGCGGCGATCCCGCTCTCCGCCACGAAGCCGACCGCACGCGAGCCCGGGGCGACGACCAGCGGCGCGTTGTTATCATCCACGGCATCGACGTGCAGCCGGACCGTAATCATGCGCTCGACGACATCGATCGGCGGCGCCACGTGCAGCCGTCCCTGCTTCCCGGTGAACGGACTGAAACCCAGGACGTCGACGCGTTCGGCCACCTCGATCGTGCGATCCTGATGCCAGCCCAGCGCCCAGTTCGCGCCGTCACGCTTATCGAACAGGATCGCCCGGACGACGGGTCGCGGCGAGCCCAATGCAGCGCTCAGGTCGGCGGTGACGCGGCGGACGGCGGCCAGCTCACCTGCCTTGATCGGTGAGAATCGATACCCGGGACGGTCGGACGGGAAGTTCGCGAAAACACGCGGTGAGGTCGGCAAGCTCGACATGGTTCATCGGCGTGCCTCAAATCACGCCGTCCCGGCGTAGTGCGGCTACTGATACCGGGTGACCGTCGTGAGAAGCACATCGCTCGGCGGCAATGAATCCCCGCCTTCGCGGGGATGACGAAGAAGGAAAGTTTCCCCTGCTCAAACCGGCGCCTCGATCGATGCCGGTGGTTCGCTGAACCACTTCGGTCCCGCCGCCGTCATGTGGAAGCAGTCCTCCAGCCGGACGCCGAACCGGCCCGGCAGATACAGCCCGGGCTCGTTCGAGAAGCACATGCCGGGCGCGAGGCGCGTCGTCTCGCCGTGGACGAGGTTGACCGGTTCGTGACCGTCCATGCCGATGCCGTGGCCGGTGCGGTGCGACAGGCCGGGCAGGCGGTAGCGGGGGCCGTAGCCCTTCGCTTCGTAGCTGGCGCGGACAGCGTCGTCGACGCTGCCCGCGGTCGCGCCGAGGCGGGCGGCGGCGAAGGCGGTCTGCTGGCCGGCGTGGACGTCGTTCCAGACCTTCGCGACTTCGGCGCTCGGCGTGCCTTTCACGAAGGTGCGCGAGACGTCGGACTGATAGCCCTGCACGGTGCAGCCGCAGTCGATCAGCACGACCGAGCCGTCGCGTACGACCTGCGGCTTGCGGCTGCCGTGGGGCAGCGCCGCGGCGGCGTCGATCAGCACCAGCGAGAATTCTGGACTGCCGCCGAGCTTGCGGGTCGCGGCGGTCATCATTGCGCCGATGTCAGCGTTCGACATGCCGATTTCGACGCGCGGCCAGGTCCAGCGATAGGCGGCGATGGTGACGTCGGTCGCGGCCTGCATCAGCGCGATCTCGGCGGGCGTCTTCACCATGCGGCATCCGCGCACGACCGGGTTGGCGGTGACGAGGCGGGCGCCGGGCAGCGCGCGGCGGAGGCCGTCGACCGCGAAGTAGCGCACCGTCTCCTCGATGCCGACCGGGCGGGCGGCGAGGCGGCGTTCCTTCAGGAAGGCGGCGACCAGCGCCAGCGGTTCCTCGTCCTCCTGCCACACGCGCACCTCCGCTGCGATGCCGAGCGATTCGCGGACCGAGGGTTCCTCGAAGAACGGCGTGACGATCAGCGCCGGGCCTTCGACCGGCAGGACGGCGGCGGTCAGCCGCTCACTGCGGCCCCAGCGGACGCCGGTGAAATAGGTGAGGCTCGATCCCGCCTCCACCAGTACCGCGCCGATGCCGTTCGCGCGCATTAGCGACTGGGCGCGGGCGATGCGGGCGGCACGCTCGGCCGCGTCGATCGGGCGGGCGCCGGTGGTGATGTCGGACAGCGCCGACAGGTCGGGCTCGGCGGCGCGCAGCAGGCCCGGGCGGGCGAGCAGCGGAAGGGTGCCGGCGGCGGCGAGCATCGTGCGGCGGGTCAGGATCATGGTTACAATCGATACGGCGCTTGACCGCGCGCCCGCAATCCCCTTCCCTGTCGGGCGCAATTCGACACGGAGCTTCCATGGCCAACCGGCTGACTTACTACATCCTCGGCGCGCTGGTGGTCGGCATCGTCGTCGGCCTGATCCTGAACGCGAGCTTCGCCGGCACGCCCGCCGGCGCGGAGACGCTGAAGGACATCGCCTATTATCTGTCGATCGTCACGACGGTGTTCCTGCGCCTCATCAAGATGATCATCGCGCCCTTGGTGTTCTCGACGCTGGTCGTCGGCATCGCGCACATGGGCGACAGCGCGGCGCTGGGGCGCGTCGGCCTGCGTTCGATCCTGTGGTTCATCGGCGCGAGCCTGATGTCGCTGACGCTGGGCCTGATCCTGGTCAACCTGTTCCAGCCGGGCGTGGGCCTC
Organism: Sphingomonas sp. RS2018; assembly: GCF_054489605.1. Classification (NCBI taxonomy): domain Bacteria; kingdom Pseudomonadati; phylum Pseudomonadota; class Alphaproteobacteria; order Sphingomonadales; family Sphingomonadaceae; genus Sphingomonas; species Sphingomonas sp. RS2018. The sequence continues at coordinate 705,255 of NZ_JBTMWL010000002.1, forward strand.
AACATCCCCCTGCCCCCGGTCGATACGGCGAGCGGGGTCGACAAGGCGGCGTTTGATTTCAAGCAGTTCATCTCGCACGTCGTGCCCGCATCGGGCATCGAGGCGATGGCGAACAACGAGATCCTGCAGATCGTCATCTTCTCGATCTTCGTCGGCGTGGCCATCACCGCGGTCGGCGAGAAGGCCGCGCCGCTGGTGAAGGGGATCGAGGCGCTGGTGCAGGTGATGCTGGTTATCACCGGCTATGTCATGCGCTTCGCCCCGTTCGCGGTGCTGGCGGCAGTGACGGCGACGCTGGCGGAGCGGGGGCCGGAGATCCTCGGCAGCCTGGGCTATTTCATGCTCGCCTTCTACATCGGCATGGGGCTGCTGTGGTGCCTGCTAATCGGGGTGTGCTTCATGATTGTGGGCAAGCGCACTGGGCTGCTGGTGCGCTACATCCGGGATCCGCTGCTGCTGGCCTTCACCACCGCCTCGTCCGAAGCCGCCTATCCGCGGACGCTGGAGGCGCTCGACAAGTTCGGCGTGCCGCCGCGCATCGCCAGCTTCGTGCTGCCGCTCGGCTATTCGTTCAACCTCGACGGGTCGATGATCTACATGACCTTCGCGACGATGTTCATCGCGCAGGCGTACGGCATCGAGATGACGCTGGGGCATCAGATCACGATGCTGCTGATCCTGATGATAACGTCGAAGGGCATCGCCGGCGTGCCGCGTGCCAGCCTGGTGGTGATCGCGGGGACGCTCGCCTTCTTCGATATTCCCGAGGCGGGGCTGCTGCTGATCCTCGGCATCGACCATTTCCTCGATATGGGGCGGTCGGCGACCAACGTCGTCGGCAACGCGGTGGCGGCCACCGTCATCGCGAAGTGGGAGGGCGACCGGCTGGACCCGCTCGAATCGCCCGAGGTGGCACCGGCCACGGCGCCCAGCGGGACCGGGCCGGCGAAGGCGGTCGACAGCTTCGACAAGGTCTAGGCGTAGGCGTACGGCCCGCCGACCTCCAATGCGCGCTGGTAGGCCGGACGGGCGTGGATCGTCTTGAGCCACGCCACCGTCGCCGGGCGCGATGCATCGAGCCCGCCGCGGCTGCGCGCGGCCTCCAGCGGGAAGCTCATCATCACGTCGGCGGCGGTCATCGCGTCGCCCGCGAACCACGGGCGGGAAGCGAGTTCGCGCTCGACGAAATCGAGGTGGACGTCGATCATCGGCTGGATGCGCTTCTGCGCGCGCTTGCCGAGGAACGGGATGCGGCCGAGCACCAGCTTCAGCAGCAGCGGCGGCATCATCGATCCTTCGGCATAGTGCAGGAACTGGCGATAGCGCAGCAGGCCCTCGCGGTGCGCGGGCGGGCCGAGGCGGCCGTCGGCCAGCTCGACCAGATATTCGACGATCGCGCCGGTCTCCACCAGCACGCGCTCGCCGTCGGTAAGGATCGGGGACTTGCCGAGCGGATGGATACGCCGAAGCGAAGGCGGCGCGAGCATGGTCGTGGCGTCGCGTTCGTAGCGTTTCACCTCATAGGGCAGGCCGAGTTCCTCGAGCAGCCAGAGGACGCGCTGCGACCGGGAATTCTCGAGGTGATGGACGGTCAGGGTCACGGCAGGCTCTCCTTCAGGCTTTTGCCGACCATATCCACGCGGCGGCCGGAAAGTCGACCGTATCGCCGAGATGGTAGCGCGCGACGACGGACCGCAGCGTATCGATGAGTGCGGCACGATCCGCCGCTGGCGCGGTGCGCAGGTTGCTGGCGGCCGGGCCAATGCGGGTCAGAAAGGATACCGCGTCATCCACCGGATCGGCACCTGCACCGGCGCGATAGGCGAAGTCGACGGCCGTCGCGTCGCCATCGCTCCAGCCCGCCGCCGCGAGGATTCCGGCGACATGGTCGCGATCGGCGAAGGCGAACGGCCCCGGCCCAGCTTGCGGCGCGCCGCCGCCCAACGCGGTGGCGAGATCGCGGGCGAAGGCGTTGTGCTGCCAGTCGCGGAAGCAGGAGAATACCAGCCGCGCGCCCGGTTGTGCCGAAGCGCGAAGTGACCGGAAGGCGGCGACGGGATCGTCGAAGAACATGACGCCATGACGCGAATAGAGCAGGTCGAACGGGCCACGCTTGCCGGCCAGCATCGTTGCGTCGCCGGTTTCGAACGAGGGTCCGCCCTGCCCCGCTCGGCTGCGCGCGGCGTCGATCAGGCCCGCCGACAGATCGACGCCGACGATCCGCGCATCGGGTCGGTCACTCGCCAACGCCAGCGACGTCGCCCCGGCGCCGCACCCGATATCGAGCGCACTTAAGGCGCCGGCCGGTGCCGCCGAGAGGATCGCCGCGTCGAGATGTCGCGACAGGTCGGCCAAGCTTCGATCGGTCCGGCGCCACTCCTGCGCCCAGACATCGCCCACCGCCCCGGCCCAATCGTGCGTCCCCGTCATCCCATCCACTTCCGCCGAGATTGTCCGATGCATCATAGGCGGACACATGTCGAAAGCGACTGCCGCGTCTGCATCCATCATTCCGCTTGACGCCGGCCGGATCGAAGCGTTATTTCTGAAATAACAGAAATGGACGACAGATGCGATTGATCGATCATCCCGATGCCAAGGCCTTCATCCTCCACTGGGGGGAGATGGGCACGCAATGGGGCGTCAATCGCTCGGTCAGCCAGATCCATGCTTTCCTCTACCTCTCCGACCGCCCGCAGACCGCCGAAGACATCTGCGATGCGCTCGGCCTCGCCCGGTCCAACGTGTCGACCGCGCTGAAGGAGCTGCAATCCTATCGAATCGTCCGGCGCGTGCATGTCGAAGGGGATCGCCGCGACCATTTCGTCGCGGAAACCGACCTGTGGGACATGCTGATGCGCATCGCCGAGGAGCGCAAGCGGCGCGAGATCGACCCGACGATCGCGCTGCTCGCCGACCTCGCGCAGCGGTTGAAGTCCGACGACACCGCCCCGGCGCATGTGCGGGAGCGGGTGGCGCGGATGCATGAATTCATCGGTACGCTGGGCGGCTGGTACGATCAGGTCCGCGTGCTGCCTAAGCCGACGCTCGTCACGCTGATGAAGCTGGGCGGCAAGGTCGCGAAGTTCATTCCGGGGAAGTCCAAGAAGGCCGATTGAGGAGGACGGACGCCATGACCCAGCCAGACGCACGCGATATGATTTCTGTTATTACCGAAATAACGGATGAAAGGGATCGGCGCCTGATCCTGAAGCGGGTGGCGTGGCGCGATCTGGTGGCGATGCGGCCGATCGACGGACTGGTCGAGTGCCTGCACCCCCTCCCCTGGGTCGTCGCGTCCTGGGCGTTCGCGGCTCACGCGCTCTGGGTGCCGGCGATGCTGTGCGCCTTCATGATCTTCCTGACCGCGCTGCGGCTGAACCATGAGGCGATCCACCATAATCTGGGGTTCGGGCCGCGCGGCCATCGCATGGTGCTGCACGTCCTGAGCGCGGTGATGCTCGGATCGAACGCCGCGGTGGCGTGGAATCACCTGCATCATCACCGACACGTCGGGCGGCCCGACGATCTGGAGGGCAAGGCCGGAACGATGCCGGGGTGGCGCGTGCTGCTCTACGGCCCCGTCTTCCCGATCGAGATGCACCTGGCCGCGTGGCGCGGCGGCGGACGGACGCTCAGGCGACGGATGACGATCGATCTGGCGCTGAGCCTGATCGTGATTGGCGTCACGATCGCCACGGGGTCGGCGGTGCTCGCCTTTCATGTCGCGATGATGGCGCTGGCGCAGTGCCTGACCGCGTTCTTCGCGGTGTGGATCACCCATCACGGGTGCGAGGCCAATGGCGCGATCGCGCGGACGCAGCGCTCCGCGCTCGTCAATCTGCTGACCTACAACATGTTCTTCCACCTCGAACATCACCTGTTCCCGGCCGTGCCGGTGAAGCGGCTGAACCGGCTGGCCGAGCGGTTGGACCGGGCCGCGCCGGATGTTGCCGCCACCGCACGCCACGTCGTGCCGAACCCGTTCGCCTGACCAACCGCTGACCGGAGAACCGCCATGACGCCGCTGCTGGATGAAAGGACATCGCACATGACCGAGATCGCCGACCGCACGCTGGCCGCGACCTTCCGCCGGATGAGCCCGGAAGAGGCGCTGTACCGCGACTGCCCGAGCGCGTTCTGGCTGGCGCCGGGTGGTGACGATGCGTTGCCGACTATGGCGGAGCCGACCATGTCACCGCGCCAGACTTCGCGTACGGTCGCAAGGCCACGACGTGACCTGGCGCGCATAGTCGACGTCGCGAGTCAGCGACTGGCCATCGCCGCAGCGACCGTCGCCGCCGGGCCAATCTTCGCCGCGATGCTCATGCTCACCCTTCCAAGCTCTGACAGCCTGTTGCAGGGGCTGGGAAAAATCGTGATGCTCAGCATCGTGGGACTTCCGTTGACGGTCATCGTCGGGTCGTTCCTCGGCGTCCTTCCCATCTGCGGAGGCGCAGCATTCCTGTGCCGTCTCGGTCGTACCAAAGAGCGGGCCCGCACCTGCCAAGTTTGGGCAGCGACAGGTGCGGGCATGGGTCTTGCCATCGCCGGACTGTTGGACGCCGGGCTGGTCAGCATTCCGCTTATCCTGACGTCGGTCGCCTGTGCCCTGATCGCGCACGGCCATCTCGACTGGATCGAGGCCGAGCCGGCATTGCTCCTGCCGCACGATGACGGCATGGCGTGCGCATGACCGACCATAGCGAACATCACGTCCATATCATCGGCGGCGGCCTCGCCGGATCGGAGGCCGCATGGCAGCTGGCCGAGGCGGGCTACCGCGTGAAGCTGTCCGAAATGCGCGGCTCCGGCGTCGCGACGACGCCTGCGCACCACACTGATTCGCTGGCCGAGCTGGTGTGTTCGAACAGCTTCCGCTCCGACGATGCCGAAACGAACGCGGTCGGCCTGCTGCATCAGGAGATGCGGACACTGGGGTCGCTGATCCTGCGCGAGGGCGATACCCACCGCGTCCCCGCCGGATCGGCGCTGGCGATGGACCGCGACGGCTTCTCGGCGGGCGTCACCACGGCGCTGGACGCGCACCCCAACGTCACCATCGTGCGCGAACGGGTCGAGGCGCTGCCCGAGGACGGCATGACGATCGTCGCGACGGGGCCGCTGACCGACCCGCTGCTGGCCGACAGCATCGCCGGCGCGACGGGCCGCGACGCGCTCGCCTTCTTCGACGCGATCGCGCCGATCGTCCACCGCGACAGCATCGATATGGAGACCGCCTGGTTCCAGTCGCGCTGGAATAAGGGCGACGGGACCGACTACATCAACTGCCCGCTGTCGAAGGAGGAGTATTTCGCCTTCGTCCAGGCGCTGCTCGACGGCGAGAAGACCGAGTACAAGGGCTGGGAGGACGTGCCCTATTTCGAGGGGTGCATGCCGATCGAGGTGATGGCCGAGCGGGGCGCGGAGACGCTGCGTTATGGCCCGATGAAGGGCGTCGGCCTGGACGATCCGCGCACCGGGCGCTGGCCGTTCGCGGTGGTGCAGCTGCGGCAGGACAATGCCAGTGCGACGCTGTGGAACATCGTCGGATTCCAGACCAAGCTGAAGCATGCCGAGCAGGTCCGCCTGTTCCGCACAATCCCGGGGTTGCAGAATGCCGAGTTCGCGCGGCTGGGCGGGCTGCACCGCAACACCTTCCTGCGCTCGCCCGAATTGCTCGACCCAACGCTGCGGCTGAAGTCACGGCCGAACATCCGCTTCGCCGGGCAGATCACGGGGTGCGAAGGCTATGTCGAGAGCGCGGCGATCGGGCTGATGGCCGGACGCTTCGCCGCGGCCGAGCTGGCGGGCGAGACGCTGGCCGCGCCGCCGGTCGAGACGGCGCTGGGCGCGCTGCTGCACCACATCACCGGCGCAGCGGTGGCAGAGACGTACCAGCCGATGAACGTCAACTTCGGCCTGTTCCCGACGATCGAGGGGCGGACGAAGAAGGCGGATCGCAAGCGGATGTATACCGACCGCGCGCGCGCCGCGATGGGCGAATGGATCAGTCGGACTCGTTCGGCGCCTGCTGCGGCGGACAGTTCGGTCGCGGTCGCGTCGAACGCTTGACCGCAGTGGTCGCGAATTCGGCGCGGGTCAGCGTGCCGGAGCGATCCCTGTCGGCGGTGGCGAATTTGGCGGTGGTCTTCGCCGCCCATTCGTCGAACGACAGCCGGCCGTCGCCGTTGGTGTCGAGCTTCGCATAGGCCTTGCGCCGGCTCGCCAGATATTCCTCGCGGGCGATGCCGTCGTCGCGATCCTTGTCGTAGCGGTTGAAGCGCTTCTGCTCGCGGGTCAGCGCGCTGGCGGCGGGTAGAGGAGTTTCGTCGATCGCGGCGTCCTGTGGTTCGGACGCGGCGGCCGGTCGTGGCTGTGGTGACGCCGGACGTTCGGCCGTGGCATCGGAGCGGAAGAGGAATACTCCGGCCGCGACGAGCAGCAAGGCGGACGCGACCCCCGCCAGATAGCGCAACATGATCCTGTCCCCCGAACGTCCCGCCTGCGCACGAAGCTAATCAGCGGTCGCGCGCTCGCCAAGTCACAATCCGGCCAGGCGGTGGTACAGGATACGCCCAAAACGGCGGGCCGGCGCGCGCGTCCGATCTCTTGCCAGCAGCGCCATGGCGCCGAGCGGCCTGAGCGCGTGCGGCCAGCGAGTGGTCGGAAAACCGGCTAGTCGGTCGGTCGCGAGACGATCCGCCGCGGCGGCGAGCGTCGGTTCGCGGCTGCGCGCGGCGAGTTCGGCGGCGGCCCAGCCCTCCCCGGCCGAACCGACGTTGGCAAGATCGCCGCCGAGCACGGTCGCCGCCGCCTCGAACAGGGTCCGGCCACGCGCCGTGGCATGCAGGGCCGCGCGCGCCGCCGGGTCCGCTTCGTCACCCTCCAGCAACACCTCCCACCCCTCGACCATCACGGCGAGCGCCGCGCCGGACACGCCGGGGAGGACGAGCGCCGCCAGATCGCGCAGTACCGGCTGCGCCGGCGGCGCAGCGCTGTCGAGCGCGGTCAGGGCGCCATGCCACCACGTCAGCCGCATCTGCCCGACCATGGGATCACGCGTCGTCCGCACGATGTCGGCAAGCAGGTCGTCGAGCGCTAACAGCGCGGCCAGACCCGCCCTGCCCGCGGCCGGGGCGTAGGACAGGACGATGCGGCGCTCGACAGCGGCGAGGTCGCGCGCCGGGTCGGCCGGTGTGGTTAGCGGCGGCTTAACCACGCCCCTTCAACCGCCCTTATCCACCATCGTCGCATGGACCCGCAGTGATGGGGAAAAATCGGGCGACTCGATGATGTGGGGCTTCAGGAAAAAGCGGAGCGAAGCACGCGGCTTCATGTCGCGGTTGGCGCGCGACGTGCGCGGCAACGCGCTGATGCTGATGGGCGCATCGCTCATTCCGTTGGCGGGCATGGTCGGCGGCGGCATCGACATCGCCCGCATGTACATCCTCAAGACGCGGCTGCAACACGCCTGCGACGCCGGCGCGCTGGCCGGGCGCCGCGCGATGGGCGGCGGCACCTGGTCGTTCAACAACAACTACGCGAATTCCCAGGCGGAGCAGTTCTTCACCGGCAACTTCGAGAGCGGGTCGTTCGGTTCCTACGCCACCGCGAAGGAATTCACCGAACAGGCGGGCAAGGTGTCCGGTCGCGTGTCGGCGACGATCCCGATGACGCTGACCCGCATCATCGGGTTCAAGACCGACCAGCTGATCGAGGTCACCTGCGCCAGCGAGATGCGGCTGCCCAACACCGACGTGATGTTCGTGCTGGATACGACGGGTTCGATGAACGACGTACCGCCCGGGGACACGGTGAAGAAGATCGACGCGCTGAAGACGTCGGTCAAATGCTTCTATGAGATCGTCGCCCGGCTCGACACCGATGCGACCTGTGCGACCGGCACGCCGAGCGGCGGCGTCGGCGATCAGGTGCAGGTCCGCTTCGGCTTCGTACCCTATGCGACCAACGTGAATGTCGGGCGGCTGCTGAAGCCCGAATGGTTCGCCGACAGCTGGAACTACCAGACGCGCAGGGCGAGCGGCACCGACTGGACCAGCTGGACGCTGTACAACTACTACACCACCAGCAGAACGGCCCGTTGCAACGCGGCGCCCGGCAGCAGTTCCAACGAGCAATTTCGGGTGCTGGGGCCCCAGAACACCTATAATGGCACCACCTACGGGAGCTATTTCTGCATCTACGAACGCAGGGCCCTTCAGGTGCGCTGGGAATACAACAAGCTTCCGGTCAACGTCGGTCTGCTGAAGAACGGAACGAGCTGGAATGCGTCGTTCGACTGGCCGATCGACGTCAACGGCACATCGACGAAGAACAAGCGGATTACGTGGGAAGGCTGCCTCGAAGAGCGCAACACGGTGTCGCAGTCCAGCTATACGCCGATCCCTGCGGGCGCGAAGGATCTGAACATCGACGCCCTCCCGAGCGACGCGTCGACGCGCTGGGGCATGGTGCTGCCCGATGTGACCTACACCCGCGGTTGGTCGATGAATGCGGTCTTCAGCGCTGACGACCTTGGCAACGAATCCTACTATGCCTGCCCGCAAGAGTCGCGGAAGCTGCAGGAATGGAACAGTGCGTCGGCGTTCGACGACTATGTCGACAGCCTGACGCCGGAGGGTAATACCTACCACGACATCGGCTTGATCTGGGGCGCGCGGCTGGCATCGCCGACCGGGCTGTTCGCAGCGGAGAATGCGCTGACGCCCGGGGGGGGCGAGATCGAGCGGCATATGATCTTCATGACCGATGGTGACGCCTGCACGGCCGGCAATAATTATACCGCTTACGGCGTTAACTGGCTCGATCGCCGCACGATCGGTTCGGGCACCGACCCGGGGTTCGACCAGAACTGCACCGGCGGCGCCGCGCTGACGGATCAGGTCAATGCCCGAACGGAAGCGCTGTGCGCCGCGATCCGCAACAAGAACATCACGCTGTGGGTGATCGCCTTCGGCAATCTGGCGACCTCCACTGAAACGCGGCTAAGCAACTGCGCCACGCCCGGTCGCTATTTCAAGGCGACCAACGGACCGCAGTTGCAGGCGACGTTCAAGTCGATCGCGGACCAGATCTCCATGCTGAGGCTCACGCAATGATCCGGGCCCTGCATTCCCGCCTGCGGCGCGACCGGCGCGGCGCGACCATCATCGAATTCGCGCTGGTTGCGCCGGTGATGTTCCTGATGCTGCTCGGCGCGTTCGAGGTCAGCCACCGCCTCTATACGAAGGCGGTGCTGGAGGGGGTCGTGCAGAAGACGGCGCGTGATTCCTCGCTGGAAATCGGAGCATCGGCATCAGCGCAGGTCCTGCTGGACGAAAAGGTCCGCAAGCAGCTGCGCGCGATGTACAATGGCGCCGATATCAAGATCTCGCGACGGTACTACCGGACCTTCACCGACGCGGCGAACGCGCGGGCGGAGGACTATACCGACACGAACCGCAACAACACCTGCGACGCCGGCGAACCGTTCGAGGACGACAATCGCAATGGCGTGTGGGATGCCGATGGCGGCAACGGCGGCCAGGGCGGCGCGAAGGATGCGACACTCTATACCGTGAAGGTCAGCTATCCGAGCCTGTTCCCGGTCACCCGTCTGGTCGGCGGCACCAACCTCGATACGGTTGAGGCGACGACGGTGCTGAAAAACCAGCCGTACGGCGACCAGGGTGCCTATGGCGCCATGACGATCGGAAACTGCCCATGACGATCCTTGCCCACCACGTCAGCCCGCGGTTGCTGCGGCGATTGGGTCGCGACCGGCGCGGCCTGGCGCTGCTCGAATTCGCGTTCATCTTTCCGGTGTTTCTGACTCTCAGCCTGACGGGCGCCGAACTGACGAACTACATCATCGTGCGGATGCGCGTCAGCCAGCTGGCGCTCCAGCTGGCCGACAACGCCGCGCGGATCGGATCGGGCAGCCAGTTGCAAGCGAAGCGGATCAGCGAACGCGACATCAACGACCTGCTGACCGGTGCCGGCCTGCAAGCGGACGAGCTGAAGCTGTTCCAGCGCGGTCGTGTCGTCGTCACCAGCCTGGAACCGACGCAAAGCCCGAACACGAACCCCGCGCAGTACAAGATCGGCTGGAAACGGTGCCGCGGCAGCAAGGCGTACACGTCGAGCTATTCGAACAAGACCGGCAATTTTACCGGCGGGCTGGGCGTGACGACCCCGGTCGACCGACGCGTGATCGCGCCGGACAATGGCGCGACGATGTTCGTCGAGGTGGTCTACGACTATCAGCCGCTCATCAAGACATCGCTGTCACCATCGACCACGATCACCGAGATTGCGTCGATGATGGTCCGCGATCGTCGCGATACCACGCAGGTCTACAACGACGAGAACGAGATGAAGTCGCTATGTTCGTGAAGTAAGGTGCGATCCGTCAGATCGTGCGCCAAATCGCACGTAACTCACCGTTCGGGCTGAGCGAAGTCGAAGCACCTGTGGAAGGTGCCCTTCGACTTCGCTCAGCTTAGGTCCGATGGACGATCGCCTACCGGTAGGTCACCTTCTTCACCGCCGCGATCACCTTGTCCGCAGTGATGAGCGCCAGCTTTTCAAGGTTGGCGGCGTAAGGCAGCGGCACGTCCTCGTTGGTGACGCGCAGCACGGGGGCGTCGAGATCGTCGAAGCCTTCCTCCATCACCACCGCGGCGATTTCCGAGGCGATCGAGCAGGTCGGCCAACCTTCCTCGACAACGACGATGCGGTTGGTCTTCGCCAGCGACTTTAGCACCGTCTTGGTATCAAGCGGGCGCAGCGTGCGCAGGTCGACGACTTCGGCCTCGATGCCTTCAGCGGCCAGCTTGTCGGCGGCTTCGAGGCTGATGCCCACGCCGATCGAATAGCTGACCAGCGTGACGTCCTTGCCCTCGCGCATGATCCGCGCCTTGCCGATCGGCAGGACCCAGTCGTCGAGCTTGGGCACTTCGAACGTGCGGCCGTAGAGCAGTTCGTTCTCGAGGAAGACGACCGGATCCTCGCTGCGGATCGCGGCCTTCAGCAGGCCTTTCGCATCCTGCGCATCATAGGGCGCGATCACGATCAGGCCCGGCACGCTGGCGTACCAGGGCCCGTAGTTCTGCGAATGCTGCGCGCCGACGCGGCTGGCGGCGCCGTTCGGACCGCGGAACACGATCGGGCAGCGCATCTGGCCGCCCGACATGTAATTGGTCTTCGCGGCCGAATTGATGATGTGGTCGATCGCCTGCATCGCGAAGTTGAAGGTCATGAACTCGACGATCGGACGCAGGCCCGACATCGCCGCGCCCGTGCCGATGCCGGCGAAGCCATATTCGGTGATAGGCGTATCGATGACGCGCTTCTCGCCGAACTCGTCGAGCAGGCCCTGCGTCACCTTATACGCGCCCTGATATTGCGCGACTTCCTCGCCCATCACGAACACGCGCTCGTCGGCGCGCATTTCTTCGGCCATCGCGTCGCGCAGCGCCTCACGCAGCGTCACCTTCACCATCTCGGTGCCCGCGGGAAACTCCGGGTCGGCAACCTCGGCGTCGTGCTTCGCGGCGTCGAACATCTGGCGCGCGCCGGTCTCGACCTTCTCCTGCGCCGGGTGCGCGGAATCCTCGACCTGATCGTCCTTCTTCGCGTCGGCCTTGGCCTCCGGCGCGGGCGAATCGTCCTTCGCGACCGGCGCGGCGATCGAAGACGCATCCTCGCCTTCGGCGGCCAGCTGCATGATGACAGTGCCGACCTTCACGCCGTCGGTGCCCTCGGCGACCAGGATCTTCGCGACGGTGCCCTCATCGACGGCCTCGAATTCCATCGTCGCCTTGTCGGTTTCGATCTCGGCCATGATGTCGCCGGACTTCACCATGTCGCCTTCCTTGACGAGCCACTTGGCCAGCGTGCCCTCTTCCATCGTGGGCGACAGCGCCGGCATCTTGATGTCGATCGCCATCTCAATAGGTCTCCACCAGTACGTCGGTATAAAGTTCTGCGGGTTCGGGCTCGGGCGCCCCTTCGGCGAAATCGGCCGACGCGTTGACGACCTTGCGGATGTCCGCCTCGATCACCTTCAGTTCGTCTTCCTTGACACCGGCGGCGTCGAGCAGCTTCTTCACATGCTCGATCGGATCGGATTTGTCGCGGACGGCCTGCACCTCGTCACGGCTGCGGTACTTCGCCGGATCGGACATGGAGTGGCCGCGGTAGCGATAGGTCTTCATCTCGAGGATGATCGGCCCCTTGCCCGCGCGGACCCATTCCAGCGCCGTCTCGGCCGCGCCGCGCGAGGCGAGCACGTCCATGCCGTCGACCTGGATGCCGGGGATGCGGAAGCTCTCGCCGCGGCGATACAGCTGGTCCTCGCTCGACGCGCGGTTGACGCTGGTGCCCATCGCGTACTGGTTGTTCTCGATCACGAAGATGATCGGCAGCTTCCAGAGTTCGGCCATGTTGAAGGCCTCGTACACCTGGCCCTGGTTCGCGGCGCCGTCGCCGAAATAGGCGAGCGTGACGCCGCCGTCGCCGCTATACTTGTGCTTGAAGGCGAGACCCGCGCCCAGCGATACCTGCGCGCCGACGATGCCGTGGCCGCCGTAGAACTTATGCTCGGTCGAGAACATGTGCATCGACCCGCCCTTGCCCTTGGAAATGCCGGCGGCACGCCCCGTCAGCTCCGCCATGATGACGTTGGGATCGATGCCGTACGCCAGCATGTGGCCGTGGTCGCGGTAACCGGTGATGACCGAATCCCGCTCGTTGTCGAGCGCGGACTGCAGGCCGACGGCGACCGCCTCCTGACCGATGTAGAGGTGGCAGAAGCCGCCGATAAAGCCGAGACCGTAGAGCTGGCCCGCCTTCTCCTCGAAGCGGCGGATCAGCAGCATGTCCTTGTAGAACTTGAGCAGCTCTTCCTTGGTCGCTTCGTACGGCTTGGGTTCGGCCGGGCGCTCGCGATTGGGGATGGGGGGCGCTGTGACGGTATTGACGGCGGGTGCTTTGGCCACGTTGGGGAAGCCTCGTTTCCGTTAGGGAAGATGGTCCGGCTATAAGCGTGTTGCGCAGCATTCCGCAACGTCTTGCACACCGGTATCATCCGCAACGAAACTCAGTCGAGTGGTACGATAACCTCATTCGGATGCGCGACGTTCAGTTCCTTGCGAACCAGTTCGTCGGCCATGTCCGGATCGGCGTTGCGCGGATTGACTAGCGCGACACGGTTCTTCAGCCGCGCGCGTTCCTTGTCGAGGCTGGCGAATTCGAGCTGCCGCTTCGACAGCTGGCGCTGATAGTCGCGATACGACAGCACGCCGTTAGGCCCGAGCACCGCGAAATAAGCGAAGAACCCGGTCAGGATCACCGCCGCGGCGGGCAACCCCGCCTTACGGAGCATCTGGAAGACCGGCTTCTTCGGTTTGGTGCGCGACATGGCCGATCAGTGAATCAGATGCAGCGGCGAATCAAGTGATTAGGTCGCAACGAATGTCGAGCTAGCGGTGCTCCCGCGCAGGCGGGAGCCCAGAGCCACAGGCGCCGTCCTTCGTAGCCCTGGGCTCCCGCCTGCGCGGGAGCACGGTATCCAACGGCGCAACCCGCCGCCTCACCCCCGCAGAATGCTGCGCCCTGCATAGCGCGCGGCGTTGCCCAGCTCTTCCTCGATGCGGATCAGCTGGTTGTACTTGGCGAGCCGGTCGCTGCGCGCGAGGCTGCCGGTCTTGATCTGGCCGCAGCTGGTGGCGACGGCGAGATCGGCGATCGTCGCGTCCTCGGTCTCGCCCGAACGGTGCGACATGACCGCCGTGTAGGATGCGCGCTGCGCCATCGATACCGCCTCTAGCGTCTCGGTCAGCGTGCCGATCTGGTTGACCTTCACCAGCAGCGAGTTGGCGTAGCCGCCGTCGATGCCCCGCGCCAGCCGCTCGGGATTGGTCACGAACAGGTCGTCGCCGACCAGCTGGACCTTGTCGCCGATCATGTCGGTCAGGGTCTTCCAGCCCTCCCAATCATCCTCTGCCATGCCGTCCTCGATCGAGAAGATCGGGTAGCGGGCGGCGAGGTCGGCGAGGAACGCGGCGTTCTCTGCCGGGCTGAGCGTCTTGCCCTCCCCCACCATCTTGTAGACGCCATCGCGATAATATTCGGTCGCGGCGCAATCGAGCGCCAGCATCACGTCGTCGCCCGGCGTATAGCCCGCGCCCTCGATCGCCGACATGATGAAGTCGAGCGCGTCGGTGGTCGACGACAGGTTCGGCGCGAAGCCGCCCTCGTCGCCCACGCCGGTCGCCAGCCCCTTGTCGTGCAGCTTCTTCTTGAGCGTATGGAAGATCTCCGAGCCGCAGCGCACCGCCTCGACGATGTTCTCCGCGCCGACCGGCACGATCATGAATTCCTGGAAGTCGATCGGATTATCGGCATGTTCGCCGCCGTTGATGATATTCATCATCGGCACCGGCAGCAGGTGCGCGGCGACGCCGCCGACATAGCGATAGAGCGGCAGGCCGCGCGCATCCGCCGCCGCCTTCGCCGCGGCCAGGCTGACGCCCAGGATCGCGTTCGCGCCCAGCCGGCCCTTATTGGGGGTGCCGTCCGCCTCGATCATCGCGGCGTCGATATCGGCCTGATCCTCGGCATCCATGCCCAGCACCGCCTCGGCCAGGTCGCCGTTGACGGCATCGACCGCCTTCTCGACGCCCTTGCCCAGCCAGCGGCTCTTGTCGCCGTCGCGCAGTTCGACCGCTTCATGCGCGCCGGTCGAGGCACCAGACGGCACCGCGGCGCGGCCGAAGCTGCCGTCCTCCAGCATCACATCGACCTCGACCGTCGGGTTGCCGCGGCTGTCGAGAATGGTGCGGCCATGGATGTCGATGATTGCGGTCACGAAACGACCTTCCTATCTATGGGTGAGAGCGGTTCGACGCGGCGTCTATCGCCTCCAACGTTTGTCGGCAACGCCGATGGAACCGCCGCCGCCCGGGCATTGTTGTGGGCGCGTATCAATGAAAGGGCTTCGACCATGGCCGACGAAACGAACACCACCACCCCGCAGCAGCCGCTCGATATCGAGTTCACGCCGGAGACGACCGCGTCCACCGAACTCGGGACAAGCGACGAGACGCTCGATGCCGCCCGCCGCCGCGGCGCGACGACGGTCGTGAAAGAGGAAGCCGGCAAGCTGACCGGTCAGGCGACCGACCGCATCCGCAGCTTCGCCGACGACGGCAAGGCGCGTGCGACCGGCGCTTTGGGCGAGCTCGCCAAGGCGATCGACGACGCCGCGGTCACCATCGACGACAAGGTCGGCGTGCAGTTCGGCGGCTATGCCCGCAGCGCGTCAAGCGCGGTGTCGGACTTTTCCCGCAAGCTGGAGGACAAGAGCGTCGACGACCTGCTCGATGATGCACGCGTCTTCGTTCAGAAGTCGCCCGGGGTCGCCATCGGTGCGGCGGCCGCGGTCGGCTTCGTGCTGGCGCGCGTGCTGTGGTCGGGCGTCGACGCGAACCGCGATCGCTGAGCGGCACTGATCGCGTGGCGAATGACGTGAAGGACGGCATCGGCGCGACCGTTGCTCAGGTCGCCGAGGATGCGAAGGCCTATGCCGCCGCTCAGGTCGAGCTGTACAAGACGGTGGCGCGCGTCCGCATTCGTGCGGGCAAGAGCGGAATCGTCTTCGGCGTGCTGGCGGCGGTGCTCGCGATCGCAGCGTTCGGGGCTTTGCTGGTCGGACTGATCCTGTCGCTCGCGACGCTGATCGGCCCGCTCGGCGCGACCGGCGTCGTCGTTATCGCGACCCTCGCCATAGCGGGCGTGCTCGGCTGGCTGGCCGGCAAGCAGTTGTCTGCGGCGTTCGGAGGGGCGGAATGACGGTCGATCCGCAACTTCTCGCCGCACGGGCGCGGGTCGCTGCTGCGAAGGCGCAGCTCGACACGTCGGTGGCGGAGGCGAAGGTCCGGCTGGAACCGCGGGCGCTGGCACGGGAAACCGTGTCTGGCGTGCGCGATCGCTCTCAGGCGGCGGCGAAGGCCGGTCTGGCGACGGCGCGCGAACAGCCGGCCGTCGTCGCAGTCGCCGCTGCGCTCATCGGCGTGATCCTCGCGCGCAAGCCAATCAAGCGGAGCCTGCGCCCCCTGTTCCGTGGGAAGGGCGATGCAACCGCCGCCGAACCCCGCGAGTTGAAACCACGAACCCGGGCGAAGGCCCCGACGAAGGAATAGACCATGGCAGAAACCGCGACTTCCAAGGACAAGTCGAAGCCGAAGCGCAAGCGCGACCAGGCCCGTGAAGCCCGCGACAAGGCACTCGACAACGCGCGTGGCGCGCTGGCCGGACTGGAATCGAACCCCGTCGGCGTCCTCGTCGGCGGGCTGGCCGTCGGGCTGATCGCCGGGGCGCTGGTGCCGCGCACACCACAGGAGAAGAATGCGCTGAAGCCGGTCGGCAAGAAGCTGGCCGAGGGTGCCGTCGCCGCCTTTGCCGCGGCCAAAGCCACGGGCAAGGAACAACTCAGCACATCGGTTCTCAGCCGCGATGCCGCCAAGGAGACGGCGCGCAAGGTGCTCGACAGCGCGGTGAAGGCTGTGAAGACGAAGAAGTCCGACGCGGCTTGATGTTGACCCGGGGGTGTCGCGGTCTATTGCACCTGCGAACACCCCCGGGAGCCTTCACATGAGCAAGATGCACCTCGTCTTCGGCGGTCGCGTGACCGATCCGCAGACTCTGGATTTCGCCGACCTGTCCAAGATCGACGTTGTCGGGATTTTCCCCGACTATGCCAGCGCCGAAAAGGCCTGGCGCGCCGCGGCGCAGAAGACGGTTGACGATGCCGAGATGAAGTACGTGCTGGTGCACTTGCACCGCCTGCTGGAGCCCGAACTGCCGCACTAATTATGATGATTGTGGCAGTGCGCGGATTTTCAATCCAAGTCCGATGCAAGCCAAGCCGTGCTCCCGCGCAGGCGGGAGCCCAGAGCCACATGCATAGCGCTTCGTAATCCTGGGCTCCCGCCTGCGCGGGAGCACGTGATAGTGTCGCCTATTCGGTCTTCGCGGCCACACCCGCCTTCGGACCGTCCACCAGCTTGATGTGCAGTTCGCGAAGCTGCTTCGGGGTCGCGACGTTGGGCGCGCCCATCATCAGGTCCTCCGCCTTCTGCGTCATCGGGAAGACGATGACCTCACGGATGTTCGGCTCGTCGGCCAGCAGCATGACGATGCGGTCGATGCCGGGCGCCGAGCCGCCGTGCGGCGGTGCGCCGAACTTGAACGCGTTTATCATGCCCGCGAAGTTGGTATCGACGTCTTCGCGGGTATAGCCCGCGATCTCGAATGCCTTGTACATGATTTCCGGCCGGTGGTTCCGGATCGCGCCCGACGATAATTCGATGCCGTTGCACACGATGTCGTACTGATACGCGAGGATATCCAGCGGATCCTTCGTCTCCAGCGCGTCCATCTCGCCCTGCGGCATCGAAAAGGGATTGTGGCTGAAATCGACCTTCTTGTTGTCCTCGTCATATTCGAACATCGGGAAGTCGACGATCCAGCAGAATTCGAAACGCTTGTCGTCGATCAGGCCGAGTTGTTCGGCGACGCGGGTGCGCGCCAGACCGGCGAGCTTGGCGGCCTGCGCCTCCTTGCCGGCCGAGAAGAAGATGCCGTCGTTGGGACCAAGGCCCAGCGCCTCGGCGATCGCCTTCATCCCGTCCTGGCCGTGATTGTTGGCGATCGGGCCGCCGAATACGCCGTCCTTCTGCGTCGCATAGCCCAGACCCGGGAAGCCTTCGGACTGCGCCCAGCTGTTCATGTCGTCGAAGAACTTGCGGCTCTTCTCATGCGTGTTCGGCGCGGGCAGCGCCCGGACGACGTCGCCACCCTCCACCATCGAGGCGAAGCGGCCGAAGCCCGAGCCGCGGAAGTGATCGCTGACGTCGGTGATGACGATCGGGTTGCGCAGATCGGGCTTGTCGTTGCCGTATTTCAGCATCGATTCGCGGTAGGGGATGCGCTTGAACGGCAGCGCCGAGACGGTGCGGCCCTTGCCCTGCCAGTCGGCGAATTCCTCGAACACGCCGTGCAGCACGGGTTCGATCGCGTCGAACACGTCGTCCTGGGTGACGAAGCTCATCTCGAAATCGAGCTGGTAGAACTCGCCCGGGCTACGGTCGGCGCGTGCATCCTCGTCGCGGAAACAGGGCGCGATCTGGAAATAACGGTCGAAGCCGGCGACCATCAGCAGCTGCTTGAACATCTGCGGCGCCTGCGGCAGCGCGTAGAACTTGCCGGGATGGACGCGGCTGGGGACCAGATAGTCGCGCGCGCCCTCGGGGCTGCTCGCGGTCAGGATCGGCGTCTGGAATTCGGTGAAGCCCTGATCGACCATGCGGTGACGGATCGAGCTGATGACGTTCGAGCGCAGCAGGATGTTGGCGTGCAGCTTCTCGCGACGCAGGTCGAGGAAGCGGTAGCGCAGGCGGATGTCCTCGGGATAATCGGCCTCGCCCGCGACCGGCAGCGGCAGCTCCTGCGCGGGCGACTGCACCGACGCCTCGGCCGCGACGACCTCGATCTCGCCGGTCGGCAAGTTTGCGTTCGTCGCCTCAGCGCCGCGCGACACCACCTCACCGGTGACGGTCACGACCGTCTCGACGCGCAGGCCGTCGAGCAGCGCCAGCATCGGGCTGCCCGCCTTCGCGACGACCTGGGTGATGCCGTAATGGTCACGCAGATCGACGAACAGCACGCCGCCATGATCGCGCTTCCGGTGGATCCAGCCCGACAGGCGGACGGTCTGTCCGACGTCGCTCGAGCGGAGCGCGGCGCAGGTGTGGGTGCGATAGGCGTGCATCGTTTCAACTTTACAGTGATATCCGGGACGCCCGCGCCCTCCCCCCCACGACGCCCTTTGTCAAGGCGCGCGCACGCGGCTATGCACGCCCGCTTATGCATATCCACCCGCTGATCGAGGACACCGCGACCCTCGCCAACCTCTGCGCCCGCCTCGCCGAATCGCCGTTCATCACGGTCGATACCGAGTTCATGCGCGAGAATACCTTCTGGCCGGAGCTTTGCCTGATCCAGGTGGCGAATACCGAGGAGGCGGCGGCGATCGACCCGCTGGCGCCCGGGCTCGACCTGAAGCCGCTGCTCGATCTGCTGGTCGAGAACGAGGACGTGCTGAAGGTCTTCCACGCCGGTGGGCAGGATCTCGAGATCGTCTACAACCTGACCGGCAAGACCCCCTACCCGCTGTTCGACACGCAGATCGCGGCGATGGCGCTCGGTCAGGGCGAGCAGGTGGGCTATTCCAACCTGGTCGACTGCTATCTGGGGATCCAGGTCGACAAGGGCGCGCGCTTCACCGACTGGGGGCGCCGGCCGCTCGACGACCGGCAGATCACCTATGCGATCGCCGACGTAACGCATCTGTCGGTGATTTTCCCCAAGATGCTGGAGAAGCTGCGCAAGACCGGGCGCGGCGACTGGCTCGACCAAGAGATGGAGCGGATCGCCGATCCGGAGAATTATCGCAACGACCCCGATACCGCGTGGCAGCGGGTGCGCATCAACAGCCGCAAGGCCGAGGTGCTGGGTCGGCTGAAGGCGATCGCGCGGTGGCGCGAGATGGAGGCGCGGGGCAAGAACCTGCCGCGAGGCCGCATCGCCAAGGACGAGACGATCGCCGACCTCGCCAGCAATCCGCCGCGCAAGCAGGCCGATCTGGCGAAGGTCCGTGGCCTCGCCGCATCCTGGGCCGGCAATGACATCGGCGGTCGCCTGATGGCCGCGATCGAAGGCGCCGGGCCGATGCCCGCCGACGAGATGCCGGCGCGCGACGAGCGCGGGCCGTCGCTGGGCAAGGACGGCGCACTGGTCGCCGACCTGCTGAAGCTGTTGCTGAAGATTCGAGCGCGCGACATCAACGTCGCGGCACGGCTGCTGGCGCGCAGCGACGAGCTCGAGGCGCTGGCGGCGGGCGCGCGTGAGGGTCTGACGATCCTGCAGGGCTGGCGCTACGACCAGTTCGGTCGCGATGCGCTCGATCTGGTCGAGGGACGGCTGGGCTTCATGGTGCGTGGCGGCAAGCTGAAGATGACGCGCGAGGGCGAGGACGACACATGATTCGGGTCGCGGTGATCGCAGGTCTGGCGCTGTTGGGCGGCTGCACGGTGACCCGGACAGTAACACCCGGTCCGTGCGCCGCGGCCGATGTTCAGGGGTTCATCGGACGGGTGTACGATGCGACGACGGAAGCAGAGCTGCGCAAATGGACGGGCGCCAGGACGATCCGTCCCGTCCGGCCAGGTCAGATGGTGACGATGGATTTCCGGCCCGACCGACTGACCGTGCGGATCGACGACGCGGGGCGGATCGTGAGCCTCGCCTGCGGCTAGGCGACGATCAGTCTAGGCTCCAGACTTAGAGACGCGGAGAGCGCCTTGTGACGGCGTTCCACCGTATCTCCGTAGAGTGCGGCATCATTGGCCTTCACCGTCAGCGTCGAGAGCTTGCCGTCGATCGCGAGGCGGGTGCGCTCCAGCGGTCCCGACACGCCGCCCGACAGCCGCTGGCCCAGCCGCATCGCCAGCCCCCAGCGCGCCGCCAGCCCCAGTTCGTCGTGCGGGGCCAGCCGGCCGAGCGGATCGGGCGTATCGGTGCCACCGCCCAGCGACGTGTGCAGCGCCTGCGCTACCAGCGCCCGCCCGCGTGCATCGATCGCGACCCAGTTGCCGTGCAGCGCGACCTCGACACCGCGTTCGGCGCGAAATTCGGGATTTGCCGCCCAGCCAACGTCAGCGAGCAGGCAGGCGGCATGACGCAACCGGGCGAGGTCAGCATCCTCGCTCGCGAACAGCGGGGCGATCCAGGCGTCGAGGATGTCGCCATGTTCGGGGAAGCGACCGAGCCGCACCCCTTCCGCGCGCGCGGCGACGATCAGCGGATCCTGCAGGCGTTCGGCGGGGCTGAGCCGGGCATAGAGCAGTCCCTCGCGCAGGCCGTGCGCGGAGGCGACGACGTGGCTGCTGCCCAACGTGCGGCACAGCACCGCCAGCAGCGCGGCGGCATCTCCCAGCGTCGGTACGCGCGCGCTGGAGATATCGGCGATCGCCTTGATCCGCGATTTGTCGAGCTGTGTCAGCGACCGCCCGACCCGCGCGATCTCGACCGGCGTCATCGTATAGCCGTGGATGACGGGCAGCGGGTAGCCGGTCAGCGTCATGTCGAGCCGCGCCAGCGCCCGCCACGACCCGCCGACCATGTAGAGCGGCAGCCGGCGGCCGCGCCCTGTCCAGCCGGCCTCGGCCAGCATCGCGGCGACCTTCTCCTCGAACGCGCCCTTGCGCTTCGACCGCAGCGCGGCGAGGCGCAGCACGCCGAGCGGGAAGGACGCGCGATCGGTGACGGCGCCGGCGACGATGCGGACGAGTTCGAGGCTGCCGCCGCCGAGATCGCCGACGATGCCGTCGGCGTCGGGGATGGCGGAGAGCACGCCAAAGCCCGCGCCGCTCGCCTCCTCCTCGCCCGACAGTGTCTCGACCGTCAGGCCGAGCGCAGTGGCGGCGGCGAGCAGTTCGCCGCCGTTGGATGCGTCGCGCACCGCGGCGGTCGCGACGGTGCGCAGATCGGTCACGCCCATTTCGCGTGCCAGCCAGGCGAAGCGCGCCAGCGCCGCCTTCGCGAGCGTCATTGCGGGGGCGTCAATCGCCCCCGTCTCTGCTAGCGCGCGTCCCAGCCCGGCCATCACCTTTTCGTTGAAGATGGTCGCCGGCAATCGCGCCGCCCCTTCATAGACGACGAGACGGATCGAGTTCGATCCGATGTCGATCACCGCCGTCCGTGCGCCGCGCGACGCGGATGTGCTCACGCGGGCGGACTGCTGCGACGCCGGCCGCGCAACGTCAGCTTCGGCACCGACCGGCGCACGCCCATCGCGGCGCCGCGGCCGGAGAGCGACGGGTTCGTCATGAAATAGCGGTGGAGGTTGAAGCCCTGCCCGCCCTCCGGCACCGATACCCGCTCATATTCGCCATCGCTCTTCAATTCCCAGCTCTGCTCGGCATCGATGAGGTTGGCGACCATGACCTGGTCGAGCACCTGATCGTGGACGGTTTCGTTCAGCACCGGCAACATATACTCGACACGCCGGTCGAAGTTGCGCGGCATCCAGTCGGCGGACGAAAGATACACCTTCGCGCCGTCGTTCGGCAGCACGTCGCCGTTCGAAAACGCCCAGATGCGGCTGTGTTCCAGGAAGCGGCCGACGACGGATTTGACACGGATGCGTTCGGACATGCCGGGCACGCCGGGGCGCAGGCAGCAGATGCCCCGGACGATCAGGTCGACCTCCACCCCCGCCCCGCTCGCCTCGTACAGTTTCTCGATGATCGCGGGATCGACCAGCGAGTTCATCTTCGCCCAAACGCCCGCTGGCTTGCCCGACAGCGCATTGACGATCTCGTCGTCGATCAGGCGGATCAGCCGGTCGCGCAGGTCGCGCGGCGAAATCGACAGCAATTCGAGCTCGCCCGGTTCGACATAGCCGGTGACGTAGTTGAAGATCGCCGCGGCGTCGCGCCCGATCCGCGGATCGGCGGTGAAGAAGCTGAGGTCGGTATAGATGCGCGCGGTGACCGGGTGGTAGTTGCCGGTGCCGAAGTGGCAATAGGAGCGATAGGCGCCCGCCTCCCGCCGCACGACCATCGACACCTTGGCATGCGTCTTCCAGTCGATGAAGCCGTAGACCACCTGCACGCCCGCGCGCTCCAGCGCGGAGGCCCAGAGCAGGTTCTGTTCCTCGTCGAAGCGAGCCTTCAGCTCGACGACCGCGGTCACCGACTTTCCCGCCTCGGCGGCAGCGATCAGCGCGTTGACGACCGCGGATTGCTTGCCGGCGCGGTAGAGCGTCTGCTTGATGGCGATGACGTCGGGATCGGCCGCCGCCTGCTTGATGAATTCGAGCACCACGTCGAAGCTTTCGTACGGGTGGTGGACGACGATGTCCTTCGCCTTGATCGCGGCGAAGCAGTCGCCGGCGAATTCGCGAATGCGTTCGGGAAAGCGCGGCGTGTAGGGCGTGAACTTCAGGTCCGGGCGCTCGATCTCGACCAGCATGGCAAGATCGCCGAGCCCCAGGAAACCGCCGGTTTCGGTCAGGATCGCCTTGGCGCCGTCCAGCTCCTCCTTCAGCACCTGTTCCAGCTCGGCGCCGATGCCGGTTTCCATCTCCAGCCGGATCACGCGGCCGCGGCGGCGGCGCTTGATGGCGGTGCGGAAATAAAGGACGAGGTCTTCCGCCTCCTCCTCCAGCTCGATGTCGCTGTCGCGCAAAATGCGAAAAGCGGCGGCGCCGCGCACGTCGTAACCGGGGAAGAGCAGGCCGGAGAAGCGCTTCAGCACCGTTTCGATCGTGACGAAGCGGGCACCGTCGCCGGGCAGGCGGATGAAGCGCGGCAGGCTGGCGGGGAGCAGCACCAGCTCGCGGATCGGTTCGGCATCGGACTGGCGAACCAGATCGAAGATGACACTGAGGCCCGCGTTGGGGATAAACGGGAACGGGTGCGCGGGATCGAGCGCCTGCGGCGTCAGGATCGGGAACAGCTGTTCGCGGAAATGCCCGGCCAGCCACGTCGCCAGCTCGTCCTCGATCTCGTCGGCGTCGAGGACGGTGATCGACTGTTCCTCCAGCGCCGCGCGCAGATCGCGCCACACCGCCTGCTGGCTGTCGACGAGGCGGTCCGCCTCCTGCACGATCGCCGCCAGCTGCTGCTTTGGTGTCAGGCCGTCGGTCGAGCGCTGCTCGATGCCCTGCAGCTGCTGTCCCAGCAGGCCGGCGACGCGCACCATGAAGAATTCGTCGAGGTTCGATGCCGAGATCGACAGGAAGCGGATGCGCTCCATCAGCGGATGCGCGGCATTGCACGCCTCCTCCAGCACGCGCCGGTTGAACGCGAGCCACGACAGCTCCCGGTTGAAGTAGCGACCGGGCGGCGGTGGCGGCGGATCGACGGGTTCGATTTCGAGCGAGCGAAGATGGGTCACCATGCCAGATTGCCCTGCTTGTGTGACAATCCCGTTATGAGCCCGCTTTCGGCGAGCGCTTCGCGCACGACGGGTATCGACAGGCGGCGGGTGCGGCGGGCGTCGGCCACCTCCTCCAGCCGGTCGACGAGGCGCAGCACCGCCAGATGCGTGCGCTCGACCCGCTTGTGCAGCCACGCGATCAGGTCGGGCCGCACGTCGAGATCGCGACGTTCGAACAGATAGACGAGCAGGTCGCGGACCAGCACGTCGTCGGGCGGATAGAGCGTCAGCAGCTGGCTGGCGGCGATGCGGGAGCGCAGGTCGGGCAGGCGGATCGCCCATTCGGGTGGCGGCGCCTCCGCCACCAGCAGCAGCGGGCGGCGCTCGCCCTGCGCGCGGTTCCAGGCGTGGAACAGGTCGGCCTCCCCCGCGCGATCGGCATCGTCGATCATCTGGCCGCCGCTGGCACCGACGAACAGCCGCGCCAGCATGCTGCGGCCCGACTTGCGCGGGCCCACCAGCAGCGCGGTCATGACCGGCCACGCGCCCCAATGTTCGATGGCATGGACAGCACGGGTGTTCGATGGGCCGACCAGGAACTCCTCCGGTCGCGCGCTGACCGGCTTGGGCAGCGGCAGGTCGAGCTGACTCATCCCCCGGTGGGCGAGGCGGCGGGCGCAGGCGCGGGCGCCGCCCGACGGATGCGCAGCGTCCCCCCGCCCTCCTGCACCGTCCACCCCCGTGCCTCCAGCGCCGCCCGCAGCGCGGCAGGATCACCGTCATAGGTGACGCGCATGACGGAGACGCCGCCGAGCGCGAGACTGGTGGTCGTCGCCTGACGCACGCCGGGGATTGCGCGCAACGCGGCTTCGCCGGCGGTGATCGACGCGGCGGCGGGGGTGTCGAACTGGATGGTGACGGCGGTTCCGGTGACGCCAAGGACATCCTCGGTTCCGGTGATGCCGTCAGTGGCCGTGGCGGTCGGCGTCGGCGAAACTTCGGGTGCCGGCGGCGGGGCGAGCAGCGCGTCGGTGCGCATCCGCCCGCCACGCATCGCCGTCTGATAGGCCTCGTCCAGCCGGGCAACGCCGCGATCGAGCAGCGCGGGGATCGCATCGCTGTCCTCGACGCGCAGCACTGCGCGCGCCAGCGGCACGCGATCGGGGCCGTAGAAGGCGGTGAAGACGCCGATGACCGGCCCACCGGGATAGCTGCGGTACAGCCGCGCCTCAGGCATCACGACGTCGTTCGCGCCATATTGGTCGAGGATCGTCCGCCACCAGCCGCGCCCGCGCCGTCCGGTCTGGCCGACGTTCAGCAGCAGCGGGTCGGCGCCGGTGCCGACCGGGCGCACATAGTCGATGACGCTGTTGCCGGTGCGATAGCGCGCCCACGCCTGTTGCCACGGCGTGGTGCGATCGAACGCCTGCCCCGCCCCGCCCGACCAGAGGACGGGGATGACGAGCATCGGCGGGGACCGGTCGAAGGCGGTAGACACGCCCAACACCTGTCCGGCGCGACCGCGGTCGAACAGGACGCCGAGCCGCGCGACATAGCGGGTCGGGCCGATCTGTTCGTTCTCGACGACGATGCCGGTCACCAGCGAATCGAGTGCGCCGTCCGGCAGACTGCCGGCGTTGCCGGTCAGGCGTTGCGACAGCAACTGCCACCCGCGCCGCTGGGCGAGGCGCCAACCCGCAAGCCGCGCAGCTTCCGCGGTCTTGCCGCCGACGTCGATGGCGATGCCGCTCACCTCGAAATCACCCGAGCTGTCGACCGGCGCCGCACCGCGATCGCCGCCCTCGATCTGCGCGAGCGCGGCCCCGCCAGCGAGCGCGGCGGCGGCAAGCACGATCTTCAGCGTCCCGGATATGCGTCGCACGGCCATAGTCCGCGCTCTTGTGGCGAAGCGGGCGTGGAAATCCAAGCGCGTTGTGGCTAGGGGACGACCGTTGAGAGCGAAGCTTTCCCCATCCGTTCGCCCTGAGTAGCCATTAAGCGAAGTCGAAATGGCGTATCGAAGGGTCCGGGGCGGTGCTTCGATACGAGTCTTCGATACGCCGCTGTCGCGGCTACTCAGCCTCTACTCAGCACGAACGGATATTTTTCGAGGCGCGCCGATGACCGACCGACGGAACTCCCCCTACACCTACGCCGACGCCGGCGTCTCGATCGCCGCCGGCAATGCGCTGGTCCGTGCCATCGCACCGCTGGCGCGCGCGACGCGGCGACCGGGCGCGGAGGCCGATCTGGGCGGGTTCGGCGGCGTGTTCGATCCGAAGGCGGCGGGGTTCAAGGATCCGTTGCTCGTCGCGGCGAACGATGGCGTCGGCACGAAACTGAAGCTGGCAATCGATCACGACGCGCACGACGGAGTTGGCATCGATCTGGTCGCGATGTGCGTCAACGACCTGATCGTACAGGGCGCCGAGCCGCTGTTCTTCCTAGACTATTACGCCAGCGGAAAGCTGGATGCCGCGGTCGCCGAGCGCGTGGTGACGAGCATCGCGGAAGGGTGCAAGCAGGCCGGCTGTGCGCTGATCGGCGGCGAAACCGCCGAGATGCCGGGCATGTATGCCGCCGGCGATTACGACCTTGCCGGCTTCTGCGTCGGCGCGGTGGAGCGCGAGCAGCTGCTGACCGGCGACCGCGTCGCGGCCGGGGACGTGATGCTGGGGCTGGCATCGTCGGGCGTGCATTCGAACGGATTCAGCCTGGTCCGTCGGCTCGCCGCGGATCGCGGCTGGAAGCTCGACCGCCCCGCCGTCTTCGATCACGATATCCGCCTGATCGACGCGCTGATGGCGCCGACGAAAATCTATGTCAGGTCATTGCTTCCACAGCTCCATGCCGGACTTATCCACGGACTTGCCCACATCACCGGCGGCGGGTTGCTGGAGAATATCCCACGTGTCTTGCCCGCCGATTGCCATGCGTTCGTCGATGCCGGCGCCTGGGAACAGCCACGCCTGATGGCGTTCCTGCAGGCGCAGGGCGGGATCGAGCCGGAGGAGATGGCGCGGACCTTCAATTGCGGGATCGGCATGGTGGTGATCGTCGGGCCGGGGGATGCCGATACCGTGTCTGCCGCTCTGACCGAGGCGGGCGAAACCGTGTTCCGGATCGGTGAGGTGCGTGAGGGTCCGCGCGGCTGTACCGTCACCGGCGGGCCGGAGACATGGAGCGCGCGCGCGCCGTGGTCGGCGACGCATTCAGCATGAGGCACCGCGTCGGCGTCCTCATCTCCGGCCGGGGATCGAACATGGCGGCGCTGCTGGCGGCGGCGCAGGGCGAGGATTGTCCGTACGAGATCGTCGTCGTCGCGTCCGACAAGGCCGATGCCGTCGGCCTGCCCCATGCCGCGTCGCACGGCGTCACGACCTTCGTCGGCCCGACAGGCAAGATTGCGCGTGAGGCGGCGTTCGACGCGATGTTCCGCGCGATGGGCGTCGAGACGATTGCGCTGGCGGGCTATATGCGGTTGCTGTCGGACGAGTTCGTGTCGCGCTGGCGTGGGCGGATCATCAACATCCACCCGTCGCTCCTGCCGAAGTACAAGGGGCTCGACACCCACGCCCGTGCGATCGCGGCGGGGGATGCGGCAGGCGGGTGTTCGGTGCATGTCGTAACCGAGGAACTGGACGGCGGCGAGGTGCTGGGACAGGCCAGCGTCCCGATCCTGCCAGGCGACACCGCCGACGATCTGGCGGAACGCGTGCTGGTGCAGGAGCATTTGCTGTACCCGACAGTCCTTGCGGAGTTCGTGACGCGATGAGCCCGGATTATTCTGCCGACCTCGACCGCCTGCGTGAATTGGCCCTCGTCCTGCCGGGCGCGACCGAGCGCGTGTCGCATGGCGCACCGGGTTTCCTGATCGAGGACGGCAAGTTCTTCGCCTATATCTGGCACGATCACCACGGAGACGGCGAAACCGCGGTGATGGTGAAGACGACCGGCAGCGACGAGCAGGATGCGCTGATCGAGAGCGATCCGGCGCTGTATTTCAAGCCCGCCTATCTCGGGGCATCGGGCTGGATCGCGATCCGCACCGATGTGCCGGGCACCGACTGGGACCATATCGGCGACCGCGTGGCCCAGAGCTGGGAAATGGTCGCGCCGCGCGCGCTGCTGGAGGCGGGCGGACGGTGAGTGACGAGACGCCGGCGGAAAAGGCGGAAAGCCGTGCGATACGCCGCCGCTGGATTTCGATCGGCGAAGCCGTGGCGGTGGCCGGTGTCGTGATCGCAGGGCTGACGTTCTGGAGCGGATATCAGGACCGCCGCGATGCCGCCGCGGAGAAAGAAACCGCACGACGCAGCGATGCGGCTGAAAAGAACGCGCAGCGGCATCGCGTGACGCTGACGACCTCCGCAATCGACAGGTCCGGCATCGAGCTCAGGTCGCAGGCCGACTGCCCGCTTCAGACGACTAAGATTATCTTTCCGACAACGCTGGGCGTGGGCGACAAGACTACCGTCGTCACGCACCGGATCGAGGCCGAATGGCTTGCCACGCCGATGCTGAAACTGACGGATGGCGGCGCCGACCGTCGCGAAGGTCGCGTGCCGGTGATGATTGCCGCGACTTGCACCGCCGATGACGGCGATCGCAGCGAAACCGCTACGTATGACCTGCTCTGGCGAACGGAGCCGGGTGGTCTGCTAAGCGGC
This sequence comes from Sphingomonas sp. RS2018, assembly GCF_054489605.1. Classification (NCBI taxonomy): domain Bacteria; kingdom Pseudomonadati; phylum Pseudomonadota; class Alphaproteobacteria; order Sphingomonadales; family Sphingomonadaceae; genus Sphingomonas; species Sphingomonas sp. RS2018. The sequence continues at coordinate 733,937 of NZ_JBTMWL010000002.1, forward strand.
CGCGCCTTCATGCTGCGCGGACTCGTCCGGCGGCAACCAGGCGGCGACCAGCGCCGCCTCGATGCCATGTGGAAGGGGGTGTGAACCCCCTTCCCAATCGGATCAGCCGACCAGTTCTTCCGGCTTGAAGAAATAGGCGATCTCAATCGCCGCATTCTCGTCGCTGTCCGAACCGTGCACCGAGTTCGCCTCGATCGATTCGGCCAGTTCCTTGCGGATCGTGCCGGCGTCGGCGTTCTCTGGGTTGGTCGCGCCCATGATGTCGCGGTTGCGCTGGACGGCGTTCTCGCCCTCGAGCACCTGCACCACGACGGGGCCCGAGATCATGAAGCTGACGAGATCGTTGAAGAACGGACGCTCGCGGTGCACGCCGTAGAAGCCCTCGGCCTGCTCCTTGGTCATCTGGATGCGCTTCGACGCGACGACGCGCAGGCCGGCCTCCTCCAGCATCTTCGTGACCGCGCCGGTCAGGTTGCGGCGGGTGGCATCGGGCTTTATGATCGAAAAGGTACGGTTCGCGGCCATGACGGTCACGGGCTCCTGTGCTTGTACTGGTGGAAAGATGCGCGGCCCTTAGGCGCTCAGGCCGCCTGCGTCCAGCGGCCGTCGTCGTCCTGTTTCCAGTAGCGCCGTTCGACACCGTCACGGTCCGCCAGCGCTTTCCACGCGGCACGGGCGCCGCCGACACTCTCGCCATCGAAGAAGTGGAAAGCGCGGTCGAACGCCAGCGCCGCGTCGCGCCACGTCCCGTCGACCAGCGCTACGTTGCGGGCGCCGTTCAGAGCTGTCACCTCGGGGGCGATCAGGACCGGCTGGTCGGCGTCCCCCGCCCCGCCCGCCTGCGCATGCGGCAGGAAGCTGTCGGCAGCATAGGTCCATAGCAGCCGGTCGAGCCCGGCGCGCTGATCCTCGTCCGCGGCGACCACCACCAGCCGTCCGCCGCCCGCGACCACCTTTTCGGCGATGCGGGGCAGCACCCGATCGAGCGGCGTGGCGACGAGGTGATAGAAATCGACCTGCATGGCTCAGGCTGTCGTCGTCAGGCGCAACCCGACGGCTCCGGTCAAGACCAACGCGATGCACAATAGCTGGATCGCGCCCAGCCGTTCGTCGAACGCCAGAGCGCCGATGATCGCGGCGGCGACGATGCCGACGCCTGCCCAGATGGCATAGACGGTACCGACGGGCAGGCTTTTCATGGCCGGTGCCAGCACCCAGAAACACGACGCGTAGCGGGCGACCGACAGCGCCCCCCAGTGCCATTTCTCAAAGCCGTTCGACAGCTTCAGCAGAACCGTGCCGCCGATCTCCAACGTGATGGCGCCAGCGAGAAACAGCCAGGGGCTCACCGCCTCAGCTTTCGCAGGCGTCGCGCACGAAACGGTCGAGCAGGCGGACGCCATAGCCGGTCGCGCCCTTGTCGTGATTGACGCCGGGCTTGTCCGACCAGACCATGCCGGCGATGTCGAGATGCGCCCATTTCACGCCGTCGTCGACGAAGCGCTGGATGAACTGCGCCGCGGTGATCGACCCGGCGCCGCGGGGACCGACGTTCTTCATGTCGGCGATCGGGCTGTCGATCAGCTTGTCATAGGCCGGCGACAGCGGAAAGCGCCAAAGCTTGTCGCCGGACGCGGTGCTGGCGGTCAGCAGGTCGCCGGCCAGATGCTCGTCGTTCGAGAACAAGCCGCCATATTCGTTGCCGAGGCTAACGATCATCGCGCCGGTCAGCGTTGCGAGATCGACGATGCGTGCAGGCTTGTGCGTCCGCTGCACCCAGGTGATCGCGTCGCACAGCACCAGCCGGCCCTCGGCATCGGTGTTGATGACCTCGATCGTCTGGCCCGACATCGAGGTAACGACGTCACCGGGCCGCTGCGCATTGCCGTCGGGCATGTTCTCGACGAGACCCATCACGCCGATGACGTTGGCCTTCGCCTTGCGCAGGGCGATCGCCTTCATCGCGCCCGCGACGGCGCCGGCGCCGCCCATGTCCCACTTCATGTCCTCCATGCCGCCGGCCGGCTTGATCGAGATGCCCCCGGAATCGAAGGTGACGCCCTTGCCGACCAGCGCGGTCAGCGGTGCGCCGTCCCCCCCCCCGTTCCAGCGTAGTACGAGCAGCCGCGCCTCGCGCCGCGACCCCAGGCTGACGCCGAGCAGCGCGCCCATGCCGAGCTCGGCCATCGCAGCTTCGTCGAGCACCTCGATCTGCAGGCCGGTCCCATCCACGGAGGCGGTGACGCGTTCGACGAAGCTCTCCGGGTAGAGCAGGTTCGGCGGATCGGCGACGAGGCCGCGGGTCAGCTCCATCCCCGCGGTCACCGCGGCGTAGGCGTTCCAACCTTCACGCGCCTCATCCGATGCACCGGTGATGGTGACAGTATGCAGCGACGGCTTCTGCTTCTCGGTCAGCTTCGTACGGAGCGCGTCGTAGCGCCAGCTTCGCTGAAGCAATGCCGCAGCGAAACGACCGACCGCGTGGATACCGACGTTGGTGTCGTCGAGTTGCACGGTCAGCGATGCCGGCCCGCCGACCAGATAGCGTGCGGTCAGGGCGCCACCCGCCTTCTCCCAATCCTCGTCGGCACCCGCACCAACGCCTAGCAGGGCGACGCGCCGGACCTCACCTGTCGTGGCGGTGGGCACATAGAAATCTGCGATCGTTCCAGTTTCCCCCTCGAACTTCGCCTGGGTCGCCGCCGCGGTCACGAACGCCTTGTATGACGTAACCTGCGACAGCTCTGGCGCACCGCCCTGCACCACCGGCACGACGGTCAAAGCGGCATCGGCGGGGACGGCGGAATCGAATGCGAGCTTCATAAACGGGATCGTCCTGTCTTCGAGATGCTGCCATGTAGGACGCCTCGTGAAGTATCGCAAAGCGTTGCGGCCCGGTCCGGTCGATGCGATAGACCCGCCAAAGGGGGCCGCGCCGGCCGAGTGGAGAAGTTTTCGGTCGTGACGCGCAACGCCCTTCTGACGACCGCCGCGCTGATGCTCGCGCCGCTGGCGGCTCCGGCCGCCGCGCAGGATCTGCAGGATCGCCCGATCGAGAACGCGCCTGTCGCTGAGGCGCCGAGCCCGGCCGACAGCGACGACGTTCAGTTCTCCGCGGATTCGCTGGAATACGGATTCGATGCCGATCAGGTCGTGGCAAAGGGCGACGTCCGAATGTACCGCGGCGGCGACCGGCTGCGCGCCGAGACGGTGACGTGGAACCGCAAGACCGGACAGGTGATCGCCGAGGGCAACATCGCGGTCACCAATCCGCAGGGCGACACCGCTTATGGCGATCGGATCGAGCTGACCGATTCGCTGAAGGACGGCGTGATCGACAACATGCTGGTCGTGCTCGACGAAGGCGGGCGGCTGGCTGCGCGGCGGGGCAGCCGGGCGGACGGCGGCGTGGTGACGGTCGAGGATGCCGCCTACACACCGTGTTCGGTGACCGATAGCAGCGGGTGTCCGAAAGAACCGTCGTTCAAGATCACCGCGGTGCGCGTCATCTACGACCCCGCGGTCGGTCGCATCCGTTACAAGGGCGCGCGCATCTCGATCTTCGGGATCGCCAGCCTGCCGCTGCCGAGCTTCTCGCATCCGATCGGCGGCAAGAGCGCGGACGGGTTCCTGGCGCCCGAATTCCGCATCAGCCGCGTCAACGGTTTCGAGGTGGCGGCGCCCTATCTATTCAGCTTCGGGGAGAACCGCGACCTGACGGTGACGCCGCGCATTTTCACCGGCGCGCTGCCGATGGCGCAGGTCGGTTATCGCGAGCTGAACAGCCTGGGGGCATTCCGGATCGATGCCTATGGCACCTACAGCCGGCGCAGCGACGACCTGCAGACGACGGGCCAGAGCCTGTCCACATCGAACGACTTCCGCGGCTATATCGACAGCAGCGGCCGCTATCAGCTGAGCCCCAAATGGAGCATCAGCGAATCGATCCGACTGGCGAGCGACCGCACCTTCCTGCGCCGCTACGATATCTCGCGCGACGCCCGCCTGCGCAGCACCGTGCGGGTCGAACGGATCGACCGCGACAGCTATCTGTCGATCGCCGGCTGGTCGGTGCAGACGCTGCGCGTGAACGACAGCCAGGGGATGCAGCCGATCGCGCTGCCCGAGATCGACTATCGGCGCCGCTTCGCCGACGGGTTGATCGGCGGGCGGTTCGAGATGCAGCTCAACACGCTGGCGCTGACGCGCACCGAGGGACAGGATACGCAGCGCGCCTTTGCCTCGTTGCGCTGGGATCTGCGCCGGCTGACGACGATGGGTCAGGAGGTGACCTTCACCGCCTATGCCCGCGGCGACATCTACAATGCCAACGACGTGCTGGCGACCACCGTGGCGAGCTATCGCGGCGACGAAGGCATCTCGCACCGGTTGATCGGCGCGGTCGCGCTCGACGTGAAATGGCCGTTCATCGGCACCGCGTTCGGCGGCACGCAGCGGATCACGCCGCGCGTACAGCTGGTCGCCAGTCCCAAGGTCGCGAACCTCGCCATCCCGAACGAGGATGCACGCGCGGTCGATCTCGAGGATTCGAACCTCTTCGCGCTCAACCGCTTCCCCGGCTATGATCGGTTCGAGGACAGCCCGCGCGTCACCTACGGCATCGACTACGCGCTGGACCGCGACGGGTTGTCGGTGGCGGCGGTGGTCGGCCAGAGCTATCGGCTGAGCGACCGCACTTCGATCCTGCCGGACGGCACGGGTCTGTCGAACCGCTTTTCCGACATCGTCGGGCGGACGACGGTGCGGTTCCGCGAATTGCTGTCGCTGACGCACCGCTACCGGCTCGACAAGGACAGCCTGGCGGTGCGGCGAAACGAGGTCGATGCGACGGTGGGTACGCGCGATACCTATCTGCTGCTCGGCTATCTGCGGCTCAACCGCAACATCACCGCGGCGCAGGAGGATCTGCAGGATCGCGAGGAAGCGCGGGTCGGCGGGCGCGTGGCGTTCGCGCGGTTCTGGTCGGTCTACGGCTCGGCCACCGTCGACCTGACCGATCGGGAGGAAGATCCGCTGTCGCAGGCCGATGGCTTCACGCCGATCCGCCACCGCGTCGGCGTCGCTTATGAGGACGATTGCCTCAGGCTTGGCCTGACCTGGAAGCGTGACTATGAGACGACCGGCGACGCGCAGCGCGGCAACAGTTACCTGCTGACGCTGTCGTTCAAGAACCTGGGCCGCTAAGCCACGGTTCAGCCGAAATTGCGCTATACAGACGCGAAACCGCGACATGTCGCGCAGGATGGGATTGCACGAAACGTGAAGAGTTTTGCGACGAAGTCGGCCGGTGCGGCCATCGCGATCATTCTGGCGGCCGGTACGCTGGCGGCACAGGATGCGCCGCAGGTGCCCGACGCCAGCGGCCTGAACCTGCCGCAGAACCTGCAGGTGTTCGGCAAGCAGGATCCCAACATCCGCAAGCCGACCGCGATCGTGAACGATACCGTCATCACCGGCACCGACGTCGATCACCGCCTGGCGATGACGCTGGCGCTGAACAACATCAAGGAGCTGCCTGCCGCCGAGCGCGATCAGGCGCGGCTGCAGATGCTGCGCCAGCTGATCGACGAGACGTTGCAGGTGCAGGAGGCACGCGCCAACGACATCACCGTGACGACGGGCGAGATCGACCAGAGCTTCAACGGCATCGCCAAGCGCTTCAACCGGACGCCCGAAGAAATGCGCGCCTTCCTGCGCACGGCAGGGTCGTCGGATCGCTCGCTGCGTCGGCAGATCGAGGGCGAACTGGCGTGGAACCGCCTGCTGCGCCGCAAGGTCACGCCGTTCGTCAATGTCGGCGACGAGGAGGTGAAGAACATCATCGACCGGCTGAAGGCCGCGCAGGGCACCGACGAATTCCACCTTCAGGAAATCTACCTGTCCGCGACGCCCGACCGCGCGCCGGAAGTCGTCGCCAACATGCGCAAGATGATCGAGCAGATGCGCGGCGGCCAGCCATTCGAATATTTCGCGCGCAACTTCTCCGAAGCGTCGACCAAGTCGGTGGGCGGCGATCTCGGCTGGATCCGCCTCGCCACGCTGCCGCCTGAATTGCAGCAAGCGTCGCAGGGCATGGGCGTGGGCCAGATCGCCGGGCCGATCGAGGTGCCGGGCGGCTTCTCGATTCTGTACCTCGTCGACAAGCGGCAGGTGCTGACCGCGGATCCCCGAGACGCGAAGTTGAGCCTCCGTCAGCTGACCGTGCAGTTCCCCAAAGGCACGACCGAGGCGCAGGCGGGCGTGCGCGTGGCGGCACTCGCCAAGACGACGCAGGCGATCAACGGTTGCGGTAGCGTCGCCAAGGTGGCGGCCGAGATCGGCGCCGACGTCGCCGACAATGATTCGGTCACGATCCGCCAGCTGCCGCCGCAGCTGCAGGAAATCATGATGAAGCTGCAGATCGGACAGGCGACTCAGCCGTTCGGCACGCCAGAGGAAGTGCGCGTGTTCGTGCTGTGTGGGCGCGACGACGTGCGCACGGCCAGCTTGCCGTCGTCGGAAGCCGTGCAGCAGCAGCTGGAGGAACAGCGCGTCAACCTGCGTGCTCAGCGCATGCTGCGCGACATCCGCCGCGATGCGATCATCGAGTATCGGTGATGCGGACGGGGGCGGTACGGTGACCGGGCTGCTGCCGCTCGTCGTGTCGATGGGCGATCCCGCCGGCATCGGGCCGGAGACGATCGCCAAGGCTTGGGTCGCGCGCGAGACGTTCGGCCTCACGCCCTTCGTCGCGGTCGGTGACATTCGCGCAATTGCTGCCGTTTGGGACGGACCGGTCGCGCGGATCGCAACGCCCAAGTATGCCGCGTCGGTGTTCGCAGACGCCCTGCCCGTCATCGACGTCGCCGATGCCGGAGAGATCGTCCCCGGAGCGCCAGATGTCGATGGCGCGCGCTGCGCGATCCAGTCGCTGGAGCTGGCGGTCGGCATCGCGCGGTCGGGAACGGCGTCTGCGCTGGTGACAGGGCCGGTATCCAAGACCGAGCTGTACCGCATCGGCTTCACCCATCCCGGCCAGACCGAGTTCGTCGCCGAACGCTGCGGCATTGCGCGCGAGAATGCGGTGATGATGCTGGCCGGGCCGACGCTGCGGGTCGTGCCGGTGACGACGCACATCCCTCTGGCCGACGTGCCTGCCGCGCTCTCGGTCGAGCTGATCCTCGCCAAGGCGCGGGCGACCGCGCGCGGGCTGGTGCGCGATTTCGGGATAGAGCGGCCGCGGCTCGCCTTCGCCGGATTAAACCCGCATGCCGGCGAGAGCGGCGACATCGGGCGCGAGGAGATCGAGCTCATCACGCCAGCGATCGAAATCCTGGTAGCCGAGGGGATCGATGCGGTCGGGCCATTCGCGGCCGACACGATGTTCCACGCCCGCGCCCGAGCGGGCTACGACGCGGCGATTTGCCTGTATCACGATCAGGCGCTGATCCCGCTGAAGGCGCTGCATTTCGACGAGGGCGTCAACATGACGCTGGGCCTGCCGATCGTACGGACCTCGCCCGATCACGGCACCGCGTTCGGCATCGTCGGACAGAATCGGGCCGAGCCCGGCGCGATGATCCACGCCATCAAGCTGGCCACCGAAGCCGCCGCCCGCCGCGCCGCGGCCGCGTGACGGCCCTGCCCCCCTTGCGCGACGTCGTCGCCCGGCACGGGCTGTCGGCGTCGAAGGCGCTGGGCCAGAATTTCCTGTTCGACGGGCAGTTGCTGGGGCGCATCGCCGCGGTGCCGGGCGACCTGACCGATGTCGAGGTGCTGGAGATCGGCCCCGGGCCGGGCGGGCTGACCCGTGCGCTGCTGGCGGCGGGTGCGCTGGTAACGGCGATCGAGCGGGACCGACGTTGCATCCCGGCGCTCGCTGAATTGGCCGAGGCTTATCCGGGGCGGCTGCGTGTCGTCGAGGGCGATGCGATGGCGATTGATGCGCGCACGCTGTTCGACGGCGGGCCGCATATCGTCGCCAACCTGCCCTACAACATCGGCACCGCACTGCTGATCGGCTGGCTGTCCGCCGAGTGGCGGCCGTGGTGGCGCAGCCTGACGCTGATGTTCCAGAAGGAGGTCGCCGACCGCATCATCGCCGGTGCGGGCGACGATGCCTATGGCCGGCTGGCAATCCTGTCGCAGTGGCGGACGACGGCGCGGATCGCGATGCCGGTCCACCGCTCAGCCTTCACCCCGCCGCCCAAGGTGATGTCGGCGGTGGTCCATATCGAACCGGCCGATGCGCCCGAGGAGGTACGATTGGCGAAGCTGGAGACGGTGACCGCGGCGGCGTTCGGGCAGCGGCGCAAGATGCTGCGGCAGAGCTTGAAGGGCGTGCCCGGCGCGCTGGAGGCGCTGGAGACGCTCGGGATCGATCCTTCGCGGCGGGCTGAGACGATGAGCGTCGCCGAGTTCGTGTCGATCGCGCGCGTGCTTTCGTGACGCTCTAGTTCTTCGCCGTCGACGGCGGCACAACCGGCGTGGTCGCGGCGGCCTTGACCGGCGGCCCCTTGGCGATCACGGCGGCGAGCTGTTCGCCGTCGCCGCACGCCTTCGTCCCGCACAGCGCGCGAATCTTGGCAAGGTTCTCCTTGGCGCGCTCGACGGCACCCTTCTGGACCATCGCCTCGCCCTGCCCCTTCAGCGCGACGATGTCGTTAGGTTCGAGGATCAGCGCCTCGCGGTAGAAGCGGATCGCCTTGCCGGGCAGGTTCTGCGTCCGCGCGATTTCGGCGAGCGTGGTGAAGGCGGCGCGGTTGCGCGGATCGACGACGAGCGCGGTTTCGATCAGGTCGTTCGCGCCCGGCAGATTGCCCCCCGCGCGCGCCGCCTTGCCGCGTTCGAGCAGCGCGACGCTGCGCGGATCGATTTGGTCGTCGGGCCGCTGGCCGCTGAGCGACGTCGACAGACTGAGCAGGGTCAGGCCGATCGCGGCCCCGACCGAGACATAACGCATCACCAACTCTCCACGGATCATCACGCCTTCGCTATCACGGGCGCCGCAGCCGCGCGACAAAAAAGCCGTCGGTGCCGTGTGTTGCCGGCGTCAGCCGGGCGCCGCCGCCACGAGCCGTGCCGACGCCACCCAGCGGTTCGGCGGTCCAGACGGGATGGCGCTTCAGGAACGCCTCGACCTGCCCCGCCCCTTCGACGTCGAGCAGCGAGCAGACGATATAGCCGATCGCGCCGCCCGGCTTCGTGAGCAAAGCGCCGAGGTCGAGCAGGCGCGCCTGCGTCGCCTCCAGCGCCCGCAGCCGTGCCGAGGTCAGCCGCCAGCGTGCCTCCGGATTGCGCCGCCATGTGCCGGTGCCCGAGCAGGGCGCGTCGATCAGGACAATATCCGCGGCTTCCTTCAGGTCGTCGAGCGCGGCGGCTTCCTCGCCCGGATCGAGCAGGCGGCTCTCGACGATCGTCACGCCGGCGCGGTCGGCGCGCGGTTGCAGGCGCTGGAGTCGGGCGCGATCGGTGTCGGTGGCGACGATGCGCCCGTCGTTGCCCATCAGGGCGGCAAGCGCGAGCGTCTTGCCGCCCGCGCCGGCGCACAGGTCGATCACGGTCATGCCGGGCGCGGCACCGGCGGCGGCGGTCACCCGCTGGCTGCCGGAGTCCTGCACCTCGACCAGCCCGCCCTCGAACGCCGGCAACCGCTCAACCGCGGTGTCGGGCGGCAGGCGAAGCGCGGCGGGCGCATCGGGCAGCACTTCGGCGCTCTCGAACAACGCCAGCGCGTCGTCGCGCGTGCCGAGCAATGTGTTGACGCGGACGTCGAGCGGTGCGCGATCGAGCAGCGCCTGCATCTGGCGCATGTCCAGCCCCGAGCGCTGCAGCGCGTCGCGCAACCATGCGGGCGCGATGCCCGACAGCGCGGCGGGCTCGCCATCGGTCAGGACGGCGGGCCCGTATTGGCTGCCGTCGAAGGTCTCGGCAAGGTCAGGCCGCGCGCGCGCCACAGCGACCATTGCGGCGCGCCCGGCGACGGGGCGCTCGCCGAGCAGGCGGATCGCCTCATAGACCAGCGCGCGGATCGCCCGGCGGTCCTTCGAGCCGGCGAAGCGCCGCGCGGCGAACCAGCGGGCGATGATCGTATCCGCCGCCGCCCCGCCGTCACGGGCGGACAGGATGATGGCGTCGAGCAATTCGATTGCGGACTGGGTGCGGGCGGCGGGGGTCATATCAGGGCTTTCGAGCGGCGAACGTTGAGAGATTTTCCAAATGTGCGCGAAACGCTTGGCCCGCACATTACACTGTCTTTTCAATGACTACGGCGTCGTTCGAGCCAATTTTCGCGTCACGATGCTCAACCTAAGTGTTGAGTATCGCGATCGCCCCATCCGGCCGCCGGTTGCGCGCCATCTGGAGCAGAGGACGCTCAACGTTGCTAGGGTGTATCGACCACGGGTGAGGCAGGCTTGAGAGGGTAAGACCATGCCCCATCCTACCACAGGGGTGCCGCTGCAGGACACCGCCGGACCCCGAAAACGCAAAAGGCCGCCGGTCGCACGACCGACGGCCTTTCATCATTGCCCGTGCGATCAGGCGAAGCGGACGGTCGCCGCGACCTTCGCACGGCGGCGCAGCGCGAAGGCCATCGCGCCGAAGCCGAGCATCATCATCGCCCAGGTCGCCGGCTCCGGCACGGCGGCGGTGATCGACGCCGTGGCGAAGCGCGTGGCGCGAGCGTCGAGGTTGCCGCTGCCGACCTGCGTCGTGCCGTTGAACAGCGTGTAGGTGTAATTGTCGCGGAAGCCGCAGCAGGTGTCGTTGGCGCCACCGCGACCGAAGATCGAGATGCGCGTCACGTCGAACGCTCCGCCGAGATCGACGGTCAGGACGTCACCCGAACTCATGTTGCCATGATAGATATTCGGGAAGCTACCCTCGGTGTCGCCGTCCACGGCGCGCGATGCGACGGCCGAGCCGTTCTGATAGACGCTGGTCGCGGTCGCGGTCTTGCCCAGCGCGACGTTCACGCCGTTCGCGAATAGCTGAAGCTCGGCGACCTGCAGGATGTCGTTCGAGCGGATCTGCACCGACGTCACGATCGCGGCGGTAGCGGGCGTGGCGGCGGCGATGCTGCCGGCGAGCATCGTGGCGGCCAGCAGGCCCTTCATCATCGTCATGTTCGAATCACCCCCCGACCATGCGTGGCGCATGGCGTGAGAAGCTGCCTATCGATCGGTCGCGGTGCAGTAAACGGCCATTAACCTTGAAAAATAGCTCGTATCCCGTTGCGGCACAAAAATAATCTCAGGTCCGAGACGGGTTGGCATTTGAAACGCCTGAAATCCGTTCGTCTCGAGTAGTCGTCGAGCTTGTCGAGGCGACGTATCGAGAGGTCCGTGCCAGACAGAACCGTCTCTCGGTACAGTCTCTCGACTTCGCTCGATCCCTACTTGAGACGAACGGTTTGGCTGAATGTCGATCCGACTTACCGCGTCGGGTAATTCGGTGCCTCGCGCGTGATCGTCACGTCGTGGACATGGCTTTCGCGCAGTCCCGCGCCGGTGATGCGAACGAAGTTCGCGCGACGCTGCAAATCGGGGATCGTCGCCGAACCGGTGTAGCCCATCGCCGCCTTGATGCCGCCGACCAGCTGGTGGATGACCTCGCGCGCGCTGCCCTTGAACGCGACCTGGCCTTCGATGCCTTCTGGCACCAGCTTCAGCTGATCCTTGATATCGCCCTGGAAATAGCGGTCGGCCGAGCCGCGGCCCATTGCGCCGACACTGCCCATGCCGCGATATGATTTGTACGCGCGCCCCTGATACAGGAAGGTTTCGCCCGGCGCTTCCTCGGTACCGGCGAGCAGCGACCCGACCATGCAGGTCGAGGCGCCCGCCGCCAGCGCCTTGGCGAGATCGCCCGAGGTGCGCAGGCCGCCGTCGGCGATGACCGGCACGCCCGCCTTCGCCGCCTCCTCGGCGGCGTTCATCACCGCGGTCAGCTGCGGCACGCCGACGCCGGCGACGACGCGGGTGGTGCAGATCGAGCCCGGGCCGATGCCGACCTTCACCCCGTCCGCGCCGGCACCGATCAGCGCCTTGGTCGCTTCACCCGTGGCGACGTTGCCGGCGATGACCTGCACCCGGTTGCTCAGCGCCTTCACTCGCTCGACCGCGCGCGCCACGTCCTTGTTGTGGCCGTGGGCGGTGTCGATGACGACCAGATCGACTTCGGCATCGATCAGCGCGGCGGTACGCTCGAAGCCCTTGTCGCCGACCGTCGTCGCGGCGGCGACGCACAGCCGCCCGGTCGCGTCCTTGGTGGCGTTGGGATAGGTGACTGCCTTCTCGATATCCTTGACGGTGACGAGGCCGACGCAGGCGTAGTTTTCATCCACCACCAGCAGCTTCTCGATACGGCGCTGGTGCAGCAGGCGGCGCGCCTCGTCCTGCGTCACGCCGGTGCTGACGGTGGCGAGATTGTCGTGCGTCATCAGCTCGGCGACGGGCTGGCCGGGGTTTTCGGCGAAGCGCACGTCGCGGTTGGTGAGAATGCCGACGAGCTTGCCCGACGCCTCGGTGACGGGGATGCCGCTGATACGGTGGCGCTGCATCAGTTCGCGCGCTTCGGACAGTGGCGCGTCGGGGCGGATCGTGATCGGGTTGACGACCATACCGCTCTCGAAGCGCTTGACCAGCTTCACGGCGGCGACCTGCTCCTCGACGGTCAGGTTGCGGTGAAGCACGCCGATGCCGCCGAGCTGCGCCATCATGATCGCCATCGCCTCTTCGGTGACGGTATCCATCGCCGAGGACAGGATCGGGATATTGAGGCTGATCCCCCGCGACACCTGCGTCCGCGTATCGGCCATCGAGGGCAGCACCTCGCTCTCCGCCGGGATCAGCAGGACGTCGTCGAAGGTAAGGCCGAGGGGGATGTCGATCATATGTGCCGCGCCGTTGGTAGAATCGTGGGGTTGGCGAGGGTCTGTAACCGGGTCGCGTTTTCGGGGCTAGCTGTGAATGAAGGAAGCCCGCTGCCGCGCGATCCGAACCCGTCACGCCTCCGCCCGCGCCAGCACTGCCCTCGCCTGCTCCACATGCATCCCTTCGATCATCCGGTCGCGGAAGCGCTCCGCGCCGCCGGTGAAGGCGGCGATCAGCGCGCGGGCGTCTTCGACCTCCTGCGCCGACGGACCGAAGGCGCGGTTGCAGGGATCGACCTGCGACGGGTGGATCAGCGTCTTGCCGTCGAAGCCGGTATCGCGACCAACGCGCGCGTCGGCGGCGAAGCCTTCGGCGTCGTCGAGGTGGTTGTAGACCCCATCGAACGCCCAAACGTCGGCGGCGCGGGCGGCGAGGACGATCGTCTGGAGTGCCAGCGTCATGGCGTCGCGCGGCGCGTCGGCGGGCAGGCGCAGCGTGGCGCGCAGGTCGTTGGTGCCGGCGATCAGGCCGGCGACGCCCGGCACGGCGGCGATCGCGGCGGCGGCGAGGACGCCGGTGGGGGTTTCGATCATGGCGAGGAGAGGTTTGCCGGTGGTCGTGGCGACCGCGGTCGCTTCGGCGGCGCTCTCGACCTTCGGTACCACGGCGTAGTCGGCGGCGCTCTCGCGTACCGCGGCACAATCCGCGGCGTACCACTCGCTGCCGGCGCCGTTGATGCGAATGCCGACCGGCACGGCGTAGCGCGCCTCCACGGCGGCGGCGCGGGCGGCGTCCTTGGCACCGTCCTTCACCGCATCCTCCAGGTCGAGCAGGATCATGTCGGCGGCTAGGCCCTGCGCCTTTTCGACCGCGCGGGGATTGGAGGCGGGCAGGAAGAGCAGCGAGCGCGGGGCGATGGTCATGGCGCGTGCTTATGCTAGGATCAGGGCGTCGGCGCCACCCGGAGCGGCCGGCCAACGGGGATGCATATGGGACTTATCGCCGCCGCGCTCATCCTGGCGCTCGTCGTCTTCTACCTGTTCGTGTCGATCAAGATCGTGCGGCAGGGCTATCAGTACACGATCGAGCATTTCGGCCGGTATACGACCACTGCCTCGCCCGGCTTCAACTTCTACCCCGCCTTCTTCTACCGTGTCGGCCGCAAGGTGAACATGATGGAGCAGGTGATCGACATCCCGGGTCAGGAGATCATCACCAAGGACAATGCGATGATCTCGACCGACGGCGTCGTGTTCTTTCAGGTGCTCGACGCGCCGAAGGCGGCCTATGAGGTCAGCGACCTGTACGTGGCGCTTCTACAGCTGACCACGACCAACCTGCGCACGGTGATGGGCAGCATGGACCTGGACGAGACGCTGTCGAAGCGCGACGAGATCAATGCGCGGCTGCTGTCGGTCGTCGACCACGCGACGACGCCGTGGGGGGTGAAGATCACCCGAGTCGAGATCAAGGACATCCGCCCGCCCGCCGACATCGTCAATGCGATGGGCCGCCAGATGAAGGCGGAGCGCGAGAAGCGGGCGAACATCCTCGACGCCGAGGGGACGCGGGCGTCGGAGATTCTGCGCGCCGAGGGGCAGAAGCAGGCGCGTATTCTCGAGGCCGAGGGCCGCAAGGAATCCGCCTTCCGCGACGCCGAGGCGCGCGAGCGGGCGGCTGAGGCCGAGGCGAGCGCGACCCGCGCCGTCTCCGACGCGATCGAGGGCGGGAGCACGCAGGCGATCAATTACTTCATCGCGCAGAAGTACGTCGAGGCGATCGGCAAGTTCGCGACCAGCCCGAATGCGAAGACCATCCTCTTCCCGGTCGAGGCGACGCAGCTGATGGGGACGCTGGGCGGGATCGGCGAGCTGGCGAAGGATGCGTTGTCGGGGGGTAATGCCAGCCCCGCCGCCGCGCCCAAGGTGCCGCGGGTGAAGGGGCCGTTCGAGCAGGCGCAGACCGCGACGAAGGCGGAATAGCGCGATGGGGTTCGATTCGCTTGGCGGATGGTGGTTGGTCGCGGCGGTCTTGCTGGGGCTGGCCGAGCTGTTCGTGCCCGGCGTGTTCCTGGTGTTCCTGGCCGTCGCGGCGGCAGTGACGGGCAGCTTCGTGCTGCTGTTCCCCGAACTGCCGGTGCCGGCGCAGCTGCTGAGCTTCGCGGCATGGTCGGCGATCGCGGTGTGGATCGGGCGGCGCTGGTATCGCGATCACCCGGTGGCAAGCGAAGACCCGCTGCTCAACGACCGCGTCGCACGCCTGCTGGGCGAGACCGTGACGGTGACGCAGGCCATCGACGGCGGCGTCGGCCGGGTGCGCGTGGGCGACGGCGAATGGATGGCGCGCGGAGCGGACGCACCGGCGGGCGCGCGCGTGCGGGTGGTCGGTGCCGAAGGCTCCGCGCTGCGGGTAGAACCGATCGCACCCGCCCTCCCCTGACCGGAGCTTAGCCGCCCATCGATCGTTCGCCCGGCAAGCACGGCATCACGCCGTGTGCGCTGGAGTATGGCGATGGGTATCTTCTCGAAAATCAAGGACGCGATCTTCGGCCACAAGCCGGCAGCCGCACCAACGCCGGCGCCGACGGCGGCTCCTACACAGCCGACACCCACCGCGGCGCCCGCTGCCCCCGCCCCAGCTGCACCGGCCGCTACGGCGCAGCAGTCGGTCGACATCGAACAGGTGCTGTCGGACATACAGGCATCGTCGGGCCGCGACCTCAACTGGCGTAGTTCGATCGTCGATCTGATGAAGCTGGTGGGGATGGAATCGAGCCTGTCCGAGCGCAAGGAACTGGCGCAGGAGCTGGGTTATACCGGCGCGCTCGACGGCAGTGCCGAGATGAACATCTGGCTGCACAAGCGGGTGATGGCGGAACTGGCGAAGAACGGCGGCAAGGTGCCGGCCGCAATGCTCGACTGATGAAACGGGCGGGTCCGGCGCCACGCCAGACCCGCCGCTGTTTCACGCCGCGATCGGGCGGGTCGCTCCGGGGGCCGACTGGCGGACACCCTCATCGACATGATCGGCGAACTGCGCGAAGTTTTCCGTGAACTGGCGGACCAGATCGGCGGCGGTCGCGTCATAGGCGTTCGTATCGGCCCAGGTGCCGCGCGGGTCGAGGATCGTGCTATCGACGCCAGGCACCGCGACCGGCACCGCGAAGCCGAAGTTGGGATCGGTGCGGAACTCGGCGTCCTTCAGGCTGCCGTCCAGCGCCGCGTCGAGCAGCGCGCGCGTTACCTTGATCGGCATGCGGTTGCCGACGCCATATTTGCCGCCGGTCCAGCCGGTGTTGACCAGCCAGCAATCGACCCCGCCGCGCGCGATGCGCTCCTTCAGCAGATTGCCGTAGATGCTCGGATGACGCGGCATGAACGGCGCGCCGAAGCAGGTGGAGAAGGTCGCGTCGGGTTCGCTGACGCCGATCTCCGTCCCCGCAACGCGCGCGGTGTAGCCCGACAGGAAATGGTACATCGCCTGATCCGGCGTCAGCTTCGCGATCGGCGGCAGGATGCCATAGGCGTCGGCGGTCAGGAAGATGATGTTCGACGGCACCCCGCCCATGTTCTCGTCGGACGAGTTGGGGATGAAGTCGATCGGATAGGCGCCGCGGCTGTTCTCGGCGAGACTTGCGTCGTCGAGGTCGAGCTGGCGCGTGACCGGGTCCATCACGACGTTTTCAAGCACCGTGCCGAAGCGCTTGGTCGTCGCGAAAATCTCGGGTTCGGCGTCCTCGGACAGGCGGATCATCTTGGCGTAGCAGCCGCCCTCGAAATTGAAGACCGCGGTGTCCGACCAGCCATGTTCGTCGTCGCCGATCAGCGTGCGCTTGGGATCGGCGCTGAGCGTCGTCTTGCCGGTGCCGGACAGGCCGAAGAACACCGCCGTCCGCCCGTCGCCGCCCATGTTGGCGGAACAATGCATCGGCATGACCCCGTCCTGCGGCAACAGATAGTTGAGCAGGCCGAACACCGACTTCTTCATCTCGCCCGCATAGCGCGTGCCGCCGATCAGGATCAGCTTCTCGGTCAGGTTGACGGCGATCACCGTCTCGCTGCGCGTGCCGTGGCGCGCCGGATTCGCGCGGAAGCTGGGCAGGTCGATGATCGTATAGTCGGGCACGAAGCCGCGCAGTTGATGCTCCTCGGGCCGCACCAGCATCGTGCGGATGAAGAGATTGTGCCAGGCGAGTTCGTTGACGACGCGCACGTTGACGCGATGTTCGGGCTGCGATCCGCCGAACAGATCCTGCACGAACAGGTCTTCCTTGCGGTTCAGCGCGGTCAGGAAATCGGCCTTCAGCGCGGCGAAATGCTCAGGGAGCATGCCCTTGTTGGTCTTGCCCCACCAGACGCTGTCCTCGGTCTCGGCATCGCGGACGATGAACTTGTCCTGCGCGCTGCGGCCCGTATGCGGACCGGTTTCGACGACCAGCGGCCCGTCGGCGCTCAGCTTGCCTTCGTTACGACGCAAGGCGGCATCGACCAGCCGGGCGGTGACGAGGTTCCAGTGGATGTCGGCGCGGGTTTCGATGCCCTGTGATTCAAGGCCGGCGTTCGGTACGCGATCGCTCAAAGTCGTTCTCCTCCGTGCGCGACCGTTGGCCGGTCTGCGCCACATTTGTTCTTGTTGTTCCCGGCGCTTATCTGTCCCAGATCGTGGACACAACCATGCTACCGGTGTCAGATATCGCACCGAGTTGAGACACCCAAGTTGAGAATGGCGGCACAATCGACTAGGCACGGGCGATGACCGCCACCATCGCCCTCGTCGATGACGACCGGAACATTCTGACCTCGGTCTCGATCGCGTTGCAGACCGAGGGGTTCCTGACCCGCGTCTATTCGGATGGGGAGACCGCGCTGAAAGCGCTGGTCGACAATCCGCCCGATCTGGCCGTGCTCGATATCAAGATGCCGCAGATGGACGGGCTGGAGCTGTTGCGCCGCCTGCGCGAGAAATCGGCGACGCCGGTGATCTTCCTGACATCCAAGGACGACGAGCTGGACGAGGCGCTGGGACTGGCGATGGGCGCGGACGATTATATCGCCAAGCCGTTCAGCCAGCGGCTCCTCATCGCGCGCATCCGCGCCATCCTGCGCCGGACCGAGGGGCTGGCGCCCGGCACGGGGGAGGAGCGCGGTGAGGCGCAGCAGCCGATCGTACGCGGACGCCTAACGATGGACCCGGCGCGGCACCGCGTGACGTGGGACGACAAGGTCATCACGCTGACCGTCACCGAATTCATGATCCTGGAGACGCTGGCGCAGCGGCCCGGCATCGTGAAGACGCGCAACCAGCTGATGGATGCGGCGTATCAGGACGACATCTATGTCGACGACCGCACGATCGACAGCCACATCAAGCGCGTGCGCCGCAAGTTCCGCGAGGCGGACGGCGAATTCGATGCGATCGAGACGCTGTATGGCGCGGGGTATCGGTTTTCGGACGAGTGACGTTCCCTGACGCCGTTCGTGCTGAGCTTGTCGAAGCACTGCCTTTCTTTTTCGACGGTTTCTCCCTCGGCACGAAGAAGGGCAGCCCCCTTCGACTGCCTGCCTGCGGCAGGCGCTCAGGACAGGCTTCTACAAGCTCAGGGCAAACGGGGTTGGGTAAGCAAACACGGT
The DNA here is from genome assembly GCF_054489605.1 of Sphingomonas sp. RS2018. Lineage (NCBI taxonomy): Bacteria > Pseudomonadati > Pseudomonadota > Alphaproteobacteria > Sphingomonadales > Sphingomonadaceae > Sphingomonas > Sphingomonas sp. RS2018. The sequence goes on from NZ_JBTMWL010000002.1 coordinate 752,442, forward strand.
CATGACCGACGCTGCCCCCTCCCCCCGCGACCTTTCACTGCGCTGGTCGGCGCGCGTATCGCTGACGCCGCGCATCCTGGCCGTGAACATCATCGCGCTGGCGCTGCTGGCCGGCGGGTTCTTCTACCTCGACAGTTTTCGCAGCCGCATCCTCGACGGGCGGATCGCGCAGGCGAGCCGGGAGGCGCGGCTGATCGCCGATGCGCTCGCCGCCGCGCCGCTCGAGCGGCGCGATGGGCTGCTGCTGCGCTATGCGCGGGACACGTCGGCGCGGCTGCGGCTGTACGACCGGCAGGGGCGGCTGATCGCCGATACGCGGGCGATGGGATCGCGCAACGCGACGCTGCGGGATCCCGACAAGGATCCGTGGCATCAGGATGTCGCGCGGTTCCTCGACGGCGCGATCGACACGATCGTCAACGCCGCGCGCCCGCCGCTGTATCGAGAACGCAACGGCAACGCCGGGCTGGCGTGGCCGGACGTGCGCGCGGCGCTGGACCCGTCGGTGGCGCATGCCAGCCTGTGGCGGGCGCCGGACCGGACACCGGTGGTGACGGCAGCCGCCGCCTATGGACAGGGGATCGTCTTCACCACCGCCAACGCGATCGACATCACCAACACGGTGCGGATCGAGCGATTCCGGCTGACGATCGTGCTGGCGATCGCGTTTCTTCTCTCGACATTGCTGTCGCTGTTTCTTGCACGCACCATCGTCAATCCACTGCGGCGGCTGGCGCGCGCGGCGGTGCGGGTGCGGCTGGGGCGCGCGCGCAACGTCGTCGTGCCGCGCCTGCCAGAGCGGCGCGACGAGATCGGCCTGCTGGCCCGCGCGCTGTCGGACATGAGCGGCGCGCTGAGGGCGCGGATCGATGCGACCGAGGCGTTCGCGGCGGACGTGACGCACGAACTGAAGAACCCGCTCGCCTCGCTCCGATCGGCGGTCGACGGGCTGGCGCGGGTGACCGATCCGGCGTTGCAGGGCCAGTTGCTGGCGATCGTGCAGGATGACGTGCGGCGGCTTGACCGGCTCATCACCGACATCTCCGACGCCTCCCGACTCGATGCGGAGCTGTCGCGCGCGAAATTCGAGCAGATCGATGTCGGCCAGTTGCTGACCCACCTGTTCGACCAGCGTCAGGCGCGCGGGATTGAGCGCGGCGTCGTGCTGGAGTTCGACCGCGACCTCGCCCCGTTGGTCGTGACGGGCGAAGGCAGCCGGCTGGAGCGGGTGTTCGAGAATCTTGTCGACAATGCCCTGTCCTTCTCGCCCGAGAATGGACGCATCACGATCGAGGCGCGCGACGAGGAGGATATGGTCGTCGTGTCGGTCGCCGACGAGGGACCAGGGGTGCCGGAGGCGCAGCGCGAGACGATCTTCCACCGCTTCCATTCGGTCCGGCCGGAGAGCGAGGCGTTCGGGCGGCACTCCGGCCTCGGCCTCGCGATTGCGCGCACTATCGTCGAGGGGCATGGGGGGCAGATCATGATCGAAACGCATGAGGATCGCGCGACCGGCGCCTGCTTCGTTGTCCGCCTGCCGATGGCGGGCGCCGAATGACCCCGGAACCGACCTCCGAGACGATCCACGCCAGCTGCGTCGCGATCGACGGGCGCGCGGTGCTGATCGAGGGGCGGTCGGGGGCCGGCAAGTCCGATCTGGCGCTGCGGCTGATCGACCGGGGGGCGAGGCTGGTGAGCGACGACTATACGGTGCTCGATGCGCGGGGCGGCGCGCTGATCGCGACGCCGCCCGGTAATCTGGCGGGTCGGATGGAGGTGCGTGGCATCGGGATTATCGAAATGGCGCATGTTGTAGACGTGCCGGTCGCGCTGATGGTCAGCATCGTCGAGACGCCGCCGCGGATGCCGGAGGGCGATACGCTGCGGCAGATCGCCGGGATCGACGTTCGCACGATCGCCCTGCCCGCGCTGGAACCCTCCGCACCGATCAAGGTCGAGCTGGCGCTATGCGGCACGTTGACATCATGACCGCACCCAAGGCGATCCTGCTGGTCACCGGCATGTCGGGGGCGGGCAAGTCCACCGTTCTGCGCACGCTGGAGGATATCGGCTGGGAGGTGGTCGACAACCTGCCGCTGCTGCTGCTCGACCGGCTGCTGGCGACGGCGCTGCCCACCGGCGTTGCCGACGATTCCCGCCCGCTGGCGATCGGGATCGGCGCGGGGACGCGCGGTTTCGATGCGGCGCGGATCGTCGCGCGGATCAAGAAATTGCGCGACAACGACGGTCCGGACGTCGGGACGCTGTTCCTCGACTGTTCGTCGCCCGAGCTCGACCGGCGCTATTCGGAGACGCGACGGCGCCACCCGCTGGCGCTCGACCGCCCGGCGAGCGACGGCATCGCCCGCGAGCGCGAGGTGCTGACGCCGCTGCGCGACTGGGCCAACCGCGTGATCGACACGACGATGCTGTCGGCGAACGAGCTGGCGCATCAGGTGCGCGATACCTTTTCGGGCGCCGGCCTCGGCGAGCCGGTGGTGTCGGTGATGTCCTTCGGCTTCGCCCGCGGCCTGCCGCGCAACGCCGACCTCGTCTTCGACATGCGCTACCTGCGCAATCCGCACTGGGTGCCGTCGCTGCGACCCGGCACCGGGCGCGACGCCGACGTCGCCGCCTATGTCGCCGCCGATCCCGCCTATGCCGAGTCGGTCGGTCGGATCGAGGAACTGCTGCTGCTGTTGCTTCCGCGCTACAGGGCGGAGGGGAAATCCTATGTCACCATCGCGGTCGGCTGTACCGGAGGGAGACACCGGTCCGTCCATGTCGCCGAGCGGATCGCCGCACGGTTGCAAGCGGCGGGCTTTTCGCCCACGGTGACCCATCGCGACCTGGGCACGGCGCCGCAGGACTCGCTTGAGGATCAGTCCAGACCACGATGACATCGGCGCGCAAGAACGACGGCATGATCGGCCTGGTGCTGGTGACGCACGGGCGGCTCGCGGAGGAATTCGTGGTCGCGATGGAGCATGTCGTCGGCAAGCAGGAGCGGATCGAGACGATCTGCATCGGTCCCGAGGACGATATGGAGAGCCGCCGCGCCGACATCGCCGCGGCGATCGGCACCGTCGACGACGGCAGCGGCGTGATCGTGCTGACCGACCTTTTCGGCGGTACGCCTTCCAACCTCGCCATCTCGCTGATGAAGCCGGGCCGGGTCGAGGTGATCGCCGGGATCAACCTGCCGATGCTGATCCGCCTGGGCGGCGCACGTCGCGCGATGGGCGTGGTCGAGGCCGTGTCCGCGGCGCGCGATGCCGGCCGCAAATATATCTCGGTCGCCTCCGAAATGCTGGGCGTGGCGGCGGCATGACGATCGAGCGCACCGTCCTCATCTCGAACCGCCGCGGGCTGCACGCGCGGGCCAGCGCGAAGTTCGTCACCCTCGCCTCCTCCCAGCCGACCGAGCTGATGGTCCGCAAGGACGGCGCGAGCGTCACCGGCACGTCGATCATGGGCCTGATGATGCTGGGCGCGGCGATGGGCGACCATATCGTCATCTCCGCCGAGGGCGAGCATGCCGAGACGGCGGTGTCGGCGCTTTGTGAGCTTGTAGAGGCGAAGTTCGGGGAAGAGTGACGCCAGGCGAATTGGCGTAGCCAATTCGTCGACTCGGGCGTCACTCCGGCCGACGGCGCAAACGCGCCGACTGACGACGCGGCTTTGCCGCGGCGCGATACGCGTCACAGGCGGACTTGGGCAAAGCCCAAATCGTCGGTCGCGGCTTTGGGCCGCGCCGGCCGGGCGTGTTGCTTTTGCCTTGCGTCAGCCCTTGGCTGACGCATAGGCGCAACACGCCATGCCCCGCGAAATCACCGCCTACTCCAACCCCCTCGTCAAGGCGACGCAACGTCTGCGCGACAAGAAGCATCGCCGCGACGCCGAGCGCTTCCTCGCTGAAGGGCTGCGCATCCTCACCGAAGCGCGCGAGGCGGGGTGGCTGCCCGATACGCTGTTTTACGTGCCCGGCGCCAGCGACAGCCCGTTGGTCGGCGAACTGGTCGAGGCTACCGAGGCGGACGGTGGGGAGGCGATCGAGACCACCGCCGACATCCTCTCGAAACTGTCGGGCAAGGATAATCCGGGCGCCGTCATCGGCGTTTACCGGGAATTCATGACGCCGCTCGACAGCCTCGATCGCACGACGGCGTCGATCTGGCTGGTCGCCGAGCGGCTGCGTGATCCGGGCAATCTGGGGACGATCCTGCGCACCGCCGATGCGGTCGGTGCCGGCGGGCTGATCCTGCTGGACGACTGCGTCGACCCCTTCTCGGTCGAGGCGGTGCGGGCGAGCATGGGCGCGTTGTTTACGGTGCCGGTCGCGCGGTCGGACTGGGCGGGCTTCCACGACTGGCTGCGGCAGGGGCCGGGGCAGCTGGTCGGGCTGAGCCTGGACACCGACACCGACTATCGCGCCGCGGACTATGCCGCGCCGACGTTCCTGCTGACGGGCAACGAGGCGCAGGGCATGCCGGACGAGATGGCGGCGGCGTGCGACCTGCTGGTCAAGATCCCAATGCTGGGCAAGGCCGACAGCCTGAACGCCGCGGTCGCGACGGCGGTCATGGCCTATGAGGTGCTGGCCCGGCATCGCTGATCGGCCATCGACGGTTCAGGCGGCGCGGCGCATCACGCTGGCCGAGAGGATATCGCCATGAAGATCGTCGTCACCGCATTGCTCGCACTGGTCGCCACCGCCCCCGCCACCGCGCGGACCGAGGTGGCGCCGTACAGCGCGCTGGGCACCGAGCCGTTCTGGTCGCTGTCGATCGACGAGACGCGGATGACCTGGCGCGGCATCGAAGGACGCCCCCTCTCCGTTCGCAAGCCGCGACCGATCACGGCCAGAGGCGTCGAGCGCTATGTCGCACGCGGCATGACCGTGGAGGTGACGCATCGCGCGTGCAGCGACGGGATGAGCGACCGGCGCTACGCCGATACGGTGCGCGTCACGATCGGCCGACGGGTCTACGACGGCTGCGGCGGGACACTGATCGGTGCGCAGGGCACGCCGCTGGCCGACACGCGCTGGACGCTCGACCTGATCGACGGACGCCCGGTGCGGCTCGACCAGCAGGCGACGATCGCGTTCAGCGCGGACCGGATCAGCGGGCGAATCTGCAACGGCTTCGGCGGCAACTATCGCCTGGCGCGTGGCACGCTGATCGCCGGGCCGATCATGGCGACGAAGATGGCGTGTCCCGGCGCCGCCGGTGCGGTGGAAGCGAAGGTGCTGGCGCTGCTGGCGAAGCCGCTGTCGGTGAGCCGGGGGCCGAAGGCGATCGTGTTGTCGGATGGGGCGCGGAGCCTGACGCTGCGGCCAGTGCGGTAAACACCGCCCCCCTCCGTTCGCCCTGAGCGTGTCGAAGGACTGACTTTCGTATCGCACGCCCGGACCTGAGAAGAAGGGCAGCCCTTCGACAAGCTCAGGGCGAACGGGGCGGAGGGTGTGCTCCCGACTTGATGGAAAGGGTGCCCTTTAGGGCGCCTCCCGCTCCTCATCCGCAGCGGCCAACTCCGCCTCCGCCACCGGCAGCAGCGGCACATCCGCCACCAGCGGCTTGGCGAGCGCATCGACGCTTTCGACGCCTTCGATCTCCTTGGCGCCCGTGCCGACCGACAGATCGCGGAAGCGGCGGGCGGAGACGAGGACGCGGCCTTCGAAGGACGAGACGAACTTATTGTAATTTTCCACCGCCGAGTTGAGCCCGCCGCCAACGCGCTTCAGGTGCATCGCCGCGGTCGCCAGCCGTTCGTGCAGCTCCTTGCCCAGCGCATCGACCGCGCGGGCGTCGTCGATCAGCTTTTCCTGCCGCCAGATGTTGGCGATGGTCTTGGCGATGGCGACGAGGTTGGTCGGCGTGGCCAGCAGCACGCGCCGCTCGATCGCCCATTCCCACAGGCGGGGATCCTGCTCCAGCGCGGCGAAGAGGAAATGTTCGCCGGGGATATACATGACGACATAGTCGGCCGCGTCGCCGAACTTGTCCCAGTAGCTCTTCGACCCCAGTTGCTGCGCATGGTTGCGCACTGAGGCGGCGTGGGCGCGCAGGCCCGCGGCGCGGCCTTCGTCATCGGTCGCGTCGCTGGCATCGAGGAAGGCATTGAGCGAGCATTTCGCGTCGATCACCAGCTTGCGCCCGCCCGGCAGGCGTACGATCACGTCGGGGCGTAGCGTCCCCTCGTCGGTCGCGACGACGACCTCCTGCTGGAAATCGGCAAAGGGTGACAGCCCCGCCTGTTCGAGCACATTGCGCAGCGACTGTTCGCCCCAGCGCCCGCGCGCCTTGGGACTGGAGCGCAGCGCGTTGACCAGCTTGGCGGTCTCATCGCGGACCTGGCCCTGGCCGGTGCGGACCTGCTCGACGGCTTCGCGCAGGCCCGCGTAGCTGTCGATGCGGTCCTTCTCGACGCGGTGTAGCCCCTCTTCGTAGCGCTTCAGCGTCGTCTCGACGGGGGCGAGCAGCGCCTTGATCTTAGCTTCGTTGGCTTGCCCCTCCTGCCCGAAACGCTCGTTGGCGCGCTTCAGGAACAGGTCCTGTGCCTCTCCCAGCATCGTCTGGGCGGTTTCGCGGAACTGGCCGACCATCATGTCCTTGGCGGACTTGAATTCGGCGAGGCGATCCTCGAACGCGCCGGCCTTGGCGCGCAGCTCGGCCAGCTCCAGCCGGGCGCGGTCGCGCTCCTGCGTGGTCAGCTCCAGCGCCTCGCGCAGCTCGGGCATATCGCGCACGCGCTCGCTGGCGACGGCGAGCTCGGCGATGGCGCGGCGGAATTCCTCGTCTCGGGCGTCACGCTCGGCGCGCGCGGCGGCGACGCCCCGGCTGCCCAGCAGCCAACCCACGCCGACACCAATGACGAGCGCGAGCACGATCAGGACGAAGGCGGTGGAGTCCATGCGGATGTATCTCGATGCTGGCCGGAACGAACGGCGAACCTACCCGCCGCCCCGAGCGGCGACAAGGGTGGTGCGGCTATTTGCGACGGGGTGAGCGACAGACGGCGGCTCAGGCGGTTCGGCGCGCCTTGTTCAGCTTCTTGACGATCATGTCGCGCTTCAGCTTCGAGATGTGATCGATGAAGAGCACGCCATTCAGATGGTCGATCTCATGCTGCATGCAGGTGGCGAGCAGGCCGTCCATCTCCGCCTCATGCGACGCGCCGTCGCGATCGAGCCACTTCACGCGGCAGCGGACCGGGCGCTCGACCTCCGCATATTGCTCGGGGATCGACAGGCAGCCTTCGTTATACTTCGCGACCTCGTCGCTGACCCACAGCAGTTCGGGATTCACGTAGGCGCGCGGATCGCGGATCGGCTTGCCCTCCTCGTCCTCCTGTTCCTGCAGGTCGATGACGACGACGCGCCGATCCACGCCGACCTGCGTGGCGGCGAGACCGATGCCGCGGGCGTCGTACATCGTGTCGAACATGTCGTCGATCAGCGTGCGCACGGCGGCGTCCACGTCCGCCACGGGTTCGGCCACGGCGCGCAAGCCGGCGTCGGGGATCTCGAGGATGGTAAGCACGGTCATGGCGGAGCGCGCTAAATCCGCCCTCCCTTCCCGTCAAGCAACCGGGCGGCGCGCGCGCAGCGCCTGGGCCAGCGTGCCCTCGTCCAGATAGTCGAGTTCGCCCCCCACTGGCAGGCCGTGGGCAAGCTGCGTCACGCGCACCGGATGCCCCTCGATCCGCTCGGCGATGTAATGGGCGGTCGTCTGGCCCTCCAAGGTCGCGTTCATCGCCAGCACGACCTCGTCGATGTCGCCGCCGGCGATGCGGCGCACCAGCGAATCGATCGCGAGATCCTCGGGCCGAACGCCCTCCAGCGCCGACAGCCGCCCGCCGAGCACGTGGAAGCGGCCGGGGAACAGCCGCGAGCGATCGAGCGCCCACAGGTCGGCGACCTCCTCCACCACGCAGAGCGACCGTGCGTCGCGGCGGGGATCGGCGCAGATCGCGCACGGATCGCTGGTGTCGACATTCCCACATGTCGAGCAGGTGACGAGCCGTTCGTTGACGTCGGCCAGCGCGGTCAACAGAGGTTCCAGCGCGCTTTCCCGCCGCTTGATGAGGTGCAGCACCGCGCGCCGGGCCGACCGGGGGCCGAGCCCGGGAAGACGCGACAGCGCCTGCGACAATGCCTCGATCTCCGCAGACGCCATGCGGAACAGATAGGGGGTTGCATGCGGCAACGCCAGCGTGTCGAAGCGCGGATCATGCGTATCGTCTTTATGGGAACGCCCGACTTCGCCGTGCCGGCGCTCGACGCGCTGGTCGCCGCGGGTCATGACGTCGCCGCCGTCTATACCCAGCCACCCCGCCCCGGCGGACGGCGCGGGCGTGCGCTGGTGCCCTCCCCCGTGCAGGCGCGGGCCGAGGCACTAGGGATCGCCGTGCGGCATCCGGTGTCACTGCGCGGCGCGGAGGCGCAGGTCGAGTTCGCGGCACTGGCGGCGGATGTCGCGGTGGTCGCGGCCTATGGCCTGATCCTGCCGCAGGCGGTGCTGGACGCGCCGCGGCTGGGGTGTCTCAATATCCATGCCTCGCTGCTGCCGCGCTGGCGGGGGGCGGCGCCGATCCACCGCGCGATCCTGGCCGGGGATGCGGAGACGGGCGTCGGCATCATGCAGATGGAGGCCGGGCTCGATACCGGGCCGGTGCGTGCGGAGGCGCGGACGCGGTGTGCGGGCAAGACCACCGGGCATCTGACGCGCGAGCTCGCCGATCTGGGTGCCGCGCTGATGGTGAAGGTGTTGGGCGGTCTAGATCACTACCCGCCGGTCGCGCAGGACAGTGTGGGCGTGACCTATGCCGCGAAGATCGAGAAGGCGGAGACGCGCATCGACTTTTCGCGCTCCGCCGAGGTGATCGACCGGCAGATCGACGCCTTCCACCCTGCGCCCGGCGCGTTCTTCGAGTTTGAAGGCGAGCGCATCAAGATATTGCGCGCGGATATCGAGGATGGCGCGGGTCCGCCCGGTATGGTTCTCGACGACCGGCTGCTGATCGCCTGCGGGACCGATGCGATCCGGCCGTATCGCGTGCAGAAGGCCGGACGCGGCGAGATGAGCGTCGACGAGGTGCTGCGCGGCCTGCCCATCCCCGCCGGCACGCAGCTGTGACGCGCTTTGCGCTGACGGTCGAATATGACGGCCGGCCGTTCATGGGCTGGCAGCGGCAGGATCATGGGCCGAGCGTGCAGGGTGCGATCGAGGCGGCGGTGCTGGCCGTGACCGGCGAGACGGTCGCCGTCCATGCCGCCGGGCGAACCGACGCGGGCGTTCACGCGCGGGGGATGCGCGCGCACCTCGATGTCGCCAAGCCGCTGACGGCGTTCCGGCTGATGGAGGCGATCAACGCGCGGTTGCGGCCGGCGCCGGTGGCGGTCCTCGACTGCGTCGTCGTGGATGCGGATTTTCATGCCCGTTTTTCGTGCCTTGCGCGGCATTACGAATATCATATCGTAACACGGAGAGCACCGCTGACATGGGAGAAGGGGCTGGCGTGGCAGGTGCCCCGCCCGCTCGACGCGGAGGCGATGGCGGCGGCGGCGGCGGCGCTCGTCGGGCGGCATGACTTCACGACGTTCCGCTCGGCACATTGTCAGGCGGACAGCCCGCTGCGGACGCTCGACCGGCTCGACGTGTCACGGCACGACGACCGCATCGTCATCGCGGCGTCGGCGCGGTCGTTTCTCCACCATCAGGTGCGGTCGATGGTCGGATGTCTGGCGCTGGTCGGCGAAGGCAAATGGCCGGTCGCGCGCGTGGGCGAGGCGCTGGCGGCACGCGATCGCGCCGCGCTCGGGCTGAATGCGCCGAGCGACGGGCTTTATTTCATGCGCGCGGATTATCCGGACGCGTGAAGGCGGCGGCCAGTTCGACATGCGTCGACCAGGTGAATTGCCCGACCGGCTGGACCCATTCGAGCACATAGCCAGCCTCGCACAACATCTTCGCATCGCGCGCGAAGCTGCTGGGATTACATGAAACATAGGCGATGCGTGGAACGCTGGATTGCGCCAGCATCGCGATCTGCTCTCGCGCGCCGGCCCGTGGCGGATCGAGCACGATGGCGGCGAAGCGGTTCAGCTCGGCCGGGGCCAGCGGGCGGCGGAAGAGGTCGCGGTGGTCGGCGAAGACGGTCCGCCCCGCCGCCGTCGCTGCAGATTTCAGCGCCAGCGTCGCATCGCGCGCGCCCTCACCCGCGTAGATCTTGCCCGACAGCGCGAAGGTGAAGGTGCCGACGCCGGCGAACAGGTCGGCGATCACGCTCGCCTCACCGACGCCTTCACGAACCGCCGCGACCAGCGCCGCTTCGCCATGGTCGGTCGCCTGCATGAAGCCGCCGGGCGGAAATGCCACCGGGACGCCGCTTAGCGTGATCGTCGCCGGCTCGGGCTCCCACCGCGTCTGCGCGCCATAGCCGTCGTCGACCGACATTCGGGCGAGGCGATGACGTTCGGCGAAGGCGGTCAACTGCTCGGTCGCGGCAAGCGTATCCGCGACCGCGCCGCCGATCAGGACGTCGATGCCCTGATCGACCCGTGCGACATGCACGTCGATGCGCCGGCCCGCGGTCAGCACGCCGGCCAACAACGCGCGGAGCGGTGCGAGCAGCGCGAACAGTTCCGGCAGCAGAATGTGGCATTCGGCGAGATCGACGAGGCGGTGGCTGTTGTGCTCGGCAAAGCCGAGGATCAGGCGCTTGCCGATCCGCTCGGCATGCAGCGTCGCACGGCGCCGGGTGCGCGGCGGAGAGATGGTGGCAGGGCGGATCTCCGCCGTGAGCGCCTGCGCGGCGAGCGCGTCGCGCACGCGGTCCTCGACGAACGCGGCATAGCTGGCGTCGTCGAGATGCTGGAGCCGGCAGCCCCCGCAGGCCGGGAAATGACGGCATGGCGGATCGCGGTGGTGGGGGCCGGGCGTGACGACACCATCGGCGTCGAGCGTGTCGCCGGGGGCGGCAAAGGCAGCATGCCGACCGGTCGCGGTGACGCCATCGCCGCGCGCGGCGACGCGGAGGATCGACTCTACAGACATACGTCGAGCGCCTGTGGGACGTGTTCGACAAGACGATCGGCGGCAAGCGCCGGTCCCGCCAGCCCGGCCGCGCGGGCGTGGAGCCATGCCGCCGTCTCCGCCGGCATGAGATCGCCGGCCGCCATCCGCGCGGCGATCAGGCCGGCGAGTACGTCGCCGCTGCCCGCCGTCGCCAGCCACGGCGAGGCGGCGCTGGAGATCGTCACCCTGCCGTCCGGATGGGCGATCACCGTGTCGGCGCCCTTGTGGACGATCGTACAACCACAGGCGACAGCGGCGGCGAGCGTGCGCGTGATCTTGTCGCCGCCGCCACCGCCGAACAATCGGTCGAATTCTCCGCCATGCGGCGTCAGAATGGCATCGACGCCGGCCAGGCGCCCCACCCCGTCGCGGCCGAGCAGGCTCAGCGCATCGCCATCGACCACCAGGCGGCGGCCGCTCGCCAGTGCGGCGTCGAGCTTCCACCGCGCCGCGTCGTCGCGGCCGAGGCCGGGACCGATCAGCAGCGCGCCGACCCGTTCGTCGGCGAGCAGCGCGGCACCCAGCGGGCGCTGGACGAGCGCGTCGGGTAGGCCCGGCGTCCAGTCCGCGGCGAGCACGACATAGCCCGCTCCGGCCGCCATCGCCGCACGCGCGGCCAGGCGCGCGGCGCCGGGCATGGCGCCGCCGACCACCGCCACCATGCCGCGAGTAAACTTGTGGGCGTCGCGCCCTGGCGACGGGATGCGGGGGGTGTCGAGGGTGCGCCACGCCGTGTCGACCGGCACGCCGATGTCGGCGAGCAGCACATGGCCGCTCGCCCCAGCCCCTGCGCCGATCACGTGAACTGGCTTCAGCGCCGCCAGGGCGATGGTGACGTCGGCCCCCGCCCCGCCGAGATCGGTGCTGTCGTCGACGCCGAATCCGCTCGGCACGTCGATGGCGATGGTGAAGGCGTCGGCGCGCAGCCGCGCGAATTGTCGGGCCAGAGTGTCATCGAGCGGGCGCGACAGGCCGATACCGAACAGCCCGTCGATCAGGACGGGGCGCGGCGTGGCAGCGTCGAGCGTGGTGACTGCGCCTCCCCAGCCCGGCGGACACCTACCATCGATGGTCGCCAACGCGACATCGTGGCCGCGCGCGTTCAGGACCGACGCCGCAATCACCGCGTCGCCGCCGTTTCGGCCCGGACCGGCCAACACCAGAACCGGACGGCCGGCAGCAAGGCGCGCCACCTCGGTCGCCACCGCCGTCGCAGCGGTTTGCATCAACACGTCGGCGGCGATCCCAGAGGCGAAGACCCGCTCTTCGGCCGCCCGCATCGTGGCCGCGGTGACGATCGGCGCGCCGGCCGGAACGCGGCGCGTCATCGCGACGCTGGAACGAGATATGAACCAGTGCGCTTAAATATCTGCATAGACGTGGGTTTCCGCAGCAGCGCCCGGATGGGTCACTGCGCCGGCCCAGGCCGGGCCGACATTCTGCGCATAGCGCCAGAGCGCGCCCGATTGATAGTCGGTGCTGCGCGGCTGCCACGCCGCGCGACGCTCGGCCAGCACGGCGTCATCGACCAACAGGTCGATCGTGCCCTGCGTCGCGTCGATGCGAATTGTGTCGCCGTTCTGGACGAGCGCGATCGGGCCGCCCTCGGCCGCCTCCGGGCCGACATGGCCGATGCAAAAGCCGCGCGTTGCGCCAGAGAACCGACCGTCGGTGATGAGCGCGACCTTCTCACCCATACCGAGGCCATAGAGCGCGGCGGTGGTCGACAGCATCTCGCGCATGCCGGGACCACCTTTAGGTCCTTCGTAGCGGATCACGACGACCTCACCCTCGACGATGGCGCGATCCTCGACCGCGGCGAACGCGTCCTCCTCGCAGTCGAACACCCGCGCCGGCCCCTCGAACACCAGCCTACTCATGCCCGCGACCTTCACGATCGCGCCATTGGGAGCGAGGCTGCCGCGCAGACCGACGACGCCGCCGGTGGGGGTGATGGGGGTGCGGGCGTCGTAGATGACCCTTTGGTCGGGGTTCCACGTCACCTGATCGATGTTCTCGGCGAGCGTGCGACCGGTGACGGTCAGGCAATCGCCGTGCAGCAGCCCCTCCGACAGCAATGTCTTCATCAGCATGTAGACGCCGCCGGCCTCATACATATCCTTGGCGACATATTTACCGCCGGGTTTCAGATCCGCGCAGTAAGGTGTTGATCTGAATATCTCGGCTACGTCGAACAGGTCGAATTCGATCCCCGCTTCATGCGCCATCGCCGGCAGGTGGAGCGCGCCGTTGGTCGAGCCGCCTGTCGCCGCGACGATGCGCGTGGCGTTTTCGAACGCATCGCGCGTGCAGATGTCGCGCGGGCGGATGTTGCGGGCGATCAGCTCCATCACCTGCACGCCGGCGGCATGCGCGATCTGTTCTCGCGACGTGTAAGGTGCCGGCACCATGTTACTGTTCGGCAAGGACAAACCAATCGCCTCGCCGACACAGGCCATCGTGTTCGCGGTGTACTGCCCCCCACAGGCACCATGACCGGGACAGGCGACCTTCTCGAGAGCATGAACCTCTTCGATCGGACAGGCGTGGGCGGCATATTTGCCGACGATCTCGAACACGTCGACGACGGTAACATCGCGATCCTGATAGCGGCCGGGCAGGATCGACCCACCGTAGACGAAGATGCTGGGCACGTTCAGGCGGAGCATCGCCATCATCATGCCGGGTAACGATTTGTCGCACCCGGCGAAGCCGACGAGCGCGTCGTAGCAATGGCCGCGGACGCTGAGTTCGATCGAATCGGCGATGACCTCGCGGCTGACGAGGCTGGACTTCATGCCCTGATGCCCCATCGCGATGCCGTCGGTGACGGTAATGGTGTTGAAGCGTCGCGGCATGCCGCCACCCGCCTCGACCCCGCCGCGCGCGGCATCGGCCTGTGCGTCGAGCGTCGTGTTGCATGGCGCGCTGTCGTTGCCCGCCGACGCCAGCCCCACGAAGGGGCGAGCGATCTCTTCCTCGGTCAGCCCCATCGCGTAATAATAGCTGCGATGGGGCGCACGCTCCGGCCCGACGGAGACGTGGCGGCTCGGCAGGCGGGACTTGTCGAAAACGTTGCTCATGCGCGGCCTATGTCGCGGAAGGCGGGTTTTGCGCAAGTCCATTACGTCTCGCGGGGGTTGGCCGCGCTAACGTGTCGTGCGCGGCCTGTCGTGGAAGGCGAGCAGTCTGCGCGCGAAGCCGTCACCCCGGAACAGGCGGTCGAACGTGTCGGCGTGGCGCGCGTCAAGCGGATCGGCGAGCGTCGCCTTCAAGGCGGCCACGGCAGTGACATCGTTGTCGGCGATGAGGTCCGCCAGCCGTGCCGCTTCTTCGGTTGCGACCGGGTAGCGGATATCGGCGAGGCAGACGCGCCAGGCTTCGTCAGCGTCGATCGCTTCGGCGGTGAAGAGCATCTTGGTGGCCTGCCCCCGTCCCACCGTGGCGATCAGGCGGGCGATGTCGGCAGCGGGATAGGCGATGCCGAGCTTCGCCGGGGTAATGGCGAAGCGCGCGCCGTCACCGGCGATACGCAGATCGCAGGCGAGCGTCATAGCGACCGCTGCGCCGAAGCAGCTGCCATCGACCGCGGCGATGACGGGCATGGGGAGCGCGGCGATCGCCTCGATCGCTCTGCTCATCCGTGTTCGCAATCGGGTGCCGAAGCCGGAATCGCCGAGGCTCGCGGCCATCTCACCGAGGTCGGCACCGGCCGAGAAGAAACGCGGGTCGGCGGAGCGGATGATGACGGCGGACGGGCGGTCGGCGGCAAGCTGCCCGATAGCGGCGGCCAATTCGTCCCAGTGATTTAACGTAAAGGCATTCCCCGCGCTGCCGCGATCGAGCGTGAGCGTCGCGATGGCGCCGTCGTGGTCGACGCGGATCATGGGAAGGATGGCGCGCAGGCGAGCCGCTGGCCATCGGCGGACGTATCGCTCTCGGCGTTCGATCCGCTGCGGGCATAGTGCCGCGTCGATGTGGAGGAAGGATTGCCAGTCATGCCAAACGAGTCGCTAAACACCACCAGTCGGGGTGGTCGGACTGGATCGACTGCGCGGCGAGATCGCGGTCGATGTCGTTGTCGAACAAGGCGAAACAGGTCGCACCGGAGCCCGACATGCGCACGAAGGTCGCGGTTCCGGACGCGTCCAGCGCCGCGATGACATCGCCGATAACGGGCGCGACCGCCATCGCGGCAGCGGTGAGATCGTTGCGACCAGCGAGCGGGTCATCGGGCAATGGGCCGCGATCGATGCCGTCCCAGCGAGCGAAAACGTCGCGCGTGGACACCGCGACGCCGGGGTTCACGAGCAAGACCGGACGAGAGGATAGGCCAGCAAGTGGCTGCAATCGCTCGCCCCTACCCCGCCCGATCGTCGCCCGGCCGTCGAGGCAGGCCGGTATGTCCGAACCCAGATCGGCGGCGATAGCGAACAGGCGAGGATCGTTGGCGGCGACGCCGGCGATCCGGGCGCAGGCGCGCAGCATCGCGGCGGCGTCGGCGGAGCCTCCGCCGATTCCCGAGGCGACGGGGAGATTCTTGGTCAGACGGATGGCGAAAGTCGGGAGCGTCGCAATGTGGCGTTCGAAGGCGACACGAGCGCGAGAAACGAGGTTGTCATCGCCCGGTGAGAGATGACGCCCGAACGGTCCGTCGATCTCGAAACTGGGCTCCGCGGCCGGCGTCACCGTCAAAACGTCGCCGTCGCGGACGAAGGCGAACACGGTTTCGAGCTCGTGATAGCCGTCCGCGCGGCGGGCGCGGACGTGGAGCGCGAGGTTGAGCTTCGCGGGCGCCGGTTCGGTGATCGTCGTCATGTCAGTCGGCGATGCCCTGCGCGATCTTCGCGGTCAGGCGGGTGAGGTCGGCAGGCTCGGCTTCGACCGCAGCGGCGCGCCAGGCGTAGCGCGCCTCGTACCGGCGACCGAGCGCCCAATAGACATCGCCGAGATGTTCGTTGATCGTGGTGTCGCCCGGCGCCTGGCGCGCGGCCTTCTCCAGCAGGACGGCACCCTTGGCGGTCTGGCCGCTGCGGTGCCAGGCCCAGCCGAGCGAATCGGCGATGTTGGGATCGTCCGGTTCGAGCCGCACGGCGCGTTCGAGCAGCTGGCGGGCGGCGGCGATGTTCTCGCCACGCTCGACCTGCGCATAGCCGAGATAGTTGAGCGCCAGCGGCTGATCGGGGGCGAGCGCGACCGCCCGGGCAAGCGCGGTGCGGGCCTCGTCCCAACGGCCGGCTTCGTCCAGTGCGCCGCCCTGTTGCAGGTAGAGCGACCAGTCGGCCCCTGCCCCGGCCCGCGCGATGGCGGTGGCGTAGACGGTCGCGGCCTCGTCGTTGCGGCCCGACGCGGCCAGCAGGTCGGCGAGACGCTGGGCATCGGCGGCGGTGGCGCCGGGCGCGATCGCGAGCGGGCGGGCCGCGGCGATCGCGTCGTCGGTCCGGCCCGCGCGGTTGAGAATGGTGACGCGGAGCGACGCGGCCTCGCCCGCGCTCTCGCTGCGCCGGCCGATCCGATCCAGCAGCGACAGCGCGTTCATCGGATCGCGGGAGCGCGCGAGTGCCTCGGCCAGGATCAGCCGCGCACGATCGTCGTCGCGGTCGAGGATCAGCGCGGCGCGGGTCAGCGTGACGGCGAGCGTCGCGGCCTCGCTGCCGAGGATGTCGCGCCCCAGCCGGTCGAACAGGCGGGCGAGGCCGTGAGCAGCACCGGCACGCTGCTTACCGACCCGGTCGCGCAATCCCGCGAGCGCTGGCGTGTCACCGGCGAGCAAGGCGGCGGCATCCGCATCGCGGCCACGCCCGCGCAGCAGTTCCGCGGCGGCGAGGCGGAATTCGAGGTTGCCGGCATTGGCGGTCAGGATCGCGCGGATCTGCGCCAATCCCTCGTCCACCCGGTCGCCGCCGATCAGCAGCAGCGCGCGGGTTTCGTCGGCGAAGCGGCGGCCGATCGGGTTGCCGCCGTCGCCATCGGGCAGCAGTGCGAGCGGATCGGAGCCCTTGCGCCCGAACGCGATCCAGGCGCGGACGGAGGGCGCGAGGAAGTCGAGCGTACTCTTGCCCAGCGCATCCGCCGCCGCATCGGCCGCGTCCCAGCGCTTCGCGGCAACCGCGTCGGCGAGCGCGATCAGCGCGGTGTCGCCGGGCGCGACGCCCGCCGCATGCAACGTCGCGATCGAGCGGCGAACGAGCGGCATGTCGCCGGCCGCCAGCGCCTCCCGATACGCACGCGCGGCGACGACCGGGTTGCCGGGCGCACCGGCGAGCGCGGTGGCGTAGGCCGGGGCGGCAATGTCGCTGCGGTTGTCGGCGTCGGCAGCGCGGGCGCGGACGTAGGCGGCGAGGGCTTCGGGAGTTTCCGGGCGGATAGTGTGGGATTTTCTGGGCGCTTGCTGTGACGAAGTGGTTTGGATGCCGGCAACCGCACCACTCCGTTCACCACGAACGCTTTGGGTGAGGTTCGATCCACCACCTGATAACGCCGCACCTGATACCGGCGACGCCGCCAGCAACAGCAGCGCCGCGGCGACGCTACATGTTCGGATAGTTCGGGCCACCGCCGCCCTCCGGCACCACCCAGTTGATGTTCTGCGTCGGGTCCTTGATGTCGCACGTCTTGCAGTGGACGCAGTTCTGCGCGTTGATGACGAACTTGGGGTCGCTGGTCTCTTCGCCCACGATCTCGTACACACCGGCCGGGCAGTATCGCTGGGCAGGCTCGTCGAACATCGGCAGGTCGTAGGCGACCGGGATATCGGGATCGCGCAGGGTGAGGTGGACGGGCTGATCCTCCTCGTGATTGGTGTTCGACAGAAACACCGAGGACAGTCGGTCGAAGCTCAGCTTCCCGTCGGGCTTCGGATAGGCGATCGGCTCGACCATATCCTTGCGCCACAGCGTCTCGTTGTCCGGCGTGTGATGGAGCGTGAAGGGCAGCTTCAGCCCCCAGCTTTCCAGCCACATCGTGACATTCGCAAGGCCGGAGCCGACGAAATCGCCAAACTTCTTGACCAGCGGAACGACGTTGCGGACCTGCGAAAGCTCGGTCTTCACCCAGCTCGCCTCGAACGCTTCCGGGTAAGCGGTCAGCTCGTCATGCTCGCGCCCGGCCTGCACTGCGATAAACGCAGCTTCGGCGGCCATCATGCCCGATTTCATCGCGGTATGCGTGCCCTTGATCCGCGGCACGTTCAGGAAGCCTGCCGAGCAGCCGATCAGCGCCCCGCCGGGGAAGACGAGCTTCGGGATGGATTGCAGGCCCCCGTCGTTGATCGCGCGGGCGCCGTAGGAGACGCGCTTGCCGCCCTCAAGGATCGCGGCGATGTCGGGATGGGTCTTCCACCGCTGCATCTCCTGAAACGGCGAGAGATAGGGGTTGGAATAGTTGAGCCACGTGACGAAGCCCAATGCCACCTGACCGTTCGCCTGATGATAGAGGAAGCCGCCGCCGTTCGACCCGCGCGTTTCGTTGAGCGGCCAGCCCTGCGTATGGATCACACGACCGGGGACGTGCTTGTCGGGCGCGATGTCCCACAATTCCTTGATGCCGAGACCATAGATCTGTGGATCGCTGTCCTTCGCGAGGTCGAAATTGCGGATCAGTTCCTTGGTCAGGTGGCCGCGCACGCCCTCCGCCAGAAACACGTATTTCGCGTGGAGTTCGAGGCCGGGCTGGTAATCAGGCTTGCGCGTGCCATCGCGGGCGACGCCCATGTCGCCGGTGGCGACGCCCTTCACCGCGCCATTTTCGTCGAACAGCACTTCGGCGGCGGCGAAGCCGGGGAAGATCTCGACGCCCAGCTCCTCCGCCTTGCCCGCCAGCCAGCGGCACAGATTGCCGAGGCTGCCGGTGTACGTCCCCTTGTTGTGCATGAAGCCGGGAGTGATGAAGTGCGGGACGTTGCTTTTCTTGGTCTTCGACAGCAGCCAGTGCTGGTTGTCGGTGACCGGCACTTCAGCGAGCGGACAGCCGTCGTCGCGCCAGTCGGGCAGCAGCTCGTCGAGCGAGCGCGGATCGATGACCGCGCCCGACAGGATGTGCGCGCCGACCTCCGACCCCTTTTCCAGCACGCACACGGCCAGCTCGCCGCCGCTTTCGTTCGCCAGCTGCTTCAGCCGGATCGCCGCCGACAGGCCCGCCGGGCCCGCCCCGACGATCACCACGTCATAGGGCATGGACTCGCGTTCGGACATCTTCACCGTCTCCCAGCCTGCGCCTGAATGCGATCAACCAACGCGCGGACACCGTCCGTCGTCGCATCGCCGCACCATCTTGTCTCCCAAATCGGTTCGGGCAGATTGACGGCCACGTCAAGTCAGTGCCTTGACGGCATGCGATGGGGGCCGATCAGCATCACGACTGGCGCGAGATGGCGGCGAGCACGCTCGACTGGTGGCGCGATGCCGGGGTCGACGTTCTGGTCGAGGATTGCCCACGCGACTGGACGGTCGATCCCGCCCCGCCCCGTGCGCCCGCGAACCAGCCGGTCGCCGTAGCGGCGGCGGCACCGGCCGCGCCCGCGTTCGTCCTGCCCGACACGCTCGATGCCTTCCTCGTCTGGCGGATGGGCGACGAGGCGCCGGAGGCCGGGCGTGGCGACCCTGTCGCTCCAGAGGGCGATGCGGCGAGCGACCTGATGATCGTCGTCGAATGCCCCGGCGCGTCGGCGATGCTGGACGAGGATAGCGGTCGGCTGTTCGACCGGATACTTGCGGCGATCGGGCGGACGCGGGCTTCGGTTTATGTCGCCGCCCTCACTCGCTGTCGCCCCATCACCGGTCGGGTGGCGTCTGAGAGCGAGGCCGAACTGGCGACCATCTTGCGGCATCACGTCGCGCTGGTGCGGCCGAAAGCGGTGCTGGCGCTGGGGACGGCGGTGAGCCGTGCGCTGGGCGCGACGGATGGGGAACCGCAACGCGGAAATTTGGTGCGTATTAACCTAAACGGGCAGACGGTGGATGTGGTGGCAAGCTATCACCCGCGCACGCTGCTCGATCGGCCCGCGATGAAGGCTGCCGCCTGGAAGGATCTGCAATTGCTGATGGAGGGATTGCGCTGATGCGCTCCGCGTTTCTGATCGCCGCCGCCGTTCTGGCGCTGCCGACCGCCGCCTCCGCCGCCGATGGCGTGGATGGAGCACCGGTCGCCGATCCGCCCGCCACCGTTGCCGCGACCGATCCGGACACGCGTTTCCCCACCCTGTCGTCCGCCCCGCGCGGCGACGGCATTCCCGATCAGCTCGATGGCGAGCAGCGTGCTGCCTATCGCGCGGTATTCGCGAGCATCCGTGGCCAGCGTTGGGCCGATGCGCAGTTGCAGCTCGATGCGATGAAGCCCGGACCGCTCCACGCGATCGCGCGGGCGGAGATGTTCACGGCGAAGGGCTCGCCCAAGGCGACGCTCGAGCCACTGCTGGCACTGCTGGCCGAGGCACCTGAACTGCCGCAGGCGGCGCAGATCGCGAAGCTGGCGAAGTCACGCGGTGCCGAGAGCCTGCCGATGCTGCCGATCGAGCAGCGGCTGATCTGGGTCGATGGCGCGCCCAATCGCCTGCGCGCCGCGACGATCCGCAGCGATGCCGCCGCCGCCGCGCTGTCGGTGGCGATGCAGCCGCTCATCAAGGAGGATCGCGGAGCCGAGGCCGAGGCGCTGGTCGAGAGCAAGGCGGGCCTGCTGACGCCCGAGGCGCTGATCGAGTGGCGGCAGCGGGTGGCGTGGATTCACTATGTCGACGGCGACGATGCCTCGGCGCGACGCGTCGCGGCGCTGGCGCAGGCCGGCAGCGGCGACTGGGCGGCGCAGGCCGACTGGGTCGCCGGGCTGTCGGCGTGGCGGTCGAAGGATTTCGCGGGCGCCAGCGCGGCCTTCGCCAGCGTGGCACGCCGCGCGAGCGACGCCGACATGCGCGCGGCGGGCCTGTTCTGGACCTCGCGCGCCGACATGGCGTCGGGCCGCGCCGACCTGGTGCAGGCGCGGTTGCAGAGCGCGGCGCAGTTTCCCGAGACCTTCTATGGCCAGCTCGCACGTCAGTCGCTGGGCGTGACCAGCCCGATCGCGGGATCGGGCGAGAAGACCACGGCCGAGGACTGGCGCGACCTGTCGCGGCGCCCGAACGTGCGTGTCGCCGCCGCGCTGGTCGAAATTGGCGAGACGGAGGCGGCGGACGAGGTGTTGCGCCAGCAGGCCAAGATCGGCGACCGCGGCGAATATGACGCGTTGACCCGGCTGGCCGGGCGGCTCGACCTGCCGGCGACGCAGCTGTGGCTGTCGCACAATTGCCCGCCGGGTGCCGCGCCGCGGATGACCTCGCGCTATCCGACGCCGAACTGGACGCCCGACGGCGGCTGGCGCGTCGACAAGGCGCTGGTCTATGCCCACACGCTGCAGGAATCACGCTTCCGGATCGGTGTCGTCAGCCCGGCCGGCGCCTACGGCCTGATGCAGATCATGCCGGCGGCGGCGAGCGATATCGCGCGGGCCAAGGGGCTGTCGGCGATCGACCGCTCGGCGCTGACCCGCCCCTCCACCAACATCGAAGTCGGGCAGAGCTATCTCGAGAAGCTGCGCGACCAGCCGGCGACCGGCGGGCTGCTGCCCAAGGTTATCGCGGCGTACAACGCCGGGCCGCTGCCGGTGGGGACATGGAATGCGCGGATGAAGGATGGCGGCGATCCGCTGCTCTACATCGAGAGCATCCCCTATTGGGAGACGCGCGGCTACGTCATGACGGTGCTGCGCAACTACTGGATGTACGAGGGGCAGGCCGGTAAGACCTCGACCAGCCGCGCCGCGCTGGCGCAGGGGCTGTGGCCGAAGTTCCCGGGCATGACCGGCGCGCGATCGGTGCGCGTGTCCTCCAGCGGAGCGCCGGGCGCGATCACGCGTGCCAATTGAGGAGAGCGTCGCGTTCCGCCCCGTGCGGATCGCGGTGCTGACGATATCGGACACGCGCGGGGCGACGGACGATCGGTCGGGCGATACTCTGGTCGCTCGGATCGAGGGTGCCGGTCACGTGCTGGCCGACCGCGCGATCGTGCGCGACGACAGCGACGTCATCGTCGCGCGGCTGCATGGCTGGATCGACGATCCCGCCATCGACTGCATCATCACCACCGGCGGCACCGGCGTGACCGGGCGCGACGTGACGCCCGAGGCGGTCGAGCGAGTGGCGGACAAGATGATCCCGGGCTTCGGCGAACTCTTCCGCTGGCTGAGCTATGCCAAGATCGGCACCTCTACCATCCAGTCACGCGCCTGCGCCGGGGTGGCGCGCGGCACCTATATCTTCGCGCTGCCGGGATCGACGGGGGCGGTGAAGGACGGGTGGGACGATATCCTGTCGTCCCAGCTGGATGTGCGCCACCGACCGTGCAACTTCGTCGAGCTGATGCCGCGGTTGATGGAACGGTAGCGGGGGATCCCAATTCGTCCGCCGTACTGCACCCCTCGAAGCACCGGTTTGCGAATCGCTAGACGATACCGCTCGAACTCCCCTCCTCCGCTCGTGCTAAGCCTGCGGAATAGGGTCGCCGTCAGAAACTCGCGCCATCCACCTTCTGTATCTCCAGCGCATCGAGGTCGAGGTCCGGCTCGCACCGAAGATTCACCGCCGCCGTGGCTGCGCCGTCCGGCGTCTTGCCCGCCGCGAACGGCTGCGCACCGCAGATGGTGCAGAAGCGGTGCGTGATCGCATGGCGGTTGAAGTGATAGTCGGTCAGCGACTCCTCACCCCGCGTCACCGCGAAGACATCGCCGGGGACGAAGGTCAGCAGGAACCCCTTGCGCCGACAGTGCGAGCAGTTGCAGCTCATCGCCGTCGTCGGCGGCTCCATGTCGACCGTGAACGCCACCGCGCCGCAGTGGCAGCTTCCGCTATAGGCCATTCCGCCCCCCCCTACTTCGTACCGGCGGGCTTCGCCGCCGCGCGCTTCTCGGTCAGGAACTTGTCGAGCTCGCCGTCCATCACCTGATACCAGTCGACCCAGTCGGCGAACTGCGCCTGCGTCATCTTGCCGACGCCGGTGACATCCATCGACAGCGCGAGGTCGCCGTCCTTGTCGATGCGCACCTTCAGGAAACGCTTGGACGCATTCCAGTCGTTGGCCAGCTGGACGGTGTAGAGCGGCTCCTTCTTGAAATAGCCGTAGAACTGGAACGAGCCGCAGGCCTTCGCCTTCTCGCAGCCGTAGAATTCGATCGTGAAGGGCGATCCGTTGGCGGCACTGACGATATAGGGTTCGCCCTCGGCATTGGTCTTCAGCTCGGCCTTGTAGCCCGCTTCCTTAAGCGCACCCGCGATCGTCGCCGGATCGGTCGCGTCGAACAATTTGTCCTGCGCCGCCGCCGGCACCGCCAGCAGCGCGAGCGCGGCCGCCATCATCATCCGTGTCATGAAGCCCCCTTCGTGTATCTTCGGGCGATACTGCATCGAACGATGCGCCATGTCGATAGATGTTCCGCATATGTTCTGCTATGACGAGTCGCATGCCGGCGATGAAGCCCCGCGCCGTCCGTGGCGCCACATCCAATGCGGAGAGCGCCCGCTTCGCCCTACCCGCGCGCGCGACGGACGGCGACTGGCTGGATGCGCGCGAGGCGTTGGACGGCGCCCCGCCCCAGCTGCGCACCAGCGTGACGGTGGAGCGCGCGAAGACGATCGTTTCGTACAACACATCGCCCGACGTGCCGTTCGACCGGTCGGTAAACCCGTATCGCGGCTGCGAGCATGGCTGCATCTACTGCTTCGCGCGCCCCAGCCACGCGTTTCACGACCTGTCCCCGGGGCTGGATTTCGAGACGAAGCTGTTCGCCAAGCCCGATGCGCCCGACCTGCTGCGCGCGGCGATCGGCAAGCCGGATTATGTCTGCCGGCCGATCGCGTTCGGGACCAACACCGATCCATATCAGCCGATCGAGAGCGACTGGCGGATCACCCGCGCCTGTCTGGAGGTGCTGGCCGAACACGACCATCCGGTGACGATCACGACCAAGTCGGACCGGGTGGTGCGCGACATCGACGTGCTGGGCGGCATGGCGGCGAAGGGATTGGCCGCCGTCATGGTGTCGGTGACGTCGCTCGACCCCCGCATCGCGATGACGCTGGAGCCGCGTGCGACGACGCCGGAGCGGCGGCTGAAGGCGATCGCGGCGCTGTCGGGGGCGGGGATACCGACGCACATCTCGATCTCGCCCGTCATTCCGGCGATCACCGATCACGAGATGGAGCATCTGATCGCGCGCGGCGCTTCGGCGGGGGCTTATGCCGCGTCGTATATCCCCGTGCGGCTGCCGTGGGAGGTCGCGCCGCTGTTCGAGGAATGGCTGGAGACGCATTTCCCCGATCGCCGCGCGCGGGTGATGGCGATCATCGCGTCGTTGCGTGACGGGCGGCGCAACGATCGGGCGTTCTTCACCCGGATGCAGGGGAGCGGGCCGTGGGCGGACTTGTTGCGGACGCGGTTCCGGATCGCGTGTCGTAAAGCCGGGCTGGATGGGGATCGGGTGACGCTCAGGACGGACCTGTTCCGGCGGCCTGCGGGCGCGCAGGGGGAGTTGTTTTAGGAAGGAGGGAATGGCTCATGCAAAGGCGCGAAGGATCGGTCGCGCGGAGACGTAAAGACGCGGAGACTGTCTCGCGCGCGGCGGCGCGCCTCCCGCTACTACCGCGCTATGGTTCCGATGCGTTGAGATGAAGCTGCCGGCGCAGCAAGCGCTCCGTCTCTGCGCCTCCGCGCGAACTAATCTCTTCTCTTCTCTTCTCTTCGCGCCTGCGCGCCTTTGCGTGAACCCATGCCTTTCTAAGCCGCCGCCAGCCGGAAGTCGCGATACTTCGCCCGGATCGCCGTCTTGAGCAGCTTGCCCGTCGCCGTGTGCGGTAGGTCATCGACGAAGTGGATTTCGTCGGGCAACCACCATTTCGCAACATGCGCGGACAGGTGCGCCTGGATCGCATCGGCAGTCACGTCGCTGCCGGATTTGCGCACCACCAGCAGGATCGGGCGTTCGTCCCACTTCGGATGCGCGACGCCGATCGCCGCGGCTTCGGCGACGCCGGGACAGCCGACCGCAGCGTTTTCGAGCTCGACCGAGCTGATCCACTCGCCGCCCGATTTGATGACGTCCTTCGCGCGGTCGGTGATCTGCATCGTGCCGTCAGGGTGGAGGATAGCGACGTCGCCGGTGTCGAACCAGCCGTCGGGCGTAGTGCAGTCGGCCTCGCCCTTGAAATAGCGCTGGACGATCCACGGACCCCGGATCTGCAATCGGCCCGAGGCGACGCCATCGCGCGGCAGTTCCACGTCGGCGTCGTCCATGATGCGCAGTTCGACGCCGAACGGCACGCGCCCCTGCTTCACCGTCACGTCGACGCGTTCGTCGAACGACAGCTCGTCCCAGTTGGGACTCGGCGCGCCCATCGTGCCGATCGGGGAGGTCTCGGTCATGCCCCAGGCGTGATTGACCCGCACGCCCATGCGCATGATGCGTTCGATCATCGCGCGCGGCGCGGCCGATCCGCCGATGGTGACGACGCGCAGATGCTTCGGCGCCTCCCCGCCCGCATCCATATGGCCGAACATCGCGAGCCAGACGGTGGGGACGCCGGCGGTGTGCGTCACCTTCTCGACGTTCATCAACTCGCACAGCACGCGCGGATCGTTGACGGCGGAGAAGACGATCTTGATCCCCGCCGCCGCCCCCGCGAACGGCAGGCCCCAGCCGACCGCGTGGAACATCGGCACGACCGGCAGCACGACCGCGGTCGCATCCAGATCGAACACCGCGGGTTGCAACTCCGCCATCGCGTGGATCATCGTCGAGCGGTGGGTATAGAGGACACCCTTCGGATTGCCCGTCGTGCCGCTGGTATAGCACAGCAGGCAAGGTTCGCGCTCCGGCCCCTCGACCCACGCATAGTCACCGTCCTCGGCCTGCAACAGCGCGTCGAACGCGCCATCGTCGAAGCAGACATAGTGGCGGATTGTCGTCCACTGCGGCTTCATCCGCTCGACGATCGGCGCGAAGGCCGCGTCGTAGAGCAGCACCCGATCCTCGGCATGGTTGGCAATATAAGCGAGCTGATCGTCGAACAGCCGCGGGTTGATGGTGTGGACGACGCCGCCCATGCCGATGACGCCGTACCAGGCGATCAGGTGGCCGGCGTGGTTCATCGCGAGCGTCGCGACGCGCTCACCGGGCCGCACCCCCAGCCGCTCCAGCGCCTGCGCTAGACGGCGTGCGTCGCGGTGGATGCCGGCCCAGTCGGTGCGCGTCTCGCGCCCGTCGGCCCAGCGGGTCACGATCTCCCGCGTTCCGTGTTCGCGCCGCGCATGATCGAGCAGGCGGGGCACGCGCAGCTCGATATCCTGCATCGTACCCAGTGGTTCCTGCATCGACTGTCTCTCCTATCCGGCGAGCTGCAGCCTGTTTTCCTCGGCCGTCAGCTTCACGTCGCGGACAGAGTGGAGATTGCCGAGCGCGACGGCAAGCTCGGAGTCGAGGCGGAAGTCGCGGCCGAGCAGTACCTCCGCCTCTCCGCCGTCCGCCAATGCGGCGAAAACCCGCACCTCGCCGCGCCCGCCGCGATGATTGTGAAGAAGCGTTGCCAGCGCCGGCATCGCGGCGGCATCGTCGATCCGCGCGGTGATGGTCATACGCGCGGCGGTCGCCATCGTCTCCAGCGGGACGATGCGGCGAACGGTGACGCGGGCGCTGTCCTCCCCGGCGCGGCGGTCGAGCTCGACGGTCAGCAGGCCACAGCCGCCGGCGCGGCCGGCTTCCTCCAGATCGACCGACACGTCCTCGTCGAAACAGGTTGCGGGCACTTGACCCGACTGGTCGCTCAGCGTCATCATCAGATAGCGTTTGCCGCGCGCGGAGGTGCGCCAGCGCGCATCCTCGACCAGCGCGGCGATCATCGCGCCCGACCGCGCACCCTCCGCCACCGGTACTTCGCCCAGCGCCGCGATCTGGCGCGCGCCCTGCCCGCGCGCGAGATGCGCGTAGCGATCGAGCGGGTGACCGGAGAAGAAAAAGCCGAACGCCTCCTTTTCGGCCTCGATCCGCTGCATCAGCGTCCAGCGGGCGCCCTTGGGCAGCTGGATCGCGGTGCGGCCGGGCTCGGCCTCGCCGAACAGGCCGCCCTGGCCGCTGGTGCGATTCTGTAGCGTGCTGGTGGCGACCGCCAGCATCGTCTCCGCCGCGGCGGCGATGCCGGCGCGGTTCGTCTCGATGCCGTCGAACGCACCGGCCGCCGCCAGAGTCTCGACCTGCCGCTTGTTCAGCAGGCGCGGATCGACGCGGCGCGCAATGTCGTCGAGCGAGGCGAAGTTGCCGTTCGCCTCCCTCTCAGCGACGACCAACTCCATCGCGCGTTCACCCACGCCCTTCAGCGCGCCGAGGCCGTAGCGGACGGCAAACCCGTCGCCATGCGTCTCGACCGAGAACTCCGCCTCGCTCTGGTGCAGGCACGGCGGCAGGCAGGGCACGCTCAGCCGCTTCATGTCGTCGACGAAGATCGCCAGTTTGTCGGTCTGGTGGATGTCAAAGCACATCGAGGCGGCGTAGAATTCGTGCGGGTAATGCGCCTTCAGCCACGCGGTCTGATACGCCAGCAACGCGTAGGCAGCGGCGTGCGACTTGTTGAAGCCGTAGCCGGCGAACTTGTCGATCAAATCAAACAGCTGGTTGGCGTAGGGCGCCGGGATCTGGTTGTGCGCCGCGCAGCCTTCGACGAAGGTGGCGCGCTGGGCGTCCATCTCCGCCTGGATCTTCTTGCCCATCGCGCGGCGCAGCAGATCGGCGCCGCCGAGCGAATAGCCCGCCAGGATCTGCGCGGCCTGCATCACCTGTTCCTGATAGACGAAGATGCCGTAGGTCTCCGACAATATCTGTTCGAGCAGCGGGTGGGGATAGGCGACATCCTCCCGCCCGTTCTTGCGCGCGCCGAAGCTCGGGATATTGTCCATCGGACCGGGCCGGTAGAGCGAGACGAGCGCGATGATGTCGCCGAAGTTCGACGGGCGTACCGCGCTCAGCGTGCGGCGCATGCCTTCGGATTCCAGCTGGAACACGCCGACCGTGTCGCCGCGCTGGAGCAGCGCGTAGACGTCCGGATCGTCCCAGCGCAGCGTGTCGAGATCGACGTCGATGCCGCGCGCGGCGAGCAGGTCGATCGCCTTCTTCAGCACCGACAGCGTCTTCAGGCCGAGGAAGTCGAACTTCACGAGTCCCGCGCCCTCGACATATTTCATGTCGAACTGCGTGACCGGCATGTCCGAACGCGGATCGCGATAGAGCGGCACCAGCTGGCTGAGCGGACGATCGCCGATCACGACGCCGGCCGCGTGGGTTGAGCTGTGGCGCGGCAGCCCCTCCAGCTTCATCGCCAGGTCGAGCAGGTGGCGGACGTCGGCGTGGTTCTTGTATTCGGCGTTCAGCTCCGACACGCCGTTCAGCGCGCGGCTCAGCGTCCACGGGTCGGTCGGGTGGTTGGGGATCAGCCCGGCGAGGCGGTTGATCTGGCCATAGCTCATCTGGAGCACGCGGCCGGTATCCTTCAGCACCGCGCGCGCCTTCAGCTTTCCGAAGGTGATGATCTGCGCGACCTTGTCCGAGCCGTACCGCTCCTGGACGTAGCGGATGACCTCGCCACGCCGCGTTTCGCAGAAGTCGATGTCGAAATCGGGCATCGACACGCGTTCCGGGTTCAGGAAGCGTTCGAACAGCAACCCGAGCTTGATCGGGTCGAGATCGGTGATACGCAGCGCCCATGCGACCGCCGAGCCGGCGCCCGAGCCGCGGCCCGGACCGACCGGAATATCGTGATCCTTCGCCCAGCGGATGAAGTCCGCGACGATCAGGAAATAGCCGGGGAAGCCCATCTGGATGATGACGTCGAGTTCGAACTCCAGCCGCTCGCGATACGCCTGCACCGCCGCGTCGTCGGCGATGCCGGCCTTGTCCAGCCGGAACGCCAGACCGGCGCGCGCCTGATCCCGCAGCATCGTAGCCTCGCCCGCGATGTCGCCGGCGATGCTGGGGAGGATGGGTTTGCGCTTGGGCGCGGCGAAGGCGCAGCGCTGCGCGACGACCAGCGTGTTGGCGATCGCCTCCGGCACATCCTCGAACAGCGCGCGCATGTCCTCGGCCGGCTTCATCCAAGCGTGGGCGGAGCTTTTCGGGCGGTCGTCGCTGGCGACATAGGTGGAGTTCGCAATGCACAGCATCGCGTCGTGCGCCTCGTGAAAATCGCCTTCCGCGAAACAGCATGGATTGGTCGCGACCAACGGCAGGTCACGGGCATAGGCCAGCTCGATCAGCTGTGCCTCTGCCCGCGCGTCGACGTCGCCGCAGCGCTCGAGCTCGATATAGAGGCGATCTGGAAATAGCGCCTGCAGTCGGTCCGCATAGGCGGCGGCATCGGCGGTCTGATCGTCGGCATAGAGCCGCGCGAGCGCCCCCTCCCCACCCGCGGTCAGCGCGATCAGCCCATCGGTGCGACCGTCGAGCGCGTCGAGAGAGACGTGAGCATCCTCCTCCACCGGCCGGTCGAGGTGCGCCATCGAGACGAGCGCGCACAGATTGTCGTAACCGGTCGCGTCCTGCGCATAGAGCGCCAGCCAGTCGATCGGCCCGGCCAGCCCCTCGGGTCCGGGGCGGCGGACGGCGAGCAGCGTACCGACGATCGGCTGGACGCCCGCCTCCTTGCACGCATCGCCGAACGCCATCGCGGCATAGAGCCCGTTGCGATCGGCGAGCGCGACGGCGGGAAAGCCCAGTTGCTTCGCCCGCTTGGCGATCGCCTTGGGCTCGATCGCCCCTTCGAGCATCGTGTAGGAAGAGAAGACACGTAGCGGGACGAAGGCGGAATGGGGCACGGGCCGAGGATAGGCGCTGCGGCGTGATTCTGGAAGGTCGATGGGCGGATTATCCACACCTGTGA
This sequence comes from Sphingomonas sp. RS2018, assembly GCF_054489605.1. NCBI lineage: Bacteria > Pseudomonadati > Pseudomonadota > Alphaproteobacteria > Sphingomonadales > Sphingomonadaceae > Sphingomonas > Sphingomonas sp. RS2018. The sequence goes on from NZ_JBTMWL010000002.1 coordinate 782,463, forward strand.
TCGCTGCAGGCTGACATCCCTGCCCCGCCCTACAGCAACGCCTCGATATCCTTCGCCATATCCGCGGGCTTCGTCGTTGGGGCGTAGCGATCGACCACCTTGCCCGCGCGATCGACGAGAAACTTGGTGAAGTTCCACTTGATCCCCTGCGAGCCCAGCAGCCCCGGCGCCTCGGCCTTCAGGCGACGGAACAACGGGGCCGCCTCGTCGCCATTGACGTCCACCTTCGCAAACAGGGGGAAAGTGACGTCGTACGTCAAAGAACAGAAGTTCGCGATCTCGGCCGCATCGCCGGGCTCCTGCCCGCCGAACTGGTTGCACGGAAAGCCGAGCACGGCGAAGCCGCGATCGGCATATTGCCGGTGCAGCGCCTCCAGCCCCTCATATTGCGGGGTGAAGCCTCATTTCGAGGCGACGTTGACGATCAGCAGCACCTTGCCAGCGTGTGCCGACAGGTCGGTTGCCGTGCCGTCGGCGGCGGTCACAGGGATGTCGGTAATCGCGCTCATTCCAGTCGCCCCTCATGCAGCCGCACGACCCGGTCCATCCGGCGCGCCAAGCGTTCGTTGTGGGTCGCGACCAGCGCGGCCGAGCCCTGATCGCGGACCAGCCGCAGAAATTCGGCGAGGACGACGTCGGCGGTCGCTTCGTCCAGATTGCCGGTTGGCTCGTCGGCCAGCACCAGCGCCGGGCGGTTGGCGAGCGCACGAGCGACGGCGACACGCTGCTGCTCGCCGCCCGACAGCTGGCTCGGGCGGTGGGTCAGGCGGGCGCCGAGGCCGAGCGTCTCAAGCAGGGATGCCGCGCGCGCATCGGCATCCGCGCGGGTGGCACCGTGGATCAGCTGCGGCAGCACGACATTCTCGAGCGCCGAGAAATCGGGCAGCAAATGGTGGAACTGATAGACGAAGCCCATCTGCTTGCGCCGCACGCGCGTGCGACCGGCGGCGTCGAGCTTCGCGGCCTCTTCACCGGCGATGCGGATCGACCCCTCGAACCCCCCCTCCAGCAGGCCGACCGCCTGAAGCATCGTCGACTTGCCGGAGCCGGACGGGCCGAGCAGCGCGACGATCTCGCCGGGTGCGACCGACAGGTCGACGCCGCGCAACACCTCGATGGTGATGCCACCTTGCGTGAACGCGCGGCGCAGGCCGGTGGTGGACAGGGTCGGGGCGGTGCCAGCGGGATTAGTCATAACGCAGCACCTGCACGGGATCGGTGCTCGCCGCCTTCCACGCCGGGTACAGCGTGGCGAGGAAGCTGAGCAGGAACGCCATCAGCGCGACGGCGACGACCTCCAGCGTATCGGTCTTGGCGGGCAGCAGCGTCAGGAACCGCATCGAAGGATCCCAGATGTCGCGCCCCGTTACGAAGCCGAGAAAGTTCACCACGCTCTGGCGGTAGACGATGATGATGGCGCCGAGCACGAGCCCCGCGAGCACGCCGACGCCGCCGATCATCGTGCCGACCGTGATGAAGATGCGCATCATGCCGCCCCGCGACGCGCCCATGGTGCGCAGGATCGCGATGTCGCGGGTCTTCGCGCGGACCAGCATAATGAGCGAAGACAGGATGTTGAAGACGGCGATGACGATGATGATCGATAGGACGACGGTGGTGACGAGCCTATCGACTGACACTGCTTCAAACAGCGTCGCGTTCATCTCGCGCCATGACACGACGACGCCGCGCGAACCGACCGCCTTGGCGAGCGGGCCGGTCACCGCCTCGACCCGGTCGGGATCGGCAGTGTCCATTTCGATCATGCCCACCGAATCGCCCATCAGCAGCAACGTCTGCGCATCCTCCATCGGCATGACGACATACGCCTTGTCGAAATCGTAGATGCCGACTTCGAAGATGGCGCCGACCCGGTAGGAAACGATGCGCGGCACCGTGCCGAACGGCGAAGCCGGTCCCTGCGGGCTGATGAGCGAAATCTCACTACCCAACGTCGCGCCGAGCGAACTGGCAAGGCGCGAGCCGATCGCGACCTGTCCGCCACCCGGCGTCAGATTGGCGAGCGAGCCGGCGAGCACGCCCTTCGTCAGCGTCGGGTTCGCGCGAATGTCCTCGACGCGCATGCCGCGCACCAGCACCGCGTCGACCCGCCCGCTGAAGCCCGCCATCAGTGGCTGCTCGATCAACGGTGTCGCCTGGGTCACGCCCGGCGTGCTGCGGGCCTGCTCCAGAACGGTACGCCAGTCGCGTAACTGGCCGGCATAGCCCTGCACCACGGCATGGCCGTTCAGCCCGACGATCTTGTCGAAGAGTTCGGCGCGATAGCCGTTCATGACGCTCATCACGACGATCAGCGCGGCGACGCCCAGCATGACAGCGACGAGGCTGATCCCGGCGACGAGGGCGATGAACGCCTCCCCCCGCCCGGGCAGCAGATAGCGACGGGCGATCATCCGTTCGTAACGCGAGAGCAGCATGAGGTTCGCTCTAGGTACAGCCACCGTCACCGGCAAGCGGCGTGTTGCACGAATCCCACACGCTGCGCCCAATCGTCGCAGGAGTGTCGCAAAGCGGATGACAAGCCGGGGGTGCGGGCGTACCCAGACATCACTGAAACACAGGCAACGGCCGTGGTTCGGGGAGGCCTTTCGGCCCCGTTCGTCTGGGAGGGCGAGCGTGTGGGCCGAGGGTTAAAAAATCAGGGGGCTGACGAGTTATCGTCACGCAGGACGCCCGGGTCGGAAACGGCCCGGGCGTTTCGCGTTTCGGCGAAGGCCGCGAAGCGGACGATGCGCAAAGCGCATCGCCGAAACCGGCCGGCGGGTCGGGCGTAAGCCCGAACCCGGCCGACGGCTTTGCCGGCGGCGCAACGTTATTCGACACGTTCATTACGTACGCTGGCGAGCTCCCACATCCGTTCGCCCTGAGCTTGTCGAAGGGCTGCCCTTCTTCCCTGCTCCGGGTGTGCGGCGCGAAAGAAGGGCAGTGCTTCGACAAGCTCAGCATGAACGGTAGTGATGGCGTGCCTGAGGCATAGCCGCCGGCGAAGCCGTCGGCCGGGTTCGGGTTTCTCACCCGACCCGCCGGCCGGTCGGGTTGCTTCGGCAACCCGCCTAGAAGCTAAGCTTCACCGTTCCCCCGATCGTCCGCGGATCGGCCAACTGCGCCGAGATCAGCCCGGTATTCCCCGGCGTCACCGCCAGCGATTCGAAATAGTCCTCGTCGAACGCGTTGCGGACCCAGGTGAAGATGTCGAATTTGTCGGTGCGGAAACCGAAGCGGAAGTTATGGACCGAATAGCCGTCGATGTCGGTGTAGATCGAGCGCGAGGCGTTGGAGGAAAACTTCGTGCGGAAATTGGCGTCGTAGCCGAGGTACACCGCGCCGTTCAGGCCGAAGACGGTTGCCGGCTCGTTCCACTCGCCGCCCGCCGCCGCCGCCCATTTCGATACGCCCGGCAGCCACTGGCCCGAGACGTTGCAGTTGGCGGGGCTGATACCGCCCGGGGTCGCAGGTGCGCTCTGCGTCTGGCCTGCAGTCGCGGTCGTGCCGCCGGCGAGTTCGGGCGGGCATGGCGCGTCGACGAAACGGAGGAATTTCGCATCGGTGAAGGCGCCGCTGACATAGGCGCTGACCCGCTCGGACGGGCGCACCGACAGGTCCGCTTCCAGACCGCGCACGCGCACCTTCTCGGCATTGGCGAGATAGCCGCGCAGCACGTTGCTGCCGCTGACGTTGCTGATGACGCTGGCCTGAAAATCCTTGATCTCGGTCCAGTAGCCGCTGAGGTTGAAGGTCGCGCGACGGTCCCAGAATTGCGTCTTCAGCCCGGCCTCGAAATGATCGACCTTCTCCGGGCGGATCTGCGCCACGTCGAGCGACGGCGTGCCGTCCGCCCGGCTGGGTACGCCGTTCAGGTTGATGCCGCCCGTCTTGAACGACCGCGCATAGGTCGCATAGCCGAGCACGTCGCGCGCGATCTTGTATGAGAGGTTGAGATCGTAGGAGAGGTTCCAGCCGCTGAACTTCGGCTCGAAGAACTGTGACGCCTGCACCCCGCGCTGCGCCGCCGTCCACGGATCGTTATACGAGGCGCTGGTCGGGTCGGAACTGACGATCTGGCGCGTGCCGTTCGACGCCGTGCCGGTGACGACCGAGTTGTAGAGCCCGTCCTTGCGATCATAGTTGACGCGGATGCCGGGCGAGATCGTCAGCGCATCGGTGACGCGCCAGTTGAGCTTGCCGAAGGTCGCGAGGCTGAGGTTGTCGAGGCGGATGTCGTTTTCGGCGAGCACACCGTTCAGCACGGCCGGGTTGCGTGAGAGCGCACTGCTCGGCGCCAGCAGCCAGGCGCTCGCGGCGGTCCCGGTCTCCTGCACGCCGGTGGTGTGGATCTTCTGATAGAAGGCGAAGCCGCCGAGCACGAAATCGAAGCGGTTCGCCTCGTACGCGTAGCGAAGCTCCTGCGTATACTGGTTCTGCTTCGTCGGATTGTTGACGCGGGTATAGACTGGCAGGCCGGTGAAATCGCGATCGTTCTTCGGGCCCCAGTCCCAATAGCGCCACGCGGTAACCGAGGTCAGCGTACCGCCGCCGACATCCCATTCGGCGCGTAGCGAGGCGCCGCCGATCTCGTTACGCGCCGCGAGCGCGGCGTCGAGGTCGGTCAGGCGATCGAACGGATCGGTGCTGGGCACGCGATAGCCGGGGAAGAGGGCAGTGAGCGCGGCATATTGCCGGTTGGCGGCGCGCTGGGTCGTGCCGACGCGGGCATAGATCTGGCCGCAGCAGATCGGGTCCTGCAGGTTCCAGTCACCCGACAGCGTCAGCCGAAGGCCGTCGAGCGGCTTCCACAGCAAGGCGCCGCGCAGACCGAGATTGTCCTGCGAGTTGATCCACGTGCTGGTCTTCACGTTATAGACCGTGCCGCGCCGATCGGTGCTCGAGACGCTGATCCGCGCGGCGAGCTTGTCGGTCAGCGGTCCGGATACCGAAGCCTTCGCCTGCTTGAAATTATAGTTGCCGACCGAAACCTCCGCCCGCCCCTCGAAATCGAACGACGGCGCACGGGTGGTGACGTTGATCGCGCCGGCGGTGGTGTTCTTGCCGTACAGGGTCCCCTGCGGCCCGCGCAGCACCTCGACCTGTTCGACATCGACGAAGTCGAGCGTCGCGGCAGCGATGCGGTTGTAATAGACCTGATCGATGTAGAGGCCGACGCCCTGTTCGAACCCGTCGTTGGTCAGGCCGAATGGCGCACCGATACCGCGGATGTTGATGAAGGTGTTGCGCGGATTGGTCGAGAAGAACTGTAGTGTCGGCTGCAGCTGCGTCAGGCGGTTGAGATTATAGGCGCCCGTCGCTTCGATTTGGCCGGCATCGACCACCGAGATGGCGACGGGCACATCCTGCACATTCTCTTCACGGCGGCGCGCGGTGACGGTGATCGTGCCGGCATCGGCGCTGCCCTGCGCGAGATTGCGGGCGGCCTGGGTATCATCGGCGGCGACCGGCGTAGTGGGATCGGGAACGGCTGGCAGGGCGGTCGTCGTCTGGAGCAGGATGGCAAGCGGCAGCAATGGCGTCATCGAGAAATCTCTCCTTCGCCATCATATTCCTACTCAATTACTCTGTTTTGGTAGCAAGAAGCACTTTCGTTGCGAGAAGCGCCGCTTCGTATCGTGCGTTTGCAGGGACTTGGCCCCTTGACAGCCGGGTGAGCCGTTCCAAAATCGAGGCCACGCGGCGCCATATGGGCCGCGATGATCCGCCATCGCCCGCGTCGTCGGCCGGGGCGGATCGCCGTGACGAAACGCTCAAACAAGAGGCTTTGACATGCGACAGATCGACTTCACCCCATACCGCCGTTCGACCATTGGCTTCGACCGGTTGTTCGACCTGCTGGAACAGGGCACGCGCGGCCCCGCCCCCGACAATTTCCCGCCGTTCAATCTCGAGCGGCTGAGCGAGGATCGCTATCGTATCACGCTCGCCGTGGCGGGCTTCCGTCAGGACGAGATCGACATTACCGCCCAGCAGAACCTGCTGACGGTCGCCGCCCGCAAGGCGGAGACGCAGGACAATGCCGCGCAGATGCTGCACCTCGGCATCGCCAACCGCGGGTTCGAACGGCGCTTCGAATTGGCCGACTTCATCCGGGTCGAGGACGCGAACCTGTCGGACGGCCTGCTGGTCGTGACGCTGGTGCGCGAAATCCCCGAGGCGATGAAGCCAAAGAAGATCGCGGTCGGCGGTGCCACTCCCGCCACCCCCGCGGTCGAGCACCGCGACGCCGCATAAGCGGCCCGCCCGAGCTGACGACGGCGGTTATTCCCTTTCTCGCCGTCGTTGGAGGGGCGCCCGGACCTGTGGTTCGGGCGCCCTTTCTATATCTTAATCAGACCAGCCGGCTCTTCTTCACCGCCGCCTCGATAAAGCTCGCGAACAACGGGTGCGGCTCGAAGGGCTTGGACTTGAGTTCCGGATGGAACTGCACACCGACGAACCATGGGTGTTCGGGCCGTTCGACGATCTCGGGCAGCGTGCCGTCCGGCGACATGCCCGAGAACAACAGCCCGCCAGCCTCCAGCCGGTCGCGATAATGGACGTTCACCTCGTAGCGGTGGCGGTGGCGCTCGCTGATGTCGGTCGTGCCGTAGATGGCCGCGACGCGGCTGTTCCCGGCCAGGGTCGCGTCATAGGCGCCGAGTCGCATCGTGCCGCCCATGTCGCCGCCCGCCTCGCGCTTCTGGAGCCCCTCGGCGGTCATCCATTCGGTGATGAGGCCGACGACCGGTTCGTCGGTCGGGCCGAACTCAGTGGTCGAGGCGCCTGCGATCCCGGCGGTGTTCCGCGCCCCCTCGATGCAGGCCATCTGCATGCCGAGACAGATGCCGAAATAGGGCACCCCGCGTTCGCGCGCGAAGCGGACGGCAGCGATCTTCCCTTCCGATCCGCGCTCGCCGAAGCCACCGGGAACGAGGATCGCGTGGCACGGCTCCAGCTGGGCGGCGACGTCGTCGGGGTCTTGTTCGAACAGTTCGGCGTCCAGCCAACGGATGGTGACTTTCACCCGGTTCGCGAGGCCGCCGTGGACCAGCGCCTCGTGCAGCGACTTGTACGCATCCTGCAGGCCGACATACTTGCCGACCACGCCGATCGTCACCTCGCCCTCGATATTGGTCAGGCGGTCGATGATGTCGTCCCAGCGACCGAGATCGGGTGAGCCGTCGACATCGATGCCGAACGATTTCAGCACCGCGGTGTCGAGCCCTTCGGCATGATATTGCAGCGGCACGCCGTAGATCGACTTCGCGTCGAGCGCGGGGATCACCGCCTCCTTCGCGACGTTGCAGAACAGCGCGATCTTCGCACGGTCGCTGTCGGGCAGCGGGCGTTCGCAGCGGCAGACCAGCACGTCGGGCTGGATACCGAGCGCGGTCATGTCGCGCACGCTGTGCTGCGTCGGCTTGGTCTTCAATTCGCCGGCCGCGGCGATGTACGGCACCAGCGTCAGATGGACGAAGCAGGTGTTGGCGCGGCCGATGTCGTTCCGCAGCTGGCGGATCGCCTCCATGAACGGCAGCGATTCGATGTCGCCGACGGTCCCGCCGATCTCGCACAGCACGAAATCGAGGTCGTCGGTCTGGTTCCGGGCGAATTCCTTGATGGCATCGGTAACGTGCGGAATGACCTGCACCGTCGCGCCCAGATAATCGCCGCGACGTTCCTTGGCGATGATGGTCTGGTAGATGCGACCCGAGGTGACGTTGTCGCTCTGCCGCCCCGCCACGCCGGTGAAGCGCTCGTAATGGCCGAGGTCGAGATCGGTTTCCGCCCCGTCGTCGGTCACATAGACCTCACCGTGCTGATACGGCGACATCGTGCCCGGATCGACGTTCAGATACGGATCGAACTTGCGGATACGGACCCGATAGCCGCGCGCCTGAAGCAGCGCGGCGAGCGATGCGGCCATGAGGCCCTTGCCAAGCGACGAGACCACGCCGCCGGTGATAAATATATACCGCGCCATGGGAGAAGACGCCTAACCTTGAACATGCGGGAAGGGCAAGCGCGGATGTGTCCGCGCCTGTGTGAACAGCCAGCCGAACCGGCCGAAGCTTACTGCTGGAGCGGAACGCCCGACTGGTTGGCGGGGGCAGCAGCGTTGCCGCCCTGCGCCGCCGCGGCAGCCGCCGCCTTCAGCGCATCGTCATTCACGGGTGCGCCCTGCTGCGTCGCCGGGACCGGTGCGGTGCGGGCGAGCGAGGTGTCGATCGTCGTCGAGCGGTGAGTCGCGGCGATGAACGCCAGCGTGATCGACATCAGGACGAAGGCGGTCGCCAGCACCGCGGTCGCGCGCGTCAGGAAGTCAGCGGCGCCGCGCGCCGACATCAGGCCGGACGGGCTGCCGCCCGTCGTCAGGCCGCCGCCCTCCGAGCGCTGCATCAGGATGACGGTGACCAGCAGCGCGGCGATGATCGCCTGAACGACGAGGAGGAAGGTGAACATGGGCGGGCACATAGGCGACGCCGTGCCCGCGATCAACCGCCGGCCGCGCGCATGTCTGCCGGACATTTCGCAACCGCACTGAAACCCCGGGCGTGCGGAGGCGTTAATGATTTCAACAGCTCCGGTCCCCCGCCGGTGCCCGAATGTGCAAGTGGACACCGGACAGTGAATGCAATTCCGGAAAAGAAATCCCTCTTCTCGTGGATGCACACGCTCGTCGATTACGTGCGGTCCGGCGAGCCCGACCTGACCAACCGGCAGATGGCGCTGCTGATGCTGGTCTACCTCGATCCCGGCCCCCATACGGTGCGCGGTCTGGCCCGCGCGCTCAATGTCTCGAAACCGGTCGTCACTCGCGCCTTGAACAGGCTGGGGGCGCTGGGCTATCTGCGGCGCCAACGCGACGATGCCGACAAACGCAATATCTTCGTCGCCCGTACGCCTAAGGGGGCAGATTTTCTTGACGAGTTCGGGCAGTTCCTCTCCGGTGACGGACCACCGGCCAACGCCGGTGCCGGCGCGCGCCACGCCATCGCGTAAGCGGTTCGCGCTCACCGGGCGCAGCCTCGATTTCGATCCGCGCGTCACGGCGGCGCGCGGGGACCTGGCGGACCTGCGGCTGGCCGACCGTATCTTCGCCCCCCATTATGCTGCCGCCGTCGCCCGCACCGCAATCGAGCGTACGCCGCTGCTGGCGCAGCATGGCGGCGAGCCAGTGTCCGAACTGTTGCGCGGTGAACGGTTCGATGTGCTCGAACTGTCGCATGGCTATGCCTGGGGCATCGCCGCGGTGGACGGCGCGGTCGGATTCGTCGCGATGGATGCGCTCGGCGCGCCGCGCGAGATGACGCATGTCGTGTGTGCGAATGGAGGCGAGGCCCCGGTCGGCACGTGCCTGACCGCGGACGAGGCGCAAGCCGGTGATTCGGCGACGATGCGGCCGCTCGACAAGCCGGCGGGCGATTTCGTGGCGCTGGCGGAAGGGCTGGTCGGCACTTCCACCGTCGCCGGCGGGCGGTCCAGCGGCGGTGTGGATTCGGGCGGGCTCGTGTCGCTTACCCTTTCGCTCGCGGGAATCCGCAGCCCGCGCTACCCCGATCTTCAGGCGCAGTCGCTGGGGCACGAAGTGTCGAACGACGCGCCGGTCCTGCGCGGAGACCTGTTCTTCACCGACGACGGCAACGTCGCGATCGCCACCGGCGACGGGTCGGCGATCCGGGTCGGCGCGACGGCGGTCGAGCGGGTCGGCGTCGATGCGATCGGCCCGGTCGCGATCCGGCGGCGGCTGCCATGAAGCGTAGCGTCTTCATCGACGGCGGCGCCGGCACCACCGGTCTGGAAATCCGCGAGCGGCTGTCCGGGCGAGACGAGATCGAACTTGTCACGCTCGACGGCCACCGGCGCAAGGATCCTGCCGCGCGCCGTGCCGCGCTGAACGACGCCGATTTCGTCGTGCTGTGCCTGCCCGACGATGCGGCGCGGGAGAGCGTGTCGCTGATCGACAATCCGCGCACCCGCATCATCGACGCCTCCACCGCGCATCGCACGGCGGAGGGCTGGACTTACGGCTTCCCTGAACTCGAGCCGGCGCAGGCGGCGGCGATCGCCGAATCGGCGCGCGTCACCAATCCGGGGTGCTACCCCACCGGTTTCCTGGCGCTCGTCCGCCCGCTGGTGCGCAGCGGTCTGATTCCGGTCGACCTGACGCTGAGCATCAACGCGGTGTCGGGCTATTCGGGCGGTGGCCGCTCGATGATCGAGACGTTCGAGGGCAGCGGGAAGCCGACCGTGTGGCAGGGTTACGCGCTGTCGCTGGCGCACAAGCATGTGCCGGAGATGCAGCGTCACGCCCGGCTGGAGCATCCGCCGATCTTCCTCCCTTCCGTCGCGAACACCTATCGCGGCATGGTGGTGCAGGTGCCCCTGCCCGTCGCCGCACTACCGCGATCGGTGACGGCGGAAGGAATCGCGGACGTCTGGGCCGGCGCGTATCGCGACAGCCGCATCGTCACCGTCGGCTCGCCCGACACCGCGACGATCGAGATCGAGGCGGATGCCGGCACCGATCGGCTGACGCTGCGCGCCTTCGGCAACGCCGCGCGCGGGCACGTCCTGCTCGTCGCGACGCTGGACAATCTGGGCAAGGGTGCGGCGGGGGCAGCGGTGCAGAACCTGAACGTAATGGCGGGGTTCGATCCTGCCGCCGGGTTGGTGCTGTAGGGCGCATCGAAGTCCACCGCCCGATCGACACCGTGCTCCCGCGCAGGCGGGAGTCCAGGGTAACACGCGGCGCCCTGCGCGGCTCTGGACTCCCGCCTGCGCGGGAACAACGGTCGTAGGCACGCCCGCCGCCCCCCACCATTTTCGCCCCGCCGCCTTGCCCCCCGCCCCTCAGTCGCTAGGAAGCGGCGGACGCCGAGTGCCCGAGGGAATGCAATGACCGACGCCGTTGGCAAGCTGCTGCTGTTCGGAGCGACCGGGGATCTGGCGCAGCGGATGCTGATCCCTTCGCTCTATGGCCTGCATGCAGATGGCTTGCTGCCGACCGGCCTGACGATCACCGGCACCGCGCGGTCCGAACATGACGACGCCGGCTATCGCGACTTCGCCCGCGCCGCGCTCGATGAATTCCTGCCCGAGGATCGCAAGGACGCGGGCGCTATCGCCAGCTTCCTCGACCGGGTGTTCTATCAGGCGCTCGACGCCTCGACGCTCGACGGATTTCCGGCACTGGCGGAGAAGGTCGGCGATGTGGCTGGCGGGCTCGCCATCTTCCTGTCGACCGCGCCGTCGCTGTTCGAACCGACGATCAAGGGGTTGCAGTCGGTCGGACTGGCGGGATCGACGGTGCGCATCGGGTTGGAGAAGCCGCTCGGCCACGACCTCGCCTCCAGCCGCGAGATCAATGACGCCGTCGCCGCCGCCTTCCCCGAGGAACGGACGTTTCGCATCGACCATTATCTGGGCAAGGAAACCGTCCAGAACATCCTCGCGCTGCGCTTCGGCAACTCGCTGTTCGAGCCGGTCTGGAATGCGCGCGGGATCGACCACGTCCAGATCACCATCGCCGAGACGGTCGGCTTGGAGGATCGCGCCGGCTATTACGAGGGCGCGGGCGCGCTGCGCGACATGGTGCAGAACCATATCCTGCAACTCGTCGCGCTGATCGCGATGGAGCCGCCGGCCCGGTTCGACGGCACCTCGATCCGCGACGAAAAGGTGAAGGTACTGCGCTCGCTGCGCCGGATCGAGGCGAAGGACACTGACCAGTTGACCGTCACCGGTCAATATGGCGCGGGAGCGGTGGGCGAGAAGGTTGTGAAGAGCTATGCCGACGAGCTCGGCAAGCCATCAACGACCGAGACCTTCGTCGCGATCAAGGCGCATGTCGACAACTGGCGGTGGCAGGGCGTGCCCTTCTACCTGCGCACCGGCAAGCGGCTGCCCGCGCGTCAGAGCGAGATCGCCATCCAGTTCAAGCCGGTGCCGCATTCGATCTTCGCCGATCGCGGTGGGAAGCTGCAGCCGAACACGCTCGTGATCCGGCTCCAGCCGGAGGAATATGTCCGCCTGCTGGTCATGGCCAAGCAACCGGGCCTCGATCGCGACGGCGTGCGCCTGCGCGAGGTGCCGCTGAACCTCAGCCTGGAGCATGAGTTTGCGGGTGCCAGGCGGCGGATCGCCTACGAACGGCTGCTGCTCGACCTGATCGAAGGCGATCCGACGCTGTTCGTCCGCCGCGACGAGGTCGAGGCGCAGTGGCAGTGGATCGATTCGATCCGCGCCGGCTGGAGCGCGAACGACGTGAAGCCGAAGCCTTATCCGAGCGGCAGCTGGGGGCCGTCGGCGGGCATCGCGCTGACCGAGCGTGACGGGGTGACGTGGACGGAGTGATCGCAACCGGAGCCTTACATTCCCCGTTCGTGCTGAGTAGAGACTGAGCGAAGTCGAAGGCTCGTATCGAAGTACCGCGAGCCACCTGTCCTTCGATACGCCGCTTCGACTTCGCTCAGCGGCTACTCAGGACGAACGAATAGAAAGCAGCTCATGACGACCGAAATCGAATGGTGGGATTACGACGACGCGGCCGAGATGGCGCAGGCGGTGGCCGGCGACATCGGCTTCATCATCGAAAGCGCGATCGACGCACGCGGCGGGGCGGTGATAGCGCTAGCCGGCGGGCGCACGCCGCTGCCGATCTACGAACACCTCGCCAAGACGAAGCTCGACTGGAAGCGCGTGACGATCGTGCCGGGCGACGAGCGCATCGTTCCGCTGGGCGATCCGCTGTCGAACGTCACTGCGATCGGCAAGGCGTTCCTGCCGAAGGGCGCGCGGGTGATCCCGCTCGTCTCGGCGACCGCGCCCGATCACAAGGCGGCGGGCCGCGCGGCGGATGCGCTGTTGCAGGACCTGCACTGGCCGCTGGACCTGTGCCTGCTGGGCGTGGGCGATGACGGCCATGCCGCCTCGATCTTCCCCGGCCCCGATTTCGACGAGGCGCTGAACGGCCCGCGCGAACGCCGCGCGCTCGGCGTGCTGCCTGAACCGATGCCCAAGGATGCGCCGGTCGCGCGCGTGACGCTCAGCAAGGCCGCGATCGCCTCGGCCCGCGCGCTCATGATCGCGGTGACGGGCGATGCCAAGCGTGCGGTGATCGAGGAAGCGGTGAAGGCGGGCCAGTCCTCGCCCTATCCGATCGGGCGCATTCTGGCGGACGTCGAATTACCGGTCGATATCCACTGGGCGCCTTGAGCACGATCACCCTCACCCTTCCCACCGGCTGCGCCGGCGGGCACCTTCCCTCTCCCATCGGGAGAGGGAGGGAGGCGCGAAGCGCCGGAAGGGTGAGGGTGACAAACTGGATCTGATGATGACCAACATGCACCCCGACGTCGCCGCCGTCACCGACCGCATCATCGAACGGTCGCGGGAGAAGCGCGCCGCCTATCTCGCGCTGATCGCCGCGGAACGGGAGGGCGGGGTCGATCGGCCGATGCTGGGCTGCGCGAACCTCGCCCACGGTTACGCCGGGACCGACGAGGACCGCGAGACGATGCGGCGCGGGGGTCGCATGAACATTGGCATCGTCAGCGCGTACAACGACATGCTGTCGGCCCACGCGCCCTACTATCGCTACCCCGAGCAGATGAAGGTCTGGGCGCGCGAGGCGGGGGTGACCGCGCAGGTGGCGGGCGGCGTGCCGGCGATGTGCGACGGCATCACGCAGGGCTATCCCGGCATGGAGCTGTCGCTGTTCAGCCGCGACACCATCGCGCTGTCGACCGCGGTGTCGCTGAGCCACGGCATGTTCGAGGGCGCGGCGCTGCTCGGCATCTGCGACAAGATCGTGCCGGGCCTGCTGATCGGCGCGCTGCGGTTCGGGCATCTGCCGATGGTGCTGATCCCAGGCGGGCCGATGCGGTCGGGCCTGCCCAACAAGGACAAGGCGCGCGTCCGCGAACTCTATGCCGAGGGCAAGGTCGGCCGCGAGGAACTGCTCGATGCGGAGATTGCCGCCTATCACGGCAAGGGCACCTGCACCTTTTACGGCACCGCCAATTCCAACCAGATGATGGTCGAGGCGATGGGCCTGCACATGCCCGCCGCCGCCTTCGCCAACCCGGGCACGAAGCTGCGCCAGGAACTGACCCGCGCCGCCGTCCACCGGCTGGCGAAGATCGGCTGGGACGGCGACGACTATCGCCCGATCGGGGCGTGCGTGGACGAGAAGGCGGTGGTCAACGCCGCCGTCGCGCTGCTCGCCACGGGCGGGTCGACCAATCACCTGATCCACCTGCCCGCCATCGCGCGGTCGGCCGGCATCCTGATCGACTGGGAGGATTTCGACCGGCTGTCGCGCGTCGTGCCGCTGGTCGCACGGGTCTATCCCAACGGTTCGGCCGACGTGAACGCGTTCGAGGATGCCGGCGGCACCGCCTTCGTGATCCGCGAGATGCTGCGCGGCGGGCTGATGCACGGCGACATCCTGACGGTCGCGGGCGAGTTCGCCGATTACGGCCGCAAGCCCGAGATGGACGGCGACGCGCTAGTATGGCGCGAGGTGGCAGAGGCGCCGGGCGACGACACCATCCTGCGCCCGGTCGGCACGCCCTTTTCAGACGAGGGTGGCTTCCGCATCCTCGCCGGCAATCTCGGTCGCGCCTGCATCAAGGTGTCGGCGGTCGAGCGCGACCGCTGGATCATCCAGGCGCCGGCGCGCATCTTCTCCGACCAAGCATCGGTGCAGGCGGCGTTCCAGGCGGGCGAGCTGGACCGCGACGTCGTCGTCGTCGTCCGGTTCCAGGGACCGCGTGCCAACGGCATGCCCGAACTGCACAAGCTGACCCCGCCGCTGGGCGTGCTCCAGAACCGGGGCTTCCGCGTGGCGCTGGTCACTGATGGGCGCATGTCGGGCGCCAGCGGCAAGGTGCCGTGCGCGATCCACCTGTCGCCCGAGGCGCTGCACGACGGCCCGATCGGCAAGCTGCGCGATGGCGACATCGTGCGGCTGGATGCCGAAGCCGGCGTGCTCGCCGCGCTGGTCGATCCGGCCGAATGGGACGCGCGCGTCCCCTTCGACGCACCGCCGCCGGCGCAGGGCACCGGCCGCGAGCTGTTCGCGATGATGCGCGCCGGCTGTTCGACCGCGGAGAAAGGCGCATCGGCAATGCTCGCGGCGGCCGGGCTGTGACCGCGGTCGTTGCCGTCGATATCGGCGGCACCCACGCCCGCTTCGCCATCGCCGAGGTCGAGGGTGGCCGCGTCGTGACGCTGGGCGAACCGGTGACGCTAAAGACCGCCGAACACGGCAGCCTGCAACTGGCGTGGGAAGCGTTCGCCGAGACGCAGGGCGGCACCCTGCCCCGCGCCGCCGGCATCGCGGTCGCATCGCCGATCGGCGGCGAGCTCATCAAGCTGACCAACAATCCATGGATCATCCGGCCCGCGCTCATCAGCGACCGGCTGCGCGTCGATCGCTGGACGCTGGTC
The DNA here is from genome assembly GCF_054489605.1 of Sphingomonas sp. RS2018. Lineage (NCBI taxonomy): Bacteria > Pseudomonadati > Pseudomonadota > Alphaproteobacteria > Sphingomonadales > Sphingomonadaceae > Sphingomonas > Sphingomonas sp. RS2018. Next base: position 797,928 of record NZ_JBTMWL010000002.1, read on the forward strand.
AATGATTTCGGTGCGGTGGCGCATGCCGTCGCGCAGGTGCCCGACAGCGACTTCGTCCATCTGTGCGGGCCCGACGGCCCCCTGCCCACGTCGGGCATGCTGACCGTCTGCGGACCCGGCACGGGCCTCGGCGTCGCGGGCGTGCTGCGGCTGGCGAGCGGCGGCTATCACGTCGTCGAATGCGAGGGCGGCCACACCGATTTCGCACCGCTCGACCGGATCGAGGACGCGCTGCTCCAGCATCTGCGCCAGACCTACAACCGCGTGTCGGTGGAGCGCATCGTCGCCGGCCCCGGCATCGTCGCGATCTACGAGACGCTCGCGGCCATCGAAGGACGCGCGGTGGCGCGGCTCGACGACAAGGCGATCTGGACCTTGGCGCTGGATGGCAGCGACAGTCTGGCGATGGCGGCGCTCGACCGCTTCTGCCTGTCGCTGGGCGCGGTCGCGGGCGATCTCGCGCTGTGTCACGGGCCGAAGGGGGTCGTGATCGCAGGCGGCCTCGGCCTGCGCCTGAAGGATCATCTGCTGCGCTCCGGCTTCGGCGAGCGCTTCGTTGCCAAGGGCCGCTTCCGCTCGCTGATGGCGAGCATCCCCGTCAAGCTCATCACCCATCCCCAGCCCGGCCTCTACGGCGCCGCGGCCGCCTTCGCGCAGGAGAATCCTTCATGACCGACATCGAAACCATCATGCGCACCAGCGCGGTCATCCCCGTGCTCGTCATCGACGACGCCGCGACCGCACGACCGCTGGCCGAGGCGCTGGTGGCAGGCGGGCTGAAGGTGCTGGAAGTGACGATGCGCACCCCGGCCGCGCTCGACGCGATCCGCGAGATGAAGCAGGTGACCGGCGCCATCGTCGGCGCGGGCACGGTGGTATCGACCGAACAGTTCGCACAAGTGATGGATGCGGGCGCCGAATTCATCGTCTCGCCGGGCCTTACCGAAACGCTGGGCCGTGCGATCGTGGACAGCGGCGTGCCCTTCCTGCCCGGCATCGCAAATGCGGGCGACATCATGCGCGGCTATGAGCTGGGTCTCCGCCACTTCAAGTTCTTCCCCGCCGAAGCGAACGGCGGCCTGCCCGCGCTGAAGGCGCTGGCGGCGCCATTCTACGAGGCGAAGTTCTGCCCGACCGGCGGTATCACCGCCGACAGCGCGCCGACCTATCTCGGCTTCGATCCCGTGCTGTGCGTCGGCGGCAGCTGGGTAACGCCCAAGGGTGCTTCGATGGCTGAGGTCGAGCAGCTCGCTCGCGCCGCCGCCGCGCTGGCCCGATGACCCACGCCCCCCTGCATGTCGCGGGCGACCGCGCGCAGGGGGACGGCAATTTCGACGCCACGCTGGGAAGCGATGGCATAATGGAGATCGTCATTCGCGGAGTCTGGAGCACGGCGCAGGCCGACCGTTTCTTCATCGCGCTGATGCCGCTCTACCTGACCTGCCGCACCCACCATGGCACCGTCCGCGCGCTGATCCGCGTCGAGAGCGTGCAGATCCCGACCGTTGCGATGCACGTGCGCGAACGCATCCTGGCGATGAAGATGGCGGGCGACCGCAACGCCATCGTCGTCGCGAGCTTTCTGTCCCGATTGCAGATCAACCGGTTGGCGAGCAACGACAATTTCGGCCTGTTCACGGACGCCGCGACCGCGCGGGCGTGGTTGCTGGGGTAACGCAACGCCTCCTCCGTTAGCCCCGAGCGAAGTCGAAGGGTCGGTCGGCGAACTCTACATCTCACCCCGCGCCCGCCGCAGCGCATACCATTTCGCGACGTTGGCGTTGTGCTGCTCCAGCGTGTCCGCGAACACGTGTCCGCCGCTACCGTCCGCGACGAAGTACAGCGCGTTCGACTGCGCCGGATCGAGCACTGCATCGATCGATGCCCGCCCCGGATTGGCGATCGGCCCGACCGGCAGGCCGGGCATAGCATAGGTGTTGTAACCGTTCTTCGCCTGCAGTTCGGACCGCAGGATGCGCCGGCCGAGCGGGCGGCCCTTGGTGATCGGATAGATCGTCGTCGGATCGGCCTGCAACGGCATGCCGCGGCGGATGCGGTTGGAATAGACCGCGGCGACGGTGCGACGTTCGGCGGGCTTGCCGGTTTCCTTCTCGACGATCGACGCGAGGATGATAGCCTCCTGCGGCGTCTTCGCGACCGTCGTCGACTTACGGCGCGCCCAAGCCTGCGCGAGATACGTCTTCATCGCCGCCTCCATCCGCGCCAGCACCGCCGCGCGCGGTTCGTCGCGATCATAGCTGTAGCTGTCGGGCAGGACGCTGCCTTCGGCCGGCACTGCCACTGTGCCCGTCAGCTGCGGTGCGGCCATCAGCAGGTCGTGGACGACGACGGCGGGGCGCCCCTCTGGCACCGTAACGAAGCGCTGCAAGGTCCGGCCGCTCTGAAGCATCTTGAGAATATCGGACTGGCTGGCCCCCGCCGGGATGCGATATTCGCCGGCATGAATGGCGGCGCCATCGCCCAGGAACTTGGCGAGTAGCAGGAAGCGCGACGACGATCCGATCGCTCCCGCCTTCTCCAGCTCGCCCGCCGCCGCGGTCAGCGTCGCCCCCTCCGGGACGACGAGGCTGACGGTACGCGTCGCCGGCCCCGCTCCGCTCCAGCTCTGCGCGACGAGGAACACGCCCGCGATCGCCAGCAGCGCCGCGACCAGTCCGAGACATCCGAGCTTACGCATGACCTTTTCGTTCCTCGCCGTGCTCCCGCGCAAGCGGGAGCCTAGAGCCAAATGCGCTGTGCCCGGCAACCTGGGCTCCCGCCTGCGCGGGGGCACGATGCCTCAAACCGGCTTCATCACCAGCGACGCATTCGTGCCGCCGAAGCCGAACGAGTTGTTCAGCACCGCCTTGATCTTCCGCTCCTTGGCGACGTGCGGCACCAGGTCGACGCCCGCGCAGCCCTCGCTGGGATTGTCGAGGTTGAGCGTCGGCGGGGCGATCTGGTCGCGCATCGCGAGGATGCAGAAGATCGACTCGACCGCGCCCGCGCCGCCCAGCAGGTGGCCGATCGCCGACTTGGTCGATGACATCGACAGCGTGTCGATGTTGCTGCCGAACAGCCGCCGCACCGCGCCCAGTTCCAGCTCGTCACCGAGTGGGGTCGAGGTGCCATGCGCGTTGATGTAGTCGATGTCGGACAGGTCGAGGCCCGACTTGCGCACCGCCATCTGCATGGAGCGGAACGCGCCCGATCCTTCGGGGTGCGGCGCGGTGACGTGATAGGCGTCGCCCGACAGACCGTAGCCGATGACCTCGGCATAGATCTTCGCGCCACGCTTCTTCGCGCGCTCATATTCCTCGAGCACGACGACACCGGCGCCCTCGCCCATCACGAAGCCGTCGCGGGCGATGTCATAGGGGCGGCTCGCCTTTTCGGGCGTGTCGTTGAACGCGGTCGACAGCGCGCGCGCCTGTGCGAAGCCGGCGATGCCGATCGGGCACACCGTGCTTTCCGAACCGCCGGCCAGCATCACGTCGGCATCGTCCATCGCGATCATCCGCGCGGCGTCGCCGATCGAATGCGCGCCGGTCGAGCATGCCGTGACGACCGCGTGGTTCGGCCCCATCAGGCCGTATTTGATGCTGACCTGACCCGAGATCAGGTTGATGAGCCGGCCGTGGACGAAGTGCGGCGACACGCGGCGCGGGCCCTTCTCGGCCAGCACCAGCGATTCGCTCTCGATACCCGGCAGGCCGCCGATGCCCGACCCGATCGAACAGCCGGCGCGAAACCGCTCCTCCTCGGTCATGTCGGTCAGGCCGGCATCCTCAATCGCCTGCCCCGCCGCGTCGATGCCATAGACAATGAACGGATCGACTTGCCGCTGCACCTTATGATCGACACGCTTGGAGGGGTCGAAACCATAGGGGTGATCGGCCGGCTTCACTTCGCAGGCGATGCGGCAGACATAGTCGCTAGCGTCGAAGCGCGTGATGTGCCCCGCTCCGGACTTGCCGGCGATGATGTTCTGCCACGCGGTTTCGACCTCCGCGCCCAGCGGGGACACGATGCCAAGACCGGTTACGACGACGCGGCGCATATCACTCTCCGTTACTCAAAGGCGGCCTTCGCTCGACAGAGGACCACATATGAAAGCGGCTCCCGGCCCCGGAGCCGGGACGGGGAGCCGCTGTCACCGGCCGCCCGCGGATGCAGGCGGCGACGGCATGGGGCGTATCAGCCCTTGTGCTCGTCGATGTAGGTGATCGCGTCCTTGACGGTCGTGATCTTCTCGGCGGCATCGTCCGGGATCTCGACGCCGAATTCCTCTTCGAACGCCATGACGAGTTCGACGATGTCGAGGCTGTCCGCGCCCAGATCGTCGATGAAGCTCGCATCCTCGGTCACCTTGTCGGCTTCGACGCCCAGATGCTCGACGACGATCTTCTTAACGCGGTCGGCGGTCTCGCTCATACCATATTCCTTCCAGGTGAACCGTGAATTCCTGAACGCACCTATAACGGCCCTCGCCGGTGCGCAAGGGCGCCCGACACCTCATCCGCGTCAGCGCGGCGCGGTAGAGGCGAAGAGCTTGGCCAGCCGCACCACATTGAATGCATAGGCGCCGAGCAGGCGCGAGCCCGCCTGATCGGTAGTCGGGATCTTGGCCATCGCCAGCAGTTCCTTGCCCATCGCATCGGTCTGCGCGTTCCGCTTCTGCGCGAGCAGCGCATCGAGCGTCGTCGGGGGCGTCCTCGCTATCTTCGCGTTGATGGCGGGCGTGTTGACGCCCTTCGCCTGCAGCGCCGTCGACAGCGATTCGACCGCGACGCTGGTGATGGCGATGTCGGCGGCGCGCAGATCGCTTTGCCCCCCGCCGGGGTTGCACGATGCCGCGCCGTTGCGCAGCACGTTCAGCAGCCGCTCGGTCGCCGGCGTCGGCTTCGTCCCCGCGGCGACGCCTGCCACCATCTGCCGTTGCAACGCGGTCACATCCGCGCGCGGCATCTTGCTGATCGCGCAGCGCACCATCGCGCCGTCGCTCTGCGGACTGGAGGTCTGGGCGGCGAGCGCCGCCAGCATCAAAATCATGGTCATAGCATCGCCATCCCGCCGTTTACGTGAACCGTCTGGCCGGTGACGTACCCGGCCTCCTTCGAGGCCAGATAGACGACCGCGGCGCCGATGTCCTCCCCAGTACCGAGATCGCCCGCCGGGATGCGTCCGAGCAGCGCCGATTTCTGCGCCTCGGACAGCACATCGGTCATCGCCGAACGGATGAAGCCCGGCGCCACGCAGTTCACGGTGATGTTGCGGCTGGCCAGTTCCTGCGCCAGCGCCTTCGACATGCCGACGAGGCCTGCCTTGGACGCGGCATAGTTCGCCTGCCCCGGGTTGCCGGTCGCGCCGACGACGGAGGTGATCGACACGATCCGGCCGAACCGCGCCTTCATCATCGGACGCGCCGCGGCGCGGCAGAGGCGGAATGCGGCCTCCAGATTGACGCGGATCACGTCGCTCCACTCCTCGTCCTTCATCCGCATGGCGAGGTTGTCGCGGGTCACGCCGGCGTTGTTGACGAGGATATCGAGCCGCCCGCCCAAAGCCTCCATGGCCTGCGGCACCAGCGCATCGACGGCGGCGGCATCGGACAGGTTGGCGGGTACGGCGACGTGATCCCCGCCCAGCGACGCACGAAACGCCTCGAGCTTCTCCGCATTCGAGCCGCTCACTGCCAGCCGCGCACCCTGCGCCGCCAGCGCCTGCGCAATGGCGGACCCGATGCCCCCCGAAGCGCCGGTCACCAGCGCGGTCATGCCTGTCAGGTCGAACATGTCAGTCTCCAGAAGATTGTTGGTTCACGCGGAGACGCGGCGACGCGGAGGGGCGATGGTCGTTTACGACCCGTCTTATCCCCTCCTTCAGCGTAGCCCCGCCAAAATTGATGAGCAGCCCAACGGGCTGCCGCGAAAGTCTCAGATATGTCAGCAATTGCTTGGCGTGGACGACGGTAAGCCGCTCGACCGATTTGATCTCCACGATCAGGCGATCTTCCACCAGCAGGTCGATCCGAAATGCGGCCTCGAAGCGAAGTCCGTCGAACTCGATATCGATTGGACGCTGGCGCGCAACAACGTATCCAAGTTCGACGAGTTTCGCGGCAAGTACCGCCTCGTAGACGCTTTCCAGCAGGCCCGGTCCCAATTCGCGATGCAATCGCAACGCTACATCGAGAACGTCACCGCTGATCTCGTCGATGTCCTTCACATCTTCTCCGCGTCTCCGCGCCTCCGCGCGAAAAGATATCTTCCTAAAACCCCTTCAGCACCGCCTCGATGTGGTCCATCGTTACCACGCTGGTCGTCGTCGAATCGGGAGCGGAGCGTTTCACCATCGGGCCGAGCAACTTGCCGCCCAGTTCGACATAGTCGTGCACCCCCGCGTCCCACATCGCGATCACCGATTCGCGCCAGCGGACCATGCCGGTGACCTGTTCGACCAGCAGCGCGCGGATGACGGCGGGGTCGGTGGCGGGGGCGGCGGTGACGTTGGCGTAGACGGGGACCAGCGGCGCGCGCAGGTCGGCATCGGCGAGTGCTGCCTCCATCGCGTCGGCGGCGGGCTGCATCAGCGGGCAGTGGAAGGGCGCCGACACCGGCAACAGGATGGCGCGCTTCGCTCCCATCTCCTTGGCGAGCGGCAGCGCACGCTCGACCGCGGCCTTCGCGCCCGAGATCACGACTTGCGACGGGTCGTTATCGTTGGCGACGGTGCACACACCACCCTCGGCCGCGGCGTCGGCGATCGCCTGCGCCTTCTGGCGGTCCGCGCCCAGAATTGCCGCCATCGCGCCCTCGCCGACCGGCACCGCGGCCTGCATCGCCCGACCGCGCAGTTTCAGCAGACGCGCGGTCGTCGCCAGATCGAGCGCACCCGCCGCACACAGCGCCGTGTATTCGCCGAGCGAGTGCCCCGCGACGAAATGGGCCTTGTCGGCCAGGCGGATATTCCCCTCCCGCTCCAGCACGCGCAGCACCGCGATCGCGTTCGCCATGATCGCTGGTTGCGCGTTCTCGGTCAGCAACAACTCCGTATCCGGGCCCTCCGCCATCAGCACCGACAGCTTCTGGCCGAGCGCGTCGTCGACCTCCTGGAACACCTCGCGCGCATGCACGCTGGCGGCGGCGAGGGCGCTGCCCATGCCGACCGATTGGCTGCCCTGTCCGGGAAAGATGAATGCGCGCATCGGCCAAACCCCTGATCTGATAAGGCGCGCGGCCTAGCGCCGGGCGGACCGGTCGCGCAAGCTTCCCCGCTCACTGACATTGGTGTAAGCAGACATGCGTGATCGACCTGCCGAACCCCGTCACCATCGCGATCCCCGCCTTCATCGCGCTGATCCTGGCGGAGATGGTCTTGGCGCGGATGCGGGACCGGCAGCGTTACTGTCCGCACGATACGCTGACGTCGATGACGCTCGGGCTGGGCAGCACGATCGCGGCGGTGCTGTCGGGCGGCGCGGTGCTGGCGCTGGCGATGTGGATCTGGCGGTTCCGCCTGTTCGACATCGGCTATGCGTGGTGGGCGTTCGCGCTCGCCTTCGTGCTCGACGACCTGGCCTATTACTGGTTCCACCGCACCGCGCACCGCGTCCGCTGGTTCTGGGCGAGCCATGTCGTCCATCATTCGAGCCAGCACTATAATCTGTCGACTGCACTCCGGCAGACGTGGACGAGCTTCTTCAGCCTCGCCTTCCTGTTCCGCCTGCCGCTGTTCCTGATCGGTTTTCCGCCGCCGATGGTCTTCTTCGTGGCGGGACTGAACCTCGTCTATCAATTCTGGATCCATACCGAGGCGGTACGCCAGCTGCCCCGCTGGGTGGAGGCGGTGATGAACACGCCGAGCCACCACCGCGTCCACCACGCGACCAACCCGCGCTATCTCGACCGCAACTATGCCGGGGTGTTCATCGTTTGGGACCGGCTGTTCGGCACCTATGAGGCCGAGCGCGACGACGAGCGCCCGCGCTACGGCATCGTGCGCGATCTCGGCAGCTTCAACATCATCTGGGCGGCGTGCCACGAATGGGTCGGCATCGCGAAGGACGTGTGGGCGGCACCCGGCTGGCGCGCAAAGCTCGGCTACATCTGGCGTGAACCCGGCTGGAGCCACGACGGCAGTCGCGAGACGTCGGACATGATACGCGCACGGTGGGAGGCGACCCGTATGGTCAGCCCACCCGCTCGATCAACGCCTGCGCCGCCGCCGGATTGCGCACCTTCGCTCCGGAAATGAAGAACACGAAGGTGTCGCGCGCTGTCTTCGCGGCGTCGTTCGAGACATAGGGCAGGCCATCGGGCTCGCGCCCCGCCGCCCAGTCCTTCGCCACGTCCGCCCAGTGGTCGAGCTGCTTCGGCGTATAGCCCAGCGGATGCGACGCCGCCGCCGTCTCCAGCCGCGCGTAGACGAAGTCGCCGGTCACATCGGCGATGGCGGGATAATCGTCCGATGCCGCATAGACGATCGCGACCCCGGCCGCGCGGCACATCGCGACGAATTCGGGCACCGCGAAACTCTCGTGCCGGACCTGTACCGCGTGGCGCAGCGCGACGCCGTCGTGCTTCGCGGGCAGCAGCTTCAGGAAGGCGGCGAAGTCGTCGGCGTCGAATTTCTTCGTCCCCATGAACTGCCACAGGATCGGCCCCAGCTTGTCGCCCAGCTCGACGATCCCCTGCCCCACGAATTTCTCGATCGACGGCCCCGCCTCCGCCAGTATCTTGCGATTGGTGCAGAAGCGCGACGCCTTCAGCGTGAAGACGAATCCGTCCGGAGTTTGCTCGCGCCACCCGGCGAAGGTCGCGGGCTTGAACCCCGAATAGTAGGTGCCGTTGACCTCGATCGCGGTCAGCTTGCTGCTCGCATATTCCAGCTCGCGCTTCTGCGGCCACTTCTCCGGATAGAAAGCGCCGCCGCGCCAGGGTTCGAAGGTCCAGCCGCCGATGCCGATTCGAATGGGTGTGGTCATGCTGACGAGGGTAGCGCAGCCGGGGGCGAACGTGCCAGTCTGCCGCTTCCCCAGAAATGCTCAGAGAAGACCGCCCATGTCCATCGCCGCCCTGATGCTCCTTCTGGCGCAGACCGCACCCACCGACGCCGCCACCATGCGCCGGGTGGAACGCGTGCTGGCCCGCGCGCCGATCGTCGACGGGCACAACGACCTGCCATGGGAAATCCGCGAGCGGCATGAGGCGAAGGTCGAGTCGGTCGACCTCAAGCGCGATACCGCGACGATCCCCTATCCGCTCCAGACCGATATCCCGCGGCTGAAGGCGGGCGGGGTCGGTGGGCAGTTCTGGTCGGTCTATATCCCCGCCTCCGTCACCGGGCCGCGCGCGGTGGAGATGACGATCGAGCAGATCGACATCGCGCGGCGGCTCGTCGCCGCGAACCCGCAGGCCTTCCGCATGGCGAAGACCGCCGCCGACGTGCGCGCGGCGATGAAAGCGGGGCGGATCGCGTCACTGATCGGGATCGAGGGCGGACACCAGATCGACGGACGGCTGGCGGTGCTGCGCCAGATGCGCGAACTCGGCGTCGGCTATATGACGCTAACTCACGGCAAGAGCCTGACCTGGGCCGACAGCGCCACCGACGCGCCGCGCGCCGGCGGGCTCGACGAATTCGGGCGCAAGGTGGTGGCGGAGATGAACCGCATCGGCATGATCGTCGACGTTAGCCACATCGCCGACACCACGATGGCGGCCGCGCTCGACGTATCGAAGGCGCCGGTGATGGCCAGCCATTCGTCGGCGCGGGCGCTGGCGGACAGGCCGCGCAACATCCCCGACGCGCTGCTGGCGCGGATCGGCGCGGGCGGCGGCGTGGTGATGGTCAATTTCTACCCCGCCTTCCTGTCGAAGGCCTGGAACGACTGGGACAACGCCCGCTCGGCCTATGCGCGCTCGGTCGGAGTGCCGACCGACTATGGACCAAAAGCGGCGGCGCCGCTGGTCACATGGGACGCGGCGAACCCGATGCCGCGCGTCGATGCCGCGACGGTCGCCGACCATATCGAGCATGTCGCCAAGGTCGCGGGCAAGGGCGCGGTCGGCTTCGGCGGCGACTATGACGGGATCAGCGGGACGGGGCCGGAGGGGATGCGCGGCGTCGACGGCTATCCGCTGGTACTCGCCGAATTGGTGCGGCGCGGGTGGAGCGACGCCGACCTCGCCGGGCTGACCAGCGGCAACATCCTGCGCGTGATGGAGCGGGTGGAGGCGGTGTCGGCAGGCATGAAGGATCAGCCGCCGATCGACGCGACGGCGCGGGACTGAGGCGCGGCATCACAGCCCGCTCAGGAAACTCGCAACGTTCGCGCCGAGCGATTCGACCGCATAGCCGCCCTCCATCACCGTGAGCACCGGCCAGCCGCAGCCGGCGATGTCGCGCGCCAGCACCGCATAGTCGGCGGTGGTGAGCGCGAAGCCGCTGATCGGATCGCCCTCCCACGTATCGACACCCAGACTGACGATCAGCAGGTCCGGCGCGAAGCGGGCGATGGCCTCCAGCGCGACGCCCTGCGCGCGGCGGAAGGGGTCGATCGTGGTGCACTGCGGCAGCGGCAGGTTCAGCGTCGCGCCGTGGCCCGCCCCCTCCCCGACCTCGTCCGCATGGCCCCAATAGAAGGGAAAGTCGGTCGCCGGATCGGCATGGACCGAGGCGTAGAACACGTCCTCGCGCCCCCAGAATATGTCCTGCGTGCCATTGCCGTGGTGATAATCGATGTCGAGGATGGCAACGCGGCCAACGCCCGCATCGCGCGCCGCCTGCGCGGCGATGGCGGCGGCGTTCAGGTGGCAATAGCCTCCCATATAGTCCGCTCCGGCATGGTGCCCGGGCGGACGGCACAGCGCGAAAGCGGGATCGCCGGCGAGCACGTGGTCGAGCGCCGACAGCGAGGTCTGCGCGCTCCAGTAGCTTGCGCGCCAAGTATCCGCGGTGACCGGCGTCACCGCATCCATGCTGTAGCGCCCCGCCAGCGCGTCGATGCGCTCCAGCGCGAGCGGTCGCCGCCGCGCGATCGGCCAGGCGTAGGCGAGCACGTCGCCGTCCCTCCCCGCCGCGCGCCAACGATTATGGGCCGTCTTCAGATAATCGACATAGCCGTCGTCATGCACCGCGCGAATCGGTCCCTCGCCATGATCGGACGGCACCTCTGACGGGCCGATCGTGGCTAGGATGGCGTCGGCCCGCGCGGGAACCTCGGCATAGGGCGCCCAACCCCCGTTGTGGAATTCGCGGGCGGGCGCGTGAGAAAGCTGCCGGGGATCGAAGACGATACGCATGGGCGCGACGATGCCACCCGTCGCGCCCCCCGCCTACCCCGCCTTCACCTCGGCGCGAAACCGATGCAGCAATGGTTCGGTATAGCCGCTCGGCTGCGTTTCCCCGTCGAACACCAGCGCGTGGGCGGCGCGGAAAGCGATGCTGTCGGGTGCTAGCGTGCGATAGGCCGCGTCGCCGGCGTTCTGCGCATCGACCTTCGTCGCCATCCGCGTCAGCGCCGCATCGACATCCTCGGGCGTCACGATGCCATGACGCAGCCAGTTGGCGATATGCTGCGACGAAATACGCAGCGTCGCGCGATCCTCCATCAGGCCGATATCGTGGAGGTCCGGCACCTTCGAACAGCCCACCCCCTGATCGATCCAGCGCACGACATAGCCGAGCAACCCTTGCGCATTGTTGTCCAGCTCCTCGCGAATCGCATCTTCCGACCAGTCGCGACCGGTGGCGACGGGCAAGGTCAGCAGGTCGGTGAGCGCCGCGACGGGTTCGTCCGCGCGCGTCGCCTGCCGCTCCGCCACATCGACGAGGTGATAGTGCGTGGCATGCAGCGTCGCCGCGGTCGGCGACGGCACCCAGGCCGTGCTGGCGCCCGCCGTCGGATGCGCGGCCTTCTGCGCCAGCATGTCCGCCATCCGGTCGGGCGCCGCCCACATGCCCTTGCCGATCTGCGCGCGTCCGCCGAGACCGCAGGCGAGGCCGATCTGCACGTTGCGATCCTCATACGCCTTGATCCAGGCGGCGTCCTTCATCGCCGCCTTGCGCACCATCGGCCCGGCACGCATCGCGGTATGGATCTCGTCGCCCGTGCGATCGAGGAAGCCGGTGTTGATGAACGCGATCCGCCCGCGCACGGCGTGGATGCACGCGGCGAGGTTGGCGCTCGTGCGCCGCTCCTCGTCCATCACCCCGACCTTGATGGTATGGCGACTCAGGCCGAGCATATCCTCGACCGCGTCGAACAGCCGGTCGGTGAAGGCACATTCCTCCGGCCCGTGCATCTTGGGCTTCACGATGTAGATGCTGCCCGTCGCGCTGTTCCGCCCGCGGTCGTGCAGCGCGATCAGGCTGACGATCGCGGCATCGACGATCCCCTCCGGCGCGTCGCCGCCACCCGGCAGGCGGATCGCGGGCGTGGTCATCAGATGACCGACGGTGCGCACGAACAACAGACTGCGACCGGGGAGCGTCAGCGCCTCACCGTCGAGCGTGCGATACGCTCGATCCTCCGCCAGCGTCCGCGCGATCCGCTCTCCCCCCTTGTCGAAGCTGGCCGACAGGTCGCCACGCATCAGCCCCAGCCAGTTGGCATAGCCCGCGACCTTGTCCGCGGCATCGACCGCGGCGACCGAATCCTCCAGATCGACGATCGCGGTGATCGCCGATTCGAGCAGCACATCGGCAAGCCCCGCCGGATCGTTGCGCCCCACAGGGTGGGTGCGATCGATCACCGGTTCGATATGCAGGCCATTGTGGCGCAGCAGCCAGTTGTCACCCACGCGCCCGATCACCTCTCCCGCCACCAAGTCCGGCAGCCCACCGTCCCAGTCCGTCCACGACCCGCGCGCCAACGGCACCGCACGATCGAGGAAATCGCGCGCCCAAGCCACAACCTGCGCCCCGCGCGCGGCGTCGTAGCCGCCCGGCGTGGGCGTACCGGGAATAGCGTCTGTGCCGTACAGCGCGTCGTACAGGCTGCGCCAGCGCGCATTCGCGGCGTTCAGCAGAAAGCGGGCGTTGAGCGCAGGAACCACAAGCTGCGGCCCGGCGATGCGCGCGACGGCGTCGTCCACATCGCTCGTCTCGATCGTAAAGGCTGCAGGCTCATCGACCAGATAGCCGATCCCGCGCAGGAACGCTTCCTGCGCCGCGCCATCCGCCGCTCCCGCACCGCTGTCGTACCAAGCGTCGATCTGCGTCTGAAGCGCGTCACGTTTCGCCAACAGCGCGGCATTCTCCGGCGCGAGCCGTCCGAGGATATCGGCAAGCCCTCCCCAGAACCGATCGGCGTCGATCCCCGTACCAGGCAACACGCGATCCTCGACGAACGCCGCCAGCGGTGCCGCGACCGACAGCCCGGCCCGGTCCAGATATGCGTCGTCGCGCGCCATGTCGTCACCCCGGGCCATCATTTCACCTCTTCTATATCGTGACAAACGGGCGGCGCACCTGCGCCGCCCGGTCGCTCATCCCAGCCGGCCGAGCCGGTGGAACAGGTTGCTGTACTTCACCGAATCCGGTCCGTTCTGAATCTCCGGGCGCTGGAGGTGCGCCATGACCGCGACGCGGAGCAGGCCGAAATCCTCGTTGGAGAAGACCGCGCGGGCGCGGGCGGGTTCGCGGGTGATGGTGTCGGTCGTCATCGTCTTTCTCCTCAGGCGAACTGGTTCATGGTGTTGTGAATGCCGCCGGCCTTCAGCGCGGCGTCTCCGGCGAAATAGTCCTTGTGGTCGTCACCGATGTCGCTGCCCGACATGTTCTGGTGGCGGACGCAGGCCAGCCCCTCGCGGATCTCGCGGCGCTGAACCCCGGCGACGTAACCCAGCATCCCCGCCTCGCCGAAATAGTCCTTGGCGAGTGCATCGGTGCTGAGCGCCGCGGTGTGATAGGTCGGCAGGGTGATAAGGTGGTGGAAGATGCCCGCCCGCGCCGCCGAATCCCGCTGGAAGGTGCGGATACGCTCGTCCGCCTCCGCCGCCAGCGGCGTCGCGTCGTAGATGACGCTCATCAGCGCCGGTCGCTCATAGGCCGACAGGTCGCGTCCCTCCGCCGCCCAGGCGTCGAACACCTGCTGACGGAAATTCAGCGTCCAGTTGAAGCTGGGCGAATTATTGTAGACCAGCTTCGCGTCCGGCACTTCCTCGCGGATACGGTCGACCATGCCGGCGATCTGCGCGATGTGCGGCTTCTCCGTCTCGATCCACAGCAGGTCGGCGCCGTTCTTCAGCGACGTGATGCAGTCGAGCACGCAGCGATCCTCGCCGGTGCCGGCGCGGAATTGATAGAGGTTCGACGCCAGCCGCTTCGGGCGCATCAGTCGCCCGTCGCGCTCGATGACGACGTCGCCGCGCAGACTGGCAAGATCGGTCACCTCCTCGCAATCGAGAAAGGCGTTGTACCGGTCGCCGAGATCACCGGCCTCGCGGCTGTAGGCGATCTGCTTGGTCAGCCCCGCACCCAGCGAGTCGGTCCGCGCGACGATGATGCCGTCGTCGATGCCGAGTTCGAGGAAGGCGTAGCGGCACGCACGGATCTTCGCGATGAAGTCCTCGTGCGGCACCGTGACCTTGCCGTCCTGATGCCCGCACTGCTTCTCGTCGCTGACCTGGTTCTCGATCTGCAGCGCGCAGGCGCCCGCCTCGATCATCTTCTTGGCGAGCAGATACGTCGCCTCGGCATTGCCAAAGCCGGCGTCGATATCGGCAATGATCGGCACGACGTGGCTCTCATATCCGTCGATCGCCGCGGTCAGTTCGGTCTCGCGCGCAGTGTCGCCGGACACGCGTGCCTCGTCGAGCGCGCGGAACATGCCGCCGAGTTCGCGGGCATCGGCCTGCTTCAGGAAGGTGTAGAGCTCCTCGATCAGCGCGGGGACGCTGGTCTTCTCATGCATCGACTGGTCGGGCAGCGGGCCGAACTCGCTGCGCAGCGCCGCGATCATCCAGCCCGACAAGTAAAGATAGCGTCCCTTGGTCGTGCCGAAATGCTTGCGGATGCTGATGACCTTCTGCTGCGCGATGAAGCCGTGCCAGCACCCCAGCGACTGGGTGTAGGCCGAAGGGTCCGCGTCATAGGCCGCCATGTCGGCGCGCATGATCTTCGCGGTGTGGCGCGCGATGTCGAGGCCGCACCCGAAGCGGTTCTGCAACCGCATCCGCGCGACGGCTTCGGGCGCGATGCCGTCCCAGTTGCTGCGATCGGCGATCAGCGATCCGGCGGTGGCGATGGTGGTAGCGTAGGTCATCGAACGTCCCTTTCGATCGTCATGCCACCCACTTGAGCGATCGCGATGGTGTGCGGAAGGACGATCAGTGACGCCTTGTATCATCACAACTTGTCAATCTTGTATAGTCATGACAGATTGACTTATGGCCCAGTCACCCAAGCCCGCCGGCGATCGCAAGCTCTACCTCGGCCCCCGCCTGCGCATGCTGCGCCGCGAACTCGGGCTCAATCAGGCGCAGATGGCGGACGAACTCGGCGTCTCGCCCAGCTATCTCAACCATCTCGAGCGCAACCAGCGTCCGCTGACCGCGCAGATGCTGTTGCGGCTCGCCCAGACCTACGACCTCGATGTTCGCAGCTTCGTTGCGGGCGCGAGCGAGGCGACCGCGACCGACCTGCACGAGATTTTCGCCGATGCACTGGTCCACGATATCGGCGTGCCGCGGCAGGAAATCCTGGAGGTGGCAGAGAATTATCCGGGCGTCGCAGAGGGACTCCGCCGCCTCTACCGCGCGATCGGCGATCTGCGACAGGTGCCCGACCGGATCGAATCGGCCGGAAGCGGCGGTGCCCGCCTCGCCTCCCCGCTCGCCTGGCTGCGGGATTGGCTGGAGGCGAAGCGCAACCATTTCGCCGATATAGACGCGGCGGCGGAAGAACTGTCCGCATCGCTCGGCACCGGGCCGGAGGCATTGCGCGAGGGCATGGTCCGCCACCTCGCCGACGAACATCACATCTCGGTGCGCGTGGTCGCCGCCGACGTGCTGGCGGGCGGCCTGCGCCACTACGACTATCACCGTCGCCGGCTGATGCTGTCCGAACGCCTGAACCCGGCCAGCCGCGCGTTCGGCATCGCGGTGCAACTGGCGCTCGTCGCCCTCGCCGAGCCGATCGGCGCCGCCCTCGACGCCGCCGCCCCGCCCGATGCCGAGGCACGGCGACTGGCGCATCAGGCGCTCGCCAATCACGCCGCCGCCGCGCTGCTGATGCCCTATGCCGCCTTCCATGCGGCGGCGGTGCAGAGCCGCTACGACATGGAGCTGCTCTGCGACCGGTTCGGCGTGTCCTACGAACAGGCCGCGCACCGCCTGACCACGCTCGACCGGCCGAGCGCGCGCGGCGTACCGCTGTTCCTGCTGAAGATCGACGCGGCGGGCAATGTCGCGAAACGCTATGCCCCGGATCAGCTTCCCCTCGCGCGCTACGGCGGCGGCTGCCCGCGCTGGCGCGTCCATCGCGCCGCCAGTCATCCCGGCGAAACGGTCGTCGATCGCGCGGAGATGCCGGACGGGTCGCGCTATTTCAGCTGGTCGCGGACCGTCCCGTCACGATCCGGCGGCGCGCCGATGACGCTGGTGCTGGGCTGCGCCGCATCGGCGGCGGATGCGATCGGACTGTCTGCGGCGGTGAGCGAAGTGACGCCGATCGGCCCGGCCTGCCATTTGTGCGAACGCCCCGCCTGTCCCGACCGCGCCCTGCCCCCGATCACGCGCGCACTGGCGATCGACCCACACCATCGCGGCGTGGCGCCCTACCCGTTTCGGGCGGTTTAACTGGCGATGTCGGGGAACGACCGCGATGCCTGCGCACACGCGTGAAGGCGGTCGTGAAATCCATGGCGCGCCCGGAACGATTCGAACGTCCGACCCTCAGATTCGTAGTCTGATGCTCTATCCAGCTGAGCTACGGGCGCGCAATGGAAGTGGGCTGATAGAAGGGGTTTGCGGGGCATGCAACCCCGTTGCGCATGCAAATTTGCGCGCCTACGTCATCGCCATGTCGAAGCCCGTCCTTGCGCTGCCGTTCGCCGTCCTGCTGCCGCTCATCGCCTGCACGTCCGAGCGGGCGAGCGCGCCGTCGCTGGCGCATCGCGCGGTCGAGGACGGCAGCTTCGCCGAGCCCACCCGCCCGGTCGCGGTGGCGACGCCCGACGCCACGCTTGATGCAACGATCGCCGCGCGTTCGGCCGCAGTCGATACGGCGGTTCGCGGCTTCGAGACGAGCGTGCGCGCGATCGAACCGCGCATCCTACGCGGCGCTAAGGCGCGCGAGGGATCGGAGGCGTGGCTCGATGCGCAAAGCGCGGTCGGAGAGCTGGGCCAGGCGCGCTCGGCGGTCGATACCGCCCTCGCCGCGTTGGAAGAGCTGGCCATCGCGCGCGAATCGTCGCTGGCACCCCGCTATCCCGCGCTCGTCGCCGCGCTCACCTCGGCACAGGCAAAGGTCGACGCGGTAGAAGCGACCGAGAACCGGCTTCGCGCCCGCCTGCCCTAACGTAGCGGGCGCAGCAGCGGCAGGATCGTCGCATAGTCGTCGGTCCAGCCTGCAAAGCCGGGCTTGTCGCGCAACCTTCGCCATTCGCCCCCGCTCGCGACCATGCGGTCGAGCACCGCCGGATCGCGGGTCAGCACGATCCAGTCCGACACCGCCGACCACGCACCTTCTTCGTCACCGGGATGATAGGTGATGCCCGCAGCATGCCAGCCCCCGGCGCGCGCCGCGACGCTGACGACCGGTTCCAGATCGAGGAAGCGGTTCGAGATGTGGACGAGCAGCAACCCTTTCGGCTGCAGCACCCGCGCGTAGGAGGCGAACGCCTCCTTCGTCATCAGGTGCATCGGCACGGCGTCCGATGAAAAGGCGTCAAGCGCCAGCACGTCGAAGCTGTCTGACGGCTGCTCCGCCAACCGCCGCCGCGCGTCACCGATGACGATATCGGCGTTCGGCAGACAGGCGGACAGGAAGCGGAATTTCGCCGGATCGCGAGCGATGCGCACCACCGCCGGGTCAATCTCGAAGATGCGCCAGTCCTGCCCCGGCTGCGCATAGCAGGCGAGCGTCCCCGTCCCCAGCCCGACGACGCCGATCCGCGCGGCGTTGCCGTAGAGGTTCGGCGCAAGCGTCAGCGCGCGGCCGACGCCCGAACCCGGCACGTAATAGCTGGTCGGCTGGCGCTCGCGCTCGGGCGATCCGGTCAGTTGGATGCCGTGCAGCGTGGTGCCATGCGCCAGTGTGCGGACGCCCGTATAATCGCGGATCGTGTAGACGCCGAAGTAGCTGCGGGTGCGCTCCCCGCCCTTCCACGTCACGTCCAGCGCGCGATAGCCGCCGAACACGAACAGCGCGCCGGCCAGAACGATCAGATAGGCGACGCGCGATCCGATCGCGACGATGCCGAGCCCGCACAGTGCCAGGAACGCGACCGCCTCAGGCTTCGCGCCGAACACGCCATTCGGATTGCGCAGGCCGAGCAGCACCAGCGCGACGACGAGCAGCGCTATCGTGAGCACGCGAATGCGCAGCCGCTGCCCCTCCACCCGCCAAAGCCGCGCGATGGGCGGCAGCAGCAGCGCCTGCGGCGTCAGCGCGCCCGCCGCCAGGATCAGCAGCGGATATTCATACGTCCAGTCGAACACCACCGGCGCGATCAGCGCGGCGAACACCCCGCCCAGCGCCCCGCCGACCGACATCGCGAGATAGAAGCCGGTCAGCCGATCCGCCGCCGGACGCAGGTCGAACATCCGCGCGTGCAGCGACACCGCGACCGTGAACAGCAACAGCAGCGCCATCAGCGCATCGAGATAGGCGTTGTTGTGCTGCCCCGAGATCATCACCCCGCCGAACAGCAGGATGGTGACGGTGGCGAAGCGCGTGACCGCCTGCGCGATCGCGCGATTGTCGGCGAAGGCGACCGAGAAGCTGAGCAGATAGAGCCCGAGCGGCAGCACCCACAGTAGGGGCACCGCGACGATATCCGTCGTCAGGAACGTCGAGGTGGCGAGCATCAACCCGGACGGCACGAACGCCAGCGCGATCCAGTGCAGCACGCGGCGGCGACCAGGTGGATGGCTTACGATGGCCTCGCGCGCCCGCGCATCGATTCGACGCGGCAGGACCCAGGCACACGCCGCAACCAGCACGAACAGCAGGACGTAGAGCGCGCTCCACATGACGCTCTGCGCGTGGAGCGCCAGCGCGGGCTCGACGACCAGCGGATAGGCGAGCAGCCCGCCGAAGCTGCCGATGTTCGACGCAGCATACAGCGCATAGGGGTCGCGCCCCGGCTCGACCGCGGCATACCAGCGCTGCATCAGCGGCGCTTGTGCGGAGACAGCGAAGAACAGCGGGCCGATCGACGCGCCGAGCAGCCACGGGACCCAGATCGCGGGCTCCGCATCGGCCGGCATTGCCGCACCCGACAGGCCGATCGGCAGCCACAGTGCCGCGATGGCGAGCACGCCCAGATGGATCGCTCCCGCTCGCCGCAGCGATAGCCGCCCCAGCGCATGGGCATAGGCATAGCCGCCCAGCAACAGCGCCTGATACACCAGCATCGCCGAGTTCCAGACCGCGGGCGCGCCGCCCAGCTTGGGCAGCGCCATCCGCGCGATCATCGGCTGGACGAGGAACAGCAGGAACGATCCGGCGAGGATCGTGACGACAAACAGCGGGCGGCGGTTGCCCGTTTCGGCAGACTCGTCGGCAATAGTCATTGCGGACGATCGATCGTGTAGACCAGGTGACGGCTCAGCATATGATCGGGCGTAAACGCCGGATGGTTAAAGTCCAGTTCGGGACGATGGATCATCCCCAGCCGAAGCATCAGACCCCACGACGACGCATTGGCGGGCACCGTCCATGCCGCGATACGTTCGTCGGCCAGATGAGCCCAGCCCCACGCGATCGACGCCGCCGCCGCCTCGCGCGCATAGCCCTGCCCCCACGCGGATCTGGCGAAGCGCCAGCCGGCCTCGAGCTCGGCCAGCACCGGCGTTCCCGCATGGCCGCCCCGCCGAATGCCGCAGATGCCGAGCAGCACGCCATCGGCGCGCCGCTCGACCGCCCAGAAACCACGACCGTCACGCTCGATTAGCGCGCTTTGGCGATCGATGATGGCATCGGCCTCAAGACGGCCGGTCGGGCCGCCCAGATGGCGCATCACTTCTGCGTCCGCTGCCATCGCCGCAAAGGGCGCCCGATCCTCATCCCGCCACGGCCGCAACACCAGCCGCTCGGTCTCGATCATGCGCCCAGCAACCGCGCGGCGTGCGCCGCGTGATAGGTCAGCACGCCCGAACAGCCAGCCCGCTTGAACGACGTCAGCGTCTCCATCACCATCGCATCGCGATCGCCCGCGCCTGCCGCCACGGCTGCCTCGATCATCGCATATTCGCCCGACACCTGATACGCGAACACCGGCACGCCGAACCGCGCTTTCACGGCCGCAACGATGTCGAGATAGGGCAGGCCCGGCTTCACCATCACACTGTCGGCCCCCTCGGCCAGGTCCAGCGCGACCTCGCGCAGCGCTTCCTGCGCGTTTGCCGGGTCCATCTGGTACGTCGTCTTGTCGCCCTTCAGCAGGCTGCGGCTGCCGACCGCGTCGCGGAACGGGCCGTAGAAGGCGCTCGCATATTTCGCGGCATAGGCCATGATCTGGACATTGTGGTGGCCCGCGGCCTCCAGCCCGCTGCGGATCATGCCGACGCGCCCGTCCATCATGTCGGACGGCGCGACGATGTCCGCCCCGGCGTCCGCCTGCACCAGCGCCTGTCGCACCAGCACGTCGGCGGTCGCATCGTTCAGCACATAGCCGCTCGCATCGACCAGCCCGTCGTGGCCGTGGCTGGTATAGGGGTCCAGCGCGACATCGGTCAGCACGCCGATGTCGGGCACCGCATCCTTTATCGCGCGGATCGCACGGCACATCAGATTGTCGGGATTGAATGCCTCCGCCCCGTCGTCGCTGCGCAATTCGGCCGGCGTGTTCGGAAAGAGCGCGATGCACGGGATGCCGAGCGCGGCAGCCTCGCGCGCGCGCTCGATCACCTGAGCCACTGACCAGCGCGACACGCTCGGCAGGCTGGCGATCGGTTGTTCTTCGTCGCCCTCCGTCACGAACAGCGGCCAGATCAGGTCGGCGGGCGTCACCATCACCTCGGCGTGCAGGCGACGGCTCCAGGCGGCGGCGCGCGTCCGGCGCATGCGAAGGGCGGGGTAGCTCGACATTGCATGCCTGTGCGCGAGCCCGCGCATCCGATCAAGCGTTACGCACCCGAAACCGCCACCCGCGCGTTGCGCCGACCATGACCCGGTTCACCTCCGCCGCCCTGATCGTCAACGCGAAGTCCCGACGCGGACAGGCGCTGTACGAGCAGGCGTGCAATGCGCTCGCCGGCGTCGATTTCGCCGTCGACGCCCATGCGGTCGAGGACCCCAACGACCTCGACGCGACCGTGAAGCGCGCACTCGCGAAGAAGCCGGAACTCGTCATCTTCGGCGGCGGCGACGGGACGGTCAGCGGACTGGTCGACCATCTGGTGGGCAAGGGCGTGACGCTCGGCGTCCTGCCGCTGGGTACCGCCAACAGCTTCTGCCGGACGCTCGGCATCCCGCTCGACGTGGCCGGCGCGGTTGATGTGCTGAGCAACGGCGTGCCGCGCCGCATCGATCTTGGCATGATCGACGGCGATTATTTCGCCAACGCCGCGACGATGGGCATCGCGCCGAAGATCGCCGAGACGGTGCCGCACAATCTGAAGAAATGGCTCGGCCGTGCGGGCTATCTCAGCTGGGCGGCGATCCAGTACGCCAAGTTCCGCCCCTTCCCGGTCTCGATCGACGACGGATCGGGCGCGCGCCTGCTTCGCGCGGTGGAGGTCCGCATCGCCAACGGTCGCTTCCACGGCGGGCAGGAGATGATGGAGGACGCGCAGATCGACAGCGGAGAGATCGTCGTCGAGGTCGTGCGCGGCCATCTGAAGAGCCGGCTGATCTACAACTGGGTCGCCAACGTCCTGCACCTGCCGCAGCGGCGGGAGAAGGTCACCAGCTTCCGCGGCCAGTCGATCCGCATCGACAGCGACAAGCCCCGCGCCATCTCGATCGACGGCGAAGTCCTCGCCCGCACGCCCGTCACCGCGAAGATCGCCGCGGGCATCATCGACGTGATGGTGCCGGCCTAAGTATCTCCCCTCCGTTGCAAGGGAGGGGTGGGGATTGGGTCGGTGTGAGGCGGACGCCCGGCCACACCCACCCCGTTCGCCCTGAGCCTGTCGAAGAGCTGTCCTTCTTCGTCCCGAACGCCCGCAGATCGGAGGACAAAGCCCGGCCCGAACGGTTGGGTTACCCCAACCGCGCCAGCGCCGCCGCCAGTCGCTCGGCCTCCGCACTCTTCTCGGCATGGTCCGCCCGCGCCTTCTCGACCGCCTCGGGCTTCGCACGTTCGACGAAGCTCGGATTGCCCAGCCGCCCGGCCAGCGCATCACGCTCCTTCTCCGCCGCAGCTATGCCCTTGGCCAGCCGCGCGCGCTCCTCGCCCAGATCGATTACATCGCCCAGCGGTAACACGAAGGTCGCCTCGTCCACCACGATCTGCAGCGCCCCGCCCTCCGGCGCCGCACCCTCGGCGCGGTCGAGCCGCGCCAGTCGCGCGATCAGCGGCGCCTGCCGATCCAGCCGCGCCAGCGTCTCGGGCGAGGCATCGCGGACATGCACCGGCAGCCGCGCGCCCGGCGGCACGTTTAGCTCGGTGCGGCCGCTGCGCACCTCGCTCACCAGCCGGATCAACCAGTCGACCTCCGCCGCCGCCGCCGGATCGAGCACGCGGGCATCCGCCATCGGCCACTCAGCGACGATCAGGTCATGCTCGCGGCTCCCCATCGCGTGCCACAGTTCCTCGGTGATGAACGGCATGAACGGGTGCAGCAGCACGAGGATCTGGTCGAACACCCAGCCCGCCACCGCGCGCGTCTCGTCGGCATCCGCGCCGCCCTCGCCCTGCAATACGGGTTTTGACAGTTCCAGGTGCCAGTCGCAGAACCGGCTCCACACGAATTGGTAGATCGCGTCCGCCGCCCCGTCGAAACGATAGTCCGCGAGCGCCAGATCAACCGCCTGGATCGTCTTCACCGTCTCGCCCACGATCCAGCTGTTGATCGCCAGCGTCGTCTTTGGCGGCTCCAGCCCAGTCGATGCGACGATGCCGTTCGACTGGCAGAAGCGCGCGGCATTCCACAGCTTCGTCGCGAAGTTGCGATACCCCTCGACCCGCTTCTCATCCATCTTGATGTCGCGGCCCTGGCTCTCCATCGCCGCCATGAAGAAACGCAATGCGTCCGCGCCATAGGTGTCGATCAGGCCGAGCGGATCGACCGTATTGCCCTTCGACTTCGACATCTTCGCGCCATCGGCGGCGCGGACGAGGCCGTGCAGGTAGAGCGTGCGGAACGGCACGTCCTCCAGGAAATGCATCCCCTGCATCATCATCCGCGCATCCCAGAAGAACAGGATGTCGAAACCGGAGATCAGCACGTCGTTGGGATAGCGGCGCTGCCATTCGGCATCCATATCCGGCCATCCCATCGTGGCGAACGGCCACAGCGCGGAGGAGAACCATGTGTCGAGCACGTCGGCATCGCGTTCCAGCGCCACGCCTTCACCGGCCTGCGCCTGCGCTTCGGCCTCCGTTTCCGCGACATAGGCGTTGCCCTCGGCATCGAACCACGCCGGGATCTGATGTCCCCACCACAATTGCCGCGAGACGCACCACGGCTGGATGTTCTCCATCCAGTTGAAGAACGTCTTCTCCCAGCTTTTCGGTACGATCTGGATGCGCCCGTCGCGCACCGCCTCGATCGCCGGCTTTGCCAGCGTCGCGGCATCGACATACCATTGGTCGGTCAGCCACGGTTCGATCACCACGCCCGACCGGTCGCCGTACGGCGTCTGAATCACGCGATCCTCGACCCGGTCAAGAAACCCAGCCCCGTCGAGCATGTCGACGACGCGCTTGCGCGCCTCGAACCGGTCGAGGCCGAGCAGCTCCTCGGGGATGTCCCCGCACTGGACGATGCGCCCCTGCCCGTCGAGCATGTTCAGCATGTCGCGCGCGGCGATGCCGGCGCGGCGGCCGACCTCGAAATCGTTGAAGTCGTGCCCCGGCGTGATCTTCACCGCGCCCGATCCCAGCTCGGGATCGGCATGTTCGTCGGCGACGATCGGGATCAGCCGCCCGGTGATGGGCAAGCGAACCTGCTTGCCGACCAGCGCGGTGTAACGCTCGTCGGCCGGGTTTACCGCCACCGCCATGTCGGCCAGCATCGTCTCGGGCCGCGTCGTCGCGACCGCGATCTCGCCCGAACCGTCCGCCAGCGGATAGCGCAGGTGCCAGAACTTGCCGTTCACCTCGCGCGTCTCGACCTCCAGGTCGCTGATCGCGGTGCCGAGGCCCGGGTCCCAGTTCACCAGCCGCTTGTCGCGGTACAGCAGCCCCTGGCGGTGCAGCTCGACGAACACCTTAAGGACGGCTTTCGAAAAGCCCTCGTCCATCGTGAAGCGTTCGTTGGCCCAGTCCATCGAACAGCCCAGCCGCCGCAGCTGGCGGGTGATCTCGCCGCCGCTCTCGGCCTTCCAGTCCCACACCTTGCGGACGAACTCGTCGCGGGTGAAGTCGGTGCGCTTCTCGCCCACCGCGTTCATCCGCCGCTCGACCACCATCTGCGTCGCGATGCCGGCATGGTCGGTGCCGACCACCCACAACGCGTCCTTGCCCTTCAGCCGGGCGTGGCGCACGAGGATGTCCTGCAACGTGTTGTCGAGCGCATGGCCGATATGGAGCGAGCCGGTGACGTTGGGCGGCGGGTTGACGATCGTCCACGGCTCCGCACCCGGACGATCCGGCCTAAACTGGCCGCTCGTTTCCCAATGCGCATACCAGCGCGTTTCGATGGCGGCGGGATCGAAGGTCTTGGGAAGTTCGCTCATGTGGACGGCTTTACCCGCCCGCACCGCCTGCGCAACACCCCCTTAGCGCGCGGCCTTCCCAGTCCACCGGTCCAGCCAGCCCAGCACCTCGCCGTACCATTGCCGCGAATTCTTCGCCTTCAGCACCCAGTGGTTCTCATCCGGAAAGACTACCAGCCGCGACGGGATGTCGCGGCGCTGGAGCGCGGTGAAGCTCGCCAGACCCTGGGTGTAGGGAATGCGGAAGTCCTTCTCGCCGGTGATGACCAGCATGGGCGTCTTCCACTTCGCGACATGGTTCACCGGGTTCCAGCGTTCGAACGCGTCGGGATCCTCGAAATACGCCTTGCCGCCATGCTCCCACTCGTCGAACCACAGTTCCTCGGTCTCATACGCCATCGCACGCGCGTCGAAGACGCCGTCGTGCTGCACCAGGCACTTGAACCGGTCCGGCCAGCGGCCCGCGATCCAGTTCATCATATAGCCGCCATAGGACGCACCGAGCGCACAGGCATTGTCGCCGTCGAGCCAGCCGAAGCGGTCGGTCGCCGCCTTCAGCCCCTTTTGCAGATCCTCGAGCGGCCAGCCGCCCCAGTTGTTGCGGATCGCATCGGTGAAGCCCTGCCCGTATCCGGTCGAACCGTGGAAATCGACCGCGACCAGCCCGTATCCGGCGCCCGCGAACACCGCCGGGTTCCAGCGATAGGACCAGCTGTTGTTGCTCGAACCCTGCGGTCCGCCGTGAACCATGAACGCGACCGGCACCTTGCCCGTGCTGCCATAGGGCCGCACCGCATAGCCCCAGACGGTGTCGTTGTTCGCGCCGCGAAAGTTGAAGCGCTCGACGGTCGGCAGGTCGATACCCGCCAGCTTCGCGGCATTGACGCTGGTCAGCCGCTCGGGCTGAGCGCCGGCGCCGATTCGGTAGAAATCGTCCGGTGCGGTCAGGCTGTTGAGCGCATATACCGCGCCGCCGCCCGGCGTCGGCACGACCATGCCGACGTGGCCCGTCTGCGTCAGGCGCGTGACGCGACCGTTGGTCGGATCGACCGACCACAGCGGCACCTCCTGCGTATCCTCTGCAGTGATGAGGATGCGGCGGCTGTCGGGTGACCAAGCGATCGACCCGACCGAACGATCCCAGTTGTCGGTCAGTGCGCGGACCTGACCCGTGCGCAGGTCGCGCAGCATCAGCGTCATCTTGTCCGCTTCATAGGTCGGCCGCTTCATCGCGGCATAGGCGAGCCAGCGGCCGTCGGGCGACACGGCGGGGAAGTTGTCGGTCGCCTGATTGCCCGCGGTCAGGTTCGTCGGTGCAGCCGATCCGTCGGCGGGGACGGAGAAGATGTCGAGGTTGGTAGAGGTCGGTTCGATTCGCCCGGCCTCGCGCAACGTGAAGAAGACGGTGCGGCCATCGGGCGACCACGCCAGTTCCTCAGCGCCGCCGAACGGCTTGGACGGCGTGTCGCCGACCAGCCGCCCGACCAGCGGCACCGCGCGTGCGCCCGCCGCCTTGCCCATCACGAACAGTTGCGACCGCGTGCCGTTCGCCCACGTATCCCAATGCCGCACGAACAACTGGTCATAGGTGCGCGCCGAACCGGCGTTCGGATCCTTCTTCTCCATCGCCGGCTCGATGGTCGGCGCGCCGGGCTTGCGGTCCGCCCAGATCAGGAAGCGGTCGCCGGTCGGCGCGAGCAGGAAGCCGCCGAAGCCGCCCGGCACCACCCAGCGCTGGACGCCGCGCCCGTCGATGCCGACCGAGGCGATGGCGTCGTTGCCGCCGGCATCGGTCTGGTAATAAACTCGGCCGTCCGGCCCGAACTGGGGCGACGTTTCGTTGGCGGCAACATCGGCGACCAGCTTCTGCGGCGTCGCACCGCGCGTCTTCAGGTCGAGCTTCCACAGGTCGAACCGGCCACGATTGGCGGCGAGATCGGTCTCGCGCTGCTGCCACACCAGCCAGCGACCGTCGCGCGACACGGTGGGGGCGCCGACGCGCGACATCATCGTCACGTCGTCGATCGTAAGTTGACGAGCGGCAGCGGGTGACGCGGCGAGGATCAGGCCGGCGGCGGCAAGGGGGATGTGCTTCATGGGTGCAGGTGTATCAGCCACGTTTCGCTACGCAATGGGGCGTCCGCCGACGTGCAACGGTGACTTCGGCCGGAGAGGTTTTGAAGGTTCCGGGAAATGCGCCCATCTCTGAACTTTCGCCCGCCTTGCGCGCCGGCTTCGAGAGATATGTGCAGCGATCGGCGCGTGTAGGACAGGGATTTTGGAACGGTGGCGGAGCCCCGTCCCCTTTGTCACCCGGACGTATTCGGGGGGACGGAAGCCTTTGACTGCTCCCACCGACTTCAGCCGTCGTTGCGTCCTGAAATCCGCGCGATCTCACGCGACACCATCGTCTCGACGATCGCGGGCAGGTTCGAATCGAGCCAGTCGCGCAGCATCGGGCGCAGCATCTCCCGCACCAGCCCTTCCAGCGTGTCGCTGCCCGCCATCTCGGGCTTGACGATCATCCGCGACAGCGCCGCGAGCGGCTCGCGGCTCGCCTGCGCGGCGTCGGCGGACACCAGCGAATCGTCGCGCGATGCGGGCGCCGGGGCTGCGGGCGCGGGCTCCGGTTCGGCCTTTACGGAATGGTCGACGAACCGCTCCGACACGCGCGGCGTCGCAACCGCAGCGGGCGGCGTCAGCGGCTCGGCGGCGGGAAACGGTACGCGTTCGTTCAGTTCCAGTATCTCGTCGTCGCCCGGTCCGGCGATCGGGCGCGGGGCACGGCGGCGGGCCGGCGCGCTGTCGCTTTCCTCGATCACGCGTTTGATCGAGGACAGGATTTCCTCCATCGACGGTTCGCTACTGACGTCCCCCATATCGAACCTCGTGCTCGCGGCAGGCCGTGCGAACGACGCACGGCAACGTGCTTAACGCCTCACACCTGTGCGATTGCCGGGGGTGCTGTCAACCGGGCGCTGGCCCGGCAGCGTCTCGACCGGCCGTTGCAGCGCCGGGTCCGACAGCGTCGGATCGGCGGTGACCGACGGGGTCTGTGCCGGCGTCTCGTTGGTCCGCGTGCCAACCGCTTGCGGATCGGGATCGTCGGCGAAGTCGCTGATCCGGTCGCGCACCCGCTCGTAATTCTTCGCCGGATCGTAGAGCGCGCCGCCCTCAAGGTTCAGGTCACGCGCCTCCGCCCGCCCCATCGCCGCCAGCAGCGCGAAGCCCGCGACATAGGCGTTGCGCCGCGCGCTCACCAGCGTGACCTGCGAGTTCAGCAGTTCCTGTTCGGCGTTCAAGATGTCGAGGATGGTGCGCGTCCCGACGCTGTTTTCGGCGCGCACGCCCTCGAGACTCAGCTTGTTCGCCTCGACCGCGACTTCGCTCGACGTGATGACCTGCTGCGCCGACTGCCAGCTGGCATAGGCCGAGCGGGTCTGCGCGATCACGCCGCGCTCGGCATCGGTGACCTGCTCGATCGCCGCCGATCGCCGCGCCTCCGCCTGTCGCACCAGCGCCGACGGGCGCCCGCCCTGGAACAGCGGCAGCGAGACGTTCAGCCCACCGGTCAGCCCCAGCGAATCATTGCGAAAGCCCGCCAGCGCCGCCTGGTTGCCGACCGAGCCGAGATAATTGGAATAGGCCGTGCCGATCGTCGCGCTGACGCGCGGCAGGCGGTTGGCCTTCGCCACGTCGATGTCGTAGCGGGTCGCGTCGCGCGTCTTCTCCGCGGCGGCCAGCGCCGGATTGTTGTCGACCGCGATGCCGACCGCCGCCTGCGGATCGCGCGGCAGGTTGGGGAGCGGCGGCGGCGGCGCCAGTTCGCCCGGGGGCGTGCCGACGAAACGGATATAGGTTTCTCGGCTGCCGACCAGATTGGCCTCGACCCCGCGCAGCTGCGCCTCGGCCAGCGCCAGGCGCGCCTCCGACTGGGCGACATCGGTACGGGTCAGGTCGCCGACCTCGAATCGGTCCTTCGCGGCGCGCAGGTTCGTCTGCAGCACGCGCACGTTCAGCTGGTTGAGGCGGACGATCGCCTCGTCGCGGATCACGTCGTTGTAGGCCGCGACCACCTGCACGAACAGATTCGCCTCCGCGCTGCGCAGATTCGCCTGCCCCGCCTCGACCCGCGTTTCCGCCGCGCGGACCGAGCCGCGCACCGCGCCACCCTGATAGATCGGCACGGTCAGGTCGATCCGCTCGACGGTCGAGCGCGTCGGGCCGGAGCCGGCGGTCTGGTACAGATTCTCGTTATAGCCCGCACCCGTCGTCACGCCCGGCAGGCCGGACGACCGCGCGATCGGCACGTTCTCGTCGTTAGCGCGCTGCGTCGATCGCGCGGCCGTGATCGTGGGGTTGGACTGATAGGCGCGCAGCAGCGCCTCGCGCAGCGTGTCTGCATGAGCGGAAGGCGCTGCCAGCACGACGGTGACGGCAACGGTGGACCTGAGGAAATCGCGCATCGTCATCCCGGAAATTGAAAGCCGCGTGCCTTGCCGAACCCAGGCAGGACCACGCAATCGATGTCGGCGAACGGCTCCAGCGCGAAGCCGCCACCGGTCCGCACGCCCGACGCCAGCCGCGTCACGCCACGCTCGACCACGCCGGACACCACACGGCCGCCCGGCCGCACCTGATCGACCAGCGCCTGCGGCAGTTGCTCGACCGCGCCGTCGATAATCAACACATCGAACGGCGCCGCGTCGGCCGACCCGGCCTCCAGCGGCCCCTCGACCAGCGTCACGCCGGCGATGCCCGCCAGCGCATCACGCGCCGCACCGGCCAGCGTCGCGTCCGATTCGACCGCAACCACTGTCGCCGCCAGCTGCGCCAGCACCGCCGCGGTGTATCCGCCCGCCGCACCGATCAGCAGCACGCGATCACCCGCCAGAATCTCCGCGCGCGTCAGCAGCCGCCCGGTCGCCAGCGGCGAATTCTGCTCGCGCCCGCCGCCCAGCGGCAGCGGCCGGTCGCGATACGCCGCCTCGGCATTGCCCGCGCCCACGAACGCCTCGCGCGGCACCTCGGCCATCGCCGTCTGCACGCGCACGTCGCTGACCGCGCTGGTGCGCAGCTGGCTCGCCACCATCGCGCGCCGCGCGGTCTCGCTATGATCGGGAGAAATCGTCGCCATCATGTCCCCGCTTTCGCACAAGCGTCTTAGCCGTGCAATACACTAGTGTCGTCGCGCCAGCCCTATCGCGGGCGCGGCCTGACGCCAAGCGGGGGACCAGCGACAATGTCGGGAAATGCACCGCTGGAGGCCCGACCGGGAATCGAACCCGGGTGCAAGGATTTGCAGTCCTCTGCGTCACCACTCCGCCATCGGGCCTCGATGCGGTGGCGGGCAGATGCGTCGCGCCGCCCGCGCTGTCAACCATGACCGCTCTTTCGTGACACGGAAGTCTTGCGTAAGCGCAGCGCCATGACGACGCATCCCCTGACCCTGTTCAACAGCCTGACGCGCAAGGCGGAGCCGTTCACGCCGATCCATCCCGGTGAGGCGCGGGTCTATTCGTGCGGGCCGACCGTCTATAATTACCAGCACATCGGCAACATGCGGGCGTTCATCTTCGCCGACACGCTGGGCCGCGTGCTGCGCTGGCAGGGCTATGCGCTGACCCACATCATCAACATCACCGATGTCGGCCACCTGACCAGCGATGCCGACGCGGGCGAAGACAAGATGGAGAAGGCCGCGGCTGGGCAAGGCATGTCGATCTGGGAGATCGCCGCGCATTATACCGACGCCTTCAAACGCGATGTCGCCCGGCTGAACATCACCCCGCCCGCCGACTGGACGGTCGCGACCGATTATATCGAGCAGATGATCGACTTCGCGAAGATCATCGAGAAGGACTGCTATCTGATCGACGGCGGCCTCTACTTCGACACGTCGCGCGTGCCCGATTATGGGGCGTTGGCGCGTCAGGTGTCGGACGATGGCGAGAGCCGGATCGAGCCGGTCGCGGGCAAGCGCAACCCCGCGGACTTTGCGATCTGGCGCACCTCGCCGCCGGGCGAGCAGCGCCAGATGGAATGGGATTCGCCCTGGGGCCGCGGCGCGCCGGGATGGCATCTCGAATGCTCGGTGATGAGCCGCGCGAAGCTGGGCCACCCGTTCGACATCCACACCGGCGGGATCGATCACCGCGAGATCCACCACCCGAACGAGATCGCGCAGAACCAGTCGCACTGCGGCTGCGCCGATCCGGGCGCGCGAATCTGGATGCACAATAACTTCCTCGTAGACCGCGGCGGCAAGATGTCGAAGTCGACCGGCGGCTTCCTGACGCTGCAGACCCTGGTCGACGCCGGCGTGCACCCTCTCGCCTATCGGATGATGTGCCTGCAGGCGCATTATCGCAGCGAGCTGGAATTCACCTGGGACAATCTCGCCGCCGCGCTGACCCGGCTGAAGCGGCTGGTGCAGGCGGTCGAGCGCCTGCGCGCCCGCGCCGAAGCCGAGCCCGGCGGTACGCTGTCGGTCGGCGAGGTGGAGGAGGTCCGCACCGCCGTCGCCGAGGATCTGAACACATCGCGCGCGCTGGTGCTGCTGGAGAGCGTCGTGTCCGGCAAGCGCCACGCCGCCGACCGGCTGGCGGCGGCGATCGAGATCGATCGCGTGCTGGGGTTGCAGCTCGATACCATCACCCGCACGGACCTGCGCGTGCGGCCCGGCTCGGCGACGATCGATGCAGAGGCGATCGAGGCGCGCCTGTCCGACCGCCGCGACGCCCGCGCGGCGAAGGATTTCGCCCGCTCCGACGTGCTGCGCGATGCGCTGGCGGCGGACGGGGTCGAGGTGATGGACGGCGACCCGCTGGGCTGGGAGTGGAAGCTCGGGTTTTAGGTGCGTGCGACTGCTTCTTTCCGCTTCATCATCAATTCCCTCCCTCCCGTTCGTGCTGACTGCCCCCTTCCGTTCGCGCTGAGCGCGCCACGCCCCCACCGCCCCTGTCCTACACACCACCCCGTCGCTACCCCGAAAACCGGTTTCGCAAAGCTCAACCGACCGGTTGAGCTTCCGGCCCGTTTCACGAGGGAAAACACACGCGTTTTCGTCTCAACGTTCACGCTCAACAATCCGGTTGAATAACGATGTCGACACCTGTCATCCTTGCATCATGATCGCCGTCCTCCCCGCCCTCGCCCGCCCGCTGCTCGAACCGCACCTGCCCGCCGACCTCGACGTGCGCTGGTTCGCGACTCGCGACGAGGCGCTGACGCTCGTCGCCGATGCCGACATCGCCTGGGTCGATATGCAGAAGCCCGCCGACACCGCCGCCGTCATCGCGGCGGGGGAACGACTCCGCTGGGTGTCGACCATCTATGCCGGCGTCGATGCGTTCGACATCGATCTGCTGCGCGAGCGCGGGACGGTGCTGACCAACGGGTCGGGCATCAATGCGGTCGCGGTCGCCGAATACGCGGTGATGGGCGTGCTCGTCGCCGCCAAGCGTTACGACGCGGTCGTGCGGCAGGCGGCGCAGCACGAATGGACCACCGCCCCACCCGGCACGACCGAGCTCGACGGCACCGCGGCGCTCATCATCGGCCAAGGCACGATCGGGCGGGCGATCGGCACGCGCCTGTCCGTTTTCGGCGTCTCGGTCACTGGCGTGACGCGCACCGGGCACGATGGCACGCTGACCCCCGATGCCTGGCGGGCGCGTCTCGGCGACTTCGACTGGGTGATCCTCGCCGCCCCCTCCACGGCACAGACCAGCGCGATGATCGGCGCGGACGAGCTTGCCGCGATGAAGCGATCCGCCTGGCTCATCAACGTCGCGCGCGGCGACATGGTCGATCAAGCGGCAGTGATCGACGCGCTCGGCCGCCGCGCCATCGCCGGGGCCTTTCTCGACACCGTGACGCCCGAACCGCTGCCCGCCGACGATCCGCTATGGACGACGCCCAACGCTCTGCTGACGCTCCACCTGTCGGGGCGCAGCCAGACGACGATGTTCACCCGCGCCGCGACGCTGTTCCTCGACAATTTGGCGAAGTTCCGCGCCGGCCAGCCGCTTGCGAACACGGTCGATCTGTCCGCGGGATATTGACGGACCGGCCGCTTACCGGCCACGGCACGAGCGGCATTTGGGGGACATGATGCGCGGACAGATTCTGGGTGTCGATCGCAGTTCGGGCGAGGGACAGATCGCCGGCGACGACGGTCGCCGCTATCGTTTCCGTCAGGACGACTGGAGCGACGCGGTCGGCCCGGCCGTTGGCGCGATGGTCGATTTCGACGCGAACGAGAGCCGCGCAATCAGCATCTATCGCGTGCCCGGCCTAACGCCCGCCACCATCGCCAGCCCCGCCACGCGACCGACCCGCCCGGTCGCGCGTCGTAGCAAGATCGGCGCGGCGGTGCTCGCCTTCTTCTTTGGCGTGATGGGCATCCACCGCTTCTACCTCGGCCGCACCGGCAGCGGCATCGCCATGCTGCTTCTCACCTGCACGGTCGTCGGCATCGTCGCGAGCTTGATCTGGTCGTGGGTCGACATCTTTCGCCTGCTGTTCATGACCAATGCCGACTTCGCCAACCGCTATGACGTCGAGCCCGTCTGAATTTACCCTGATCGGGAAATGAGGCTTGCGCCGCTTACCCTTGCCGGGTAAGCGCGCATCCATGATGACGATCGCCGGCACCAAGATCCGCAAATTCCGTCAGGACCGCGGCCTCAGCCGTGCCGCCTTCGGCGCGTGGTTCGACGCGCCGGGCAGCACGGTGCAGGGCTGGGAAGAAGACGGCAAACGCGCCAATGCCAAGGTCGCCAACCAGATCGCCGCCAACGGCATTGCCGATCACGCCGACTGGTTCGTCGGCGCCAAGGAGAATGACATGAGCCCCTGGTCGCCCGACAGCTGGACCGCCGCCGACGCGCGCCAGATGCCCGACTATCCCGACGCCGCGGCACTCGACGCCGCGACCGACGAGCTGGGGCGCTTTCCGCCGCTGGTCTTCGCCGGCGAGGCGCGCGACCTGACCGCCGAGCTGGCGCAGGTCGCCGCGGGCAAGGCGTTCCTGCTGCAGGGTGGCGACTGCGCGGAAAGCTTCGCGGAGTTCCATCCCAACAATATCCGCGACACCTTCCGCGTCATCCTGCAGATGGCGATCATTCTCACCTTTTCGTCCAAGCTGCCGGTGGTGAAGATCGGTCGCATGGCCGGCCAGTTCGCCAAGCCGCGATCGGCACCGATGGAGAGCGAGAACGGCGTCGAGCTGCCCAGCTACCGCGGCGACATCGTCAACGACATCGCCTTCACGGCGGAGGGCCGCGCGCCCGATCCCCAGCGGCTGATTCGCGCCTATTCGCAGTCGGCAGCCACGCTCAACCTGCTGCGCGCCTTCGCCAGCGGCGGTTATGCGAACCTGCATCAGGTCCATCGCTGGACGCACGACTTCATGGGCCGCAGCCCGTGGGCGGCGCGCTATGCCGACATCGCCGATCGCATCGGCGAGGCGCTGGACTTCATGGCGGCGTGCGGCATCGATGCCGACCGCGTGCCGCAGCTGAAGGCGACCAGCTTCTACACCAGCCACGAGGCGCTGCTGCTCCGCTACGAACAGGCGCTGACCCGGCAGGATTCGCTGACCGGCGACTGGTTCGACACCTCCGCCCACATGCTGTGGATCGGCGACCGCACTCGTTTCGACGGGTCGGCGCATGTCGAGTTCCTGCGCGGTATCGGCAACCCGATCGGCCTGAAATGCGGGCCGAGCTTGGAGCCCGACGCGCTGCTGCGCCTGATCGACACGCTCAACCCGTCGCGCATCCCCGGCCGGATGACGCTGATCACCCGCTACGGCCACGACCAGGTCGAGAAGCACCTCCCCCGCCTCGTCCGCGCTGTACAGCGCGAGGGGCATCCGGTGGTCTGGAGCTGCGATCCGATGCACGGCAACACGGTGAAGGCGGCGACCGGTTACAAAACGCGTCCATTCGAGCGGATTCTGGGCGAAGTCCGTGGGTTCTTCGCGGTACACCGCGCCGAGGGGAGCTTCGCCGGCGGTATCCATTGCGAGATGACCGGGCAGAACGTCACCGAGTGCACCGGCGGCGCGATTGCCGTGACGGAACAGTCACTTGCCGACCGCTACCACACCCACTGCGACCCCCGCCTCAACGCCAGTCAGAGCCTGGAACTCGCGTTCCTGCTCGCCGAAATGCTGAACACCGAAATGACCGAACGGAGGCGTGTCGCCGCCTGACCGAACAGCGCTTGACGGTTCGAGGCGGCGCCCGTAAAGCGCCGCCTCCACGTGCTTCAAGGCCCCTTCGTCTAGCGGTTAGGACGTCGCCCTCTCACGGCGAAAACACGAGTTCGATTCTCGTAGGGGTCACCAACCACGCGTTATCTGAGATAGTCGCAGTGTGCGGTTGGGGCGGTGTCGATAAATTGGCGGATTTGCGTCGGTTTTGGGCTCGTTTCGCGTGAGCGTTTTACCCAGAGAACCTTTCGATACGGGCCGGGATAGCGAAACGGACCGCGTTTCTCCCGCGGCCCGTTTTCGTGTCTCGAGTTGTGCCGGTACGCGGCTTCAACCAAGAAGCAGCTGTTCTTGTTCTGTCCAGAGTGTGGGCAGCCCGTTGAGGTGCTGCAGAAACCGATTGGTGAGGTGCGCGGGCTGCCGCGCTTCGATCATGGCGGTGATAGCGGTCGGTGACAGGTAGCTCAGACGCACGAGACGTTTGTAGCGCTCGGTCGAACGTCCGAACTTGGTCGCGAGTTGGTCGATACTCAGCCTGGGCTTCGCCAGCGCGAGCGCGCGTGCCCGATACGCTTCTTGCAGCAATATGATGAGCTGGGGGTCAGGCCTGGAACGATCGACTTGCGTGTTAGTGCACTCTGCGATCACGAGCTTGGCATCGTTGCCATGTCGGACCCGCTCGAACGCTTGTTCGAGCATCGATCCATCGGCGGTGTGGACGATCAACTGCCCATCGCCGATAATCACCTTTCGAACATGCTGCACCAGCAGATCGCGTCGATCGTCCTGCGACCCGTCGCGGAGGACCGCTGCCAATCGCTGCGCCTCGATATGTCCATCGACGCAGTCGACCTGCTTCGCGATGTGATCGGCCAGCAACGAAGTGCAGTGTCGTTCCAGATCGTTGGCGGCCAGTCGGTACGGCGCTGGGGCGTTTTCGACGATCGTCCGGGGATGCGTAACATAATAGCGGAACCGCTGGCCGCCTCGGGTGGTGTGCACCGGCCCCATGGTCCGGCCATGGCAGTCCAGCAACAGACCTTGAAGGAGGCTGCCCGACACGAGCCGGGGACCACGCATCCCTTCGCTAATGAGTGATGCCAGAACTACCTGCGCCTGATCGAACAGCTCTCGTCCCACGATCGCTTGATGCTGCCCTTGGTGGATCTTACCCTTATGCTCGATCTCGCCAACGTACGTCCGGTTGCTCAGAACACTACGTAGCGCGCCGTAATGGAACGGGGCACCACCGACCTCCCTGCCCTGCCGCAGGCGACGCTTGGTGGTAAGACCGTCCGCATGCGCCCAGCGCAGCGTCGCTGGAACTGACTTCAACTCGACAAACTTTGCAAAAATGGCAGCGATCGTTGCCGCCTCGCCCTCGTTCACCACAAGCTTCTTGTCGACCACATCATAGCCAAGCGGAACTGTGCCACCCATCCACAAGCCCTTGGCCTTGGACGCCGCGATCTTGTCTCGCACCCGTTCGGCGCCAACCTCGCGCTCAAACTGCGCAAACGACAACAGAACGTGCAGCATCAACCGCCCCATACTGGTCTTGGTGTTGAACGACTGGGTGACGCTAACGAAGCTGGCACCGTGCTTCTCCAGCACCTCGACGATCCGCGCGAAATCGGCGAGACTGCGGGTCAGTCGATCAATCTTGTAGATGACCACGACGTCGATCTTCCCGGCAACGACGTCGGCTAGCAGCGCGTTCAATCCGGGCCGGGTCATGCTTCCGCCCGAGAAGCCGCCATCGTCATAGCGCTCGCGGGTTGCCGACCAGCCTTCGTGCTTCTGACTGGCTATGTAGGCAAGGCATGCCTCGCGCTGTGCGTCGAGGCTGTTGAACTCGAGGTCGAGCCCCTCCTCGCTCGACTTGCGGGTGTAGACCGCGCATCGAACCTTGCTCATGCGACCAACCCGAAGAACTTGGGTCCTGACCAGCGCGTGCCGGTGATCTTGCCGGCGATGACGCTCAGCGACGAGAAGCGCTCGCCTTCATATAGCATACCGTCCTCGACGACCTCTACAACGTAGGTGCGGCCGCGCCAGCGGCGCACCAGGCGGTTGCCGGGCTTAAGAGATCGGCCAGACCGCCCCGCGTATCCCCCTCCCCCAGTGTCGCTCACCACGCGTCGCGCATTTGGCGAAAGACCTCCCAGCGCCTTCTCCTGCATCCGCCAGGCGATGCCGCGAGCGAGCAGGTCCGGTGTGAAGGCCACCGGTGGCCCAGCCTTGTACAGGTCACGCCACAAGCCGGTCAGCTGTTGGCGACTCATCTCGTTCAGGCCGTGCACCTGTTGCTCCAGCGCGCCGCTCATTCTGGCGCAACCGCACGGTAGGTGCGCACGCCATCGACCTTGTCGCTGTCGATCACATAACCGGCCTTGCGCAATCCGCTGAGGGCAGCGCGAGTCGTATGCGGCAACCAGCCAGTCGCGGCGATCATCTGGTCCAGCGTTGCGCCTTCGTCGCAGACGAGCATCGCGGCGACTTGATCACGCTTGGAAGGCTGGGTCGGCGAAGCAGGCGCCAATGTCGAAGGTCCGTCGGAAGCTGGCGATACGGCGAGTCCTCGCGTGCGGATGCTGAGCTTGGTCATGAGTAGTCTCCTGGCGGAGCGACCTTGCGTCGCTCCCACCACCTAAAGCCCGGTCAGGCAGGCAGACCGGGCGCTGGGGCTGCCTGTCCGCAACCCACGAGCAAACCAATGCTCCGTTCCAACACGAAGTCGAATGGATTGTACGCACTGCCCGGCGGGCACTTAAGTAGGAGCGCGCTGCGGGATATCTGCCGTTAGCTCGTGCTGTTGCTAAGACCCATACCCAGACGTTCCCGGGCATTCTTCAGTCACCCAGGAGCCGACGTTCGTTCATGTCGTAAAAGCCGTCTTGTACATGCCGATAGCGACCATGCGGACAGGATATCCTCGCAACCAGACAGCACTGAAGGAACTGCGACGGGAGGGCTTAATTCTGCGCGGGCATATGGGTTTGCACGGCTGCCGCTAGCGAGTTAGCAACGAACATCATAGGCGCGACCTTGGCGACGGCTCGGGTGCAATCATGCCGCAGAAGGCGAGGTCCCGTGTCACGAAACCGATATCTCCTCGTGGGCGTCTCCGCCTTGGCACTGAACGCAGGCGCCGGGGCGTTGTACGTCGGGCCGCTCGCGGCTGACCCGAACGGGCCCAAGGACTGCGCGGACGTTCTACCCCACCTGCCCGGGATTTCGGCATCGACTGCATCGGCCCCTGTCGCCGAGCCGCGCTGGTCGCAACGCGGCGGCACCGTCAACGACGCGAGCTGCCTAAGCCGCACCGCCGTGGCTGGTATCGTCCGTCCGCGCAGCGAGGCCGATGTCGCGACCGCGCTCGCCTATGCGCGGGCACATCGCCTGCCGGTATCAGCGGCGGGCGTGAAGCATTCGATGGGCGGACAGGCATTCCGCGCGGGCGGCGTCGTGCTCGACATGCGGGGGATGCAGGCGATTCGGCTGGACGAAGCCGCGCGGACGGTGACCGTCGGCGGTGGCGCGACCTGGCATGCGATCCAGCTTGCGGTGCATCCCCGCTTCGCGGTGAAGGCGATGCAGTCGACCGACATCTTTTCGGTCGGCGGCTCGATCTCGGTCAACGCGCACGGCATGGATCATCAGGCGGGCGCGGTGATGGGATCGCTGCGCAGCCTGCGCGTGATGCTCGCCGATGGCCGAGTCGTCACCGCCTCGCGCGACGAGAATACTGATCTCTTCCGCCACGTCGTCGGCGGCTACGGGCTGTTTGGCGTGATCCTGTCCGCGGTGCTCGATGTGGTGCCAAACGACATCTACCGCTCCGAACGCCAGCTCATCGACTATCGCGCGTTCCCAAACACGTTCGCGCGGATCGCCGCCGACCCCAGCGTGGCTTTGAGCTACGTCCACCTCTCGACCGCGCCCAAGACGCTGCTGCAGGAAGCGCTGGTGTATGAGTATCGGCGCTTCCCCGAGGACCAGGCGCTGGTGCGACAGCCATTGGGCGAGGTCGCGTCAACCAAGGTCCGGCGGCTGACGGTCAACCTTGCCAAGAAGAACGACCTGTTCAAGTCGCTGAAATGGTGGAGCGAGAAGAACGTCGAGCACCGGATCGAGACATGCACCGTGACGCGAGCGCAGGCGCAAGGGTCGGGCGAAGCTTGCCTGGTCGCGCGCAACGACCCGATGCATGATTCGGTCGCCTATCTATTCAACAATCTTCCCGGCGAAACCGATATTCTCCACGAATATTTCGTACCGCGCGACGGGATCGTGCCGTTCATCGACGGCATGCGGCGAATTTTCCGCGCGCAGGACGCCAACGTCGTCAACGCCTCGATCCGCGCGGTCGGGGTCGAGGACAATGCGCTGTCCTATGCGCCTGCCCCCGCCTTTTCGGTCGTGCTTTACCTCAACCAGCCGACCACCGCGGAAGGGACCGCGCGGATGCGGCGGCTGACCAGCGACCTGATCGACCTGACCTCGAAGGAGGGCGGGCGGTTCTTCCTGCCGTATCAACTCCACTATTCGCCCGCGCAGCTCGAACGCGCTTATCCCGAGATCGGCGCGTTCTTCGCCACCAAGCGTGCCTGGGACCCCGATGGGCTCTTCAGCAATACATGGTACGCGCGCTACGCGCCCGCCTTTGCGAAACAGCCGGCGGCTACCCGACCCTCGATCACGAGCGGCGCGCCCTCGGCGTAGAGCCCCGCGACGAAGCCGGGGTTGGCGGAGCGCGCCAGCGTCGCACCGGGTCGGACCTCCACGACGGTGCCGCCCGCCGCCACGATCGTCCGCACCGCTGCGGCGCCTTCGCCGATCACCGCGACCTGTCGTCCCGCAGGCCCGACGAACGGCA
Organism: Sphingomonas sp. RS2018; assembly: GCF_054489605.1. Lineage (NCBI taxonomy): Bacteria > Pseudomonadati > Pseudomonadota > Alphaproteobacteria > Sphingomonadales > Sphingomonadaceae > Sphingomonas > Sphingomonas sp. RS2018. The sequence goes on from NZ_JBTMWL010000002.1 coordinate 838,025, forward strand.
TCGCGATCATCACCGACGTCCACACCCCAAGAACAAGCGCCACCAGCGCCGCACCACGCGCGGCCCTAGTAATCATAAACATGCTCGATCGCGGCGCCCGATGCGCGGGAAGCGGCGATGCGTGCGGTCAGCTCGGCCACTGGCACGGTGACGCCGTAGCGTGACCAACCAGGGCGATCGCCGAGCGGTATCGTGAGCAGCGCCGCCTTGGGCACCAATCTGGTCGGCGCAAGGATCGTCATGAAGATGGTGTGGTTGCCGGCAATGCTCTCTACCGCGATGCGATGCTCCGCCAGCTTAACCAGCAAGTCGGTAAACTGCCCGTAACGCGGTGCGCTCACCCGCGTGCGCCCGTCTCCCGTCGCCAGGGGACGCAGCCGCGGATCGACTGCGACGATGACCTGTGGCGACTCATGCACGGTCATGATCAGCGTTGTGGCGTCGGGCTGCATCGCCGCGAGCGCGCCGATACCCCTCGCATATACCGCCTTCACGCCATATTCCGTGCTCAGCGCCACCCGTCGCTCGGGGCGGCGGACGATCGACCAGCCACCATGCGTGCGCCAAAGGCCGGCAAGCGTGCCCACGAAATCGAAGCCGTACCACGGCACCTCGTGCATGAACGCGCCATAGCGTTGCTGAACGCCGGCCGCGTAACGATCCTCCGGGCTGTGCCAGCCGCCCAGCCATTCGCTGACCCGGCCGATCGTCGACTCCCAGCCCGCCTTGACTGCCATCTCGACGGTGAAACTGATGCCGATGACGTAGATCATCTGCTTGGCGTCGGCGGCGCCCGGCTGTGCCCCGGCGACGCGATTGATCGCGCAATAGCTACGCCAGAAGCCGGCGACATCCGCACCATAGTCATACCCGCTCGGCCGTTCGCCCTTGCCAAGATAGCGCCCCAGGCTCTCGGCCGAATAGACGATGTGCCATTCGGGATAGGTCAGCCATGTCCGCGCCTCCGGCCGACGCGCAGCAGGCGGAACTTGGCTCTGGTCTGGCCGCGTCATGGTGGCACCCGGCACCGCGGGGCAGCCCAGTTCGATCCCGCCGACCGGCACGAGCACCAGCGTGGCGGCGATCGCGCCGAGGCCCGCGAGGAGACGCCAGCGACGCTTCACGCGACGGCTGTAGGTCGCCGTGCGGCCAGTCGGTAGCCGACCCAGATCGCGTAGCCGCCGATCAGCAAATGCGGCAGATTGGCAAAGACGTGTGCGTAGAGCGACTGTTTGATGGGCCCGTACAGGTAGATGCCGCCATCGAGATAACCGCTGCCCAGAAATAGCCCCATCACTCCGTCAGCAAAATAGAGCGGGCCGAACAGCCGGAAATAGGTTCGCGTCGCGCCATAGGACCACCACGCCGCGACGCCAGCCCATATCCCCGAAAAGGCATGCAGGCTGTCGTCGTACAGATCGAGCTTGAACAGCCCGAACAGGTTGCCGTCGGCATCGTGGAATGCGGGAACGTAGCCGATCGCGACGACCGCCATGAACCCGATGAAATAGAACCAGCCAATCCGCCGCACCGTGTCCATCGCGCCTCTCCCCCGACTAATCCTGGCAGGCAAGCCGACCCGTTTCAACCAATAGCCCGCCGCACTCAATGCGTAAGCCGCGTTACAACGACCCACAACCGGTCACTCAGCAGACGTAAGCCGCCATCCAATTCCGGCCATTCGTTCATTCTGGATCGACGTCAAATCAGAGCTCGCGCCCGCGCGCGTCTACCTGATAGTTGGTGAGCAGATCCCTCTTCCGCGCATCTTTCTGTGATCGCGCTTGCCAACTATCGCTCTATCGGAGACCATCATTTCGTAGCGGACCTGCCGTCGCGTCCACGCTTCGGTTATCCGCAAATAAGGTGACCCGAACAGGGATGCAGCAGATGGACGCCACCGGAGAAGATGACGGTTGCCTGTCGGGAGTGACACGTCGGACAGCGCTAGGCAGCACCGCCGCAATCGCTTCCTCCTTCGTACTATTCGATGCTGAGGGCCGGGCAGCGCCCCCCGAGCCCCCGATCTCCGCACTCGCGCTCGACATCGTTCCCGTCGTCAACGGGCGGGCGATGCCTGTCACGATTGACCCCCGCACCTCACTGCTAGACCTGCTTCGTGAACGGCTCGGGCTCACCGGCGCGAAGAAGGGTTGCGACCATGGCCAGTGCGGCGCGTGTACGGTGCATGTCGACGGGCGCCGCGTGGCATCGTGCCTAACACTTGCCGCCAAGACTGACCGGAGAGACGTAACTACAATTGAGGGGCTCGCTGACGGCGACCGTCTCCATCCTATGCAGCAGGCATTCATCGATCACGATGCACTGCAATGCGGCTATTGCACGCCCGGGCAGATCATGGCGGCGGTTGCGTGCGTCCGCGAGGGCAATGCTACCACCCGCGCTTCCATCAGGGAGTATATGAGCGGCAATATCTGCCGTTGCGGCGCCTATGTCGGGATCGTCGCCGCGATCGAGGACGTGGCTGGCAAGGGGCGGCGAGGCTGATGCGTTCGTTTCGCTATACCCGGCCCGACACTCAGCAGGCGGCCGTCGAGGCCTTCGCCGCGGCGGGCGCCGGCGCGCGCTACATCGCCGGCGGCACGACGCTCTACGACCTCATGAAGCTTTCCATCGAGAGCCCGGCACACCTAATCGACGTCACCGCGATTCGTGGGCTCGACGCGATCGAGACCGGCGGCGAGCAGCTGCGCTTCGGGGCGATGGCACCGATGAGCGCGGTCGCAACCGATCGCACAGTGCTGCGCGACTATCCGGTATTGGCCGAATCGCTCAGCAAGGCGGCGTCGCAGCAGTTGCGCAACATGGCGACGGTCGGCGGCAACTTGTTCCAGCGTACGCGCTGCCTTTACTTCCGCAACGGTGCCGGCGGCACGTCCGCGGGAACCACCTACCCTTGCAACAAGCGCGAGCCCGGGTCGGGGTGCGCGGCGATCGGCGGGCTCGATCGCGGCCAGGCTGTGCTCGGCCAGAGCGCGTCGTGCACGGCCGTATCGCCCGGCGATTGGCCGGTCGCTTTGGTGGCGCTCGACGCCCAGGTCGAAATCCTTGGCGTTCAAGGCAAGCGGTCGCTGCCCGTCGCCGATCTCTACCGGCTTCCCGGCAGCACCCCGCACTCGGAGTTCACGATTGCGCCCGGCGAATTGGTCACCGCTATCGTCGTGACGAAAACACGCGCCGGCCGGCGATCGACCTACCACAAGATTCGTGATCGGGAGAGCTACGCCTTCGCGCTCGCCTCCGCCGCGGTCGCCATCGACATCGACGGCGACATGGTTCGGCAGGCGCGCATCGCGCTAGGCGGCGTGGCGACGAAACCTTGGCGGGCTACGGCGGCAGAGGCCGCACTGGCCGGACAGCGGCTGACCGCCGAAAATGCGCTCGCGGCCGGCCGGGCTGCGCTCACCGGCGCCACGCCTGGGCGGCACAATCGCTTCAAGATCGAGCTCGCCGCGCGTACCGTCGCTGACGCACTGATGATAGCCGCGCGGAGGACTTCGGCATGACCAGCGCACCCTTCCCTGACCGCCCACGTGTCGACGCCCACGAGAAGGTACTTGGTGCCACCCGTTACGCGGCCGATTTCGCCGCGGCCGGCATGCTCCACGCGATGCAGGTGCCGGCGACGATCACGAAAGGCCGCATCACCGCGCTCGCGACCGAGGCGGCGATGCGCGTCGGCGGTGTCGTGCGCGTGTTAACAGCCGCCGACTTCCCGCCACCCCCGGCCGGTGGACCGGGCGGTCCGCCCCCGCCACCGACGATTCCCACGGACATAGGTTATCGCGGCCAGCCCATCGCCCTCGTCGTCGCCGAGAGCCTCGAGGCCGCGATCGAGGGCGCCGAAGCCATCCGCGCGACCTATGCCGCCGCCGAATTTACCGCGACGATCGACGATAAGGGCGCCTTGCTCCAACCCGTCGAGCCGACGACCGGTGGCGATGCAGCCAAGGCGATGGCGCGCACCGTGACCCGTCACAAGGCCGAGTACGTCAGCCCTCCGCAGCACCATAATCCGATGGAGATGCTGTCGACTACCGCGATCTGGCAAGGCGGCGTGCTCACCGTGTACGAGGGCACGCAAGGCAGCAACATGGTCAAGGGCGCGCTGATGCGCACGCTGCACCTCACCTCCGAGCAGGTCGTGGTGAAGAGCCCGCAAGTCGGCGGCGGCTTCGGGCAAAAGGGCGGGCCGCAGAGGCAGACCGCGCTCGTGGCGCGGGCAGCCATGCTGACCGGGCGGCCGGTAAAGCTGGTGGTCCCGCGCGGCCAGATCTTCCACAATGCAACGTTCCGCCCGAAGAACCGCCACCGGATCGAGATCGGTGCGGACGCCGACGGACGGATGATCGCGGTGCGCTACGACGCGGACCAGCAGCAGTCGCGCAGTGGCCAATTTCCGCCGCATTACCACGAGTCGCCGCCGATGATGTACGGCATCGCCGACTACCACGGGACCGCGGCCAACATCCGCATCGACACGCAAGCACCCGGCTACATGCGCGCGCCGACGCCGCACCCGTCCTCCTTCGCGTTCGACAGTGCGGTCGACGAGCTGGCGGTCAAACTCGGCGTCGATCCTGTCGAGTTCCGCCTACGCCACCGCGCAACGCGCGATCCGATCGACGACAAGCCGTTCTCGACGTGCTTCCTGAACGAGTGCCTGACTGAGGGCGCGCGCCGGTTCGGCTGGAAGGATCGCCCACTCGGTGCCGGCCGGATGGTGCGTCCTGACGGCACGCAGGTCGGCTGGGGGGTCGGGTGCGGCGCTTACCCCGCAAACGTGCATCCGACGATCGCGACACTGCGCGTCGGCGCGGACGGAAAGACGCGTTTCGCCGCCGCGGGCCATGAGATGGGCCAAGGCATCCGCTCCACCATCGAGCAGGTGCTCGTGCGGGAGCTCGCGATCGACCCTGCCGGGCTCGAAATCGCGATCGGCGACACGTCGGTCGCGCCGCAGCACGTTACTGCCGGATCTTGGGGCACTGCGAGCGCGGTTACCGCGGCCGAGCAGGCCGCGGTCCGATTGAAGGCCGCCGTCGCCGAATTGCTCGTCGGGCGGACGCCTCGGGGCAATCTCCACCGCCAGCTCGCTGCGGTCCGCCGGCCGTCGGTACAGGTCGAGGTGACGACGGTGGGTCCGGGTCAGGGCGAGAAGGAGGTCGCGCGACTGCGCCAGGGCGGCATGGCGGTGTCCGGCCCGGATTATCCGCAATTCACCAGCTTCAGCTACATCGCGCATTTCGTTGAGGTGCACGTGGAGCCGCGGACCCGGCGCATCCGCGTGCCGCGCGTAGTGAGCGTCGCCGATTGCGGGCGCGTGATCTCGCCGCGCACGGCGGCGAGCCAGGTGCGCGGCGGGGTGGTGTGGGGGATCAGCGCGTGCCTGCGCGAGGCGACCGAGGTCGACCCGCGCTACGGTGGCTGGCTCAACAACGACCTCGCCGATTATGTCGTCGCGGTAAACGCCGACATTGGCGAGATCGACGTTGCCTTCGTTGACCGCCCGGACGACCTGTTCAACACGCTGGGCGCGAAGGGCCTGGGAGAGGTGGCAATGACCGGGTGTGCGGCGGCGGTCGCCAATGCGGTGTATCACGCCACCGGAAGCCGATTGCGCGAGATGCCTTTCCGGATCGAAGACCTGCTTTAGCAGCTCGGGCCTGCTAGAACGAAAGTCAGGACAAAAGCGGCATCCTAATCTTTCAGAGCTAACTTTAACTAAGAACCACTTCCGGACGTTCAGGCGTCATTCTATGCTTCCCGAAAGCAGACGCTTATTCATCGAGCCTAGCGATCCCAGCGAAGGCCAACTGCCGAATTCTGCAACCCGGGTCTGCCAAGTATCCTGCATGTTGACGCTGGAAGTCCCGATCAACCAGGCACTGTTAGCGGCAGTTTAACCATCGAGGTCTACGATGGCCCCCGATCGGATCCCCATGCCACGCCGCCTACGTTCCCTCATCACAGCCCTTGGTAGCGACATCGATGCGCATGCGGCCCGGGTCGAGGGTATAGCGGCGCAAACCAATCTTCTCGCGCTGAATGCGACGATCGAAGCGGCTCGGGCCGGCGATGCCGGTCGCGGGTTTGGCGTGGTCGCGACGGAGGTAAAGACACTCGCAAACAGCGCCCGCCAGTCCTCGATAGCCTTCCGAGCTGAGGTGATGGACAGGCTGCGTCTCGGTGCCGACATCGCCAACGAACTTGTCGCCGAATACGAGGGTGGCCGTCTTTGCGAATTGGCAAAGTCTATCGCGGACGGGCTGTCACGCGCGCTTTACGACCGTTCGATCGATCTGCGCATGCTCGCATCCGATCGCTTGATGCGCGATGCATTAGTCGTCGGCGTGGCGGCCGAGCGATATCGCATTGAGGCACTTGAGCGGCTTCGGTCGCTGCTACGGCTATCGCCCTACTTCTTGAACGCCTTTCTGGTCGACGCAGAGGGTGTTGTAGCGGTCTGTGCGCACGAGAATGCGTCGGTCCGGTCCGTGAACTTTCAGGGCATGACGCAATTTGAGCGGGCTCGCCGCTTGAGCGCGCAAGACGAATGGTTGACCGATGAGGTCTGGGACAACCCTTGGTCCAACCATCGCAAGGTGCTCGTGTACGTCGCTCCGGTGCTGGCCGAAGGTCTAGTCGTCGGCGTATGCTACCTTGAATACGACTTTGAAGGACAGGTCGAACAGATCATGAGCGTTTCTCAACGCGAAACCGACAGAGCCATCATCTCAATCGTCGATCCGCAAGATCGTGTAGTAGCCTCAACCGGCTACTACGCGTATCACGCCCGGCATCCCCACGCGGTCGCATCATCAGCGCCGAACCTTTCTGCACAGGACGGCTTGATTATTGCTCAGGCGACCGTGCCATCCGATCACGGCATGCCCGGGCTGAGCTTCAGATGTGTGATTGAAGATCACGTGTCTACCGAGGACGAGATCGCCGCCGCTCTCATTTCATGAGCGGCCGCATCCGCAATGATCGCTTCGACCCACTTTCGGCCATTCACGGGCTTTTCGCGCTGTCTGAAACCTGCCGTTCATTCATGTCAGCCGCCTAATCCAGCGCTTTGACATAAATTGGCGTTATGGGTTGAGGATATCGACGTGGCGATCGGTGTTACCCTCTGATGCGTAATCGCTTGCTGTCCGCCCTCGCCTGCTCGGCCATACTCTCGACCACCGCCGGTGCGCAAACCGAGCCGCTGGGCGCCAACCTGGAGAGGTTCGACTATCCTAACCCCGTGCGCTGGTTCGAGGCGGAGTCACAGGGCCATCCGATCCGGATGGCCTTTCTCGACTGGCCGGCGGACGCCAAACCCAACGGCACGACGGTCGTCCTGCTCCACGGCAAAAACTTCTGCGCCGCGACCTGGAGCGACACCGCGCGCGGACTGGCGGCGGCGGGCTATCGCGTCATCGCACCGGACCAGATCGGCTTCTGCAAATCGTCCAAGCCGACCGGCTATCAGTACAGCTTCCATGCCATGGCCGCGCTGACCGCGGCAATGCTCGATCAGGCCAGCGCCGGCAAAGTCGTGCTGGTCGGCCATTCGACCGGCGGCATCCTCGCCACTCGATTCGCACTTCTCTATCCCGAGCGGGTCGCGAAGCTGGTGCTGGTCAACCCGCTCGGCCTCAACGACACGCTGAGTGAGGGCGTGCCCTATACCGACCTCGGCAAGCTTCGCACCGAGGAAGCCAAAACCAACGCGGCGTCGATCAAGGCCTATCAGCTTGGCAACTATTATCATGGGGTCTGGCGGCCGGCCTATGATCGCTGGGTCGCCATGCTGGCCGGGCAATATGGCAGCCCCGATGGTGACACGGTGCGGGACGCACAAGCGCGCCTGTCCGACATGATCCAGACCCAGCCGGTCGCCGCCGAGCTGCCGCGCCTGATGGTCCCGACCACGCTTATCATCGGCCAGCGCGACCTGACCGCCTTTCGCGCAAGCAGCGCGCCTGAGAATTTGCGCGCCCGGGTCCGCACCGTGCCTCAGGCGGCAGAGGACGCGGTGAAGCGCATTCCCGGCGCCCGCCTCATCCGCCTGGACGATCTCGGCCACTCGCCGCAGGTCGAAGCGCCCGCCGAGTTCCTGAAATCGCTTCGCTCTGCGATGACGCCGTGAAGCGATATGCCTGCGCGCTAGTGCTCCTGCTCGCCAGCGGTTGCGATGCTGCACCTGCGCCACGGCTAGCGGCCGTATCCAGCCCGATTGAGACGCGCGGCCTGGACAGCGCCATCCTTACCGACACCATCGCCAAGGCCCGTCTACTTCCCCGGCTCCGCTCGCTGCTGGTTCTCCGCGACGGGCAAGTGCTGGCGGAGCAGCGGTTCAACGGCGGGCCGCCGCTCGATCGGCCGGTCAACATCAAGTCCGCGTCCAAGTCGGTCCTGTCCGCGCTGGTCGGAATCGCGATCGCGAAAGGCGCGCTGACCGACGTCGATCAGCTCGTGCTGTCGGTGCTCGGCAGCGATGCACCTCCCGATCCCGACCCGCGTCTTACCCGGCTGACCGTCGAGGACCTGCTGACGATGCGCGCGGGGCTCGAGCGGACGTCGGGCGAGAATTACGGGCGCTGGGTGTCCAGCCGCAACTGGGTTCGCTTCGCCCTCGCGCGCCCGTTCGTCGATAAGCCGGGCGGTGCGATGCTCTACTCGACCGGCAACACGCATCTGCTGTCGGCGATGCTGACCCGCGCGTCGGGACGCGACACCCATGCCCTGATGCGCGACTGGCTGGCGGAGCCGCTCGACATTACCATCCCGCCATGGTCGCGCGATCCGCAGGGCATCTATTTCGGCGGCAACGACATGATGATGTCGCCGCGCAGTCTAGCGCGGTTCGGCGAACTCTATCGCTTGGGCGGCGTGATCGACGGACGGCGGATCGTGCCTGCACGCTGGATCGAGGAAAGCTGGACCCCGCGCGCCGTATCGCCGTGGAGCGGTGGGCAATATGGCTATGGCTGGTTCGTTGGCTCCAGTCGTGGTCATCCGCTGCGCTTCGCCTGGGGCTATGGCGGGCAGATGCTGTTCATCGTGCCAGACCTGAAGCTGACGGTCGTCATGACCTCAGACCCCGGGGGCGCGCGAGACAATGGTCATATTGCTGCGCTCCACACGCTCCTTAATGACGGGATTGTGCCCGCCGCTGAGCGGGGTAGTGCGCCGTAATGGGCCTCGTGGTGAAGATGCCGCCGATCGAGCAGGCAATCTCGTGGTCCGGCAGAAGCGAGATCAATTTTGAGGCTCGCGTCCAAGTCTGCTGACCCACATCCAGACATCCAGACTGCCCTGCCCACTTCTCAACTCCGGACATTCGTTCATGTCACGGAAGACGCTGGTGCGGATGGGGCACCTCTTCCAGCTCGAGCATCTTGGAACACCAATCGAAGGTGGGAACAAACAGGCTTATCAATACCCAGCGGCAGTGGGACGGGCGCGATGACGATTGACATCCCCTGATGAGCATGGCTGATTAGGCGCATGGGGATGGCGATCTCCCCACGAGGCGTCAGCTAGAGGATCGCGTCCAGCACGAACACGCAAGGGACGCGTCATGCCTGCTCCAAACGCCATCATACCGGATAAACTTGCCCGCCTCGTCGCATCGGCCGGCGCGCCTCGTATCGTTGATCTGCGCGACGGACCCACAGAAGCCATTCCGGGATCACTGTTTCCAGCTCACCCCGATCCGACGCGATGGGGGTATGCCGCAGGGTCAACCGCCGTACTTGTGGACGCTGATGACAGCGGGCCGGCAGTTGCCGCGGCGGCTATTCTGCGAAGCGAGGGTATCGCGGCCGAAGTGCTGGAAGGTGGGTTCGCCGCATGGGCAGCAAGCGCGCTGCCTACTGTTTCCCTGACCCATCTCCCGTCGCGGCATGACGATGGCCGCACATGGTGGGTCACGCGCGCGCGGCCGAAGGTAGATCGCATCGCCTGTCCCTGGCTGATCCGGCGCTTCGTTGACCCCGAAGCGCGCTTTCTGTTTGTGGCTCCCGGCGAGGTGTTGACCGTCGCTACGCAGCAGCAGGCCGAGCCGTTCGACGTCGCGGACGAAGGCGTATTCTGGAGCCATCGCGGCGAGCGTTGCACCTTCGATGTGATGGTCCAAGCATTCGGACTTGAGAAGCATGAGCCGCTGATGCGCTTGGCGGCGATCGTCCGCGGGGCCGATACCGACCGACTTGACCTAGTGCCGGAAGCCGCCGGACTGCTCGCCATCTCGCTCGGCCTGTCCCGCGTCCACAGTGATGACCACGTCCAGCTAGAGGCAAGCATGGTGGTGTACGATGCGCTCTATCGCTGGTGCCGCGACGCGCAGGGCGAAAAGCACAACTGGTCCTCGCATCAGCCGTCGCGCGGCAAAGCGTCGGCATGACTACGGTGACGGCGGAAGCAGCAACCTCGGCGCGCCCCGAGCCGGTCACGCTCGGCCAAGCCTTCTGGGTCTGGCTGCGCATCGCGATGCTCTCGTTCGGCGGTCCGGCCGGGCAGATCGCGGTCATGCACCGCATCCTCGTCGACGAGAAACGCTGGATCGGCGAACAGCGGTTCCTGCACGCCCTCAACTATTGCATGTTGCTGCCCGGACCAGAGGCGCAGCAGCTTGCCACCTACATCGGCTGGCTGATGCACCGCACGAAGGGCGGCATCGTCGCGGGCGTGCTGTTCGTCATTCCCGGCGCCTTTGCGATCATGGCGCTGAGCTGGGTCTATGTCCTCTACGGTCGGGTCGGGGTCGTCTCGGCGCTGTTCTTCGGCCTCAAGTGCGCGGTGCTGGCCGTCGTGCTTCAGGCAGTGGTGCGGATCGGCGGACGGGCGTTCAAGTCGACGCCGGCAAGGGCGCTTGCCGCGCTGGCGTTCGTCCTGATCTTCTTTGTCGGTGCGCCTTTTCCGCTGATCGTGCTGGGTGCCGGTCTCATCGGATGGTGGTCCGCCCGGCAGGGCAGCACGGCCTTCCGCGGCGGGGGACACGGCGCATCCAAGGGCGCGGTCGTGGCCGATGCCGACACACTGCTTGGCGAGGAGCTGCCCACCCATGCGCGACTGACCTGGGCTGAGACGATCCGCACGGCGCTGGTCTGGTTGGCTCTCTGGCTCGTACCGGTCGCGGCGTTGCTCATCGCGCTAGGTCCCGATGACGTCTTCAGTCGTATCGCGACCTTCTTCTCGACGATGGCGATGGTGACGTTCGGGGGCGCCTATGCCGTCCTCGCCTATGTCGCGCAGCAAGCGGTTGAGAATTACGGCTGGCTGGGGCCGAAGGAGATGCTGGACGGCCTCGGCATGGCGGAGACGACACCGGGGCCGCTCATCATGGTCCTGCAATTCGTCGGCTTCCTCGGCGCGTATCGCGATCCCGGCGGGCTGTCCCCGCTGGTGGCGGGCACGCTTGGTGGCCTGCTCGCGACCTGGGTGACGTTCGTGCCGTGCTTCCTGTGGATCTTCCTCGGGGCGCCCTTCATCGAGCGGCTGCGCGGCAATGCCGCGGTCGCCGGTGCGCTCTCCGCCATCACCGCGGCGGTCGTTGGCGTTGTTCTCAATCTAGCCGTTTGGTTCGCCCTCCATACGCTCTTCCGTGAAACGGCAGCCGTCGCGTTCGGTCCGATCCACTTCGACGCGCCCGTGCTTGCGAGCCTCGATCCTTGGGCAATGGCACTCGCGGGGGCAGCTGTCGCCGCGGTGTTCTGGCTGCGCGCCGGGATCATCACGACACTGGTGGCAAGCTCGATTGCTGGACTGGCGCTGTATCTCCTTGGCCTGATCGGCTGATGCGGACAATCACGATCCTCGCCGCGTCGGCGGCAGCGCTGCAATGCGTGCCGGGCATGGCACAGGTCAGCGCGAGCGGTACAACCCGCCTTCGCGTCGAAACCATCGATGGTCAGGCACGCGCCGGCTTCAACGATAGCGACACGCTCCTCAACCTCCGTACCACGTTGGCAGCTCAATATGAGGACGGCCCCGTCAAGGTGGTAGGCGAGCTGTGGGATAGCCGCGTCTCCGGCGACAATGCAGGGACGCCGCTTTCGACCGGCGAGGTGAATACGTTCGAGCTCGTCCAAGCCTATGTCGAATGGAAGCCGACCGCCCCATTCGGGCGCGACACGAACGCGACGATCCAGGCTGGGCGGTTCCTGCTCAATCTCGGCTCACGCCGGCTGGTCGCGGCCGACGACTATCGAAACACCACCAACGGCTACACCGGCGTCCGCGCCGATCTCGCTTGGCGCGGTGGATGGAAATCGACCGCCATCTACGTGCTGCCGCAACAGCGCCGCCCCGACGACGTGCTGTCGCTGAGACGTAACAGCGTCGCACCGGATCGCGAGGGTTTCGACCTCGTCCTATGGGGCGGACTCCTGAGCCGCTCGAAAACGATCGGCCGGGCAACCGTCGAAATCTCGTTCTTCCATCTTGGCGAACGGGACCGGCCTGGCAGACCGACACGCGACCGGTCGCTCGACACGGGCGCGCTGCGCGTCATTGCCGACCCCATTGCAGGCGGCGTCGACTATGAAGTGGAGGGGATCATTCAGCGCGGACGGACCTCCACAAGCCTCGCCGCCAATGCGCCGCGCCAGGACGTCGCTGCATGGTTCGTGCATGGCGACATTGGCTATACGTTCCAGGGGGGCTGGAAGCCCCGCGTCGCGGTCGAATACGACCATGCGAGCGGCGATCGGCCAGGCGGCGACTATGGACGCTTCGACACGCTGTTCGGGATGCGCCGCGCCGAACTTGCCCCCGCCGGGCTCTACAATGCCATCATCCGTAGCAATCTCGTCAGTCCCGGGGTGCGGGTTGAAGCTACGCCTGACAAGCGAACCGATCTGATGGCCTCGTTCCGCCCGTTCTGGCTGGCGGCTCGCCAAGACGCGTTCTCCTTTACCGGCGTGCGCGACGCGAGCGGCAGATCAGGCTCGTTTGCGGGGACGCAGTTCGATGGGCGGGTGCGGCATCAACTGTCGAAGGCGTTGCGCCTCGAGATCGACGCCGTTCTCTTTGCTAAGGGCGAGTTTTTGCGCATAGCCCCCAACGCACCGCCGGGCCGCTGGACTAAATATGTGTCTCTCAACGCAACCGCAGTTTTCTAAAGGGGGTAAAGCGGCAGCAAGGACCCATTTCCGGCCATTCGAGTGTCCTCCCCCGCTTCTCAACTTCAGACACTGGTTCATGTTCAAGGGGGGAGTGCCGCAGGCAGTCTCCTGACTACTCTGCGAAGCCCCTAGTCGGTTCCGTTACAAGGCGATCCCCGGCCCCAGGATCGCGACAAACGCTACCGTTGCGAAGATAGCAGCCACGCGCAGCAGCCAATTTGGCGAAAGTGTGGTCGCCGATGCGGTAGCCGTTGGCTTAACGAACCGCCCCATGCTCAACAGGCCGGCATTACCGCCGAGTGCGACCCCAATCGACGCGCCGATCGTAGACCGCCAGTCGCTACCCGCCGCCAGCGCCGCAGCCAGCGAGATTGCCCCTGTCGTCATCCATACAATGACTGCACGCCGCCGTGCCTGCGCCGCTACAACTTCACTGTTGAGCATGCGCGACAGCATTTCCGCGGCGAGGCGGACGACGGCATAGTAACCAGCGATGCCAACGACCGCGAGCGCAACGCGCGCGAGAACAGGATCGGGCACCCCCGCCATCACTCCGCGGCCGTTCCAATCACCGATGCCGAAAACCGCGGAGAAGACGAGATAGCCGAAGGTGGTCAATCCGTTTAGTGCGAACACGATCCAACCAGCGAGCCGCCCCCTCAGCGAGTCGCTTCCTCGCCAGACGAGCCAGCCAAGCGCGGCAAGGATGACGTTGACCGCGGTTCCAGCTCCTGCGACGATCCGCCTGCCCCACAGCGACATAGCTTCTTGGTTGCAGCCGAAGTGGAACGTGCTCCAGTTCGTTGGATCGCCCCCCATTGCGGTGCAGGCGAGGCCGTGCCCCACCCCCTCGTGTAGCGTGGCCGCCGCGACCCACGCCAGCGCCGCCAATGCGACGACGTCTGCGAGTGGCGCGCGCGGATCGGTAGACGACCGCGGCATCATGCCCGCACCGTCGGAGCGATTAGGCGCGTCCGTACCAGCCAGCCACCAACGCCGAACAGCGCGAGGTTTAGTGTGATCATCAGGGGCCAGTGACTCCGCGGGTCGCTGATCCGGCTGACGCCCAGCATTGGATTGACCAGCAGTTCAGTGACGAAGGCCATCCACAGGCCGACATAGTTCATTGCCATCCGTCGCTGGTGAGTGACAAGATCACCGGGCTCGTGCGTCCGGCGCCAACGGCGTAGCGCCAGCAGTCCCATCGCCAACGTCGCGAGATTAACGAGCGCGATGACGTGAAAGACGTTGGGCCGCCCGGTGAGGTCGTACATCGACAAAGCGGTGCCGTTGATTGCGAGGATCGCGGCGGCATAGATCTTGCCAACGCGCCTGTGCCGCGCTGTCCCCTTGGGCAACATCAACACAACGGCGCCGCTGACAAGCGCTACGCTTCCCATCGCGACATGCGCTGCGCCGATTGCCGATATCCCACCCATTGTTCGCTCCCGATCCCCGATTCAGAAGACGTGATGATCAATAGACAGCGGTTCGGTAAGGTGTGATTGCGCCGAAAAGGCACAGATTTCGTGAAACCGGTTTGGCGTTACGCGAGTCCGCCGCGTTCCAGCCAGCCACGCGCACGACACAATGCGACGCTAGTCTCACTGACCGGCACGCGCGACCCGTCGACGAGCTGCAGCGACCAGCGCCGCCCGGTGCGCTCACTGCCCGTGATGGCGAAATCTGCGACCCAGGCCCCGCGGTGGACCTGCGCACCCTGAACGTCGGCGAGGTCGCCGACCGCATCACGAAAGCGATAGTGCACAAGCAGCGTCCCCCCACCGCGCACTGCGAGACGGCAGTAATGATCTTCGGCACGAACCGATAGCAGGTCATCCGGGTCTACGCCTGCGCGGGCTAGGATGCCGAAACTCGTGGTCGGCGTCGCTGGCGAGCGAGCAGTGTCTTCTACGTCGCTGTCCTGCCCGGCCAGGGTATGCCGTGCCCGCGTGGCGCGGAGCAGAACCATGACGAAGCCTGTCACCAGCAGACCATAGGCGAACGGTTTCCAGTTCACTGAGGCGTCTCCCTGCCCCATCAGGCGATAGAGCAGCGGCACCTCGATCGGGAGCAGCAAGTTCAGGACGAGGGCTCCCAGCGCCATGCGGCCGGCGCTGTCACGCCTCCCCGGCAGTGATCGTCGCCAAGCGGACCAGCCGAGCATGTTTACGCCGACCAGTGCGCCCCAAAAAGCGAGCGCGAGTACCAATCCGAACGCCGTAGAGACGCCAAAGGCGTCGACGATCGTGAGAATGACTGTGGTACCTAACCAGATTACCGGTGGCATTGCGCCCGGCGTTGCGACGTTCGCAAATCGTATCCTGGCGGACCCTGTCACTATAATCCTGCACCCTGGATGGCTATGAAGGCTGTCTAGGCGCCCCATCCACCTACGTCGATGGCCCTGCCACCATTGTGGTCTAGCCCCCTCATCTCTGGGGTAACGACCCACTTCCGGTCATTCAGGATCTCTCAAGCGGTTCCCGAACGCGGACACCGGTTCATTCACGTTTTAAGCTGCTGCGATCCTGCTCGGGGCACCAGTAGGCGTTAATCTAGTGCTCCCATGGCCGAATATGGCTGCTGCCGAAAATCTGCTGCCGCGGCATCTGGAAGATGAAGTAGGGATTGAGCATCGGTGGTGCTCCCGCCGCGTCGAGCCGGGTAAGTTGCTCTGGCGAGAGCGTGATGTCGAGCGACGCCGCGTTCTGCGTGACTTGTTCGGACCGGCTCGCGCCCATCAGCACCGACGAAACCCCTGGTCGGGACGTGACCCAGGCCAAAGCGACTTGCGCCATCGGTCGGCCGAGATCGTCGGCCACGGCACGCAGCTCGTCGGCAATGTGGAAGTTCGCCTCGGTGAAAGGCATGCCGCCATAGGGGTTGTCGCCGTTCAGGCGACCGTCGCTGCCATGGGCGGCCGTTTCGCCGCCCTTGTTCGGCACGCTGCCGGCAGGC
>NZ_JBTMWL010000020.1:0-262 GCF_054489605.1 Sphingomonas sp. RS2018
CAGGTCCATGGTTCGCGTCTCCTCGTTCGTTACTGAACTAGCGGCGACAGTGCGCATCGATTAGCCGTTGCAGACCGCAAGCGCTTATGAGCATGGTGCAGCAATGCGGCGAGGCGACCTCGATGATCTGGCGGCGTTTGCAGCCGTGGCGCGAGCGCGTAGCTTTACCCGAGCGGCTGCGGAACTCGGCCTCTCACCATCGGCGCTGAGCCACGCGATGAAGGCGCTGGAGACGCGGCTCGGCGTGCGCCTGCTCGCGAGG